>JANNVW010000050.1:0-53154 GCA_031408295.1 Ferruginibacter sp.
CTCTTTTCTAGCCTTGAAAAAAAGCTTACAACTTTCTTCCGTTGCATAATTACTAAAGAAAAATGACATATTCATAACTAACTATTTTAGACAAACATACTAAATAAATTAGTTTATTCCAAATTGCGTACAGTCATTTAAAACTTTTAATATTGTTTATAGAGTCTCTCCTCCAATTCTATCAGATTGGAAAAAGTTTTTTGCACAAAAATGGAACGAAGCCTTTGATAAATCTTGTACAAAAGAAGATTATGATATTGTAGTTCTTATTTATGATGTATTAGCAGAAGGAATTACCCCGAGAAGAATTATTGCTTTTATAAATGAATTTGTATCAATTAAACAAATTAACATTTCTATTCCATTCGATTATGTAGCTTTATTTATTCTCAAAAAAGAAATTATTTTATCGGATTCATTCAATGAGATTATATCTCCTACATATCTTGGTGGGCTTTTATACAAATATCAAAATGATGAGAATTTAGCTAGAAATATTGGCGCACTTGTATATCAAATTGAGCCTGATAAAGCTATACAAGTTATATATACTAATAAACTTGAAAGAGCTTTTAATAACAATGATGTTGAAGTGGCAAATACAATTTCTCAATCAACTGAGTTTTATGATATTTTTAATAAATCGTTGTTAGGCATAATTAATGTTGAGAATTCAGTTTTATGTTTAGATAAATTAGAAAGTGAGTTTACAAATCAAATTTGGGAGGACATTTATCTAAAAGTAAATAATTGGTCAGAAGCAACTAACACTCTGAAAGAATATCAGATAATCCTCTTAAAAAGAATTAATAAAAAGGAAGAGTATCTTAAAAGAGTTTTAAGTGATTTTGAAAAATCAGGAACATATAAATCTATTGAATATTTCAAAAGTGTTAATGAGTTAAAAAAGCTAGAAGAGAAAGGTATATTCACCTTCGCTTTACAAGATAAACTTCCACATATAAAAACTTCAGTTGAAGATTTTATCTCTTTTGTGCGCCTTGCAAAGAAAAGCTATGATTATTACAATATTTCATGTGATAACAATGAATTAGATAAATATTTATCTGAAATCCCTGCAAGCGAAGAGGAACTTTCAAAGATTGATTTTATTAATATTATTAATTCTGAGTACAAATTAGAAAAGTTTATATTAAAAATCGAAGAAAATATTAATATTAAAAAAACGAGCATAGCTTCGAATAAAGAAATTATTGAAATTTTATTCAAACTATATAAAGAAAGTTGTATTAGTAAAACTCTAGAGCCTTTACTAGAGGATGCACAGATATATACAATAAAGAATGAATTAGCTGATAAAGATGATTTTTATTATGATATTTGTTGCATGCGTCTAGCTAAATTAAATGACTTTCAATCAAATTACAGGTCTTACTTTAATGAAATATTAAATCTTGTTGATAAGGATACAGTTGAAAAAATATCCAGTAAGATTCATAACTATATTGATTATGATGATATGCTTTTAAATTTAGAATCTTTTAATTCTCCACTATATAATGCAGTTTGCAATAATTTGGTTTTGAATTTTGATTTTCAGAAAAGACTTGATTTGGGAGAGGTTTTGAAAAAATTTAAATCTATTTGTGACAATGGCAATATAAACCCAATTGATTTGATTAAAAGTATAAATCAATGGAATAACAATGATTTAAATCTAGAAAATATAAAAAGTACAATTCCTGATATTTTCTTCTTTGAGAATGCAATAAAAATTGAATCTGAACTCTCTAATTATTGTATTGATGGGTTAAAAAATTATTTGAATAAAAAAGATTTGAATGAATGGAAAATTGCGCTAAAAGATGAAAATTCTTATGAATTTAAAGCAGTACTTTTATTAAATAATTATTTATTTACGCAAGAAGCTGTAGATGCGATAAAGCTAGTTTTAAATGATATCACAGATGGTATTTTTTCAATTCCTAAGAAAAATAATTGGAATAATATTATAACAAAATTAAAGATTGAAAGTCTTGAAATAACATTTAAAGATTTACGAGATAGATTTGTTTCTAATCATCAAATGAATGTAGAGCAATTCAAATTTTTTGGCAGTTGGTTATTTAGTTACGGATATTTGGAAGATTTAAACGATGTCCTTAGAAAATTTTTAACTACAGAAATTATTAGGAATACAGATTGTCGTGTAATTATTTCTCAAAATAAAGAAAAATTAAAATTAATTTTTGATAATAATAATGAAAATGCTAAAACGGAATTTAAGGCAACTATTAGGAGCATACTCGATTCTAATTCTGCTGAGGAAGATGCTATAAAAATAATTGCAAAGGAATTGGGTGTTCGTCAAAGCAAGAGGAAAGATGATGAAAAAGAAGGATAATTCTTCGCCTAGGTTCGTGTACCCACGTCATTCCCTTCAATCAACTTTCGCACCCATAAAGTTATAAAATCGTAAACATGGAGTATAACTTAGCGTACGTTTCGTGGAGCATGTACCATGGCTTTGTACTATAAAAATATTTCGGTGCGCTGCACCTTTGTTACCCTCTTTATTATTTAAACTACAAAGGTTTTGGTGCGCTGCACCTGTGTAACTCCATTAATAAACAAATGTTACAACAAACCACAACTCTTAAAACTAAAAAAAGAAATGCTATCAATCGCATAGGTGCAGCGCACCGCAATCTTTGTAGCTGCAAAAGCAGCACAAAGTTTTACAGGTGCAGCGCACCGTAATATTTGTTTGCAATAAAAATGTCGTGTTTATATTATTGGAGAAGGATGTAAAAATATTTCGGTGCGCTGCACCTATGTAACCCACGTTATTATTTAAACTACAAAGGTTTTGGTGCGCTGCACCTGTTTAGCTCCATTAAAAAACAAATGTTACAACAAACTACTATTCTTAAAACTAAAAAAAGAAATGCTATCAATCGCATAGGTGCAGCGCACCGCAATCTTTGTAGCTGCATGAGCAGCACAAAGTTTTACAGGTGCAGCGCACCGTAATATTTGTTTGCATAAAATATCTCGAGTTTATATTATCGGAGAAGGCTAAAAAATATTTCGGTGCGCTGCACCTTTGTTACCCTCTTTATTATTTAAACTACAAAGGTTTTGGTGCGCTGCAACTGTGGTAGCTCCATTAATAAACAAATGTTACAACAAACTACAACTCTTACAACTAAAAAAATAAATGCTATTAATCGCATAGGTGCAGCGCACCGCAATATTTGTAGCTGCAAGAGCAGCAAAAAGTTTTACAGGTGCAGCGCACCGTAATATTTGTTTGCAATATCACAGGGTAATAGTTTTCATACATCTACATCATCAAAAAACTCAAATACGTATTCGGCTTTAAAATCAATATCATTTTTCTTAAGCATATTCAAATACTCTTCTTTAAAGCTAATTTGCTTATGATGTTCTTCTTGATTCAAAACATATTTTACAACTGTATCCAATTGCGAACGAGAATGGGAAAATGCACCATATCCTTTTTGCCAATCAAACTTAAATTTTGAAAGTTGATTATCTTTAATCCAAGCATTACTTGAAGTTTTAATATTTTCTACCAAATCAGGTATCAATTGGTTTACGTTATAGCCAATAAAAATATGAATATGGTCAGGCATAGCTCCAATGGCTAGCATTTTATGTTTATTGTTTTGTACAATACCTGTAATATATTTCTCCAAATCATTTTTCCATTCTTTTCTTATTAATGCCTGTCTATTTTTAGGAGAGAAAACCAAATGCACATAAAGTTGAGTATAGGTATTTGCCATAAAATTCTTTTCTCAAATTTATCAATTCTTTTTTAATTTCTATAAAATTAGAGAAGCATACATCATCCGCCCCCATCTCCGCTTCTATAAAAGCACAATAAAGATTCACTGCTCAGCGTAGCCAGGATAGAAGCGAAAATCCTTTTTTGAGGAACAAAAAAAAGATTGCAGCGGATAGCCTGATTACAAATGTTCAGCATAACTTTCGAAGCTCATGCTCCAAAAAAAATTACATCCCCTTCAACACAAATCCATAATCAACTGCCTAGGTTCTTACCCCACCAACCTTTCTCCTCAGTCAACTTTCACATCCATAAAATTATCAAATCGTAAACATGTGGGAGAACTTAGCGTACGTTTCAAGGGGATACGAAACGTGGTGTTGGATATTTTAACCTGACTTAACTTCTCTCTTTGATTTACATATAAACTCAATATTTGCCATTGTTTAACACATTACATATAAAACTGAATTAATGTATTGAGGTTGAATTATAGCCATTTGATGCAAATAAAATCTTAAGCTATCCTCGAAGGTTAAAAATTTGACAGTCTAGCAGCTCACAAAAGTCTTTTTCTAACTTTTTTTGGGCTTTTAAATGTTAAAGTTTTTAACATTTAAGCTACTTTTCAAGTATAAACCCTCTTAAAATAGTAAAATTACTACAAATTTATTTTTTTATGTCGACAAAGTCTATATCTTTACAATCTGTAGTAAAACTTCTACTTCATGTAGAAAAAACTTCAGACTTGTTTTTTTATCAATGACGCCAAGCATCAAGCCGTGTCCTTTTAAAGAAAAAAAATCTAAAAAATGAACCAAAATCTAATCAAGAGTCTAATCTCTTCAATTGCATTGCTGATAATTTCTTTTACAGCAAATTCTCAAACATCTAGTAATAATGGAATGACTTTTACGAGTACACCTACTTTATTAAGCGGTAGTGCTTTACAAGTTGGTGCTAAGTATAAGTTTACAAATGTATACCCTGGTACTAGTGCAGTAGTTACTATTGTAAGTGCAACTGGTGGTGCTACTGTTGGTATTTTAGATGATAACAATCTTACTAAGCCAGAAGCATTTTCTCCAATGATAAATGTACCAGCTAATAGCAATGGTTTAGTAGAATTTAAAATTGAATTTTACCAAGGTAATGCCAACCAAAATACCCGTAGAACTATTGATACTGTAAGGGTAACTGCAATGGATATTGATGGTAATGCATTATTGCATGAAGTAGATGCATTGGATATGGGAGCAGGTAGTGTAATTTCTTACCAAGCAAATACTTTAGAAATTGATGTAGTAAGAACTGGAAACGAATATAAAGCTACAAATATAGGTGGGGTAGAATATCCAGCTGTAGATACAAGTGCAAAACAAGTAATGTTTACTTTAATGAATACCCACATAAACACTTTCACATACAAAGTAGGTGCAAACAATTTAGATGTTGTATCAATTGGTAGACAAAAAGGTAATTATTTTAAAGGTTTTGATTATACTCAAATATTGCCACTTAAATATATTTCGTTTGATGCAGTTGTAGCTAACAAAACGGTAATACTACATTGGATTACTGCGGAAGAAATTAATACTAGCCATTTTGAAATTGAATATTCTACTAACGGAAATTCATTTAGCAAAATAGGAACGGTTTTAAGCAACATTTCAAACAACAGCAAAAACGAATATTCATTCCAAGATAATTCAGCAATTGCTCAAGATAATAAAGTTGCTTATTACCGCTTAAAGCAATTTGATAAAGACGGTAAATTTTCTTACAGTAAGATTATTGTAGTGCGTCTTAAAAATGAGGCTAACGTAGAAATGCAAGTTTCTCCAAATCCATTTACAGAAAGATTGATGGTACGTTTTAATAGCAACGACAAAGCTAACGTAGAAATTAGAATTGTAAATTTAGCAGGACAAATTGCAGCAACTAAAATACTTACTGCTAATAAAGGATTTAACAATATGCAAATAGATGGCTTGAGCGTACTACCAAGTGGAACTTATATTGCCAATTTTATTATTAATGGAAAAGTAATAGCTAATCAAAAGATTGTAAAATAATGATGGGGGTTTTAATGTTAAGCAGTCAGCCGTAAAAAGCTGGCTGTTTTTGTTTAAAATAAGTTGGCTTATTTTAAAATGAAATCTATAAATCATACTTATTTATAAATCCTAATACCCGTATTTTTTTTGCCAGCGAGCTTTTAAAAATTTTCTTACTTCTTCTTCACGTGCATTTTGTTGTGGATTATAAAAAGTAGTACCAGAGAGTTTTTCTGGAAGAAATTCTAATTCCGCAAAATTGTTTTCGAAGCTATGTGCATATTTATAATCTTTGCCATAGTTCATATCCTTCATTAGCTTTGTTGGTGCATTACGTAGGTGTAATGGTACTGGTAAATCGCCATTGTTTTTTACCGCAGCAAGCGCATCGTTTATGGCCATATAAGCTGCATTGCTTTTTGTAGAAGTAGCTAAGTATACTGCACATTGCGAAAGTATAATTCTACTTTCAGGATATCCAATCATATTTACCGCCTGAAAAGTATTAGTAGCAAGTAGCAATGCATTTGGATTTGCATTGCCAATATCTTCGCTGGCGAAAATGAGCATTCGCCTTGCAATAAATTTTACATCTTCGCCAGCTTCTATCATTCGTGCAAGCCAATATACTGCTCCATTTGGGTCACTACCCCGCATGCTTTTTATAAATGCCGAAATAATATCATAGTGCTGTTCACCTTTTTTATCATACAGCGCTATGCGTTGTTGTGCAATTTCCATTACAACTTCATCAGTAATTATTGCATCGTTTCCAAGTATATCAGTTACCAGTTCAATAAGATTCAAAATTTTTCGAGCATCACCGCCAGAAATATTTATTAGCGCTTCTGTTTCTTTTAAAGTTATATTTTTATGTTTTAAAACTTCATCGCTTTTTATAACATGATGAAGCAATTGTATCAAATCATTTTCATCTAATGCTTTTAAAACATAAACATGACAACGACTAAGCAATGCACTATTTACTTCAAAAGATGGATTCTCTGTTGTAGCACCAATAAGTGTTATCGTGCCTTTTTCTACAGCACCTAATAGTGCATCTTGTTGCCCTTTATTGAAACGATGTATCTCATCTATAAAAAGGATAGCGCCTTGTTTTGTTTTTGCTTCTTCTATTACATCTCTAATATCTTTCACACCAGATGAAATAGCACTTAAAGTATAAAATGATTGTTTTAAAGTATGCGCTATTATATTTGCAATAGTGGTTTTGCCCACGCCGGGTGGCCCCCACAAAATCATAGAGGGTACTTTGCCATTTTCAATGGAAGTTCTTAAAATACTTCCTACACCCGTTAAGTGTTTTTGACCAATTAATTCATCTATTTTATTGGGGCGCATTCGCTCTGCAAGTGGTGGAAATGACATAAAAATAAAAGTTAGATAAAATCAATTGCATACAATTTAATATAAACTATTTCAAAATGTATGATTTAAAAAAACATATTTAGTGGTCGTAACTTATTACCCTAGCAATGCGCCATTGGCCATTTTCTTATTTCCAAATCATCATAAACTTAAAAGTCCCAGTTTCTTCTTTTCCATTTTCTATATGTTTAAATTGGTGCTCACCAATTTCTATGGCTCCATAATTTTTTATAGGGTGTACTTCCAAGCTGCCTTTTGCCAACTCACGCTTAAGTTTGTATGGTTTATTAAAAGTATTCTTAAAATTGGAAAATACTTTCTCGTAAGGTATTAATCCATCGTTATCTTGAAACCATTCTAAATCTTTTGTAAACATTAATTTAAAAGCTTCGAACCGTTGATTATTGAAATGGCTAAAAATTATACTATCCATTGTAGCTATTTCAGTGTACAATGCTTGGGGTGTAATGGCTACTTTTTTTTCTTGAGCAATACTATTGCTCATACTAATACAAAACGTAAAAATTAACATCACTAAGCCTTTCTTTAATTGCATATACTTTTTTATATTTTTTAATCTTACCTTTTTACTTTAACATCAACTCCTTTATATATTTCACAGGAGCACTTCCATAACTTAAAAATTTTTCATGAAACGATTTTAAATTAAATGCGTTTCCTTGCTTTTTTTTTAGTGCTTCTCTCAATTCATATATTTCGTTATATCCTGTAAAATACGAGCATAATTGCACTTGCGACACAGATACTCTTTTCCATTTTCCCTCTGCTTCTGCATTTTGTTGAAAAGCTTCATTTGTTAAAAAATATAAACCTTTTTCTTTACTTAAATTATTTACATGTACATCAAAATCTAAAATTGTATTGCAAGTGCTACGCAAATTCCATTTGTAATACATAAGCATCATTTCATCTTCAGTATTTCCTTTTATTTTGCCATATCCGTTTTCTAACATCATTAGTTCGGTATATACTGCCCAGCCCTCTATCATTGCGCCATTGCCAAAAATAGCTTTTATTATACTGGGCGACTTGTTAGCATAAACCAACTGTGCATAGTGCCCGGGTATAGCTTCATGAATGTTTAGTATTTGAAGTATGTAATGATTGTATTCTCTTAAATAACTTTCTGCACGGTCTTTTTCCCAATTACTTATGCTACCTACATTGTAATATGTATTTCCGTTTTTGTCATATGGCCCAGGTGAGGATATAGATGCTCCAGCTACACCTGCCATGTATGCTGGCTCTTTGCGCACTACCAAAGGCTTTGAAGGGTCTAAATATAATAGGTCTTTTTCTTTTATAAAATTTACTAAAGTAGGTATTTGTAGTTCTATTGCTGTTTGAAAAGAATCTACAGATACATGTTTTAATGACAGAATATCTATCATGTTTTTTATTGCTGTTAACCTATTTTCTGGTATTTCTTTGCCTGCCATATATGTGGGCCATAGTTTTTTAGCTATTGCATACATTTTATTATGTAGGTCTACTTTATGCGCTACAGCCTTTGTATAAATTTGTGCTGCGGTAAAACTAGATTCAATATCGTAATCAAACTTTTTGGCATATAATGCTGCACCAATTCTGAAACTGCGAGGGTTATCATTTTTTAATTGCTTCAAAAATTTTACATAATCTTTTATAATTCCAATTGTTTCTTGTGCTCTACTTATTATCTGTTCTTTTTCATTTTCTGTTAAGTGCGATTTGCCCA
Source organism: Ferruginibacter sp. (assembly GCA_031408295.1). Taxonomy (GTDB): domain Bacteria; phylum Bacteroidota; class Bacteroidia; order Chitinophagales; family Chitinophagaceae; genus Ferruginibacter. Next base: position 8,960 of record JANNVW010000050.1, read on the forward strand.
GCCCTTCTAACAAATCTTCATTAAATGTAGATAAACCACCTTCATTTTGCATAATGGCTAATTGTGTATGCTCAATAGTTGGGTTTTTAATATTTTGTTTTGCGGCAGCATAATAGGCATTCACATTTTTCATTTTTAAATAATAATGTTTCAACCTGGTATCTATCGAATCATAATTATTAGCAAGCATTTCTGCAAATGCACCATATATATTATAGTTTGCAGGATTCCATTCATACGATTTAAAATTATTGCTATACCACTGTGTAGACTGTAATTGTGATTCGATTATTTTGTAATCAATTTTATTGTTATCTGATAGTAAAATTGGTTTAATTTTTTTTAACGAATCTAAGTATTGCTGGCAAAATAGCAACTCTGCTTTTCTTGATTGATTATTTGGTACAACCAACACACTGTCGTATGCATGAAACCCTTGGCTGCTTGCCCAACCTGGGCTTTGTTTCCACAAGGCTAGTACAAAGCGTTCTTTAAATTTATCAAACGAAGTGTTTGCATTATTTTGTGCCTGCACACTGGTGGTGAAAAATATTACGATAATAAAAAAGTATGTTTTTTTCATTTTGAATTTATTTTAGATAGCGTATAAGGTAAAGTAAAATATCATTTTTTAGATTCTACTACATTTTTTTTAAACAATTTTTTATCTGCATAAAAAGTACCAAACGGAATTAAGGATGCAATAAATGCTAATATCATTTTTGGTAACTTCCATTTGTTTACAATAGATACCCGCAATAATAAAACCATATAAAGTATAAATAAAGTGCCATGCAAAGCACCTACAATATAATTTGGTTGGGGCAAGCCATAATAATATTTTAGAGGCATAGTAAGGCCAAAAAGCAGATATGAGCATCCCTCTAAGAAAGCTATAATACGAAATTGCCCGAGTCGGCTTTTTATTAGTTCATTTATCATAAGGTTGTTATAATTATTTAGGAAGTAGTGTAATAATCTACGCAAAGTTACTTTCTAAATATTATTGAGCAGTATTTTAAAAATAGTTTTAGTTTTAAAGCGCTCATTTTTAATGTGTAAGAACTTTAAAATATTTCTCTAGTGATTATTAAGGGTTAATTTGTATTTTCATAAAACTTTATCCAACTTTTAAAATCTATTTTATGTTTAAATCAAAGTCAAAATCCTTATTGGATGATGCATCCCCAACATCTACCACTATCATTGGAGCAGGTACTACTATTACTGGCAATGTACTAAGTAATGGTGATATAAGAATTGATGGTGTAATTAAAGGAAACCTAGAAGCAAAAGCAAAAATTATTATTGGCGTAAATGGAATTGTAGAAGGAGACATTGATGGCAAGCTAGCAGATGTTTTAGGAACTGTAACTGGCAAAATAAAAGTAACTGAGCTGTTATGCCTACATGGTAAAGCACTTGTAAATGGTGATATTTATGCGGGTAATTTACAAATAGAATCATCGGCAACGTTTAATGGAAAATGCCATATGGGGAGTAATGTAGGGACCTTAAAACTTTTAGAGAAGTCCGAAGCGGCTTTGGTATAATTTCCATAATTATTATTGGTGCTACATGTATAGAGTACAACTATGAACTTTACAAGTCGCCTATACTCAATTACAATTTCCAAAAGTTTAAATTGTAAAGTAAATGCAATGTATTGCATATAGGATTACATTGGTTTTCAAGTATCACAACATAAAAACAATAAAATGGCCTCGTTAAATGAATGATTTAATAGATAAAAAAGTAATTGAAAGAACGATAGAGGACATTAGCATAAAATATTCTGCTTTAACTTCTGATTGTAAAATAGATCTTATAAAATCAGGAAAAATTTTATCTATTGAAAAATCAAAAATAATTGTAACCGAGGGGCAAAGTGCAGATAAGTTATATTTTATCATTGAAGGATGCCTCAGGGTATTTTATCACAAAGACGGCAAAGATATTTCCGATTGGTTTGCCTTTGAAAATGACTTTGTTTGTTCAATAAATAGTTTCTTTCTTTCTATCCCAAGTCCTCATTATGTTCAAACGCTTGAACCTACAACGTATTTAGAAATATCAAGAGATGACACTTTTAGTTTGATGGAAAAGCACCATTGTTTTGAAACTTTAGCTAGAAAAGCGATTACTCAAATAATGCTCCAATTACAAAACCGTATTGTTTCGCTTCAATTTGAAACAGCACAACAGAAGTATGATAACCTTTTGACCATTAGGAACGATATTACACAGCGTGTACCCCTTACAAACATTGCGTCTTATTTGGGTATTACTATTGAAACATTGAGCAGAATTCGTAACCCTAAAAATAGAATTTGATTTAGATCAAATGCTGTTTGAAAATTTAATCTCAATTTTGTGTCATTAAGATTAAGTATGATGACAACAAAGAAAATTCACTACCTATCAGGAGTTATAATAACCGTATTTGTTGGTCTGCATTTATTTAATCATACTTTAAGTATTTTTGGCGCAGACAGACATATTGAAGTAATGAATATATTGCGACTATTTTATCGCAATATATTCGTTGAAATAATTTTATTATTTGCGGTACTTGTTCAAATTATTTCAGGACTGAAGCTTTTTAAAACGAACAGAAAAGCTGCGACCTCTTACTTTGAAAAATTACATATTTGGACAGGGCTTTACTTGGCAATATTTTTCATAATTCATTTGAGTGCGGTTATAGGTGGTCGGCTTATTTTGAAACTTGAAACAAACTTTTATTTTGGAGTAGCAGGACTTAATTCGTTTCCTTCCAACTTATTTTTTATACCATATTATGGACTCGCCATTCTTTCTTTTTTCGGACATATTGCATCTATTCATAGAAGAAAAATGAAGCAAACTATTTTTGGGCTGACACCTAATCGTCAATCTTTTGCAATTTTAATTCTTGGGCTTTTCACAAACATCTTGATTTTTTATGGATTAACAAACCATTTTAAAGGCGTAGTAATACCAAAAGAATATAATATTCTAATAGGCAAATAAGTATTAAATACTAAATATGAATACATCGATTTTAATTGCAAATATTTTGACATTTTTAGCTTTCGTTATCCATGCTTTTATAGGTGATAGAGAACTTAAAATTATTCAACCAGTAACCGATATTGACAAATGGGCTGAAAAACAAGAAAAGTGGACAATGGCAAGATGTGGTTGGCATTGGATTTCTTTTGACCTTATTTTTGCGTCAATTGGACTTGCTTTAATAAATTTTACCGACTATTTCGATAATGAAAAAACATTACTTCAAATATTGACAATTTACTTTTTAGGTTATGCTATAGTTTGGGCCTTGTCAATTGTAATTTCAAAACAGTTTCCAAAGAATTATTTAAAACTTGGTCAATGGATTTTACTTTTATTGATTAGTGGACTAATTTATTTCGGAACTAACTAACACAGTTATGCTAAAATTGGGTGGATACTTAAATATTCTAATTGCAGTCGGACACATAGTTGGTCTAATTTGGGCAGACAAAATGTTTGAGCTAACAGGAATTGGGGTAGAAATGCAAGGGCTTGCTCAAACACATTATTCATTGCCATATTTATTGACAATGTTTATTGCAATTATCTTTTTTTTATTTGGAATTTATGGGCTTTCGGCAGATAATAAATTTAGAAAAATGCCATTCTTAAAACCTATAATTTTTTTAGTCGCAGGAATATATTTATTGCGTGGAATTGGAGAATTGGTAGCAGATAGCATACGAGGCACAAACTCTACAGTTGAAACAATATATTCATTAATTGCTTTAATTATTGGACTTTTGTTTTTAATCGGAGGACTAAAAAAATGGGAACTTACAAAAAAGGGAAAAATAACGAACCGCTAATATCTGTTTGGTAAAAAAGGGTAGAAGTAATAAATTTTAATTTGTACTTCAACAAATATTTGAACTTTATACCTGCTCTAGTCTAGCCGCAGAACCTTAAATGCGAGTTTATGAATCATTCTTGTCTTCACATTTTGATAAACTTTACTGGTTTATATTTTGTTAACGGTCATATAACTTTCCTACAAAACCTATATCACCCTATTAAAATCAAAATTTTCTAATTCCTTACTCACTGCATTTAAGAAAGTGCTACCAAGTGCGCCATCAATAATTCTATGGTCGTAGCTAAGCGATATATACATCATGTGTCTAATGGCAATACTATCGCCTTGTGGCGTTTCTAAAACCATCGGTCTTTTTTTAATAGCACCTACAGCCATTATAGCTACTTGAGGTTGGTTTATAATAGGTGTGCCCATTATGCTGCCAAATGTACCTACATTGGTAAGTGTAAATGTACCACCAGTAGTATCATCTGGTTTTAGCTTTCCGCTACGAGCCGCCGAAGCAAGGCCATTCACTTGTTTGCAAAGCCCTGTTATATTTAATTGGTCAGCATTTTTTATTACTGGTACTATCAAATTGCCAGAGGGTAGGGCAGTAGCCATACCAATATTCAAATCTTTTTTTATAATAATTTTATCTCCATCTACTGAGCTGCTCAGCATCGGATATTTTTTTAAAGATTTCACCACCGCTTCAATAAATAAAGGTGTAAAAGTTATTTTTTCACCTTCTCTTTTTTCAAAATCACGCTTCACTTTCTCTCTCCACAGTACAAGGTTAGTTACATCGCATTCCGCAAAACTGGTTACATGCGCACTTGTAGCCACACTATCGGTCATATGTTTAGATATAAGCTTACGCATTCTATCCATTTCTATTATTTCTACATTGCCGCTATACACAGCAGGTACACTATGCGCTTGTGTAGGAGCAGCAGCCGCAGTATTCGACATTACTACTGCTTGTTGGCTTACAGCAGGCGCAACAGGATTTTGCACAGCAGCTTGCGGCGCACTTCCTCTTCCAGCCACATAAGAAAGTATATCTTTTTTACTCACTCTTCCATCTTGCCCAGTTCCTGGTATGTTCTCCAATTCTGTCATGCTTATACCTTCGCTTTGTGCAATATTTAATACCAAAGGAGAGTAAAAACGTACGCCATTATTAGGTACAGTAGCCGTATGTGTACTAGGCAAATAAGGAATTTCTTCTACTACTTTTGCATCTTCATATTCTTGCTTAGGTGCTGCTGCTACAGGCGTTGGGACAGTAGCTTCATCCACACCAGTCTTTATTTTTACAATTACAGTACCAATGGGTACTACATCATTCTCAGCAAATAAAATTGCCTCTATTATTCCCTCAGCAGTAGATGGTACTTCACTATCCACTTTATCAGTAGCTATATCCAAAATAGTCTCGTCTTGCGCCACTTTATCACCCACTTTCTTATGCCATTTCAAAATGGTAGCTTCCATTATACTTTCCCCAAGTTTTGGCATTATTAAGTCTACTATGCTCATATATTCTAAGTTAAAATATTAAGTGGCAAATGTACGGATAATGCCATAATGCAGAAATCATATCTTCAACCTTTTAAAATTTATATTTTGGGGCTTTGGGCAGCAGTAATGCTAATCAAAATTTGTAGGGGCTGTCCGTAGTACTCCTCGGCTTTCGTTCCTCAAGCCTGTGGGGTACTACTTCCCATCCCCGAGCCCATCAGCTTTAAATCATTTTTCAACATTAATTATGCTAACATATTTACTTTGTGTTTATATTGCCGTATCATGTTTAAAAGCAATACAAAACAATATATAAGCAGGCATAAGTACTTTACAGCCCGAGAAGATGCCTACCAAACCGCTTCGGGTAAAATAGTAGACCCTTATTTTGTGGTGGAGCTGCCAGATTCTGCCTGTGCCACTGCCATTACAGAAGATGGCAACGTTATTTTAGTAGAGCAATATCGCCATCCAATTGCACAAAACTGTATAGAATTGCCAGGAGGCTTTATAGACGATAACGAGCCCATGGAGCTAGCTATAGCTAGAGAACTTTTTGAAGAAACTGGCTATAGTTTTAAGCAAATAATTTATTTAGGCAAAACATATGCAAACCCTGGAATATTAAACAATGTTACCCATCTTTTTTTAGCTACTGGGGGTACAAAAGTTACCGAACAATCATTAGATGCCAATGAAGAAATTGTTATTCATTTAAAATCTATTGATGAGGTAAAAGAAATGATTACCCAAAACGAAATAATACAAGCCATGCACGAATTGTGTTTGGTAAAGGCATTTGAAAAGTTGAATGTTGATGAAGGGCGTTGAAGGGTTGAAAGTTGTTTAAAGGTTGAAGGGTTGAATGTTGTTTAAGGGTTGAAGCGTTGAATGTTGTTTAAGGGGTGAAAATTTTGAGCTGTTTAAGATTGTTTAAAGTATAAAAGCTAAGCGTTGTTAAATGACTTTTATAAATAGCTCCGACCTTTAGGTCGGAGAAAATATGAAATGCAAAAAGGGACTTTAGTCCCAAAGCTGTAACTGCTGTTTGGCTTTAGCCCTTGTAAAATGATAAATGATAAATAGTAAATGATAAATAATAAATAGTAAAATCATAAATCAAAAATCCATCTCTGCCAGCACAAAAAAACTCCCACAAATCATTATTACATCATTTGCAGTAGCATTGTTTTTTGCAGCAGTTACTGCATCGTTTACATTATCAAAACTAATTCCTGCAAGCCCAGCCAATGCTGCCTTTTCAGCCAATTCTGCCACAGGCATAGCTCTAGGTATATGTGCATTAGTAAAATAGTATTGTGCACTTGTTGGAAATAGTGGTAACACTTCCGCTACATCTTTATCTTTTACAAAGCCCAATACAAAATGTACACCGCTATTTGGGTATGTAGTTTCTAATTGATGAATTACTTGTACAATACCATCTTTATTATGTGCCACATCCGCAATTACAATTGGGTTTTGTTGTAAAATTTCCCAGCGCCCACGCAGTCCAGTCATTTCTTTTACCGCCAATAAACCCTTTTGCAATGCAGCCTCAGAAATGTTGATTCCAATATTTTTAAGTTGCTCTACAGATTCTAAAACTGTACAAATATTTTTTGCTTGGTACAATCCTGTAAGCCCCAGTTTAAATATTTTGCTTTTACAAGTTATTATTTCACTTACGGTACAAATCAATATGTTGTTTTCAAAATCTGCAGATTCTGTCACAAACATTTCTTCTGCAAAAAATATTTGAGCATGCTTTTTGTTAGCAGTATCTAAAAATATTTGTTTTGTTTCGGGTAGTGTTTCTCCAATAACTACTGGTATATTTTCTTTTATTATACCCGCTTTTTGAGTGGCTATTTCTTGCAGGGTATTTCCTAAAATATTTTGATGGTCGTAACCGATATTGGTTATAATGGAAAGTATAGGTGTAATAATATTGGTGCTATCCAATAAGCCACCAAGCCCAGTTTCTATAACGGCAATATCACATTGCTCTGCAGCAAAATAATCGAATGCCATGGCTACTGTCAGTTCAAAAAAAGATGGGTTTATCTCATCCGATTTTTCTTTTGTGCGAGCCACAAATTCTATTACGGCATCTTCATTTATCATTTCTCCATTTACCCGTATGCGCTCTCTAAAATCTTTTATATGAGGCGATGTGTATAGCCCAGTTTTATAACCTGCACTTTGCAATATAGCTGCTAGCATATGCGATGTACTGCCTTTGCCATTAGTACCTGCTATATGTATCGTTTTAAATTTTTGTTGCGGATTATCAATACTATTGCACAATGTAATGGTATTGTGCAAATCTTCTTTGTAAGCAGCGCTGCCAATGCGGCTAAACATGGGCAGTTGGGCGTAAAGGTAAGCAAGGGTTTGTTGGTAGTTCATTTGGGAGCAAAAGTAGATTTGAAAAATGATTTAATAAAACAAAACATTTTCCTATTTCACATTAAAATTAAACTGCACCGTCACCATACTTTCCTCATCTGCGGCATCAAATTTCATGGTTTGTAAATAGCCACGTATGGCAGTAGAGTATCCAGTACTGGTGCTTGTACTCCCTTGCCCAAAGCGGACAAAAGTACCTACTCCCGCAGGAGAAACTTTTACAACGGCATTAATTGTAGCTTTATCTAGCTCGCCAGTAAAATTGTAAGAACGATAAACAACTTTTCTATTTCCACTAATTACCCTTGGGCCAACGCTGCCACCTCCTGGTTTATTCCCATAAGTATCTTTGTTGCCATTTGGGTCGCCAGCATCGCCTTTTCCACCTGGTTTATTGCCCTGCATGGTATAACCATTGTCTTGTGTTGCATTATTACCACCGCCCTTCCCTGGGCCATTGTATACCAGCTTTGGTACTCTAGGCTTTGGCGTAGGGGCAACAACTGGTCCAGGAGTAGTAGGTTTTGTAGTTGGCTTTGTTATAGGTGTAGGCGTAATAACTTTAGTAGGTGCTACTTTTTTTACTGGTTTTAAAACTGGAGCTGCTTCTTCGGGTGCATTATCTTCTGGTGTTACATCATTTTCTGCTACAGGCTCGTTTGCTGCTACTGGTTGTGAAGCAGGTGGTTCAGGTGCTGTTTCAGGCTCAGGTGAGCGTTCACCTTTTATAAGTGGCTGTTCCTCCCCAAAACCTTCATCATTGTTACCAAGGTTTATTTCCATTTCATCTTGAATAATGGGTGGGGCAGGAGGTTGCACTTTCCAACTTATAAAAATAAAAGCTATAAGTAATAAGCTACATATTGCTGCTGTATATATAAATGCTTTTCTATGTCTTTCGTTGTCAAATTGTGTTGCCATACTATAAAGTTAAAATACTCTTTTGATAAAGATGAAGAAAATATGAATATGCATATTGTTTTATAATATTTTAACATATTAGATAAGTAAATACAGCATAATTGTGGGTCTAAAAAAATCCTTTATAATTTTAAATCAATGACATTATCTTTGAAATAAAAAATTGTACATCAAATAATAAAATTATAATGCAAAAATTACTACTCGTTTTTATTTTAATGGCTTCTTTTACTATTTCAAAGGCACAAAATATAAGGTTGCAAAACGGTATGGAATATCGGTACGTAAAAAAAGGTACTGGTACTCAAACCGCTAAAACGGGCGATTTTATGGGTATGATACTTAGGAATACATGCAGCGGGCAAGTTTTATTTGATACAAAAAAGTTTAACAAGGGAGTAGATGCACCAGTAAATTTTCCAATACAAAAAACTACTTATAATGGCGATGTAATGCATGTGTTAAGATTATTGCACGAAGGAGATAGCGTAATTGTGCGTATACCACAGGATTCGTTTTATAGAGTGCCGCAAGCACAACGAAAGGGCTTGACGGCTGGCGAACCAGTAATGTATTATATTGGTGTAAAAACCATAAAAACTGCGGCGGAAATAAAGAAAATTCAAGAAGAGTACAAAAAATCGATGGCAGCATTTGCAAAGCAACAAGCAGCATTTAAAAAACAGCAACAAGAGCAATTAGTGTTGCAAAAAAAGCAAGCTGTGTTAGACAAAAATCAAGACGGATTACTTTTGGGTTATTTTGCTAAAAGCAATTTTAAGAATCCGATAAAATTACTTTCTGGTGTATATGTTGTAATAGACAAAGAGGGTAGTGGCGACTTTATAAAACCTGGTTTTGAGGTTTCTATGAATTATGAAAAGTATGCATTAAATGGTCCAAAATACGATAGCAATATTGATTCTAATTTTCATCATCAAACACCGCTAAAAATAAACGTTGGGCAGCGCCAATTGCTAGCTGGCTGGGAAGAAGGGTTACAGAAATTTAACAAAGGTGCAAAAGGACAAATATTTATACCAAGCAGATTTGCATATGGTAGTAATAAATATGGGATAAGGCCAAATGATACAATACCCGAAAATAGTATTATGAGAATTGCTGTAGAAATTTTAGATGTTGTTGATATAGCCACTTTAGCTAAACAATTAGAACAAAAAGAAGACAGTGCTATTCAAATATTTTTAAAGGCTAATGACTTAAAAGCTAATAATACAGGTTCAGGTTTATACTATGTAATAACCAAAGAGGGTAGTGGCGATTCTCCAACCACAGGAGATGAAGTTACCATGAATTATACTGGAATGTTTTTAGATGGCAAACCATTTGATAGTAATGTGGACAGTGCTTTTGGGCATGTATCTCCATTTAAATTTCCTTTGGGTCAAGGGCGAGTTATTAAAGGTTGGGATGAAGGAGTAGCTTTACTAAAAAAAGGAACGAAGGCAAAATTTATATTGCCTAGTGCTATTGCATATGGTAAAACTGGTTCAGGTAAAATACCTGCAAATGCTGTCTTACAATTTGATGTAGAGTTGGTAGACTTCAAAAAACCTGAAGTGCCTAAAAAATAAATGTAGAAAATATTTTAAAAGATTAATGCCGATAAAATAATATTGGCATTAATCTTTTTTATCCGTCTAATCCGTTCAATCCGTGTCATCCGTGTTTTATTTCTTATGCTTTTCAATCCGTGTTCAAAAAATAAAATCATCTTCTACCAAATAACAAACTCCCTATCCGCACCATATTACTCCCACAATCTATCGCCAATTTGTAATCATCACTCATACCCATACTTAGTGTAGTAAGCGCAATATTTTTTTGAGTTGAAAACGAAGCATAAATTTTTTGTAAATGTTCAAACTCTCTTTTTACTTTATCCTTATCATCCGTAAATGTTGCCATACCCATTAGCCCATTAATGTTTACATTTTTAAAAAGCGAAATATCCAATGCCATTAACTCCGCTTCATCAAAACCAAATTTTGTTTCTTCTTCTGCAATATGTACTTGCAATAAAACATTTATGATGCGATTATTTTTTGCCGCTTGTTTGTCTATTTCTTTTAAAAGTTTTTCACTATCCACGCTATGTATAAGATGCACAAAAGGTGAAATGTATTTTACCTTGTTGCTTTGCAAATGCCCAATAAAATGCCAATGAATATCAGCAGGTAGCAGAGCTTGTTTTTCTACCAATTCTTGCACATAGTTTTCGCCAAAGTCCCTTTGCCCAAGCGCATGCATTTGCGCTATATCGCTTGCTGGCTTTAGCTTTGATACGGATACAAGTGTAGCTTGCCTAGATTCCGTAAATGTAATAATCTCTTTATATGCCTGTTCGTTTATCATAATTTATGTGGCTATTTTTTGCCATGAATAATTTTGTACCATGCGAAGCAGAAAGTAACAACTAATGGCAGAAATTGGAATTAAAGCTGCTACCAACCACCAAACTTTTATTGCCAAATAATGAAGCCCAACCAATAGTGCAATTACAACCATTTGTATAATTACTTGTATAAATTTACCAGTTTGCTGCTTTAAGTTTGGCTGCATACTAAAAGGCAAATAACTTTTACTGATATGTGACAAAAACATAAAAATTAAAATATTATTAAAAATGCCCAACACAAAATCGTCTATAATTTTATACCCCCACACATAATATGCAAAGGCAAATAAAATAGCAACAACTGGGAGCATAAATTTTACCAATAAAGATTTTAATGCGCCACTAATAAGGCTACCTGGCTTGTGCAATGGCCTTGAAAAATACACCCATGATGCTGCAAAGTTTTCATTAAAAGCTATTAAGCCAATGGCAGTAGATATGGTAAACATGGGTAAATACACAAACCATAAAAAACTATTGGTATTGGGCAGGTTTTGCCATGTAGCAGCATAGTTTTTACTACTGCTAAAAATAAATACGAAGGCAAATACAGCTATATATGCCAAGCTAGGGTAGAACTGTATTTTAAAACTTTTATCTCTGCCTGTCATTTTCCAAGCCAACTCAAAACCTGCACGCTCTGTTTTATTGCTGCATAAAATAGGCGATAATTTTTCTGATAATGGTATTTTATGTGCAGCCGCATTTTTTTCTTCCGATTTGGTTTCATCACCTGCATTACCAAGTGCTACTATTTTTTTAGAAAATGATGGTGCAAGAAATTTTATCATTACCCAAAATGTAAATAATGGAACGGTGATGGCAAGAAAAATCATAGCCATATGAGGTACATCAGCACTAAATGTTTTTACAGACTGTAACAAATTGGCCATCCACAGCGGCGGTAAGAAATACGTGTACCAATGTATTGGCATGGTAAAATTCATCATTTTATCTACATTAAACAACCTTGGTACAATTTGAAAACCTACAGCAAAAACGATGGTCATTACAATTTGAAAGCCGCTAATAATGTCTTTTAGCCTTTGCTCCGTACTAAATTTTAAAATTAACCCATACAACAAGTATGTAAGAAAAACAGAAAACAACACCGTAAGTAAAATGGTGAAAATGCAAGCTAGTCCCACAAAGAAACCATGTACTATAAATGTGAATATGATTGGGAACAATGCAACTGCAATCGTAAACTGCAATAGATACACCAATATATGTACTAGCCTTGCTACAAAAAAAGTTTTGCTAGATACTGGCCTTGGTAATATAATTTGATTATCTGTAGTATCTAATAGTACACTGCTAAAATCTGTAATCAATGTCATGGCCATCATAAACAAAACATAACAATGTATTATGGTCATGCTTATAACAATATCTTTTACAGTAGGTATTATAAATGCTATAAATAACCCCATAATGCCATACACAATGAGTGTTACAAGAATCTGATTGCCAGGTTCTTTTTTTGCAGCATTATTTTTCATAGCTACTCGTACCCTGCGCCTATCCAATATCAATTTGGTTTCTGCAATTATTTTTAGCTTCTCAAAGTCCACATCTTTTTTAAGAAATGTTTTAGCAATAAAAAGCACAAATTTAAGTATCAACTTATCCATGCTTAGCTGTTTAAAACGTTTATAAAATCTTGTGCGGTGCTTTGTGTTTGTGCACTATCGCCAGTGAGACTAGTAAAAATATTTTCTAGCGAACCTTCATGTGCATTGTTTTTTAATTCTTCAAAAGTACCATCAGCTTTTACTTCGCCTTTGTCTATGATAATAATTCTATCACTTATTTTTTCTACCACATCCATTATATGCGAACTATAAAAAATGGTTTTGCCTGCTATTTTTAATTTTGCCAATATTTCTTTGACCAAGATAACAGCATTGGCATCTAAGCCACTAAGCGGTTCATCTAAAAATATAATTTCAGGATTGTGTATGAGGCCGCTTATGAGCAATACTTTTTGTTTCATACCCTTGCTAAAACTCGTCATACGAGTATTGGCTTTTTCGTGGAGGTCAAAGAGGCGCAGCAAATCATTTGTTTTTTTAATAATAGTAGCATCGTCTAAGTTATATAATTTACCACTAAATTTTAAATACTCCACGGGTGTAAGTGCCTCGTATAATGCAGCAAGTTCAGGTATATAGCCAATTTTACTTTTTACCTCCATGGCATCTTTGCGCACATCCATACCCATTACATGTACGGAGCCTTCAAAGTCGCTGGTAATGCCACACAGTATTTTTATAGTAGTGCTCTTGCCTGCACCGTTTGGGCCAATATAGCCTACTATTTGCCCGGCGGCTATTTCTAAGTTGATACCTTTTAGTACAAGGTTGGTGTCGTATCTTTTTTTAAGGTCAGTTATTTTTATGATACACATGGAAGAAGTTGAATTGTTGAATACAATTTGTAAAAAATAAAGTTAAAACAAAAATGTGCAAACGATTTACCATTCACACATTTTATTTTAAAATGCTTTATCTATTGCATAATAAAACATGCCCAAAGATAGAGTGGTGAAGAGAGCTCTTCGATAAATCCAGAATAAATTAGCCAATGAAGCTCAATCAAGGCTTTTTAGTAAATTAAACAAAATTTTATCAGAGGAGATTTTTATCCAGTATTAAAATAAAAGATGTTCGACATAACATAACTCAGCGCAAAGTATTCTAAAAAGTATAATCCTTTTAAGTGTAAGAGCTGTTAATTTATTTTATACTTTAACGTTTATCCTTGTGAAAACCCCGCTGAAAAATATCTTGAAAAATAGAAAGCTCCCAACAACAAACAACAAGCAATTTAACAATTCAACAATTCTCTCAACCTAACCGTTACCTTCTCCGGACTCGGCAACATTTCTTTTTCTAAAATTACATTCATTGGCACCGCAGGCAAATTCAGTGCACCCATTACTTCCACAGCGGCATCCAAATTTTTAAAACATGCTTTGGAAACCCTTCCTGCTAGCGCTTCTGCAAAAGAATTGTTTTGTTGCTCTTCGGTGAGTATCAAACATTTTCCGTGTTTTTTTACGGTTGCAAAAATAAGATCTTCATCTAGCGGAAATAAAGTTCTTAGGTCTATAATTTCTATTTGTCCAGCAAAACTTTTTGCAGCAGCTTTTGCCCAATACACACCCATGCCATAAGTAATGATGCAACAAGTTTCTCCATTATTTATTTTATCTTCATTAGCATGCAATACAATATTTCCTTTCCCTAATGGAATAATATAATCTCTACTCGGTTCGGTATTTTTGGCTTCTTCAGTGCCAGGCACTTTGCTCCAGTATAATCCTTTATGCTCTAACATTACCACTGGGTTTGGGTCGTAAAAAGCCGCTTTCAGCAAGCCTTTCATATCGGCAGCACAACTTGGGTAAACTATTTTTATTCCTTTAATAGTAAGCAATGTACTCTCTACACTGCCGCTATGGTAAGGGCCACCACCACCATACGCACCTATGGGTACACGTATGAGTGTTTGTATAGGAAATTTACCACAAGTGAGATAACAACTTTTAGAAATTTCTGTTACCAATTGGTTCAACCCAGGGTAAATATAATCTGCAAATTGTACTTCTACAATGGGTTTTACACCCACTGCACTCATACCCACCGTGCTACCAATAATGTATGCTTCTTGTATGGCTGTATTAAAAACCCTATGGTCGCCAAATTGCTCAGCAAGCGTAGCGGCTTCTCTAAAAACCCCGCCAAGCCTGCGCCCTACGTCTTGCCCGTATAAAACAGCTTCGGGGCAGTCTTCCATTATTTCTCTTATGGCAAACAATGCTGCATCTACCATCAATACTTTTTCGTTGCTTGCGGGTGAGCGTTCACCTTTTTCTTCTGTAATATTCGTGGGTGCAAAAACATGGTCAGAAACTGTAGCTGCATCTGGCTCTGGTGATGCTACGGCTTTATGAAATTCATTTTTTATAAAACTATATGCATCATTTTCTATTTGTAATAATTCGTTTTCGGAAATATTATTTTGCAATAAAATATTTCTTAAATGCCCAAAAGGATTATCTGCATTATGCTTTTGCAAATCTTCATCATCTCTATAAAAATCTTTTCGTACGCCACTTGTATGATGCCCAAGCAGCGGCACTTTCGCATGTACCAAATATGGGCAACAATTTTCACGCACATCTGCCATTACATCCTGCATGGTTTCAAAACTCTCTATAAAATCTGCCCCATTTATACTTATTCTTTTTATACCAGTAAACCCTTTTATAAATTCATACGCATTGCTCGTTCTTGCTTCTGCTGCTGTTACACTAATGCCCCAATCATTATCCTGCACCAAAAATATTATTGGTAGTTGATGTAGTGCTGTAAATTGAAAGGCTTCGCTTACTTCACCTTCGGTTACGGATGCATCGCCTAAAGAACAAATTACTACTGAGTGTTTGTTTGTTTGTTGTTTGTTGTTTGCTGTTGGGTGCCCGTCGTCCGTCGTCTGTTGTCTCTCGTCTATCGTCCTCAAATATTTCAACCCCTGAGCCACGCCTGTAGTAGGAATAGCCTGCATGCCCGTTGCACTGCTTTGGTGTATAATCGTAGGCTTATCTTCACCTCTATAGTTTGGATGGTTGTAATAACTTCTTCCCCCACTAAAAATATCTTCGCCCTTGGCAAGCAATTGCAACATCATTGTGTAAGGCGAAAACCCCATACCAAGCATCATGCTTTCGTCTCTGTAATACGGACTCACATAATCGCATGCTTGTAAATTATAAGCCGTAGCCAATTGTATAGCCTCGTGCCCAAGGCTCGTGCTGTGTACGTATTTGCAAATGCCTCGATTAGCCTCATACATTGCTGCCATAGCTTTTGCTTGGCATATATGCGTAAAGGCTTTTATCAATATTGAATTATCCAAAAGAAAAATTGTAAAATGAATTACAAATTTAAGGTCTCAAAAATTAGTAGCATATTTTATTTGAATTAAATTATTTTAAAAATTTTATACAATAAATAAAAAAGTAACAAGCAAAATACTTGCTACTTTAAACCAGAACAAACAGAAATTATGAAATTAGATGTTTATAAAATTATTGTATTGTAATTGATTTTATCTCGGTAGTTTGAGCACTGAAGTAACCTAGCGGATTACCAGTAATGTTGGTTTCTGGGTTTGCGGGTACTGTATTTCCTTCTTGCAAATCTGCTAACCCCCGCATGTATCTGTATACAAATTTGTCTATAAAGCGCAATTCAATTTTTACAATGTCTCCAGTTCTCAGTTTAGCTTTTCCACCAAAAAGAGGAAATGGAGAGGAACTGCCGTCAGAATAACTATCATCTGCTACACGAATGGCATCATCTGGTTTTCCATTTACACTTTGCCCAACGAGCACATAATCACCAAAACCTGTTGGGTCAGTGTACCATAGGTTCACAATTTTTTCTGGATTGCCCGCAGTTCCAGATCCAAACGTTTCTTGTGTTAATGTATCTATAGCTGCTTGCCTTGGCATTGTAGAAGATGCTGTGTAGTTTTTGCCTTCTACCGTTACAGATAAATTATAGGTTTTTCCAATTGCACCAATCAGTAATGCATTTGTGTAAATACCAGTACTGGTTTCATTTAGCGTAAACACATTTCCTGTATTATCAGTTATTTTTACAGATGCGCCACTCACTTTTGGGAAGCTATTGTTTGCACTAAAAACAACGGATTTACTAAGTATTACTTTTGCAGGATTTCCACTATTGTCTACAATTCCTTCTATTACGATGCTTGGTACTGCATTTTTAAGATCTACGTTTATTACTTTTTCGCAAGATGTATGGGTAAATATTAATACAGCAGCTAATATAATTTTATAATTTTTCATTTTATTTTTTTACGAATTAATATTTAAAGTTCCATGTAATGGTAGGTATAAAACTGAATAGTGATGTTCTAACAGCTTCTGTTTTGGTAGGGTCGTCTTTATTGTCTCTAAAATTTATGGTATATGCATTTTGTCTGCCATAAGCATTATACAAACCAAATGTCCAACTGCTTTGGTATCTACGACTTTTATTTTTTCTTGCTTCTCTGGTTGCAGCTATATCTAAACGATGATAAGCAGGCATGCGAGAGCCATTTCTATCTGAATATAAAAAAGTAGTTTGGCCATTGGCTTGGTATTTTCCTGTGGGGAATGTTACTGCATTACCTGTGTTGTATACCCAAGCTGCTGAAAGACTCCAACGCTTACTTAAATCATACATAGCAACAACAGATACATCGTGTGTTCTATCTTGTCTGGCATTAAAGTATTCGTTATTATTTATGCCATCAATTTTCTTTTCTACTTTCGATAAAGTGTAACCAATCCATCCTGTTAATCTTCCAGTTTTTTTCCGCATCATCATCTCTAAACCATAAGCTCTTCCAGTACCATACAATAATTCGCTTTCAATATTATCATTTCCAAATGTGTTGGCAGCATTTCTGTAATCAATTTGATTTTGTAAATCTTTATAGTATATTTCAGATGAAAATTCATAATTCTCTGTTTTAGAATTTTTATAAAACCCTAAGGCTATTTGGTCAGCAATTTCTGGTTTTACATTATTGGTACTTGGCAACCATACATCTGTGGGAGAGCCAGTAGTAGAGTTTGAAAGTAAATGCAAGTTTTGAACATTGCGATTGTATGACGCTTTAATAGAGGTAACTTCATTAAGTTTATAGCTTGCAGAAAAACGTGGCTCAAGATTAAAATACGAAACTACATTTTTTCCTTTTTCATATTTTATAGTAGAAGTTGTGTTGCCTTGTTTATCGTAGGTATAAAAATTACCTGGGCCTCTTACACCTAAGTTAGATGCTCGTATACCATACACAATTTCTAAATTATCGGTGGCTTTCCACTCGTGGGAAACGTATAATGCACTCTCAATCGAAATTCTATCTTGCACCTTTTTTGCAATACCAGCTGTTAAACCCTCGGCGGTAATGGCGCCTGGAGCAATAGTGTGTTCAATAATATTACCACCGAATTTAACTTTGCTTTTATTGCTTATGCTCCAATCAAAATCTTGTTTAAAATTCAAATCTTTTATGTCCGATAAAATTTTATAAGTATCGTTTCCAGACTTAATTTTTATTTGATAACTGTAGTTACTATAAATTAAAGAAGTATTTGAGAATAAGCTATTGCCAAAAATATGATTCCAACGAAGTGTACCTGTTTTATTTCCCCAATCTGCATTAAAATCTTTACCTAAGCCCAAAATATCTCTTCCAAAATAACCAGATAAATATACTCTATCTTTATTACCAATACGATAGTTTGCTTTTAAGTTTACATCATAAAAATATAATGTTCTCTTACCTTGCCCAGTATCTTTTAATAAGCCAAGAAATAAATCTGCATACGTTCTTCTAGCACTAATAATAAAAGAGCCTTTGTCTTTTACAATTGGTCCAGTAACACTTAATCTTGATGCAATTAAACCTACACCACCAGATAAATCTAATTTTTTTGCATTTCCATCTCTCATTTTAATATCTACTACCGATGAAAGTCTACCGCCATATTGTGCTGGCATACCACCTTTGTAAACACTTACATCTTTTATAGCATCGGAGTTAAATGTGGAGAAAAAACCTAGCAAATGCGATGCATTATACACTGGGGCTTCATCAAGCAGAACAAGGTTTTGATCTGTACCACCACCTCTTACATTAAAACCACTATTTCCTTCACCAGCAGATTTAAAACCAGGCATTAATTGTATACTTTTCATAACATCTCTTTCGCCTAAAAGCACAGGGAGTTTATTTATTTCAGCCATGTTTAGTTTTTCTACTCCCATTAATGGTTTGGATATATTTTCATTCTTCTTTTTAGAAGATATTACCACCACCTCTAACTGTGCTTTACTAGATTGTAGGTTTACAACTAATCTTACGTTTTTGTTAAGCTCCACATCAATAGTATCTGTTTTATAACTTGAAAAGCTGACTGCCATTTTGTAGTTACCTTCCTCAGCTGTTATAGAAAAAAAACCATATCCATTGGTAAGTGTACCACTTTGTTTCGGAGTAAATAAAATCACATTTGCCCCAATCAATGTTTCTCCCGTACTAAAATCTTTTACTGTACCATTTACAGTATGTTTTACTTTGTCTTGCGCAACTGAGTTAGTAATTCCTACAATTACTAAACACAAAAACAAGCCTACTACTTTTTTCATTTTTCTTTTTTAGATTTATGTGCAAATTAAAATTTTGAATAGAGATTTATATCTCCATTTTACCAACTAGTGTAAGTTTTATACTAACACAATGTTTTGACAAATTTTTATGCGAATAGGTTGGGTAATTATTTGTGTTAACGAATTCTTAACAAACCAGAGTTGAGAGAAGGGAAATCATACAAGAAGATTTATTTTATAAGAAAAAAGCAGCTCGTTAAAGCCGCTTTAGTTGTCATAATTTTTGAATAGATTTTATTTCATTGTAAAACTTTCTAAAAATTTAGTGGTAAAGTTTCCACTCTTAAAATCTTCATTCTGCATTAATTGCAAATGAAAAGGAATGGTTGTTTTTACACCTTCAATTACATATTCGCTCAAAGCCCTGTACATTGTATTTATAGCTTCTTCACGGGTTTGTGCTACAGTAATAAGTTTAGCTATCATGCTATCATAGTATGGTGGTATTACATAACCAGCATACACATGGCTATCTACACGTACACCATGCCCACCTGGTTGGTGCAGCACCGTAATTTTTCCTGGCGATGGTCGAAAATCATTATAAGGATCTTCTGCATTTATTCTACATTCAATAGCATGCATTTGAGGATAATAATTTTTACCACTTACTTTTTCGCCAGCGGCTACTTTTATTTGTTCTTTTATTAAATCATAATTAATTACTTCTTCTGTTACACAATGCTCTACTTGAATACGAGTATTCATTTCCATGAAATAGAAATTACGATGTTTGTCTACCAAAAATTCGATGGTACCAACGCCTTCGTAGTTTATGCATTTTGCAGCTTTTACAGCAGCATCTCCCATTCTTTCACGTAATTCATCTGTCATAAATGGAGAGGGGCTTTCTTCCACCAACTTTTGATGACGACGTTGTATACTGCAATCCCTTTCGCTTAAATGACATGCATTGCCATACTGATCTCCCACCACTTGTATTTCTATATGGCGTGGTTCTTCAATATATTTTTCCATGTACAACCCATCATTTTTAAATGATGCGGCTGCTTCTGTTTTTGCATTATCAAAGTTTTTTTCTATCTCACTTTCTTCCCATACAAGGCGCATACCTTTACCGCCACCACCAGCAGTAGCTTTCATTATTACCGGATAACCAATTTCTCTAGCGGCTTGTCTAGCATGTTCTGCGTCACGTAATAACCCATCAAGACCTGGCACTACTGGTACACCAGCAGCTATCATGGTAGCTTTTGCCGTTATTTTATCGCCCATAGAGTTTATCATATCTGGTGTGGGACCTATAAACTTTATTCCATGGTCTGTACATATTTTTGCAAACTTGCTATTTTCAGCAAGAAAACCATAGCCTGGGTGCACCGCATCTGCATTGGTAATTTCGCAAGCTGCAATGATATGTGGAATGTTCAGATAACTATCCATACTTGCAGGTTTGCCAATACACACGGCTTCATCTGCAAATTTTACATGCAGGCTATCTTTATCTGCGGTAGAATAAACAGCTACTGTTTTAATACCCATTTCTCTACAGGTACGTATTACACGAAGGGCAATTTCGCCTCGGTTTGCTATAAGTATTTTCTTAAACATCGGTAAAAAATGGGCAAACATGCAAATTGGCAAATGTGCAAATAATTACACAAGCTTTATTGCTATATGCCGCTGTTTTAATTTTTTAAAAATAAAAAAACTAAGTATATAACTAAACGGTGTTTTACGTTTAGCTGTAGAAATTATACTTCCTAAAATTCTATTTAATTCTTCCAATTTATTTAATAAATCAGTTGGTCTTGGATAGTCTTGAGCCTTTTCACAAAGTATCAACCAATATTGTGTTTCACCCGCTTCTTTTGCAGCAATTTTCATTTTGTGAATAAAATCTGCCTTGCTTTCAGGGTTTTGTGCTTCCATAGCGTTAGCGCCAATTGAAGTTGCAGAGCGTAAAAGTTGTTTAGCTATTATGTATTTTTTTTGTTCGTTTAATATTTCACAGTAATCAATAATTTGAAGAGAGAAGGCTATAGATAATTTTAATAAAGGATTATTTTCTATAAGTTCAGTTCTCATAAAATTATTTATTGTAAAATTTATTTGATTCAATTTAAATAGTGATTGCTATTTGGAAATTTGCACATCTGCACATTTTCTCATCTGCACATTCTTACATTGGTTCTACCAAAAACAACGGCTGATCATACTCCACAGGGCTAGCATCTTCAACTAATATTTTCACTATAGTACCTTTTATTTCACTTTCTATTTCATTGAAAAGTTTCATAGCTTCTATTATACAAACTACTTTGCCTACAGTCACTTCATCTCCTACATTCACAAACAATGGTTTGTCTGGGCCAGCAGAGCGATAAAATGTACCAATCATTGGGCTTTTAATGGTTATTAAATTGTCCGTTTTAGGTGCTACTGCTGCTGGTGTTACTGCGGCAACTGCTACTGGCACTTGTGCAACTGGTGCAGCGGCTGGTGCGGCGTATGCAGCTGGAGCGCCTTGTGTATAAATTTTTTGTGAGGGGTCTTTCTTTTGTTTAATGGTTATTCGAGTACCATCTTCTTCTATCGTTATTTCTCCAATAGAAGTTTTGTTTATTAGTTTTACTAATTCTTGTATTTGCTTAATGTCCATGTTAAGTTGTTAAATGGTTAATGCAATATTTTTTGGAACGCTAAGGTAGGGAATGCGTAAATAAAAAAGAAACTAATATTTACTCAAAAATAACTAAAACAGCTATTTTTTGGTAAAAAAGCTGCTAAAAGCACTCGTTTTATATGAAAAAGATTAGTTTTTTGTACAGTATGTATTTCTAGAAAATCTTATTGGCCTGCCATCAATAACCTACTTCTAGCCATAAGGCAACAACCGACTACACCCGCTTTTTCACCTAGTTTGGACATGGCCAATTGTGTATCATTACTAACAAGGTTTAAGGAATATTTATTTAATGCACTTTTTATGGGTAATCTAATAAAATCATTAGATTCAGCTAAAATTCCTCCTAATATAACCAACTCTGGGTTGAAAATATTTATCAATACAGCTATACCTTTACCCATTTTTTCTCCCACATCTGCAATCAATTCTATACTTAAAATGTCTTCGGCTTTTGCGGCATTTACGATGTCAATTACTCGGAGGTCGTCGTCTATCTTTCCTTTTTTTCCTAAACTAGAACTAGAGCCTTCCTCAATTTTCTTATTAAAATTTCTTAGTAATGCATACCCACTTGCCTCTGTTTCTAAACATCCCTTTTTACCGCAATGGCATATTATTTCATTACTAAAAAACGGTATATGGCCAAATTCTCCACTAAATCCACTTTTACCGTAAAACACTTTTCCATCAATCAAAATGCCAAGCCCTACACCATAATCCATATTAACAAAAAGTACATTTTTTTCGTTGCTCACTACACCACTACAAAACTCTCCATATGCCATGGCCTTACTATCATTTTCAATAAAAGTTTTTATTCCTATTTCTTTTTCTATTGTTTGGCTAAGTGGTTCTTCATGAAAATGAAAAAAGCTATAACTATATCCTGTGGTATGGTTTACTCTTCCAGAAAGATTAATGCACATCCCTAAAATCTTATGCTTTTCGGAAGGGAATTCATCAATAAATAATTTAATAATCTGCATCAACTCGTTGTATGCCTCAACAGAATTTTCTAGTTGGTATGGGATTTTTTCCTTTAGGGTTACTAAATTTTTTTTAAAATCTAGCAGCCCAATATTAATATAATATCGTTTTACATCTATGCCAATAAAATAACAAGAGTCTGATACTAATCCGTACAAACTGGCCCTTCGTCCACCTGTGGAATCTTCTTTACCATAATCTTTAATAAGTCCATCCTCTATTAGTTCTGCTACGAGGTTTGTAATTTTTGGTGCACTTATATTTAGCTCCTTGGTTAAATCTGCAATAGTTACACTGCTACCATTATCAAGGTAATTAATGATTTCTCTTTTTAATATTCTATTCTTATATGCTACTCCTGATGCGTTTTCTTCTGAAAATACTTCAAAAATTAGATGTGGTCCTGCCATTCTTTGGTTATTATTTGTTGATTTTGCTAAATATAAAAAAGTTTTGCGAATAGCTTGATTAAAGATTTCATTAATAAAATAATTTAATAAGTTTGGCTTTTATTGTAAATTTATTATTAATATTGGTTTCCCAATTGATTTTTATTATAAAGATGAATTTATAAATATGATAGAAACTATAATAACAGAACCCAGTTCACACGAAATTATTGATAAAAGCCTTCAATCTATTGCTCAAATTTATAAGCAAGAGTTACTAGAGAATGTATTACCCTTTTGGTTGCAAAATAGCAAAGACGAAATAAATGGTGGATATTTTACCTGCTTAAACCGAGAAGGGAAAGTATATGATACCGATAAATTTATGTGGCTTCAAGGTAGGGAAGTGTGGTGCTTTAGTTTTATGTACAATAATGTAGCGCAAAATAAAGAGTGGTTATATATGGCATTGCATGGTGCAAAATTTATGCAACAACATGGCAGAGATGAAAATGGTGATTGGTATTTTTCTTTAACGGCAGATGGCAAACCATTGGTACAGCCATACAATATTTTTAGTGACTGTTTTGCAACGATGGCTTTTGCTGCATTAGATAAAGCAGCTCCAAATGATGCATATAAAAAAATAGCATTAGATACTTTCGAAAATATTATTCGTCGCCAACACAATTGGAAAGGTAAGTACAGCAAGGCTTACCCAGGCACAAGGGCATTAAAGAATTTTAGTTTACCTATGATACTATGTAATCTTTCTTTAGAGCTAGAACATATCATTGGTAAAGAAAGAGTAGATAGTTTTATACCTACTGTTATCAATGAAGTGATGGATGTTTTTTACCAACCTGACCTTGGGCTGATTTTAGAAAACGTGTATGATGACGGAAGTTTTTGCGACAGTTTTGAAGGCAGGTTATTAAACCCTGGGCATGCTATTGAAGCCATGTGGTTTATTATGGATTTGGGTAAGCGTATGGATGATGAATTGCTTATAAAAAAAGCTTGTAACATTATGCTAGATACCATAGAATATGGATGGGATAAGGAATACGGCGGTATTTTATATTTTATGGATGTAAAAGGAAACCCGCCACAGCAGCTAGAGTGGGACCAAAAATTATGGTGGGTGCATGTAGAAGCACTCGTAGCATTAGCAAAAGGATATGCATACACAAAAGATGAAAATTGTGCAATCTGGTTTAAAAAAATACACGACTATACATGGAAACATTTTAAAGACACAGCGCATGGTGAGTGGTTTGGTTATTTAAATAGAAGGGGGGAAGTATTGTTAGATGCAAAAGGTGGAAAATGGAAGGGTTGTTTTCATATTCCGAGGTCGTTGTATCAGGTTTGGAAGACGTTGGAAGGGTTGAAGGTTGAAGGTTGAAAGTTCAAGGTTCAAGGTTCAAAGTTTTTAAATTTCGCAATTTGAATTCTAAACTGTGAATCTGTTGTAATAAAATTTTGCGAAGCAAAATTAAAACCGTGAATCTGTGGCTAACAGAATTTTTGCGAAGCAAAAATATCTTACCGACTTAAAGTAAAATAGATCAACAAAAAATAAAATTTAAAAAACGTCTTACCGCCTTACCGGCAAAAAATAGCAAAATCGTAATTGAAAAAAAGTACATTCATATTATTAATCCTTACACTAAGCCTAAATAGCTACGCCCAAAAGCCCATTATGCTTTGGATGGATGCCACCGCAAATTTTGCCAGATTATCAACAAAAGACTCTGTAAAATATTATTTGCAAAAATGTAAAGAGGTAGGCGTAACAGATATAGTGATAGATATAAAACCAATTACTGGAGAAGTTTTGTACGAAAGTAAGATAGCACCTATAATGCAAGAATGGAAAGGCTTTACAAGAAATAGAAATTTTGATTTATTGCAATCAGCTATTGGTGAAGGGCACAAATTAAATTTAAAAGTACATGCATCCATAAATGTATTTAGTGGTGGGCATAGCCAATTTAAAAGAGGAATAATTTATAATGACCATGCGGACTGGCAAAGTAAATTATATACCGATAGTGGAATAATCGATATTTCAAAAATAAAAACAAAACTATCAGGTATGCTCAATCCTGCAAACCCCGAAGTGCAAAAATATGAATTGTCAATTTTAAATGAGTTGCTAAAAAAATATAAAAACCTTGACGGGATTATTTTAGACAGGGTACGATACGATGGAATGGAAGCAGATTTTTCTGAGTTATCAAAAAAGTTATTTGAAAAATATATTGGTAAAAAAGTAAACAATTTTCCAGCAGATATTTTTACTTATGAAAAAGAAAATGGTAAGCAAGTAAAAGTACCTGGTCTTTTTTATAAAGAATGGTTGGAATGGCGTGCAGGTATTATTTATAATTTTTTTAAACAAGCAAGAGCGGTTGCAAAAGCAGCTAACCCTTCAATTGTTTTTGGCGATTATACTGGTGCATGGTATCCTACTTATTATGAAGTTGGTGTAAACTGGGCAAGCAATAAATACGATGTCCAAAAAGATTATCCAGCTTGGGCTACAAAAAAATACCAACAATATGGTTATGCAGAGTTGTTGGATTTGTACAGCAGCGGGTGTTATTTTTATGAAGTAACCAAGCAAGAAGTAACAGATGCCAATAGCATAAAAGCTGCAAGAACAGAAGCGGGTATGAGCAACCAAAAAGCACCTTGGTACTCTGTAGAAGGCAGTGCAGAAATGGCGATGCGTATTAACATGAAAGCAGCACCATTGCTGGGTAGTATTTATGTAGACCAATATAAAACCGACAAAGAGCAATGTACAAAAGCTATGCAAATGTGCTTAGATAAAACCAACGGACTAATGATTTTTGATATGGTGCATATTGTAGAAAGAGATTGGTGGGATGCAATAAAAAATTTGAATAAAAATTGATGCGAAAAAGGCTACTTAATATTATTGTTTTACTCTTGTGGGCTACATATATGTATGCGCAATCACCACTTGCGCCTATACGTACGCAAGTGTTGGTAATAGGCGGTGGTGTTGGCGGCACAGCTGCGGGCATACAAGCTGCAAGAAATGGAGCAAGTACTATTATTGTAGAACCTACGGAATGGCTTGGTGGCATGATAAGTGCTGCTGGCGTAAGTGCTACAGATGGTAACCATAAATTGCCAGGTGGCATTTGGAATGAATTTAGGAACAATATTTACAAAGTATATGGCAGTGCAAAAGCAGTAGAAACTGGCTGGGTAAGTAATACGCATTTTGAACCCCATGTGGCAGATAGTATTTTTAAAGCCATGGCAAAAGCTGAAAAGAAATTATCTGTTTTATATAAATGGGAATTTGTGAAAGCTATCGTAAAAGGTAATAAAGTTGTTGGGGCTATTTTTAAAAATGAAACAAGTCAAACCAAGCAAATAAATGCAGATATAATTATTGATGCAACAGAAATGGGGGATGTAATGGCTAGCGCAAAAGTGCCTTATGACCTTGGTATGGAGGCAGAAACTATTACAGGAGAAAAAGTAGGCGTAACAGAAAGCAACAATATCGTACAAGACCTTACGTATGTAGCTATTTTAAAAGATTATGGAGCAGGCACAGATAATACCATTGCAAAGCCTACAAAATACGACCCTACTGAGTTTGATGGTGCATGTACAAATTACTACATCAATAAAAATTTGAAAGCACCAAATGTAGATGCAAAAAAAATGTTAGATTATGCAAAACTACCCAATGGTAAATACATGCTCAATTGGCCAAACAAAGGCAATGATACGTATTTAAATATTGTAGAAAAAACCAATGAAGAAAGATTGGTTGAATTAGAAAAAGCAAAACAAACTACGCTACGTTTTATTTATTTTATTCAACAACAATTGGGTTTTAAAAATCTTGGTTTAGCTAATGATGAATTTCCAACAAAAGATAAATTGGCAGTTATGCCATATTATAGAGAAGGGCGAAGACTAAAAGGGTTGGTACGTTTTAATATCAATAATATTGCAAAGCCTTTTGAAGGAGATGCATTATACCGCACGGGTATTTCGGTTGGAGATTACCCAATAGACCATCACCATAAAAAAAATGAAGCTGCACCACAGCATTTAGAATTTTATGCTGTGCCTTCTTATAATATTCCATTAGGTGCTTTAATACCAAAAACAATGGATGGCCTTATTGTGGCAGAAAAAGGAATAAGTGTGAGTAATGTAGTAAATGGAACGACTCGTTTGCAACCAGTAGTAATGCTTACAGGGCAAGCAGCGGGGGCATTGGCAGCGTTATCAGTTTTACAAAAAAAACAACCAAGATATATTTCTATTAGAGCAGTACAAAATAAATTATTGAATGCTAGGGCCTACATTATGCCTTATATAGATGTGCCCTCTGACCATCCACATTTTAGCGCCATACAAAAAATTGGCGCTACGGGTATTTTAAAAGGCACTGGCATTCCTTTTAAGTGGGCTAACCAAACTTGGTTTTATCCGGATAGTACAATTACTTCAAATGAATTTTATAAAGGTTTGAATGAATACCTAACTTATTACCCAAAAATAGAGGTAAATGACAATCTTATTTTAAAAATAGAAACAGTAGTAAAAGAAATCTTATTTTATTACAGAAACAAACTCCATAGAAACGATATTATTGATAGATGGAATAAATTGGGTCTCGAAAACTTTGAACCTAACAGACCCATTAAACGCTTTGAAATAGCTGTGCTGATTGATTATTACTTAAAACCATTTGAAACAAAACAAATCAATCATCAGGGAGCTTTCATTAAAACAAAAACTAAATAAAACGATTGCTAAATCATTAAAAAACAAAAACAGCAAACATGAAAAAGAAAATTTATTTACTTCTAGTGCTTTTTGCATCACTCATTAATGGTGTAAGTGCACAGAATATTAAAGTGACGGGAACGGTTACTGATGAGGCAACAGGCAGGCCTATAGAATCTGTCTCAATAATTGTAAAAGGAAATGCAAGAGGAGGCACTACAACCAATGCTAATGGAAGTTTTTCTTTAAATGTTAACAACGGTGCTAGACTTGTAGTAAGTAGTATTGGTTACGCAAACCAAGAAGTAGCAGCAAGCGAAACCATTACTGTTGCACTAAAAAAAGCGGACAATAATTTAGCCGACATAGTAGTGGTTGGTTATGGTACACAAAAGAAAGCTAATTTAACTGGCTCTATTGTTACCATAAAAAATGAAGATTTACTAAAAAGGCAAGTAGCTAGTACAAGTAATTTGTTGCAAGGACTAGCACCAGGTGTTGTTGTGCAACAGCAATCTGGTAAACCTGGTGGTGATGGTGCTGGTATTTTAATAAGAGGTAGAGGGTCAATTAGTGCAAGTCAAGCACCACTTATTTTAGTAGATAATGTAGAAATGAGTATAGATGCCATCGATCCAAATGCTATTGACAATATTACTATTTTAAAAGATGCAGCTTCTACCGCTATTTTCGGAGTAAGAGCTACTAATGGCGTTATTTTAATTACAACAAAGAGAGCTAAAAAGGGTACTACGGTTTCCTATAACGCATTTTTTTCGCAACAAAGAGCAACTAATCTTCCTTCTAAATTGACACCTGTAGAGCATATGGAATTATTGAATGAAGCAAGAGTAAATTCTGCGAAAGCAAAAGCTTATACCGATGCAGAAATATTATTGTATAAAAACAATGCACCAGATAACTTTAGATTTTTCAATACCGATTGGATTTCGGATGTACTAAGTAATAGTGGTTTAATGCAAAATCATAACATTAGCTTGTCTTCGGCTTCTGATAAAATCGGACTTTTTGCTAGTGGAACTTATTTATCCCAACAAGGGCTTACTCCAAACACATATTTTAAGAAGTATGATTTTAGAATTAATACAGATATAAAAGTAAATGATAAAATAACTGTAAAGGGAGATATCGTCTATAATAAATCTGAAATTAATGACCCGCCTGCTACATCAGAATTTATAATAAGGCAAGCAATTGGTATATCTGCAATAGGCGCTGGTAAATTTAGCGACGGTAAATATGGCACAGCTGATCAATCTGTACTTCGTAATCCGCTTGGTTTGGCTGAAGCCAGTGGGTTTAATAATAGTAATACTCCTAGTTTAATTTTGAAAGGTACAATCATTTACAAGCCTATTAAAGAATTAGAATTCGAAGGCTTTGTAGCTAACAACACTTTTAATATTAATAGAAAAATATTTAATAAACAATATGATATTTATGAGCCAAACTATATTACTAACACTTTGCCATTAAAATCTAAAACAGGTGCAAGCAGTATTAGCGAGTCATACAATAATGGTAAAAGAAATAATTATTTATTGCAAGGTACATTTTCAACAAATTTTTCTAGGCATAAAATCAAATTGCTTGCTGGTTTTCAAGCAGAAGAATTTAAATCTACTAGCACCAATGCATCAAGAGATAGCTTGATAAATAACGAACCTTACCTTAATAATGCCACTTCTCTTGTTAGGGGCGCTTCGGGGGGTGTTTCGGAGGGTAATCTAGCAAGTGTATTTGGTAGATTTAATTATAGTTTTGGAGATAAATATTTAATTGAAGTTAATGGAAGATATGATGCTACTTCTCGTTTTAGTCAAGCAAGAAATCTCCAGAATGGGTTTTTTCCATCATTTTCAGTTGGTTGGATTGTGAGCGAAGAGAACTTCTTTAAGAATATAAAATCAGCAATAAATTTCTTAAAATTCAGAGGCTCATTTGGTAATCTTGGAAATCAAAATGTCGGTGGCTTTTATCCATTTGCTTCTACTTTTCAACCTGGGCAAAACTATTATTTTGGTGGTGTAACCAACGCCGGTTATGCTATAAATACTGCATCAAATCCTAATATAAGCTGGGAAACATCTTCGCAATCAAATTTAGGTGTAGACGTTGGATTGTTAAATAATAAAATTACAATTACTGCAGACTTATTTAAAAAGAAATTGGGAGAAATGATTATACCAGTTCCTATACCAATTTTAGCGGGACAAAATCCACCCTTAGTAAACGCTGGTAGTATGGAAAATAAAGGTTGGGAATTAGGTATAACGTATAAAAATAAGTTTAGAGATTTTAAATATGAAATAACTGCAAATGTATCAGATGTAAAAAATACTGTGACAGATTTAGTTAATCAAGAATTGATTGATGGATTATTTATTTCAAAAGTTGGATACCCTTTGAGGTCATACTATGGTTTATTAAGTGATGGTCTTTTTCAATCTGATGCGGAAGTGGCTGCCGCACCTACACATTCTACTACTACAAAAGCTGGCGATATTAGATACAAAGATATAAGTGGTGCTTTAGGAAAACCTGATGGTAAAATTGATAACTTTGATAGGACAATTTTAGGGAATAATTTTCCTAGGTATGAGTATAGTTTTAATATCAATACTTCATGGAGAGGATTTGATTTAAATCTGTTTTTTCAAGGTGTAGGTAAAAGGCAAACATATTTGAGCGGCACTGGTGCTTGGGCATTCTCTTCTGCTGATTTTATTGCAACTGCTTATAAAGTGCATTTAGATAGATGGACACCTTCTAACCCTAGTGCAAGTTATCCTCGATTAACGGATGGTACTGGTATTAATTTTAATAATAGTGATTATTGGATGAAAGACGGTAAATATTTGCGCCTGAAAAATCTTGCAATTGGTTATTCAATTCCAACAAATCTATTTAAGAAATTGAAAGTTCAGCAAATTCGTTTTTATGTGAGCGGTCAAAATTTATTTACTTGGGATAATTATCCTGATGGATTTGATGTAGAGAAAAATGAGCAAAATGGAGAGTTTTATCCAATTATGAGAACAACTACAGTCGGACTAAATGTTCGGTTTTAAAAATCTTAAATTAACAAATTATGAAAAAGATAATAATAAGTGCTATAGCAATAATAGCTCTTGCAAGTTGTAAAAAATTTCTTGATAAACAGAATTTAGCTGAACCAGCTGAGGATACTTTTTTAACCACAGCTGCTGAGGTTGATTTAGCATTAACGGGTGTATACAGTAGTAGCTATTGGACGGAAGCCAACCTGCCTGTGCAATGTAGATTTGATACCTACACAGATATTGGACTTGAGAGAGGTGCAGGATTTGCAGGGGGCACATTTGATGCTGCAAATGGAACAATTTTAAACTATTACACCTACATGTACAGAACAGTAAGCCGTGCCAATGTAATGCTTAATGGAATGACAAAAGCAAAAGAATCTATGCCTGCTGCAATTTATAATCGTGCAGAAGCAGAAGCAAAAGTATTAAGGGCATGGTCTTATTTACATTTAATTGGGCTTTTTGGTGATGTAGTGTATTATACAAAACCACTAGAACCTAATGAGTATTATACTTTAACAAGAACTGCGAAAGCTACCATAATAGATAAATTGCTTGTGGATATGGATGATGCCATTACTAAACTTGATTGGCAACCATACCAAAGAGGAAGGGTTAGTAAAGCCATTGCTTATGGTATAAAGGCAAAACTAGCAATGCTTGATGCACGTTATCAAGTGGCAATAGATGCAACCAATGCAGTTATCGGTAGTGCACAGTATAATTTGAATCCTTCATTTACAAATTTATTTACAAGGGCAGGGCAAGCAGCAAATGTAAATAAAGAAATCATGTATGAAATGATTTATCCTGTTGCAGATTTAAACCCAGTAAGTTATATAAACCTCGGACAAGGCTCACGTATGATTAATGCACAGAGTGGTCGTTTCCCTATACAAGCTTTGGTTGATAGATATGAATGTACTGACGGAAAACGTATAGATGCTTCACCTTTGTATGATCCTGCCAATCCTTCTAAGTTTAGAGATAGTAGATTGAAAGCTACTGTTAGCTTACATGCTGATACCATTGGGTGTACTTTGTTTGGTACTTATAGAAGATGTGTCTTTAATATTTATAATACAACTACACCACTATCTACAAACGGAGGGGCATTTGCGGCAAGTCCAAATTTAGATTTAACCAATGCTTTTGGGCCAGTGCTTAATGGTATGGGAACGCTATGGTACAAGTATAGTAATGATGAGTTAGATGATATGGCAACAGCTAAAACAAGTTTTATTTATATGCGCTATGCAGAAATATTATCTATTTATGCAGAGGCTAAAATTGAACTAAATCAGTTGGATGCAACGGTGATTACCGCCATTAATAGAACAAGAAATAGAGCTGGGTTACCAAATGTAGATGTAGCAATAAGTACTAATCAAGCTAAACTTCGTCAACTTGTGCGTAGAGAAAAAATTGTAGAATTTGCTAATGAAGGCTTGCATTTATTTGACATGCGTATGTGGGGAACTGGTAATGCAGCTATGAATACTTTTGTATATGGTTGTACCAAAGTGCAAGCTACACCTGCTGCTACGCCTACATTTGGGGCACCAGGTAGTTTTAATGATTTAAATGATATACCTGATTATACTGCAAGTGGAGCGCAACGTTTTAAAAGAGAACAACGGTTTTTTGACCCTGCAAAATATAATTTATGGCCAATACCACAGAGGGAAAGAGATATTAATGGGTTAATTTCACAAAATCCAAATTGGTAGTTATAAAATAACTCAAGTAAAAAGGCGACGAATTTTCGTCGCCTTTTTTCAAAAAATAATTTTATGCAACAAAGAAACCAAACACTAGATGCCTTGCGTGGTTATGCTATATTAACGATGGTGCTTAGTGGTAGCATAGCTTTTGGTGATACTTTGCCTGCATGGATGTACCATGCGCAAGTACCACCGCCATTGCACCAATTTGTGCCTACGCTCGCTGGTATCACTTGGGTAGATTTGGTTTTTCCTTTCTTCTTATTTACAATGGGTGCTGCTATACCATTGGCTTTGCAAAAAAATTTAATAGCTAAATCTAGCTTTATACAAATATTAATTATTGCTTTTAGACGATTTTTTTTACTAGCTTTCTTCGCATTATTTACGCATCATATGATGCCGTGGGTGTTGTCAAGTGAGCCAACTGTTATTCATTTTCTTTTATCTATTGCTGCATTTGTGTTGGTGTTTTTTCAATTATACGATAATAAAAATGAAAAATACAAACAGCTTTTTGTAGGATTAAAAATTGCTTCTTTTGTCATTTCAGTTGCATTGCTTTATTTTTTACCTTTTAAAGATGATAATGGTTTTAGCCTTACCAATAGTGATATTATTATTATCGTTTTGGCAAACATGGCTTTCTTCGGTACAATAATTTGGTGGCTCACAAAAAATAATTCACTGCTTCGTATTGGTATATTACCTTTTATTATGGCTATATTTTTGGCTGCTAAAGAAGTTGATGGTGGCTGGGCAAAATTGTTGTTTGATTTTAATGAAGTAGCAGGTTTTAAATTTGATTGGTTGTATAAATTTTATTTCTTAAAATATTTATTCATTATTATACCTGGTACGCTTGCAGGAGAGTGTTTTTTGCAGTACGCAAAAAAAGATACAGCTCAAATTGATGAAAATAAAAATGCAATAGTAAAAGCAATTTCTTTTTTAGCTTTTGCATTGGTAGTAAGCAATACAATTTTATTGTTTGAAAGGTATTTGTTTTTAAATGTTGTTATTTCTGGTGCTCTTATTGTTGCTATTTATGTTTTAATGAAAAAATTGGTAAAAGAAAATCATCAATTGTTATTTCATTTTTTTAACAAAGGTGTTTATTTATTGTTGTTAGGCTTGTGTTTTGAAGCTTATGAAGCTGGTATAAAAAAAGATAGTTCTACCTATAGTTATTATTTTGTAACAAGCGGCCTAGCATTTTTTATGCTTATCGGTTTTAGTGGTTTAGCATTGGGTAAATTTGGGTCATCTATCAATAATTATCTAAGCTTTAATGGAAGAAACCCGATGGTGGCTTATATAGCTGGCAATTTATTATTACAACCAATTTTACACCTCACCAAAGCTAATTTACTTTTTAATATGATGAATGTAAACCCCATTTTAGGCTTTTTAAAGGGTGTTTTGTTTACAGGAATTGTGTCTGGTATTACAATTTTGTTTACGAAGAGGGGGTGGTTTTGGAAGAGTTAAATAATTACTAATTTAATATATTATAATTATTATTGAAAATCAGCTATATATAAAATTTTACCCTTGCTTCCGTACATATTTTGTTATATTTTACCCTTCTTTTCATACAAATATTTCAATTATTTACCCTTCTTTTCGTACATTTTTATCAAAAAATTACCCTAACTATCGAACAAATTTAAAAAATAGTTATACCTTTGTGGTATGTTTATAAGGAATATATCTATTCATTTGCAAGAGTGGGCTAGCCGTAAAGGAAGAAAGCCTTTGGTACTTCGTGGTGCTAGGCAGGTAGGTAAAACTACTTTGGTGCATGAATTTTCTAAACAGTTTAGTCAATATTTATATTTAAATCTTGAGAGAGAAATAGACAAAAAACCTTTTGAGGAATTCACCAAAATAGACTTACTTATACAAACATTGTTTCTAGATAAGAACAAGTCTTACGATGCAAATAAAAGCACCTTAATTTTTATTGATGAAATACAAGAAGTAGCAAAAGCATTAAACATCCTTCGGTATTTTTATGAGGATAAACCTAATGTACATGTAATAGCTGCTGGTTCATTATTAGAAAGTTTGTTTAATAGAAAAATAAGTTTTCCTGTTGGTAGAGTAGAATTTTTAGTGGTAAGGCCTGTATCATTTGACGAATTTTTATTGGCGATTGGAGAAACAGTAGCGGTAGAACAGTTTAATAAATTGCCATTTGCAGATTTTGCTTTTGATAAATTGCTTTCCCTTTTTCATTTGTATGCCATCATTGGCGGTATGCCTGAAATTGTACAAGCTTATGCAAAAGACAAAAACATAACTACGCTGAGTAAAATTTATCACTCACTTATACAAGCTTATTTAGATGATGTAGAAAAATATGCAGCTAATGCTTCCGAAACAAATTACATAAGACATACTATACAAGCTATTTTTACAGAGGCAGGAAAAAGAATAACCTTTGAAGGATTTGGAAAATCGAAATATGGTAGAAGAGAAATGGGAGAAGCATTGCGTACATTAGAAAAAGCAATGTTGCTACAATTAGTATATCCAAATACAGATACAGTATTGCCTGTATTGGCAGACAAAAGAAAATCGCCTAAATTACAAGTATTAGATACTGGTTTATTAAACTTTTTTTCAGGTATTCAAAAAGATATTATTGGTACAAAAGACTTGAATTTGGTGCATCATGGTTTAGTTATAGAGCACTTGGTAGGGCAGGAGTTACTAGCTTGCCAATATAGTACGTTAAGTGAATTGAGTTTTTGGGTAAGAGAGAAAAAATCTTCGCAAGCAGAAGTAGATTATGTTTTTAGATACAACAGTAAACTCATACCAATAGAAGTAAAATCTGGTGCAATAGGAAAATTGAAATCCTTACACATGTATATGGATAAAGCTCCACACAAAATGGCTATACGTTTTTGCGCATCTAAACTTAATATTACAAAAATTATAACGCCTGTAGGCACAGAATATTTTTTATTGACACTGCCTTATTTTTTGGTGTGTAAGATTAATGAGTATTTGCCTTGGTTTGAGGGAGAGGTAGAGCGGATGTAGGTTTTACAAGCTACGCTTGTCTCCACGGGTTTCACCCGTGGTTACTCAAAGTGAACCCCTTCGGGGTTCGTAGAAGATTGAAGTAAATCTTCAAACTAATCTTATTGTCAATCTCCAAATCAATCTAGCAGTCCTCCCTCTCCACTTCGTGGAGAGGGAACGAGGGTGAGGTAGAGTCAGGTCAATACACATCCATCACCAACTCACCACCCTTCAACATTTCTTTATGGCTTATAGATAATACAGGAATTGATTTCCCATTAAATGTTATTTTATAAATGCGTGCAGCTTCTCCTTGCTTTTTTATTTTATTTACTTTTATTACAAGTGATTTATTGTTAGGCAATTTTAAATTCGCTTCTTTTAATAATGGATATCCAAAAACATATTCTCCGCTTGCAGGGTTCATGGGGTACATGCCCATCATTGTCCAAATAAGCCATGCACTCATTTGTCCGCAATCATCATTGCCACTCAATCCATCGGGGCCGAGCTTGTATAAACTATCTGTAACAAGTTTTATTTTTTCTGCTGCTTTTTGTGGCTGCCCAAGTGCGGTGTACATGTATATGATGTGATGGCTAGGCTCATTACCATGTGCATACTGGCCTATCAATCCACTTACATCTGCAGAGGCATTATCGCCATGCAAAATAGAACTTGCACTAAATAAATCATCTAATTTTTTTACTAAATTATTTTTGCTGCCATACAAAGTTGCCAATCCATTTACATCGTGTGGTACAAAAAAACTATGTTGCCATGCTGTGCCTTCTACATATTGTCCATCAAAACCATGCTCAGAAAGTAGTGGGTCAAATGGTTCTATAAATTTTCCTGTACTATCTTTTGCACGCATAAAGCCTGTGTTTTTATCAAACAATTTTTTATAACTCTCTGCTCTTTTCATAAAGCGATTGTAGTTGTTTTGCTTGCCTAATTTTTTTGCTACTTGGGCTATACACCAATCATCAAAAGCATATTCTAAAGTAATGGTTACACTCCATCCTTCCTTATCTTGTGGTAAATATCCAAAGCGAATATAGTCTTGCGTACCTCTTTGTTTTTGGTTTGCACTGAGCAACATGGCTTCATATGCCTCATTTACATCAAAACCTTTTGCGCCTTTTAAGATGGCATCTGCTAAAATGGGTATAGCATGGTAGCCCGTCATGGTATTGGCTTCCCAAGTGCTAATGTCCCACACAGGCAGTAATCCATTATCTTTTTTTAATTGCAGCATGCTGTTCATCATATCTGCCAAACGCTCTGTTTGTGTAAATGTAAATAATGGGTTTAATGCCCGAAAAGTATCCCACAAAGAAAAAATAGTGTATTGGTTTTTATGTTTAATTTTTACAATGTTATTTTGGTGATTGCGATAAGTACCATCAGCATCTGAGTGTACAACAGGCGCTAAACATGTTCTGTATAACGCTGTATAAAATCTAATTTTATCTGCTTCATCAAAAGTGGTTACGGTTATTTTTTCTAATTCTTTTTCCCAAAGTTGTTCTGCTTTTTTGGCTACTTGTGCAAAGCTTTGTGTGCCTATTTCTTTAATCGCAAGCAAGGCTTTATCTGGGCTTACACTGCTTATGCCCACTTTTACAAATAGTGGTTTTCCATTTAGATTAAATTGTAAAACTGTTTTTACTGCTCTGCCAGTATCTTGTAACAGATTATTTTTATTACTGTTTAAAAATATTTTTGCAATAACTGGTGAAGAAAAACGTGCAGCAAAATATACTCGTTGGTTTTTTGCCCAACCGGTACTGTATCTGTAACCAATGAGTGTACTGTCGTTCATTAATTGCAACATGCCTGCCGTGCTTTTATCCCAATTTATGCGAAAGCCCATATCAAATTGTAACCATGCATTGTTGCTATTAAAATTGTATTGGTGAAAGCCGGACCTTTCTGTAGTGGTAAATTTACAATCTACATTATTGCCCAATGCTACACTATAAAAACCTGGGCTTGCTTTTTCATTTGCATGACTAAAAGGTATTTTAATTTTTTCTTCGTGAATGAGTGATGTGTCTGTAAGTGGCAATACACTTATATCTGTCCAATCGCCAATGCCTGTGCCGCTAAGGTGTGTATGGCTAAAGCCTGCAATACTATCGCTACTATAATGGTAACCACTGCACCAATCCCAACCTTCTGTACCATTATCTGGACTTAGTTGTACCATACCAAAAGGAACTGTTGCGCCCGGGTAGGTATGCCCATGCCCGCCTGTGCCTAGGAATGGGTCAACGTATTTGGTGAGTTTTTGTGCGGTGCAAAAACTGTAGGTGAGGATTAGTGGAAGGAAGTATTTTTTCATTAGGGTTATTTTTGCCGAGAAGTGGTAAGGCGTTTTATTTTTTTGTTTAATTGTTTCAGTTTTCTTTTAATTTGACAAGGCGATAAGTTTTAGCTTCGCAAAAAAATAGTTGCCACAGATTCACAGTTTTGGCTCTTTTAAATTTGAGTTTTATTTTAAAACCCAAAGACAAATTTTATTTTCTATGTTTCTACAAAACTTTTCTCCTTCAACTAAAACATAATAAAAGCCAAATTGAAAAACAAATTTTGAACGGAGCGTCGCCACTAAAGTTCAATCAAGGTTTTTCAGCTCGTAAACAAAAAAATATTTATGGTATAAATGGATATATCGTTTGATAAAAAGTAATTTTATCTTTTATGCCTTCGTAAAAAAAGAAACACTCGCCTTTAAAACCACTGGTTCTGTTTAGTTCTATTTCTTTTTTTAAAAAATCATCTGCTACCAAAGTTGTTCCTGACTTTACAATAATACCGGGATAAAATGGTATAGCAGGATTTCTATAATAACTTTTTTGTTGTGCAAGTGTAGCAGTATATGCAGCAATATCGTAGCGATAACATTGTGGTAAAACAGCATCCACCCATGAGCTATCTACCCATGTAGGCCAATCTTGTAAGTACTCGTTAAGGCTGAATGGATAAGGGCTTGGGCTCATAGAAAATAAAATATTGGGCTTTATTGCTTTTACTTCTGTGCGTAAGCGTTTTAAGAAACCGTTGAGTTTTTTTGCACGCCATTGTACCCAAGCGGTGTTTAAAGAATCGTTAGGAGGGTTCACACCTGTTTCTGTAAAATATAAATTTTTTGTATAAGTATCATAACCCGCAGTGTTTGGTTGTGCAGGTAATCTATCATCGCCTTGCACACCATCTACATCATAATTTGTGGTGACTTCTTTAAATAAATTTACGATGTATTGTTGCACAGCTGGGTCAAAAGCATTCAGCCAATCGAAACCGTTTTTTACAACCAATCTATTAAATCTATCTTTTGCAGCCCACGTAGGTTGTGCTGCTACAATAGAGCCACCATTGTTAGAAAAAGAAGAGGAGAAACCATATTCAAACCATGCATGAACTTTTATGCCTACTGCATGAGCTTCTACTATCATTTCTTGTAACGGGTCTCTACCCGAAAAATTTGGCCGAATACGAACTCCTGTAAGATTTTGCATGACCGTGCTAGGGTAACAAGTAGTTCCATTATTATATACTACCATAAAAATATTATTAATGCCTGCTAGCTTGCAATTTTGTACACATGTTACAATGTTGGCTCTGCTTTCTAAGGCAGTGCTAGCCGCTGTTGTAACCCATACGCCACGCAATGCATTTGGGTCCCACTTAGGTGTAGGCGGTGGCGGAATGACGGTATCTGGTGTAAAACTTTTCATTTTTTTGCAAGAAAGGGTAGCTAAAATTGTGCATAAGCAAAGCAGTAAAGTAAGTTGTTTCATAATATTTTTTTTATGAGTTTTGTATTAGAAAACGAACTTAATAAAAAATAATGATAATAAACCAATTGTTTTTAAAAATTTTATTTAACTTTCGTTTTCAACATTCACAA
The DNA here is from genome assembly GCA_031408295.1 of Ferruginibacter sp. Lineage (GTDB taxonomy): Bacteria > Bacteroidota > Bacteroidia > Chitinophagales > Chitinophagaceae > Ferruginibacter. The sequence continues at coordinate 48,935 of JANNVW010000050.1, forward strand.
ATACTAAAACTAACAAATGAAATTAGCTGTAATAGACATTGCAATCATACTTGGATACATTCTGCTTACTTTTTCTATTGGCTACTTTTTATCAAAACGATCATCTGATAATTTGAGCGGCTATTTTTTGGGAGGCAATAAAATAAAATGGTGGATGCTAGGCTTGAGTAATAGTAGCGGTATGTTTGATGTAAATGCGGTAAGCTGGAGATTGGCATTGTTGCTTATGTATGGCGTGCAAAGTGTTTGGATTCCTTGGGTGTGGCCGGTATGGAACCAAGTATTTGTAATGATATTTTTAAGTACATGGCTACGCAGGAGTGGTGCTATGACAGGGGCGGAGTGGATGAGAATACGCTTTGGTGATGGGTTGGGAGGAAAGCTAAGCCATATAATAGTTGTTGTATTTGCAGTGGTGGAAGTGATGATTTCTATTGGTGTATTTTTTACAGGTATTGGTGGGTTGGTGGCAGAATTATTGCCAAATATTGATATAAAAAATGCCAATGGAATGGTAGTTAATAGCGCTACCATTTATGCAGTTATATTATGTTTGCTCACCACTATTTACTCTATTAAAGGTGGTATATTTAGTATCGTTGCTACCGAAGTTTTGCAATTTATTATTCTCACTATTTGTTGTTTTGTAGTTATCTATTTAGGTATGACGACCGTTTCTGCAAAAGATGTAAGTTCATTTTTACCACAAGGTTGGTTAGATTTTTGGCCTAAAAAAGAAATCAATTTTAACTGGTCTGATAAGTACCAATTGTTAGAAACGGAATCTATAAAAAACGGTTATAAAATGATAGCAGGCATGGTGGGGTTAATGATTGGAAAGGGAATGATAGCAAGCCTTGCAGGTCCTGTGCCTGGTTTTGATATGCAACGTTCGCTAAGCAGCCAAACCCCAAAAGATGCGGCAAAAATGAGTGGTTTTACGATATTGGTTTTATTTATTCCCTTGTACTTAATGGTGGGTGGTTTTGCATTGTTAGCCATTAAAGAAATGCCTACTTCTATTGGAGGATTACAATCTGTTTCCAATATTTTTAATGTGCTCGTACAGCAATTACCTACTGGTATTAAAGGGTTGGTTATTGCAGGATTACTTGCAGCTTTTATGAGTGTGTTTAGTGCATTTGTAAATGTGGCACCTGCCTATTTGGTAAATGATTTGTATAAACGCTATTGGAAAAAAAATGAAACAGATAAACATTATGTTGGTATTGGTAAATGGGTATCTTTTGCGGTGGTAATTATTGGTATTTTAATAGGCACACAAATTAAAAGTTTGAATGGCATTATACTTTTTGTAGTAGGTGCTTTTTATGGTGGCTATGCTGCTCCCAATATGCTAAAATGGATTTGGGGACGTTTTAATGGATACGGCTATTTTTCTGGTATGATGAGTGGAATGATAGCTGCCATGTTTGGTAAAGATGTAATACAATTTGCAGTGCAAAATATGCCTACTTTAAAAGCGATGGCAGATACGCAAGCTGTGAATTTAATGGCGTTTGTTTTCATATTTATTGTGTCTATTTTGGGTTGTATTTTAGGTTGCTTATTAACGCCACCTGTGGAAGATGAAACCACTATTGCTTTTTATAAAAAAACAAAACCGTGGGGGTTTTGGAAACAAGCTATTGATAAAATAAAGCTTACTGAACCAAGTTTTTCGCCGAATAGAAATTTTAATCGAGATATGTTTAATGTAATTACAGGTATTGCTTGGCAAATGAGTATGGTGGTTATGCCTTTGTATTTGGCTTTTAGACAATGGCAAAATTTTGGTATTTGTGTGGCGGTTTTATTGGGTACAAGTTTGTTATTGAAATTTAATTGGTACGATAAATTGGAGGAGGATTAATTTGTTATTTGAAAAGCAATGAAGCCACAAATGCACAGCAAAATGCAGGTTTTTTAGTAATGAATTTTGTAATAAAGTTTTTAATTTGTAAAAACCAAACTGTGAATCTGTGGCAATAAAAGAATTTTTTGGAGAAAAGCCACAGATGCACTGTAAAATGCAGTTTGTGTAGAATTGAATTTTGTAATAAAGTTTTTAATTTGTAAAAACCAAACCGTGAATCTGTGGCAATAATGAGGTAGGTGTTTTGTGAAGATTGAATAATGTAACAAAGTTTTTAATTTATAAAAAATAAACTGTGAATCTGTGGCTCAAAAAAGTATAAAAAAGTATTTCTTTATAATAGTAAGTATATTTTCTTCTGTTTGCGTATTCGCTCAAATAGCTATAGATACTACTTATAAATCTACTTATTACGAGCAAAAAGTTACGCTCTTTCGTTTGCTACCAAATACAAAAGGAGAAATTATTTTTCTTGGAAATAGCATAACCGATATTGGTGAATGGGCAGAAATATGGCAAAATAAAAAAATACGCAATAGAGGAATTTCTGGAGATAATACTTTTGGAGTATTGGCGAGGTTAGATGAAATAACTTCTGCTAAACCTACAAAGATTTTTATAATGATTGGTATAAATGATATTGCGAAAGAAACACCCGATGCAGTTATCATGGCTAATTATAAAAAAATTATTAATCGCATACATAGCGAAAGCCCAAAAACAAAAATAATTGTACAAAGTATATTACCTACCAATAATGATTTTACAGAATTTAAGCGGCATCAAAATAAAACAGCGCATGTACTTTTTATAAATGCTACATTAGAAAATTATTGTAAAGAAATTGGGTTGGTTTATGTAGATTTATATACGGCTTTTTTAGATGAAAATAATAAGCTTGATAAAAAATATACAAACGATGGGTTGCATATAAATGGGTATGGGTATATGAAGTGGAAGGAGGTATTGGTAGAGATGGGGTTGATGTGGTAAGTAAGTATAAAAAGTATCGATAATTTTATTGTCAAGCTGAGCTTGTCGAAGCTGGTGCTATTTGCTGTAGAGCTTTTAAATAAACATACCGCCTTCGACAAGCTCAGGCTGACAGCTAACGTTAGGCGAGTTTGGGTAACGTTAAATTCAAGTCATTTAAAAAAAACTAAATTTAAAGTATAAAAGATTTAAATGCTTATAACAGGAACATTCATTGACGAAATAAGTCACGACATACCCCACCAAAACTGGGGTGCAGCCGAGTGGGAGCAAGATTTTTTGCACATGAAAGCAGCGGGTATTGATACCGTGATTTTAATACGCAGTGGCTACAGAAAATTTATTACCTACCCTTCAAAATACTTACAACAAAAATATGGTTGCTACAAACCTCCCATAGATTTGGTAGAATTGTATTTAAATTTAGCAGATAAACATGGAATGAATTTTTACTTTGGATTATATGATAGCGGTCATTATTGGGATACAGGAAATCTAATACACGAAATTGAAGACAATAAATTTGTGATAGATGAAGCGTGGGCTACTTATGGGCATCACCCATCTTTTAAAGGATGGTATTTGAGTATGGAAATAAGTAGAAGAACGATTTGTGCTATAGATGCTTTTAGAACATTAGGCTTACAATGCAAAGCGGTAAGTAATAATCTACCCACATTTATTTCGCCTTGGATAGATGGTAAAAAAGCAGTGATGGCCTCCTCAGCAGAATTGACGAAAATAGATGGTATAGAAGTAGCACAGCATGAAAATGAATGGAATGAAATTTTTAGTGGTATACAAGGCGCTGTTGACGCTGTGGCTTTTCAAGATGGACATATAGACTTTAGCGAACTACAAACATTTTTTGCCATAAATAAAAAACTAGCTGATAAATATGGTATGCAATGCTGGACAAATGCCGAAAGTTTTGATAGAGACATGCCCATAAAATTTTTGCCCATAAAATTTGAAAAATTAAGACTAAAGCTAGAAGCGGCAAGAGCAGCAGGTTATGATAAAGCCATTACATTTGAGTTCTCACATTTTATGAGCCCGCAATCATCCTACATACAAGCACATAATTTATACAATCGTTATCAAGAATACAGAAAAGAAATTTTATCATTATGTTGAACAAAGTGAAATACCGCATGGCGGTAAAAAAAATATTATTAGTTGTTGGCTTAATTATTTTTTGTATCGTAAATATTTCGGCACAAAAAAAGCAAGACCCAATAAGAGGTACATGGATTACTAATGTGGCAAGCGATGTATTAAAATCTAAAAAAAATATTGAAGATGCTATAAAGCTTTGTAAAGAATCTGGTATAAATAATGTGTATGTAGT
>JANNVW010000051.1:0-4628 GCA_031408295.1 Ferruginibacter sp.
AGTTTCTCCAAAAATGAGGTTCTGATACCCATTACTGATATTATTGCAAAACCAAGATAATGTACCACCACTTGGCGCATTTGCATAAGAACTAAGTTCAACATTTAATGAGGCGGATGAGGCTGTAACAGTTTCTTGTATTTTAATATTTCCATTACCTACTGGCTTGCAATCCCATTTTACTACTAGGTCATATGCATTTGGCAATATTACAGATGGTGTGAAAATTACATAAACACCCTTTGTAATATGCGGCACAAAATTTGGTGTTTGGCCAATTGGAAATAGACCATTTATTGAATACCTTACTAAATATTCTTCTGTGCTACCTTCATCTGCTTGGGTATTACCAATGATTTCAATCGTAACTAAATTGCCAGGATCTAGTATTTGAGAAAAACAAACAAAGCTGTTTAAAAAGATTAATAAAAAAAATAATTTTCTCATTTGTTTTTTTTTAGGTGTTGCTATTATTTGTTAGCCTATATGGGTTTAAATACTCTTACAAAAAATTTATAGCTCTAATTTTTATAATTATATTGATATGTTTTTATCACATTTCTGGATTCATCTTTCACTAGAGTAATACGACCTAACGCATCATACTCATAATAGATAATTCTATTATTGATGTCGCATTCAGATGTTTTTCCAATACCAGTGCTATAAGTTGTTGTTGTTATGTTTGAACTCTTGGGATATAATCTTAACTCATCTATTTTGCAGTTACCTGTAATCATTGGTGTTGCACTACCACTTGGGATGTTGTATTCAAAATAGGTCCACCCATTGACAGTGGGGCCAATTATTGTAGGTACAAATAAATTAACGTTAACTGAATTAGAGGTAGCCCAAAAAGTAAGCTTATAATCTTTGGTTATATTCACATTTGTAGAAATTGTAGTAGTAGGATTTAATCCAATATTTCTTTTTCCTGTTGGGCTTATCTCCTCAGCCCAAGTAGCATTAGTAATTGTCCAGTTGTTATCCAAGAATATTCCATTTGAAGCTCCTGCGGGTGGGTCATATTCAAAAGACGAATATGCAACTTCACTCAATGCAGCATTTGTAATTGTAGCAATGGGATATTCTGTAGTGTTTGAATTAAAGTCTACAATATTATTGCTATAAATGGTACAATTTTGTTTAGCTGCTTCTAAATCTTTTAATTCAACCATATTTCCAGTGTTGGAATATGTTATTTCTGTTTCAGCCTTTATGAAATTGCTGTTTCGTACCAAAACAGAAGGATTAAAAGCACCGATGATACTTATTGGTACAGGTTTATCTGTTTGCAGTTTATAATTTTTAATAGGCATGTAATCTCCATTAGCAGCCACTCCAAATGCTGCTACTGAAGCAGATAGCATTTCTGATACTCCATTTGAATTGGTTTGCCAAATCTCTGTGGATATAGGTGTGTTAATAATATTTTTATTAACCATAGTTTGCAAAATAGTTATGGTTGCTAAATTATAGTCTTGCGGATAATACATTCTTGTTTCAATTATTTTTCCTTTACTGTTTGTAGTTTTTTGGGTACTAATTTGATTATTGTATGTATTGTAAGTATAATCAATCCTATTTTCAACAAACCCAGGACTATTTTTACTGTAAACTTTTTCTTTGGTATACTTCATTTCTGTATGTTCTGCTAAAGCACTATAAGACATACTTGATACATTTCCTGACCCATCTATATATGCATAATGCCCAGATTGATTGCGTTGGTCGTAAATATCTATAATCGATAAATAGGCTTTAGAATTACCTACATAATGTGATTTAAGCTCATATTCATTTAAAGTTTCTTTTATCAAAAAACCTGTATTATCAAAAATTGAAACCTTTTTTGGTAACCCATAATACGATTTATAAAAACGAGTTTGATTTGAAAATGGTGCTGTAAGAACAGGTACAGGTAATGGTTTGTCCAAATCTGACAAAAATTCATACACAGTTTTGCCATTCTTTAAATTCCCATTATATAAACTTGACTCTTCTACCCTCGAATAACTTTGGGGCAGAGGGTTGTTACTTTGAAATGAAAAATTTTGTGTAACAATATCAGTAGACTCTTGATATACATCAGGCATTGACACGAAGATTTGTATAAATGTCTCTAAGGACACATTGATTATTGTATTTAGAATTTCTTTAAATAAAATTGCCCAAGGCCCGAATGCATGTATGGCATTACCTAAAATTTTATCAGTTACCTTATAGTAGCTTATAGTTTTTGTTATTGCAGACATTCCTACTGAAGCTATACTTTCTTGAGGCCTTGCAGGTTTGTTATTATAATTATTATAAACTTTATAAACCCTTTTTCCTTTGGCCAAGCTGTATGTCGGTATTTCGTAACCCCAGCCAGAGGAAGAGATATTGTCTGCTTTGGTGTAACTATATTGTTTAATTAAATCATTTGAGTGATTAATGCCATCATATTCTATTGTCTTTTTTACTCTAACGCCACCAACAGAAATGTTTTGTCCATTAAAATTAGCTGAATTTTGTTCATATTCGAAAGTAGAAGAACCGCCAAATGGGTCTCTTATCTCTTTCAAAATACCATTTTTTGCTAGCCCAATAGATGGTTCTTTTGAAGCGACACTTTTAAATTTATACAAAACTAAATTTGCTGGCGTTTCCCATTGCCCATCATAACCACGATCTATCAAACCATTATAATATCCCCAATGATCTGTAAAGTTAGAAAACATTGGAGGTACTATGTCAAAAGATGTTCCAGCAGAATATTCCATTGTGTTTGATGGATAATAAGCATGCGCTGGATTACCTAAATAATAATCAAAATTATACGGAGGTTCCATAATAACATTATTTCCACCTACCTTTTGAACAGATTTTAAACATAACCTTGCTAGAAATTTATGGTTTTCTGGAAATTGATACCCATAAGGCTTAAGAAGCGAGGTGAAGAAATATTGATACTGAAAAATAAATTTATTTATAATTACATTATTTTTTTTAATTACAATTTCCTTAATCGGTTTTTGAGTTGGAATATCAGCTCTTGGAGCATTTTCGTATATAAAATCTATTGTTGAGTTTAAAGCATTAATTGACTTTATTCTTAACGCTTTAATGACTTCTCTACTAATAGTAGTTGAATAGGTGCTGCTAACTGCCTGTAACAACCTTGTAGTTTGCATATCTATATCGTAATGCTCATAAGTAAAGTTAATTGCTTTTGTGTTCACTTGGGGGTTGAATATAGATGATAAATACCATTTGGTTACTGTATAATTACCAGTTTTTCTGCCTATATTAGCTGTAGAAAAAATGTATTGTTGTCCATTAGCGTTGCCAGAAACAATCCTATTTAGACCACAATTATCATCCAAGTTAATCTGCCCAAATGTATAATTATTTGGATTAGGTTCAGGAAGACTTGGATAATAGCCAGCTGTCGTAAAAGGAACTCGAAGATTGTCATAACGAATATTTTCTGATAACTCTTTTTCCGAAAATATATATTGAATACCATCTGTATCTGTTACAATAAATTTAGATATGCAAGTATTAACAAGCATTGCAGTCATATCTTCAAAAAAAATCTGAACTTTAATTTTTTTGTCATTTAAAACAACGACTTCTAAGTTTTTATTTATTATGAATTCAACAGCGCCTTTACCATAGTCTAATCTAAAAATATCTTGCTCTCTATCAGCAGCAATTTTTTCCTCTTGAACTATCCATGTGTACCATTCATCATACCCACATGTGGTTGATGGAGGCAACATTTCTATCCAACCCCATCTATTTGTTATTATGTCATCGGGTGAGTAGTTTGAAAAAAGGTATCCATGTGGATAATATTTAGTGTAGTACTCTTTTCTCTTCATTTGAATAAATTGGGGAAGAGGATTTGGTATAGATAAAGACCTCCTTTGATCGTCAGGCAGACCTCTTTGAACTCTTGAAATCACACCCCCAGCCTGTAAACTCCAGCCAGTACCAACTTCACTAGATACTTCATTTACTTTTAAACCACTACCTGCGATATAACCTAAAGAAATTGCTGTACTTAACCTACTCTGATCACTATAAGAAAATATTGGCATACTGTAAGTAGCAGCACCAGTTTGTAAATTTACTTGTGCTGTAACAAAAAAAGGGTTGCAAAAAAATAAAATTAATAAGTAAATCTTTTGTAGTTTCATATGTTTTGGTTTATGCTTTTAAGGTTTTCCGCAATAAGTAGAAAGCCTCTATTTTTTTATTTTATAATTCAGTTTAGTAAACAGTTTTTTCTCTTCAAAGTAATGTCTCAAATTTTTTGCTCTTTACTTAAAGGTAAAGCCAGTTCTAAAAATAAATGGTTGCGATACAGGATTGTGATTTCTATATAAGAAATCATACAATATTTGTATTTTAGTTCCTTTGCCTTTTGGGGATGCTATTTTTTTGCTCACTCCAATTAATCCCGACGACTGCCAAGCACTTTTATTTTTAAGTTGTCCAATATTTTTAAATTGGGTAAAATAGTTTTGCTCATAACCACATGAGAGATAAAACTGCTTCTTAAATTTCCAATCAACATATGTACGAAGTCCCAATCCTTCATTAGACAACTTTATATTATTCCAACCTGTGCCTAACCC
>JANNVW010000052.1:0-4635 GCA_031408295.1 Ferruginibacter sp.
AGTTTCTCCAAAAATGAGGTTCTGATACCCATTACTGATATTATTGCAAAACCAAGATAATGTACCACCACTTGGCGCATTTGCATAAGAACTAAGTTCAACATTTAATGAGGCGGATGAGGCTGTAACAGTTTCTTGTATACCAATATTTCCGTTTCCTATTGGTTTACAATCCCACAATACTACTAAGTCATAAGCGTTAAGACCCAATATTGATGGCGTAAAACTTACTTCAGTTCCTTTTGTTATATTCCGAACAAAATTTGGTGTTTGACCACTTGGAAATAGACCATTTATTGAATACCTTACTAAATATTCTTCAGTGCTACCTTCATCAGCTTGTGTATTACCAATTATTTCAATCGTGACTAGGTTGCCAGGGTCTAGTATTTGAGAAAAACAAACAAAGCTGTTTAAAAAGATTAATACAAAAAATAATTTTCTCATTTGTTGTTTTTTTAGTTGTTGCTATTATTTGTTAGCTTGTTTAGGTTTAAATACTCTTAAAAAAAACTTATTGCACTAATTTTTAAAATTGTATTCGTATGTTTTTATAATATTCCTAGATTCGTCTCTCACTTTTACTAAACGCCCTAAAGCATCGTATTCATAATAAACTATTCTATTGTTAATATCGCATTCAGATGTTTTTCCAATACCAGCATCATAAGTAATTGTTGTTATATTCGAACTTTTAGGGTATAGCCTTAACTCATCTATTTTACAGCTGCCTGTAATAATTGGCGATACAGCACCTGATGGAATATTGTATTCATAATAAGTCCACCCATTTATAGTAGGCCCAATTATTGTTGGTGCAAATGAATTTACGCTGAATGAATTTGAAGTAGCCCAAAGCGTTAGTTTATAATCTTTTGTTACACTCACATTTGCTGAAATTGTTGTAGTAGAATTTAATTCAATATTTCTTTTTCCTGTTGGGCTTAACTCATCAGTCCAATTAGCACTAGTAATTGTCCAATTATTATCCAAGAATATTCCATTTGAAGCTCCTGCGGGTGGGTCATATTCAAAAGATGAATATGCAACCTCACTCAATGCAGCATTTGTAATGGTAGCAATTGGATATTCTGTAGTGTTTGAACTAAAGTTTACAACGTTATTACTATAAATTGTGCAATTTTTTTTAGCTGCTTCTATATCTTTTAATTCAACCATATTTCCAGTATTGGAATACGTTATTTCAGTTTCGGGTTTTATTAAATTGCTATTTCGTACCAAAACAGAAGGGTTAAAAGCACCGATGACATTTATTGGCACAGGCTTATCTGTTTGTAATCTATAATTTTTAATAGGCATGTAATCTCCATTAGCCGCTACTCCAAATTCTGCTACTGAAGCAGACAACATTTCTATTGTACCACTTGCATTGGTTTGCCAAGTTTCGGTAGCTATTGGTACATTAATAATGTTTTTATTAACCATAGCTTGTAAAATAGGCAGTGCTGATAAATTATAATCTTTTGGATAATATGTTTTTGTTTCAATAACTCTTCCTCTGCTGTCGGTTATTTTCTTAGTGGTTACTTGATGGCTATATAAATCATAATTATAGTCAACACGATTATCAATAAAACCTGAATTGTTTTTACTAAACGTTCTATCAGTTGAAGATTTTAAATATGTAAAATGATGAAGGTTGTAATACGTATTCTGAGTAATATTAAAAGTTCCAAGCTCATTATAATAAGATCTGGTAAATAGAGTATATTTATCAAAGACTTCTTTTTTTGTTAACCAATCCATAGAAACTCCAGCTATATCAGCTCGCAATTCATATTCATTATATGTTTCTTTTAAAACAAATCCTGTATTATCCAAAATAGATATTTTTTTTGGCAAACCAAAGCAGGTAGTGTTATACCTTGGTTTGTTAGAAAAGGGAAATTCAATTACTGGAGTATATAAACTGTAATCTACATCAGAAGTAAAGTCATACACTATTTTACCATTTGCTGCTAATCCATTATTTTTTTGTAACACCTCCACTCTAGAATATAGCGCAGGTAAAGGGTTTTTACTATTAAATGGAAAACTCTGGATTTCAGTTTTTAATTCTTCCGTAAATTCTGGCGGGGTGGGTGTAAATGCATCAATAATTACTTGAACAACAATTGTCAACATTAGCATCTTGAAGGATTGCACAAAATTACTTATTGCTTTAGAGAGACTATTTGATATTAACTGTGTTAGGGCACTCGTAATTACAGATGATGCCATAGTTATATTAGGATTTCCTAGGGTGTATCCGCTCTCTCTACTCTGGATATAAACACGCATAATCTTAGCATACCTATATATTGGGATTTCATAGCCCCAGCCAGTTGATGTTACTCCATCAGACTTAACATATTTATACTCTGTTTCCAAATCATTTAAGTGCGAAATGCCATCATATTGATTTATTTTTTTTACCCTTACACCACCATTATCTATGTTTTGCCCATTAAAAAATGCCTGGTTTTGTTCATACTCAAATGACAATTTCCCTCCTAATGGGTTAGTTATACTTTTTATAATCCCATTTTTTGCTCCGCCACTTACAGCATTTCTGTGTACACAGCCGTTTTGACAATTTTCTCCAGGATAGTAGAAATAATTTACAGGAAACTCCTTATCATCAAGCCCAAAACCACCAGGATTTGCTCGATAATAACCCCAGTGATCATAGAAACGAGAATACATTGGAGGTACAATATCCCTAGTGCCCCAATAAAATGGCTCATTTATAGAATTTAAAGAATAAACTATATTAGGATCACCTAAATAATAATCAAATACAGTTGCGGGTTCTTTTGACTGTCCATCATTCCCTATTTTTTGAATTGATTTTAAAGACAGCCTAATCATAAATTTCTCCTTTTCAGCAAATTGATAATTATAGGGCTTAGTAAGATTTGCTAAAAAATATTGATAATCAAATACAAATTTGTTTACAAGTGAGTTTTGCTTTTTTATTATAATTTCTTTTAAAGGTTTTATATCTGGCACATCAATACGTGTAATATTGTCATAAATAAATTCAACAGATGCATTTTTGCAAAAAATAGTTTTGATTCTTAGCGCACTTACAAATTCTTTAGTAACTACTGCCCCCCCTGTAGAACTTAAATTATAGAACGATCTACCTGCAATCATATTAATTTGATAATCTTCGTAAACAAAATCAATTTTATCTTGTGGGCTCACCATTGGGTTCAAAATTTTTGATAGATACCATTTTGTTACAATAAAATTTCCTGTTTTTCTAGGAATAGAAACTGGAAATCTATAAGTATTATTTATTGGTGTTTGCCCAGGAAGATATGGTGCACCTATTAGAGTAGAAGGTATATTACCCCAAGTTCCTTCAGTAAGATTATAACTTATAAAATTTTCGTTTAAATCTATTTTGTCCTGTCCATAAGGGTTTTTCAATTCTCTCTTATTGTCATACAAACACTCCTCCGAAAGTTCTCTTGATGAGAATATATATTGAATACCGCTTTCATCAGTTACGATAAATTTCGAAATACAAGTTTTAATTCGCAAACCCAGCATATTTTCAAAAACGACATCAACCTTAATTCTGCTTTCGTTTAATGTTACTACTTGCAAATCTTTATTTATTACAAACTCTACAACACCTTTACCATAGTTCAATTCAAAAATATCTTGTTCTCTATCGGCCGCTACAAATTCACTTACAGGTGCTGGCCTATAATTTACTGGTTGTCCATATGCAGGATTAATATAATAGCCAGAAGGTAACATTTTGTTCATACTAGCTATATTAGTTAAATTATCTTGGGGAGTAAATACAGAAAATAAATACCCATTTGGAAAATATGTATCTCTATACTGCTTACTTGTCATTAGTAAAGATTGGGGCACTGGATTTGGTGTGGTAGTTAACCTACGTTGGTCATCTGGTAAACCTCTTTGCACTCTAGTAATTACACCTCCAGCTTGCAAATTCCAACCTGTACCTACTGCACCTGCAATTTCATTTACTTGTAATCCACTTCCGTTAAAATAATCTAAAGAAATTGCTGTACTTAACCTACTCTGATCACTATAAGAAAATATTGGCATACTGTAAGTAGCAGCACCAGTTTGTAAATTTACTTGTGCTGTAACAAAGAAAGAATTACAAAAAAATAAGATTGATAAGTAAATTTTTTGTTGTTTCATATATTTTGGTTTATGCTTTTAAGGTTTTCGGTAATAAGTAGAAAGCCTCTAATTTTTTATTTTATAATTCAGTTTAGTAAACAGTTTTATCTCTTCAAAGTAATGTCTCAAATTTTTTGCTCTTTACTTAAAGGTAAAGCCAGTTCTAAAAATAAATGGTTGCGATACTGGATTGTGATTTCTATATAAGAAATCATACAATATTTGTATTTTAGTTCCTTTGCCTTTTGGGGATGCTATTTTTTTGCTCACTCCAATTAATCCCGACGACTGCCAAGCACTTTTATTTTTAAGTTGCCTAATATTTTTAAATTGGGTAAAATAGTTTTGCTCATAACCACATGAGAGATAAAACTGCTTCTTAAATTTCCAATCAACATATGTACGAAGTCCCAATCCTTCATTAGACAACTTTATATTATTCCAACCTGTGCCTAACCC
>JANNVW010000053.1:0-43209 GCA_031408295.1 Ferruginibacter sp.
AAATACAACTACAGGAAAAATAAATAGAATAAATCTAGCAACAATAAACAAAGCTGATAGCACAACATCAAGCAATGGATTAAATCTTGTAGGAAAAGATGTACGCCTTGGCGGCAATCTTACACAAGCAACAACAATAGCAACTGGTGGAAATGATTTTAATATTACAGGTTTAACTGCAGGTGCTGCAACGGATAGTTTAGTAACAGTAAATACTATCACAGGAAAAATAAACAGAATAAATCTTGCTACAATAAATAAAGCAGATAGCACAACATCAAGCAATGGTTTAAATCTTGTAGGAAAAGATGTACGCCTTGGAGGCAACTTAACACAAGCCACAACCATTACCAATAATGCCAATCCACTTACCATTGCAACAGGAGGAACGGCTTTAAACATAACAGGTCTTACCGCAGGTGCAACAACCGATAGTTTGGTTACCGTAAATACAACTACAGGAAAAATAAATAGAATTAATCTTGCTACAATAAATAAAGTAGATAGTACAACATCAAGCAATGGTTTGAACCTTGTAGGAAAAGATGTGCGCCTTGGCGGCAATCTTACACAAGCCACAACCATTACCAATAATGCCAATCCACTTACCATTGCAACAGGTGGAACAGCTTTAAACATTACAGGTTTACCAAGTGGTGCAAGTACAGATAGCCTAGTAGTAATAAATAATGCAACTGGGCAATTGAGAAAAATACAAGCTGTAGATGCACAACCAAAATTAGTAGAGATATACGATGTTGCAGGAACTCAAGCTTTAAACAATGTTTTTGCAAATTTGAATTTGGGAACTACTACTATTGCAGACGCTGGTTTCACCGCCGCAAGTGGCGTAGTAACAGTTGCCAATGCTGGTCTTTACAAAATAACTTTTAGAGCCACAGTTAGGGTTACAAACAACGTAGCATCTGGTGGAGAGTTTCAACTAACCAATGCTGGAGTCGCTATACCTGGTAGTTTAGGTTATACTTTTCAACAAAACAATAATAGGCAACAAGGAACAGTAACAGTAGTGAAAGTAGTAAACTTAATTGCTGGAAGCACCATTGCTGTGCAAGGGAGGAGATACAGCACTGCTGGTAATTTAACACTTACAGCAAATGGTTCATCATTATTAATAGAAAAAATTAGGTAATATTTTATGAAACATTATTTATCCATAATTTTTTTATTGTGTTTTTCATTTATAGTAAAAGCACAAACACTTATTACACCAGCAGATGTAACCAATTTTCAAACTGGCGTTACCAATGCTGCCGAAAATGATATTTACAGAGAAACGACTAATGATTTGTTTTATATAGGACTCTCTAGTGGAAAATTAAAATTATTTCAAGATAGTATTAAAACCAATGCAACCCTTACGGGTAGCGGTTTTAATGGAAGGATATTAGGCTTGGCACAGCAAGGAGCTACTACAAATCAGGTTTTAAAATGGAATGGTACAAATTGGCTACCAGGGAATGACTCTACAGCAAATGTAGGTAATGCATGGCTATACACGGGTAACTCAACAGGCCTAAGTTACCCTGCTAATTTTTTAGGTACCACAACAGATGTGCCATTGTCTTTACGCTCTAATAACACAGCTATGCTGGAAGTAGGTAGGCGACAGACTCTGGGGTTATATGATGCAGGTACTACAGGTTTATTTCCTTACAATCAACCCAATTCTTCTGTTGCTTTTGTGCGTGGTACAGCAGGTTCATCTGCCTTAGAATTTGAAGCAGGTGCAGCGGCATTTTACAAGCCAATTTTGTTTTCAGATGCTGATGGTAATTTTAAAATGAGAGGGTCAAGTGCAGGTACTGATTTTTTTGAAATAGGAAGTGCCGGCACAGGTAATGCGGGCAGGTTAGATATTACCATTGGTGATGATGGAGATGAGCCAATCGTATTTAATAAATTTAATTATGCTCCTGCAGCAACTGTAGAAATGATGCGTATGCAGGGTACAGGGTTAAACAATACTGTAAGGGTAGGGGTAAATATGGCTGGAGCTGTTGCTAATTCTACCTTTCAAGTAAGAGGGTCTGTATCAGCAAATATCATTACCACAGCGGCTGCTTTAACTTTAGATGAAACACATTATACAGTAATATTAACCTCGGGTGCAGCTATTACCTTACCAGCTGCTAATACCTGTGTTGGTAGAATATACATTATTAAGAAAACCGTAAATGGAAACTCAGCTATAAGTAATTTTATTAGTAATACAGCTGCAGCAAGTACTTCTATTGGTCGTGGTGTTGTACAACTGCAAAGTGATGGCACTAACTGGCAACAAATAAATTAGGCTATTTTATCCCTCAAATTATCTTCTTAAGTCAGAAACTTATACTCCTAACTGAGCCAAGTTATAAATGGAATAGTTGTAATTTTCAGTTAATATTTATCTATTCTAGTTTTCGAAAAATAGAATGACTACCCTCAATTGGGTACAAAATAATAATTTACTAGAAACTCTTTTTGGAAGGAAAGAAAAGTTATTGCTTAATTAATCAATTTCCCCCCACAAATAATATTAAAAAGAAATTGCAAATTATTGCCAATAAATATTGTTTTTTTGCTTTGAAGCATCTTCTAAGCATCACAAACTAAATCTCCGACTGTAGCAAACTATATTGCTACTGAGCCCAATGTTATTAAGTTAAGGGGTGATATTAGGTAGTGTGGAGTTAGGCTTAACTTAATGACATTGCACAGTGCCACAGAAAAGTACTTTTTATTTACTAAAAGTTTGCACCAAACAGGGAGTATTCATCAAAATAATATCACACACTACTTACTTTTCCTTTACCCTTGTTTAAAGGGACTGATATTATCTTATTAAAAACTATCAGATTTAACCAAAATTTCATTTTCAATAACTTCTTCAAAGAAGAATTTTGTTGACTCATTTTTCAAAGTTATCCACATTGTTTTATCGCTTTTTTACCTAAAATAAACCCTTTTTTCAAACTTTTATTTTACCGTAGTTACGTGTAGGAATTCTACTATTTACTACAGAAATACGTCTAAATATTGAATTTTTTTGTAATCCCAAATAGCGTATAAATACGTTTTTGTGTCATTATTTTAACTTTTTTTTTACTTCCAACAATAAAGCAAAAATATCAACGTTCCCGAGTAGAGATAAGAATAATTATATGAAATATTATTATACTATATCTCTTAAAACCAACTAACTTTTTAAACCAAAATCCTGTTTATGCACATTAAAAGTAATACCCCGCTTTTAAGTATTCAAGCAAATCTTGAAAGTAACGCTTCAAAACTTATTTTTCCAAAATCCAAATTACCTATTATGAAAAAACGTTTACTACAAGTATGTATTTTAAGTTTTCTTACGCTTCTGTTTAGTATTTTTTCTCTTATGTTAATTGCACAAACTGTAGTTACATTTTCTACACCAGGTTCTGGTCCAGGGATACCTGCAAATCAATGGCTTTGTCCGGCAGGTGTTACATCTGTGCAGGTAGAATGCTGGGGTGCAGGTGGTGCAGGTGGAGGGAATACAGCTGCTAATACACGTGGCGGTGGCGGCGGCGGCGGCGCTTATACTATTTCTACTGTTTCAGTTATACCTGGTACAACATATATAATAGCTGTAGGGGCTGGTCAAGCTGGCACTAATACTACTGGTCCTAATGGACTTGCTTCATCATTTAACTTTGTTTCTGTTGTTGCAAATCCAGGTACTGGAGGAGGCTCTGGTGCTACTGGTACTGCTGGAGTAGGTGGCACAGCTGGCACATATAATGGTGGTAATGGTGCAGCAGGTTCTGGGAGCAACTCTGGAGGTGGAGGTGGAGGTGCAGGTTCTGGTGGTGTAGGAGGCGATGCTTCAGGAATTACTGCAGGAGCTGCAGGTGCTATAGATGGCGGTATTGGGGGGCTTGGATTTTCATCTGGGGCAAACGCTGGTAATCCTGGTGCAACTTATGGTGGTGGAGGTAGTGGTTCAAGAGTGGGTGGTTCAGGTTCTACAAGACTTGGCGGAAATGGAGCAAACGGTTTTGTAAGAATAACTTACACAATTGCGTGTACAACACCATCAGCACAACCCACAAGTTTAATATTAACTCCTTCTATAACTACAATTGCAGGCTCATTTACAGCATCTGCAAGTGCAAATAGATATTTAGTTGTAAGAACAACAACGGCAACAGCTCCTACAAATCCTGTAAACGGAACAACTTACACAGCAGGGACTTCAGCATTAGGAGGTTTTATTGAAAGTATAGGTGCTGCTACAACATTTAATTCTACAGGGCTTAGCTCTGGTGTACAATATTGGTATTGGGTATTTGCTTACAATGCTGGAACTTGTAGTGGTGGACCTTTGTATCTTACTACCACTCCACTTACTGGTTCTGCTACAACTATCCTGTGTGGGGCACTTATTAATACTGTTACTCTAACAAATACAAGTACAACTACTCTAAATTGGAGTTCACTTTCTTGGTCTTTGGGTCACGTACCTACTGCATGTGAAAGTGCATTGATAATATTAAACAGATCCACTGGTACTTCAACAATAACAGTTACCATAAATCTTGATATCAATTTTTCTGTATTTAATTTTACAATGATAAATGCATCTTTTGCCCCTGGAAAAACACTTTTTGGGACTTCAGGAAATGTATTAGCTAATATTGCGGGTAATATGAGCCTGTCTGCACCTGGTGCAAATCAATTTAGTAGATGTGTATATGGGAATGCCAATATTAATAACATAAATGGCAATGTTATATTGGGTACTCCAACACCTAGCACTACGGAAGGTCATGCTTCAATAGGTTCGGCAGGCGGTGGTACACTTTATACCTATAATTTGTACGGCAATTTTACATACAACCCACGTGGTTATACGACCGACCAAGAAGCCATTTTTAACTTCGATAAAGCGGGTACACAATATATATACAATTATACTAGGGCTACAGATACTGTGGAAGCTGTGTTGTTTGAAACATTAAACATCGGCGTTACAAATGCAACCACAGTGATATTTGCAGGTACAAGTTTTGATGCATATATAGAGGCTGAAAAAGCTGCTGGTGTTACCATTGGTGTAAATTCTACATTAGATTTACCAGGTAATTATTCTTTAAATAAACTTACCAATTACTCTAATGTTGCTGAGCCTTTCAATATGCTTGCAGGTTCTAGATTAAGATTAGGTGGAGATAAGAGTATAAATGTGTATGGCGTAATTACAGGTGTTGCAGGAAGTAATTTTCCAGCAAATTTTAATAGTTATAATTTTAATGCAAATAGTACGGTAGAGTATTATGGCAATAATGCAATAACACAAACAATTTACAACGGGGCAAACTATTCTAATTTAATTGCTATTAATGGTAGCGGAGTAGGTGTAGGTAGGGCTCAAAAAAATACAACAGGTCCATTAACTGTAAACACATCTTTTTCAATAAATGGTTCTGCTGATGTTACTTTAGGTACACTAGGAAGTTCAACTGCTACGGTTAATACATTTGGACCAATAGCACTAGCTGGTGGGCCTAGTACTGCTAATGCAGGAGGTTTGTATTGCAATGCAAATGTTATTTCGGGCACTGGAAGTTATTCAATGGGTAATTTTAGTACATTAGGTTCAGGTCACCCACAAGGTATAGTTACTAGCGGTGCTACGGGTAATTTACAAATGACGGGTACTCGATCATTAAATAGTGCTGGCAATTATGTGTATAATGGTATTGTAGATCAAATTGTAGGAGCGGGAATACCCGGTGCTACAAACGATTTTATTATTGATAATCCTGGTACAGTTACAACATCTGCTAACAGAGCTGTAAGGGGTGTAACACTACTAAAACAAGGAACTTTTGATATTGGTGCTACAACCCATACCTCAGAAAATGCGGGTACAATAAACAGTACAGGTGGTAAAATGAAAGCTAATTTAGGTACGGTACAGATGAAAGGGAATACGGGCATAGCACAAAATTTATCAGGTAATTGGTTTGTAAACAAAACGATTTCCAACCTAATAAATACTAACACAAAAGGGGTAACAGTAGTAGCTACACCAGCTGATACTTTACTTATATCTACTAGGTTAAACTATGGCGCTATAAATAACTCCGAAATAATTACAAATGATAACCTCACCTTATTGTCAAGAGCAACGGGCACAGCTAATTTTGGAGACATAACAAATACAGGGGCAAATTCGGGTAATATCATTACAGGTAAAGTAAATATAGAGCGTTACTTGCCAGCAACATTAGCATGGCGTTTTTTAGCTACACCAATTGTTGTTGGTACATCACCAACAATTGCACAAGCTTGGAGAGAAAATAATAGTGCACTCACTTCTACTGGATATGGTACTCGTATTACAGGGCCAGGCACAATAGGTGCAGCAGGTGTAGATGCATACACAGCAAGAGGGTCATTAAAATGGTATAACTCTACAAGCAATGTATGGACAGAAATAAGCAACACCTCAGCTGCAATAGCTAATACAAAAGGAATGCTGGTATTTGTACGAGGCGATAGAGGTATAGCACCGGGTGGTACAACAGGTGCAACTAACCTACGTATAAAGGGAGATGTGCTTACAGGTAACCAATCGTTTTCGGTACCTGCATTAAAATTTGAAAGTTTTGGTAATCCATATCCAGCTCGCATTGATATGAGAACCGTTACAAAAACTAATATTGCAGATGCCTTTATTGTATGGAACCCAAACAGTGCAGGGATGTATAATGTAGGTGCTTACGAAACCTATGTTTGGAATGGCACTAACTATGTAAGAGGTGCTACTATTCGCAATTATATAGAAAGTGGCGAAGCGGTATTTGTACAAAGTAATAGCGCAACAGCAGGTAGTGTAACAGTAAAAGAATCAGACAAAGGTACAGGCAGCGCACTCGTAAGCAGAGTAGGTGTAACAAGGCCAACTTTAGAAGTAAACATGTATACAAAAGATAGCAATGGAGCAGACTATTTAGCCGATGGCGTAATGCTAAACTTCGACAATACTTTTAGTGCCTCTATAGACAATATGGATGTAAGAAAAATAAACAACACTTACGATAACCTAGCCATAAAAAATGGCAACTATGCTCTAGTAGTAGAGCGTAGACCAAATTTGGTACAAACAGATACCATTAAACTAAGCATAGTAGGCATGCGAGTAGCTACGTATCGTTTAGAAATAGACCCATCTGTACTAGTGTACCCGGGGCTAGACGCATTACTAAAAGATAAGTACTTACAAACCGAAACGCCAATAAGCTTTTCTACAGTAACTACACAATCCTTTGACATAACAACTGATGCTGCTAGCAAAGCAGTAGACCGTTTTATGATAGTATTTAAACCAGCAGCTACAACAAACTTTACAACCATAGCCGCTACCAGAAATGCAGATAAAACAGTAACTGTAAATTGGGGAGTACAAAACGAAACTTTAGTAACAAATTATAGTGTAGAGCAAAGCAATGATGGTACAAACTTTACCACAATAGCTACAAAAGCAGCTATAGCCAACAATGGTACAAACCCAACATACAGCGCAATAGATGCTGGCGCTACCACAGCTGCAAACTGGTATAGGGTGAAAGCCAATAACCACAATGGTACAGTAAAATATACAGCTGTAGCCATGGTGAGTGCAACGCAAGAAGTGGTAATAAATGCAATTTCAAAAATGAGTATTTATCCGAACCCTGTGGTGGATGGTAATGTAAATTTGCACTTAGATAACCAAGCAAAAGGCAACTATGCAGTACAAATAACCAACGCAGGTGGTCAACAAATAAAAGCAGAAAATATAAAAGTAGAAAACAGTAATATGTTGCATACAATAAAACTAAACAATACGGCTGCTGGTACATATCAACTAACAATAAAGGACGCCACAGGTAAAAAAACAACTATGCCTTTTATCATAAAATAAAAGCATAAAACAATAATAATTGTTAGGGGTAACAATTAGCCGCTTCATTGAAAAATGAGGCGGTTTTTTTTAGACTGAACCAGTCTTTTGAAAGGTTGTAATAAAAGAAAGTTTCCTAAAGACTGGTTCAGTCTTTAGGAAATCTCTACGGCATTGTAACTTTACTATAATCGCTTAATTTTTCTACATGAAGCACTGTTGTTTGCCCAGTGTTATCTCTATTGTACATTGGTATAAACTTACCACCATAGCACACTTCATTAAAGGTAAAAGATGTACGAGCTATAACCGAGTTGCTAAAAGTGTCATCAAATGCTTTAATGTAAACTAAAATTTCTCCTTTAGATTTGGCGTAATCTTCTGCTTTAAAATTGTAGAGTGGGCTTTCTTCATTTATAGGGTGTACAAGTGTCCAACTCAGCGCAAGCGCATTAATCTTTACTGCTTCTAAGTCTAAATTAAAAAATTTATTAGAGGCTACACCATTTTCTTCAATAATTAGTGCAAGCGTAATTTTTGCCTCTACATCTGTAAGGGCAGATGTATTTTTATAAGGAGCAAGCCTTATCATAAGACCAGTAATATTTTCGTAAGGAGAAATAAGTGCTTTTGTAGAAAATTTTATATATGCCTTGGGCAAACTAAACCTGCCATACATAAGCCCTGTAGCCACAGCAAAACTCAACAAACCTATTAATGCCTGAAAAGAGGAAACAGCATTTACCATAAAACCCATTGGGCTTATTCTGCCATAACCCACAGTGGTGAATGTTTGTGCACTAAAAAAGAAAGCTTCAATAAATTTATCTGTTTCTGTTGTAGCATGCAAACCATTCAAATGCTCGGTACCAATTAAATAATAAATAAATGTAAAGAGCAAGTTTACCAAAACATAAAAAGAAAAAATAATCAGGAAAAATCTCCAAAGCGGCATACCAAGCATGCTATGAAACCAACTAAATTTTTCAAAAAAGCCAACACCCGTTTTTTTGATATTTGGAGAGCCATCTTTATTTAGCAATCTACCTCCATAGCTAGATGCATTGGTGCCAAAACCTGTTGTGCTGTCAGTTTTTGCTTTACTTTTATTATTTGTAAACATGATTATTTTTAAAACTATTTTATACAAATCTATCAATTCTTTAGAATATTACTTATATTATCTATCTTTATCGCTTTCATTTTTTATTATAATAATATTTACATGCACGATTTTTTAGTATATGTATTAAGGTGTCCAGTTACAAGAAGTAAACTAAGGTTAGAGAAAATAGCAACCGTAAAAAAACAATACGATAATAACGAAGTAGAAGTAATAGACGAAGGAATATTATTTGCTGATGAACATTGGTTTTATCCTATCATAAAAGGCATTCCTCGATTAAATGTGGAAGCAATTTTTGATTATGCTGATTTTTTAAAAAAACATGTTTCTGATTATCAGATAAAGGTTACAAAACTTAATGCTATTTATTTGCCTTTTATAAAAACGGTGCAAAAGAGAACAAAAAAAACAAAAGAAAGTTTTTCTAAGGAGTGGTCTCTTTATGATTACGAAACAGACAAAACCTGGGGAGCAGATTCTGCTCAAATGCTAAATACTTTTTTAGCAGAAACGGATGAAACAATAGATTCATTAAAACATAAACTTATTTTTGATGCAGGTTGTGGAAACGGAGCATTGCAATCAATTTTAGCTGGACATGGAATACGCAGTATAGCAATGGATTTTAGTAATAGCATAGAAAGGGCGTACGAAAAAAATAAATCTAACCATGTAAATTATATACAAGGTAATGTGCAATTTCCCCCAGTAAAATTTAATCATTTTGATATTGTACATAGCAGTGGTGTACTTATAGCTACAAATAATACAGAGCTCTCATTTTCGTGTATAGAACCTTTGGTAAAAGAAAATGGAAAACTTAGTGTGTGGTTGTATCATCACAGAAATGATTTTATTCACAATATGTTTAATGGTATAAGGCAAATTACTTCTAAATTACCATTGTCCATACAGTATTATTTATATCTCGTTACACTTTTTCCAATCAGTTTTATCATAAAAAGATTAAAAGGAAATAAACAAAATACACGAGAAATGATGGTAGATATTTTAGATTGGTTTTCGCCAGAGTTTAGGTGGGAGCATGACCACGAAGAGGCTAGAACTTGGTTTTTAAAAAGAAACTACACTAATACAAAGGTTACTACAGATACGATGTTTGGCTTTAGTATAATAGGAGAAAAGAAAGCTTCTCAATAATTGATTTATATAAATTTAAAAATATGTTTTTAAAGGAACTATATTTTAATAGACGAACAACTTTTTATTTATTTATTTTTTTTCTATTACTCACTTTTTTTGTTAATTATAAAACTGGTGCAATAATAACACCAGTTAATTTGTTTGGCATGTTTGCTGGAGGCTTTAAGATTTCTGATACACAAACTGTCTACAGGTTAGTTGTAAACGATTCAACTTTGGACTATACAAAGTATTCCTATTTTGAAAGAGATTTAATGTTGGTTTTGATGGGTAAATATGATAATCAAGCAGAATGGAATAAAACCGTTTTTAATACAATGAAAAAGAGCTTTAGTAAAGTAGGATTGGGAGGTATTATGAAAGAAGAAATGTATAGTAATA
Source organism: Ferruginibacter sp. (assembly GCA_031408295.1). Lineage (GTDB taxonomy): Bacteria > Bacteroidota > Bacteroidia > Chitinophagales > Chitinophagaceae > Ferruginibacter. Next base: position 10,602 of record JANNVW010000053.1, read on the forward strand.
AAATTGATGATATTGTATTCACAAATTGGTATAAAAATTTTGTGCAAAAAATTGTTGGATACCCTGTTAAAAAGCTTGAATTGTATAAGCAAAATTATATTTGGAATTCAGAAAAATTAATTCCGCAAGGCGCACCTCAAAAGCAAAGTTTTATTGTTACTAACTAAAGATCATATTAAACAATTTGCCATTGCTTATTTTTTATTTGCATTACTTAATTATTTATGGTTGCTTGTAAATGGCCAATTATTTTCTAGTATACAACCGGTTTTTTTTCAAAATAATCTTGATGTTACAAAGAACTTAATAATGTTATCTGGCATACAACATTTGCTTATGCAAAGCCAAGCTGTAAGAGTGTTGTTTGATGGGCTGTATATTTTTATGCCTTTTTTGTTGTGCATTCTGTGTTATAAAGAAAAAAAATATTTGCCAGTAGTAGCTTTGCTTACATCTCTATTTAATATAGTGTTTGCTACATATTATTCTTCTATGTCTTATATGACTATAGGAATGTTTCAAGCTTGGATATTTGTACCACTTGTACTTTGTTGTACTTCTGAAAAAACCTTCTACTATAATTTGCATACCGTGAGGTTAATATTTATTGTTATTTTCTTCTCTGCAGCACTATGGAAAATAAAAGCAGGAGGTGTGTTTGATAAAGAACAAATGAGTAGTATTTTTTTAAGACAGCATGCAGATTATTTAGTGAGTAATGGAAATGCATTTTATACAAAGTTTATTTATTTTTTTGTAAAGAATCCTACCGTAGCTCAACTGCTATATTGGTTTGGTTTTATTGGAGAATTAATTTTTGCAGTAGGTTTTTTTACTAAAAAATTCGACAAGTTTTTAATAGTTATATTTATTCTCTTTGTAATATGCGATTATGTTTTTATGAAAATAAATCTTTTTTGTTGGGTGCCTTTTGCCTTATGTTTCTATTTTTCTAGATATAGCTTGAAACATTAACTAGTGTGCTTATTTATGATATTAATTTTACTGTGATAAAATAGCAACAAAAATAAAATTAGAAAACAACATACAGCAAAGGCCAATAAGGTTGATGTTATTTGATGTAAGGAGATAGTTAAAAAATATGTACTGCCCATTACAAAAAAGGAAATAAAAAGTAGAGAAAAAAGCCTTTTAAAAGGAATGAGAAAACTAATTTTTTCATTTATTGCCTTTGCAGATTCCCATAAATAATAACCTACTTGAATTAGTGTGGAGAGCACAAATGCAAATGCTAAGCCTTGCATATTGAAAATAGGGTACAAAATACACATAAAAAAAAGCACTAAAACAAAATCTAAAATAGCTCCTTTTACAACTATATTATTTTTGTGGAATGCTTGTAGAATAGCCGTTGGGTAAATAATACGAAGCGGCATAATAAGCAAACTGATTTTAAAAATAGGTACAGATGCTAGATACTTATCTTCGAATAAAATTTGAAATATATCTTTACAATAAAATAAAAGAAACCAAAAAGAGGGTAAAATTATAATGGCGAGTAGGGTGGCGGATTGCTCAAAAATTGCTTTAATTTTTATTTTATCTATTATGTTGTGTTTACTAATTTCTACAATTGAAATATTACCAACAGCACCAAGCAAAAGTAGAAATATAGGTACTTCGTAAGTGCCATTAAAATAAATTGCGAATTGTGCAACGGGCAAAATGGCTAATACTATCCACTTATCTACCCATTTTGCTAAAACGCCTAAACTATCATTTATACCCAAGTAAAACCATTCTTTACCCACATTTATTGTATTTGTAGTAGTAGCCGTAGTTTTTTCTTTTTGGGTAATGAATAGGAGTAAAGAGCATTTAATAAAAATAGAAATAACTATACCTGCTAATAAAATAACCACAGAATAATTTGCATAAATTAGATATATGTGCACAATCCCGTATAGTAATAAATAAAGTAGGTTAACCCAAAAAAGAAATTTAATTCTTTCTGCTTTTATTGCCAAACTTTCTAAAAGCAAAGAAATGTTTTGTAGTAGTAGTAAACTTAAAACCAATAGTTTTTCGAGAATTGTAAAATACGAATTAAAAAAAAATAAGTAAGCAATAGCAATTGAGTTTATTAATATTATGGTAGAAATGATGATATGCTTATTGGTTTTTATCCAATTTATAATATCGGCTAATGAAGTGGATAACATTAAAAAGGATAAGCCGAAAAGCCCAATAACACTAAAAAAATTAATGTACATCCATATAAATTGATAAATACCATAATCTGTAAGCGATAATTTTTTTGCAAACAAAACTACAATGGCTATTTGTACAATAAATTTTATGATAGAGCTAAAGGCAAGTATACTAATACTACCTAAAAAATCTTTTGCATTAAATGTTGATTGAAGATTTTGGTCGTTTACCATACCATTTTTGTTTCGCCTTGTTATTTTGTTTGAAGATAAATAAAATTAGACTACTTATCAACATTTTTTATTTGCTGTATTTTGCAAATAAACTTTATTATGCATTGATAACCTATATTTTAATATTTGAAATCCTATTTTAGTTTACATGTGAAAAATTGTTATTTCTTTTTAACAAATATTTACTTGGCACAGTAATTGGCTATGCTTAAAAAATATTTTACTATGAAAAAGATTATTTTATGCAGCATTGCAGTGCTTACTTTATTTGTAGCAAATGCACAAAACAAAAAAAAGAAAAACCATAAAAAAGTTGTGAACAAAGAAGCAGTAGCCAATGCTAGATTTATGAAAAATGAAGCGGCAAAGAAACTGCAACGAGATTCCTTGTTAATAGGATTACGATTTGAAGACTCATTGAGAATTGCTGGCGACAGCATTGCTGACCTACAAAAAGATAGTGCAAGCTTAGCATACAGAGAGAATGGAATAAAAATGATTGATAGTTTAAATAACGAAAAGTATACAGCTATTGGCACACAGAGGTCTAAATGGGATAAATCAGATAAAACACAGTTTCAAATTGCAAGTGCTGTGGGTTTAAATGAGTATAAAAGTAGACAGATGAAAATTATTAATCAATCTTACAATGAAAAAGCAAAAGTAATTTTAGAATCTGAGGGTGCAGTTCAAAAATCGCAACAGCTTGTTAGTCTTAATGATGAGCGTAGAAGTAAGTTGAAAACTTTATTGGGTAAAGGACAAGAGAAAAAAGTGGAGAAAGCACGAAAAAATAATATCAAATTATACGGTTCAGATGAAGATTCTGATTGGATGAATATTAATGAAAGCGTAGCTAAAAAGTAGTTTTAGTGTTTGGGTTGGTTGGAAGTAGCCTTAATAGAATAAAATAAAATTGAAGAAATTTTTCTTTACTTCAATTTTTCTATCTGGTTTAGCAATTCTTCCAACCCATTCATTTTTATTTCCAACAAACTTTGCAATAAATTTCCCAATTTACCTTTTGGAAAACCCTTGCGTGCAAACCACTCCAAATAGCTTACAGGCAAATTACGCAAGACAGTGCCTTTGTATTTTCCAAAGGGCATTTTCATGGTTACAATTTCTAAAAGCATACTGCCATCTGGCATGGGTACGTCCTGCATAAAAACACGTTAAAGGTTGTAGAAAACTGTTTAAGGGTTTAATATAGTTTATTATTATTGAATGTTTAGATATATTCGACAGCTACCTTCAACAACAAACAACAAACAATATCTTCATCTTCCCACACCCGGCACTACTGGCAAGCTTTCATTCCCATTTTCATTTACAGATTGTACTGCAAAAAAGTAATTGTCTTTGGAATATGGAACTGTTATTTCGTTGGCAGTTGTAAATATTTTCTTTTGCCAAAAAGCGCTTGTTGTTTCTCTCATCAACAAATAATATCCTTTTGTATTTCCACTTACAGGTTTTTTCCAATACAAGAAAGACGTATTGCTAAGTTTCTTTACATCAATTTTTACATCTTCAGGCATAGACGGAGCTTTAGCTAAATTGGCTAGTGTGCTCAAATTCATACCCGTGTTCTTACGCAAGTATTCAAAATCTATAAACTCAATAAGGTCGCCATATTGTATACCATTTTCTATGCGTACGTTTTGGTGTTGTCTTGTATAATTTTCGTTCATTTCTGTTATGCGTACTGCGGCAAATCCATTTTCTGCAAATGGAGTGTGGTCTCCTCCACGTAAAAAACGGTCGTTTCTATAAATCATTTTTATTTCTAAATTATCTACATAGCGCTCTCCAATTTCTTTTACATAACGAGCAAGTTGGCGGCTTTTGCCATCGTTTTCTAGCCCAAGCTGACGAATGCTTTTGGCATTTTTATCTAGCTCATATGCAGGCACGCCTTCGCTAAAAACCCTTACCTGATTGTTGTTTATATTATTTGTTTCATTGCTGTTGTTGCTGCCCATAATATCATTGTTAAGTACAGCTTCTATATTCATATTTGCTTTACGTGCTTTGCTGGCCATGTAAGAAGAACCCAGTAATCCCTGCTCTTCGCCACTTACTGCCATAAAAATAATGGTAGCTCCAAAATTTCTTTTGCTCATTATTCTAGCACATTCCATTACCGCTGCTACACCACTAGCATCATCGTTTGCACCTGGCGCATCAGCTACTCTATCCATTACATTGGTGCGCATAGCGTCCAAATGCCCACTAATAATAAAAATTCTATTATCCGTAGGGTCAGTACCTTTTAGTGTAGCTACAACATTGCCTAGTAACAAAGTTGTATCTACTCTTCTTTTATCTGGCTGTAATGTAGTGGTATCAATAATTGCAGAAAGCCTGCCATTAGATTTTACTGCAAATTCATTCATTTTATTAAGCACATATATTCTTGCAGCACCTATTCCTCTTTTTTTATCTGTTTGTGTGCTCAATGTATTTCTGGTGCCAAAGTTTACCATTGTTTGTATATAGCTCCGCAAAGAATCTGGCGAAATTTCTTTTACCATTTGTTCGATGGCAGGATTACGTACTATGGTTGTTTGTGCTACAATTGATTTACTACAAACCAATATAAAACACACAAATAATATTTTTCTCATTTTTTTAAGGTTTTTAAAAATTCATTTGTCGAAAAAACTGCAAAGCTTCACTAGCACATTAACACATTAGCCCATTTTCACATTTTCACATTTGCACATTTGCACATTTGCATATTTGCAAATTTACCAGTTACTCAACTTCATTTTTAAACAAACTATATTTTCTCCATTTTTCTATAAGTAGTGTCATATCTTCTGGCAGTTCGCTTACAAACATCATTTCTTTTTTTGTAGTAGGGTGTATAAAACCAAGCTCTTTTGCATGCAATGCTTGGCGTGGACAAATGGCAAAACAATTATCTACAAACTGTTTGTACTTCGTATAAATAGTTCCTTTTACTATTCTTTCCCCACCATAAAAATCATCGTTAAATAATGGATGTCCTTTATGTTTCATATGCACACGTATCTGATGTGTGCGACCAGTTTCAAGCCGACATTCCACCAACGATACATAATTAAAATTTTCTAAAACTTTATAATGCGTAATGGCATGTTTTCCATAATCTCCTTCGGGGTAAACCATGAAGAGTTTACGTTGGGTTTGGCTTCTACCAACATGGCCAGTAATAGTGCCTTCTGGTTCATCAAAATTGCCCCATACCACAGCATGGTATCTGCGATGTACGGTATGTTCAAAAAATTGCTTTGCCAATTCGCTCATTACTTTTTGCTTTTTAGCAACTACAATAAGACCGCTTGTATTTTTATCTATACGATGTACCAAACCTGATCTATTAAGTTCCTTTTCATCTATTTCTGGACAGTTTTCTTGTAAATGCCATGCCACTGCATTTATTAGTGTTTTATCTGGGTTTCCACTGCCTGGGTGTACCACCATACCCACAGGTTTATTTACTATCATCAAATCATCATCCTCATATACAATATCTAAAGGGATATTTTGTGGTATTATTTCAGACGATTCTGGAGTGTTGGTGTCGTAAATCACAATTTTATCACCAGCCCTAGTATTATAATTTTTTTTAATTGGCTTATCATTTACCAATACCATTTCGTTTTCTATGGCTTGCTGTATTTTGTTTCGGGTAGCATGCTCTATTCTAAGCATCAAAAATTTATCTATACGCTGTGCTGCCTGCCCTTTATCTATGAGAATAATATGCTTTTCAAAAAGCTCTTCCGATTCCGCATTGTCGTCAATCAAGTTGTCCATAAAAAAATATTAGGCTGCAAGATACGGCTATTAGAAATGAGTACGGAGTTATGTATATTGTGATATGAATGAATTATAAACTAATCGTTATGAAAAATTTATTAATTTCGCCGGATGACAATAGAACAAATAAAGGCTCTGAGAGATCGCATAACGGTTTTGAAGAGATTTCTTTGACGTAGAGAACAGAGAATCTAAAATAGCCAACGACAAACAACTTTCTCTATCCCCAGGTTTTTGGGACGATAACGCACGAGCTACTTCCATTTTAAAAGAAACAAAAGTAAACGAGTTTTGGGTAAACATGTACCACAATACTAGCACTGCTGTGGAAGATTTTGCGGTGCTTTTTGAATTTTGGAAAGCGGGCGATACCACCGAAGAAGAAGTAAGAGAAGCTTTTGACGATGCCGTAACAAAAGTAGAAGAAGCGGAATTTAAAAGTACCCTCAACGAACCTGAAGATGAACTAACTGCCATGCTACAAATAAACAGTGGAGCAGGTGGCACGGAGAGCCAGGACTGGGCGGAAATGCTTGCACGTATGTTTCGCATGTATGGCGAAAAGCAAGGTTGGACAGTAACTGAAATGGACTGGCAATGGGGCGATGGTGCAGGTATAAAAACTTGTACATACAAAATAGAAGGTGCTTTTGCGTATGGTTTTTTAAAGAGCGAAAGTGGTGTGCATCGCCTAGTGCGCATATCGCCATTTGACAGTGCAGCCCGCCGCCACACTAGCTTTGTGAGTGTGTATGTGTACCCGCTGGTAGATGATACCATAGAAATAAATATAAACCCTGCCGATGTAAAAATGGAAACAAGTAGGAGTGGAGGTGCAGGTGGACAAAATGTAAACAAGGTAGAAACAAAAGTAATGCTTACGCATATTCCTACGGGTATAGTGGTGGTGTGCCAGCAAGATAGAAGTCAGCTTGGTAATAGAGAGCTTGCCATGCAAATGCTAAAAAGTAGATTGTACGAAATAGAACTACAGAAGCGAAACGAAATAAAAGACTCCAACAATAGCAAGAAGAAAAAGATAGAGTGGGGAAGCCAAATACGTTCGTATGTTTTTCACCCATACAAAATGATAAAAGACCACCGTACAGACTATGAAGTGGGAAATGTAGGGCCAGTAATGGACGGAGAGATTGATGGGTTTATAAAGGCGTATTTGATGGCGGAGAAGGAAGCCCCCTAAATCCCCCGCTGGGGGACTTTGAGTCTGGTACTTCGAAGATTTTTTTTGTTAGCGAGCCGAAAAGCCCTGATTTAGCTTCATTGGCGACGCTCCGTTGAAAATTTGTATTTCAATTTAGCTTTTATTGTGGAGTAGATTGTGCAATAGATTAAGGAATAGATTATAAATATTGGCCAAAGCAAATTATTAAATAAAAAATTTTATCTTTAACACATGAAGATTTGCAAAATATATTTAAGAGATTTTGAGCAATTTCAAAATGTAGATTTGGATTTTACACATCCAGAAACAGGCGAACCTTTGGATAAAATTTGTTTTATTGGTAGCAATGGAACGGGGAAGAGTAAGATTTTGAAGTTGGTAAACTGGTTTTTCTTGAAAGCACTACCAAATTTATTAAGTCATGAAACAGGAACAGCTAGTTTAATTGAAGGAGCAAAAGTTATTTTTAAAGTTTTACATGAGAACACTTATTATTTAATTTTCCACTTTAATCGATATACTTTTTTATTAAGAGTAAATAATATTGATAGTGAAGAAGAAATTGAAATAAGCAAAAATCTTTTTTCTTTAAAAAATCCAAGCGATTTTAATAAAAGTGATTTATTTAAAAAATATACTGAATCTACATCTTATAAGGAATTTTTAAATCAGTTTTTATTCAATGATAACTCAAATGATCTTTTAATTTATAGTCCATCTGAAATAGATCAATCTTACATAATGGGGAAAGATGGAGTACCTGAGACAGATGTTAATGAAGCTATGTCTTTAATTGATAATTTTTCTTTTTATCATAACGTATCTCCAAAAACATTAAGAAATTTTTGGACAATCCTAATTTATTATTTAAGAAAAAGGCAAGAAGAACAAGATAAATACGAGAATCTACAAGAAAATCTTACGAAAACTAAAAGTACCTTGATTGGTGAGTTCAATGCTTTTAACCCTAGAGTTTTAGAAAATCTTGCTAAAATTTGGAATAAAGTTTTAAATAAGGCAGGTTTAGAATTTGATTATGATGGGGCAAATAATCCTTTTCAATTGAAAGATAATTTAATTGCTTATACAAGATTAATTAATAGTAAGAAAATAATCCATTATAATAATTTAAGTTTAGGAATTAAAAATTTTATTTTCCGTTTAGGTCATATTTATTCATTGTATTTTAATCGTGATATTCATAGAAGTATAATGTTAATTGATGAACCTGAAAATGGTTTATTCCCCGATTTTTTGTTTGATTTAATGGATACCTACAAAAATGTAGTTGTAGATAAACGTGGGCAAAACAATACACAGGTATTTTTTGCAACACACAATCCTATTGTGGCTGCTCAGTTTCAACCTTATGAGAGGGTAATTTTAGAGTGGAAGGAAGATGGAAGTGTAAAAACTTCTTCAGGAGTAGCACCAGAAGGTGATGACCCAAATGATTTATTAAAAAAAGATTTTGGAATTAGAGAATTAATGGGTTCAGCAGGTCTTGAAAAATGGGAGTATTATAGAAGTCTAAAAAGAAAATTAAAACAATCAGAAGAAATCGAAGACAAAATGAATATAGCTTCTGAAATAAATAAATTAGGTCAATTGTATAATTTCCCTGCTTAATGAAATTTCTATCTAAGAATAATACTTCTGAAATATTTGTAAATAAATTAGTTTATCGTTCAAAAAAAGACAATTCTTTTTTGAATCTTAAATTATTGAATGAACAGAAAAATTTCTGTGCATATACAGAAAAATATATTCAAGGAAATGATTCAACCGAAGTGGAACACTTTAATCCTTCTTTAAAAGAAAATGACGATTATTTCAATTACTACTCAGTATTACGTTCTGCTAATGTAAGAAAAATAGAAAAGTATAAAATTTATAAAGATTGTCCGTTTTTCCAAACACTCTTTTTTCGAAGTAAAAAACAATTTGATAGCAGAATTATTTATGATGATTTTGAATATATTACTGTAAATAAAGATGATCAAGATGCTAAAGACTTTATTGATTTTTTAGGTTTTAATGATGATTATCTTTACACTGAAAGAATACTCCATATTGATAGACTCAAACTCACAATTTCTGATTTTTCTGATGAAGAAAAAAGATTGTACTTTAGAAAGTTTAAAGGTGATTTAAGTTACATTACAGCAATTGAAAATTTTTTCAATTTAGAATTAATAGATATTTTAGAATAAAAATTAAAACATTAAAATAACAAACCATGCAATACGGCTCATTCTACTACCCAACCCCCACAAACGAACCTGTACTTTCTTACGCAAAAGGTTCTAAAGAAAAACTTGCACTAAAAGCAGTTATTAAAGAATTAAAAGCAACCAAAGTGGATGTACCCATGTACATAGGCGCAGACGAAGTGCGTACAGGAAAAACATTGGATATTCGCCCACCGCACGAGCATAAGCATTTGCTTGGACAGTTTCATGTGGGCGATGCAAGCCATGTAAAAAAAGCCATAGCTGCTGCACTAAAAGCAAAAGACAAATGGGCAAATATGAGCTGGGAAAATCGTGCAAATATTTTCCTAAAAGCTGCCGATTTATTGGCAACAAAATATCGCCCATACATCAATGCCACCACCATGCTTGGTCAAAGCAAAAATGCCATGCAAGCAGAGATAGATGCAGCTTGTGAGTTGATAGATTTCTTGCGTTTTAATGTACATTTCTTAAGTGAAATTTATACACAACAACCTATTAGTAGCCCTGGTATTTACAATCGTTTGGAGTATCGCCCGCTAGAAGGATTTGTGTTTGCATTAACACCATTTAATTTTACTGCCATTGGTGGCAATTTGCCTACCAGTACTGCCATGTGTGGCAATGTGGTGGTATGGAAATGCGCCAACACACAGGTGTACAGCGCACAAATGTTTATGAAAATTTTAAAAGAAGCAGGTTTACCAGATGGTGTTATCAATCTTGTTTTTATAGATGGACCTACGATTGGCGAAGTAATTTTTAACCATCCTGAATTTGCAGGATTGCATTTTACAGGCAGCACAGGCGTGTTTAATAAAATGTGGGAAACAATAGGTAAGAATACACCGATATACAAATCGTACCCACGTATTGTAGGCGAAACAGGTGGTAAAGATTTTGTAATAGCACACAAGAGTGCCAATGTAGACGTTGTGGTAACGGCACTTGCAAGAGGTGCATTTGAATACCAAGGACAAAAATGCAGTGCTGCTAGCCGTGCATACATACCAAGCAATATGGCTGCCGAAGTAAAAAAGAAATTGGTAGCAATGATAAATACGATGAAGATGGGTACGGTAGAAAACTTTACCAATTTTGTGAATGCAGTAATAGATGAAAAGAGTTTTGATAAATTAGAAGGCTACATAAAAAATGTACGCAAAAAAGACAGTGGCGCAAAAATATGGGTAGGAGGTAAGTGCGATAAAACGGTAGGGTATTTTATAGAACCAACTGTTATTGAAGCTAGCGATCCACATTATGTAACCATGTGTGAGGAGTTGTTTGGCCCAGTACTTACCATTTATATTTATGACGAAAATAAATATGAAGAAACATTAAAATTAGTGGATAGCACATCTGCGTATGCGCTTACAGGGGCTGTACTTGCGCAAGATAGATATGCGGTAGAATTGGCTGTAAATAAACTACGCAATAGCGCTGGAAATTTTTACATAAACGATAAACCAACTGGAGCAGTGGTAGGTCAACAACCATTTGGTGGTGCTAGGGCTAGTGGTACAAACGATAAAGCAGGTTCTATGCTTAATTTGTATCGTTGGTTGAGTGCTCGTACAATAAAAGAAACATTTGTGCCGCCTACGGATTATGGATATGCGTTTATGGAGGAGGCGTAAAAATTATTAAAAATTTCGTTTGCTTGCTAGCATAAAAAAAGAGGTTGTCTGATCATTTTGAGATAGCCTCTTTTACTTAATACGCAAAAAGTAAAGCATAAGAATTCCAACTATAGAAATAATAATTAGAGTAATCCACAGCAAATTATACGAAGTAGATTTTACCTCTGGCACACCAGTTAATATCAAATGTGCCCAATAATTTGGGAGCTTAAATCTTTTCTCAATTTCTGGTGATTGTAGATAATCAATCTTTGCTTGCTGCAAAGCACGAGCAGCAGTGTAATCATCAATATAGTAACGATAAAATCGCTGTACAATCCATGCAGTTGATTTATCATCGGCTTTCCATAAAGAGGAAATGATATTTGGACAGCCAGCATATGTAAATGCTCTCGATAAGCTCATTAATCCTTCTCCTTTAGACAATAGACCTGTACCAGTCTCACATGCGCTTAGAATAACCAGTTTTGTAGAATCTAATTTTAGGTTGTAAATTTCTTGTACATATAAATTATTTTCACTTGCAGTTTTGCCAAAACTAGGGTAGAAGGCTATAAACGATTTTTCTGGTATGGTGTCGTTTACAATAGTGTGTGTGGCAAGATGAAGAATACTATTTTTATTTATTGCAGATAAAAAATTTTCTTTAGTGGCTGCAGTATCCATCAAAATATTGCCTTTTATATTTTCAAGCTCATTTTTTGAGTAGGTTAATTTAGCAAAACTTGCATTATTGTTATTAGTAAAAGGGGCTAATGCTAATGTTGACTTTTTAATGTTAGCAATACTTAATTTATTTTTTAATAAAGCCGTGGAGTATTGGTATTGAACTATCCATTCATTTAGCAAGTAATTATTTTTTTCATCAGTTAGTACTTCAAATGGAATATTGTTCAATTCATCATCGGGTATAATAAGTAGTTGTTGTTTATCTTCAATTTTATTTCTGATAGGGGTTATTAAAAGCTTATATATTTTTGCAGCTTCATATTTTTCAGTTTGATTAGTGTTGCTAAGCGCTTGTTTAAATGAGTTAAGTAAAATAAAAAAGCTAGAGTCAATTTTTTGCTTATAATAACTCAATTCTTTTTTAGTGATACAAAAAGTAACCAATTCTTTTTCTGATAAATGATAGGATAATATTGCGGATTGTTTATTAAGTAATTTTTGTACTTCTGCAATTGTGGGTATAGATTGAATAAATTTCTTATCCCTATATCCGGGCAGTTTATTAATATCATCTTGGAGTTTGCTTAGTTTAATTTCATAATCTCTTATTGTTGTTTTAGATTGTTCTATTAAATTACTGTCGTTGGTTTGAATAGCTTTTAAAGAAAGTCTAGTAATTGTAGTTTTAATGGAAGCTTCTTTCTCAAATAAATCTGAATGAAAACCAGGTTGGTTTTGCAATTCTTGTTCTTGTATATTTTGTGTAAGTACACTCGCTTTGTTTTGCTGGTCAAAATAATAGGCATCATCTAAAAAGTTTCCTTTTTTAGTAAGCTCAAATAATAGCAAACTAATATTTATAGGCTTGCTGTGTACATTATACTTCATTTTGTTTAAGAATAACCTTGCCTCATCGCTATCATACGTTTTAGATACATATTCTGCAAGTAAAAATGCCGAATGATAAGCGTTTTGTGCTGCTTCTAACCAAGTTATATTTTTATCAGTGGCATAAATTTTTTCTAATGCATCTGCTTTATAAATAAGCGTATTAAATAAATTTATATAAGAAAAAACGCCGCTAAATTTTAACGGGTTCTTTGTTATACTAGTGTCATTATAGTCTGGATAAAACTGATTGATGGCTTGTTGATAATATCGTACAGCCTGGTGAAAATCATTTTTAGTAAAAAATTTATAACCCATATATTGAAATGTAACGCCGTGGGCTTCATTTTTTTTAGAAGCATTATATTTTGTGTTTTCTTGGAGTGATAAACCTAAATATTTGTTAGCAGAATCAAGTTCTCCAATATCTATATATGCTTTTCCTAATTGGTTATACAGAATTATATTTTTTTTATAACTGCTCTTATTTGGTTCAATAGTATAGTTTACTTTTTTAAAATAACTTATTGCCTGTTTTGTGTTTCCTAAATTCATATTTACAAAGCCCATGCTTTGTAAAACTTCGTTTGTATTCGTTTTATACGAAAGTATAGATGCGTAAATGGAATCGGCTTCTTTAAATCTTTCTATACGTACTAATGACGATGCTATATTTATTTTATAGTTTACAAAAAAATCTTTGTAGTTGGGGTTTGTTTTATCCAGTAATTCGATGGCTTTTTCAAAATAGTTTTTAGCTTGTTTGTAATTTCCTGTAGAAAAATACATAGTGCCTAAACCATTATACAGTCTCTGCTGTTCATTAAGTGTGGCATTATATTTTTCATTAATTTTTTCTGCTTTCTTGTAAAAGGAATAAGCAGAGTCAAATTCATTCTGACTATAGTAAATTCTTGCTATAAAAAGTAATGGCTGAAAGGAAAAGGAATCCTCAATAGCTGGAGTATAATTTTTAATGTTTAATGCTGTTTCATATTCTTTTTTTGCAAGTTCTACACTATCAAAATAATGGTACAATAAACCTGTTTTAAAATGACAAAAAAAAGCCAATGAGTCTTTTTTTGCTTTTTCTATTGCGGGGGTTATTTTTTTGAAGAGTGAGAGCGCTTGTATGTTTAGTGCTTCTTCTTTTGATTCACTATACGTTTCTTTTGTTTGAAGATTTTCGGACTCCTTCAACAGATTACTAGCAATATTATATTGCTCGATATTATATTGCTCCAGTTTTAGTGAGGGTTGCGAAAAAACAATGGCAATAATGCTAATGAAAAATATAAAAAGAAATAGTAAAATACGCATAGTTAAGATGCTGTTTGCGTATCAAATATACATTTTTATTGAGCTACAATGATGATACAAGGTGGCCTTGGTTTGGCAACCCTTTGGATTTCAGCACCCCTATTTTGACCATTTCTTAAAATAGTACCAGCATGGTCTATCAAAAGAATATCCCATAAGTATTGAGGTATAGTAGCCCTGCTTTGATAATAATATAATTTTACTTTTAGTTTATTTAATGCCTTGCCACTTGCATCATCCATTTTATAGAAATAAGTAAATTCTTTTTGCGAATCATGAGAAGATGATATAGCACCATCTCTTAAACTTTTGGCTAAGTTTATTCTGCCATTGGTAAGCGATACAGCACAGCCCTGACTATTACAACCATTTCCTTCATCGAAACTATTATTTAACCCAGTGCCAAACTGGCCTGGTGTAAACGGAACTCCCTTGGCATTATATATTGGCATGGCTATACTATCTCCTTGCGATAATCTATAAATACCATCATAAAAATTTATACCCGCTAAAACTATTTTTGTACTTATGGTATCTGTTGTGCCAGTTGGGATAAACATTATCCTGTATCGTAGGCCCATTTCACTTTCTGTTAAGTCAATTTTACCCGTTATGCTATCTAATTCTATACCGTCAGGAAAGCCTCTAAATTTTCCAGCCCTATTCATTGGCAATGGAGAAACTATATTACTAGCAGTGTTACGTAAATAAAATATCGAATCGCCATAGCTTAATGTAGGAGTAGGCAGAGGTGGCGGAGGGTTTATGACAATAGGGTCTATTGTAACGGAATCTTTTTTACAAGCAGTTAATACAATTGTAATAATTGCAAATAAGCAAAATAATTTGAAAAGCATTTTCATATTTATGCACTTTAGTATTTGTCAATTCAAAGTTAATAAATGTAACTGTCTTATTAAAAATAAAGTTTGAACATAGATAGCAATAATTTTTATACCAAAAGTGCTTATTTACAAATACTTGATAACCTGTTTTATATATTTAATAGTTTTAGTTTCTGTGTATAAATAAAATTTACATAGCGTAATTATTTTTATGATTAGTTTCTTTTAGCTTTTTTTTCTCATAAAAACATATTTCCTCCTTTAACATTTTTTTTATTAGAATAGGTTACAAATCTTACTCTAGCTATTACCAAGTTATACAACACCACATTTTAAACAAATAAAAATTATAATTATGAAAAACAAATTATTTCTTTTTGCAACATGCCTAGTTTTTGCCGTAAGTTGTAAAAAATCTACTGATGCAGCATTGGCTACACCAGCTCAGTCTGTAGTTACCCCTATATCACAAAGTGGTGTGCCTGCTGCTGTTACTAATACTTTTAACAGCAGATTTTCGGGTGCTACACAAGTAGAATGGTTTTCAATAAGCGCTAGTAGTAGTTCAAGTAGTAGTGAGTTTGAAGTGGAATTTAACCACTCTAACCAAAGGCACGGAGCTAGATTCGATAATAGTGGTACTGAAAAACGTCACTCCATTTCTTGTATTGAAGCGCCAGTTCCACAAGTTGTGTTAACTGCATTTAGAAGTACACATCCCAATGATAACGTGTACGAATGGAAACTAAGAAATGATGGTACTTGGAAAGCACATTACATGAGAGGTGCAGTAAAATGGGAAGCTACATATACTGCTGCTGGGGTATTGATAAAAGAAGAGCATTACTGATAATGTATTGATAATTAATTATTAGAAAAGTCCCTGCAAATTATGTAGGGATTTTTTGTTTAAAATATGAACGGTTTTTGTTTGCTGCCTTTTGTTGGTTTTGTGAATAATTCATATTAAAATTTCAATTTTCACGTGTTTTAAAGAATACCATGCTAGTTCTTCTCTATTTACCTTCTAGAGGTTGTTGTTGTTGATTGATTAAAATACTCTCATTATCCAATTTGTGTATTATCTTTTGAACATTACTATCTATTTGGCAATAATTAAGTTAGCAAATGCGTTAACTGTATCAAAACGAGATTATAAAAAATATTTATGAAGAAATTGATATTACCCCTACTAGTCTTTTGCCTACATAATGTTACTAATGCGCAAACTGCTGCTGTAAATTATACTGCATCATCAGCAATTATATCCAACCCCGAAAGAGGATTTTGTGAATACAGTATTCTTACAGTACCTGCAACTGGTAATTTTACAACACTTACAGCTTCTTCATTTACTTCATTAACTACAAAAAAGCAAACTACTATACTTCGTTTATATTATTTACCAAATTTTTTATCAACTACCACTTTGCCTGCAGCTTTTCTTACAAGATTGCAAACAGATTTTACTGCCATAAGAACTGCTGGTTTTAAAGTGATTTTACGATTTGCTTATAAAGAATACTCTGGTACATTTCCACCTCCAAAACCATACAACGATGCGCCTCCAAAAGCTTTATTGCTTTCTCATATTAACCAGCTAAAATCTACTATACTAGCAAATTCAGATGTCATTCTTACGTTTGAGAGCGGATTTTGGGGTCTTTATGGCGAAAACTATTATACAGATAATTACGGAGACATATCTACTGAAACAATTACTCCTGCGCATATAGCAGATAGAAAAGAAATAATAGATGCTATGTTTACTTGCGTAGGTTCTAGCCGCAAGCTTGCAGTTCGCACGCCGCCTATAAAAGCAGCGTATTATAATCAAGCAATACCTGCCGACACAATAACACTTACACAGGCTTATAACGGTACTGACAAAAGTAGAATTGGAGGGTTTAATGATTGTTTTTTGGCAGAGTTTAATGACTATACTTATGTAGATACTACTACCGAAAAACCTTTTTGGACTACAGAAAGTAGATATACCATTATGGGAGGAGAAACATGTATAGATAATGCTCTTTATACAAATTGTACAAATGCACAAAAAGAAATGCGACGCTTTAACTGGACATTTTGTAATGACTTGTATAACGCTGCGGTGATTACTAGATGGAAAAATAACGTTCCAGCAGGATCCGAATGTTTTACGGCAATAAGCAATAATCTTGGTTATAGATTAGTGCTGCAAAGTGCCACTTTTTCAAGTGGTACGGCAATAAACGTAGTAAACTATTCCATTACTTTAAAAAATGAAGGCTACGCAGCACCAGTAAACCCTAGAAAAGTAGAGTTGCTTTTTAGAAGTACAACAACATCAGAAAATTTTCTTAGAATAATAAATGTAGACCCACGCCTTTGGTTTGGGGGGAGTACTATAACTATAGCAGGAACAATAAATACACCGTTAGTGCTTACGGCAGGTAATTATGATATGTTATTAAAACTATCTGACCCTGAGCCGAGCCTTGCTACTAATATAAAGTATAACATTCAGTTTGCAAATGGGGGTAGTCTTTGGGAATCTACAACTGGGTTAAATAAATTGAACCATACCGTAAATTTAAGAAGTGGAAGTGGGGTTTTACCCATAAAAATAATTTCTTTTTCGGGGCAAATGATTAATGGAAATGCAAAAATAGATTGGAAAGTAAACAATGATATTTTAGGGGAGCATTTTGAAACCGAATATTCAACCGATGGTATCAATTTCAAAAAAATAGACCAACAAAATTTTATTTTAAATAAGTTAGATTACACAACATACCACTCAACTGTTTTTCAAGATGCTGTATTTTATCGCTTAAAAGTATTGCATACGGACGGGAGCATTTTTTATTCGAATATTATAAAGTTGAATGGCAGTAAAGATGACAGGCTTGTATTAAAAACCAACCTGTGTACCAGTAATATTGAAATATCGAGCAATTACAATAATATAGGTGATATAACTATTTATAATGTAGAAGGGAAATTGGTATACAAAGGCAAAATAAATAACCAAATCGTTATTATAAACTGCGCTAATTGGGCAAGAGGTACTTATTTCTTGCAGAGTGAAAACAACCGAGTGGCAGAGACAAAGAAAATAGTGCTGCTATAGTACAACCATTATCCAGCTTTTTAAAAAACGAATGCCAACTCTTTAAGCGTTGGCATTCGTTTTTTAAAAAATATTTTGGAATATTCACATACAATTTAGAAAACCATTGAAGCATAAAATATGCTGGTATGCTGTTTATAAACTATGTATATTATCAACTAAATCATATGCCTAAATTAACTTTCAGCTTCCTTAGGAAATAACGTTGCTAATCCAACAAAAGTTAAAATAAAAACTTTGTGGTAGCGAATATTAATTTTTGTAGTTACGCAAACGTTTGACTAGAAATTTTACTACTAAAATTTAGATGTCTAAACAATAATTTAGATTTCTTTTCGTTCTAAAAATCAATTACTGTGTGTATTAAGTTTTAATTTAAAAAACTAAAAGGATAAAAATTTCGTCTAAACAAAGAAGAACCCGAAATCAAAATCAATATGAAAAACCAATTCTACTCAAGGTTGTTTAAATTTTGTACTGTTGTGTTACTTACAATCGCTACAAATTGTAGTGTAAATGCAAAAGAACCATTTAAGTTGCCGCCTCTGGTAGGAGGTACATATAAAGTTGGACCTACTGGTGGTATTTATGCAAATATTACTGCTGCTATCAGTACTATTAACACAGGAGGAGGTATAAGTGGACCTATTGTATTAGAATTAAATTCGTCGTACAATGCCACTTCAGAGACAATTACTGCAATTATTGGTGCTAGCGCATTAAATACTATTACAATTAGGCCTGAATTGGGCGTTATAAAAATAATTTCTACCGCAAGCGGAACTGTACCAACTTTTCAAATAAATGGAGGTAAATTTTTTATAATTGATGGGCAAGGTGGTGGCTCAAGTGGTACTAAAGATTTAACGATTGTACAAACACAAGGAGGTGGTAATGCATCAGCTATTAGATTTAGAGATGATGCTAGCAATAATATTGTAAGAAATTGTATTTTAAAAGGACAATCTACTTCGCTTGCAAATGGAGTTGTTTTGTTTAGTACCACCACAGGCACTACTGGTAATGATAATAATTTAATAACCAATTGCGATATTACAAGTGTTGGTTCGGCAGCTTTGGCAACCAACGGTATTTATTCTGCTGGTACGGCTTCAAAGACAAATGATTTAAACACTATTTCAAATTGCAATATTTACGATATTTTTCATGCAACTCAAAAAAGTGTAGGTATATTAATGGGAGCATTTACCTCTGGCTGGACAATTAGTGGAAATAGTTTTTATCAAACTGTTCCAAGGTCTTCATCAAGTATTTGGTCAGCAATAGAACTAAACAACAAAGCTGCAGGTGGAAATGGATTTACCATTTCTAATAATTTTATTGGTGGCACAGCGCCTTTGGCGGCAAGTGGTACAATGACCTTTACACATACGTCTACTGGTTATTTTTCAGGTATCAGTATTTACGGTTTTTCGGGAGCTACCGCCAATACAATTAGTGGAAATACAGTGAAAAACATTTCTATAACCTGTAATCAAACAAATTTACATTATGGTATTTATCATTCTGATGGAACTGTAAATATTACTGGTAATACTATTGGAGATTTAACAACAACGGCAAGCATTGTATTTAATTCTACTGCTCCCACGGCATCTTTTGTATCTCCTGCTTTTACAGCAATTTGTGCTGGTGGTGGCTCTACCGCTGGAACAATTGGAGGTAATGTCAATATTCAAAATAATAATATTGGTTCTATTACTTCGAATGCAACAGGTTCAGGTGCAAATGAGTTTAGAGGAATTTTTTACCAAGGTTCTGCTGCTTTAGCAGCTGTTTCTGTAGTTGATATTTCTGGCAATACGGTTGGAGGCACAACTGCAAATAGCCTATATAACAGCGGTAATGGCGCTACGGTAGGTATAGTTGTAAACTCTGGTTACATAGCAGGAGGAGCAAAACATACTATTAAAAATAATATTGTTCAGAATATAAGTAGCAGTAATAGTACTTCGCCAGCACAAGGAAGTCTAGAGGGCATAACGACTCAAGGTATTGCAAATAAAGATGCAGCTTATATTGTGGAAAATAATACGATAAAAGACCTTACTGCAAATAATGCATATACAATGGTAGGTTTTAAAACCTCCGCTACAATTGCGCCACAACTTATAACCAAGAATAAAGTTTTAAATCTAAAAAATGCTAGTAGCCTTGTGGGGTCAAATGTAGTGGGTATAGAGCTTGGGTATGATTTTATTACATTGCCTGCTGCGCTTTCTGCTACAGCTTCTGAGCTTAGTAAAAATATTATTAGCAATTTGGAAATGACAGCAGCCACGCCTGCGGTTGGGTCTGTAGCTTGGGGTATATCCGCCTATGCAGGTAGATTTAATATTATGAATAATATGGTAGCCATGGGTTATGGAATTAGCAATGTAGATATTACTAAATCATACGAGCTAATTGGGATAGCTAACAATGGAGTAGGTGCATCAAAACTTGCTTACTTTAATTTTTATTACAACACCGTTCACGTAGGTGGTGCTGGTGCTATATCTGGCAGTCCCGATTCTAAATGTTACTACGGTAATAATTATGGTTCTACTGATTTAAAAAATAATATTTTTTACAATTCAAGAACAAATGCAGCAGGCTCAACTGCTCACTATAGTCTCTTATATACAAATAATGGTACAACCACATCAAACTATAACGTGATGTCTGCGGTTGGAGCTGCTGGTATAGTAGCAGGTTATTACAATGGTGCAACTACTACAAATTATGCCACAACAGACGCACTATTTGCTGCAAGAGCCATTGATGGCAATTCATTTTCTGCAACTGTAAAATTCGAAAACAATGCAACAGATTTAAGACCTGTACCATCGCCAGATGTTGCTAACTTTTTTATAGCAAATGAAGCACTTCCAATAGTGGGTTATACAACAGATATTGATGGCAATATTCGTAATGGATATTTTCCGGATATGGGTTGTTATGAATTTAAAGGTACAGGATGTTGGATAGGACAAGTATCTAGCGCATGGAATAATAATACCGTTTCAGGCAACTGGGATGATGGCGTTGTACCACCAAGTACGTGGGATGTAAAAATATTTCCAAAAGTAGATCCAGATTTAACACAGCCAATTATGATTAGTAGTGCAGGTATAGGCACAGTTAAAGATTTGTATTTAAGAACAACTTCAAGAGCTACAACTAATTCCTCATTGGTAACAGTGAATACAGGAACATTACAAATTTATGGAGCAGTAAAATTTAGAAAGGATGCTGTTTATAGTGGAGCAATAGATGCAACTTTAGGAACGATAGATATGAAGGGTTCATCAGGTACACAATCTCTTTCTCCAAGGTGGTTTGTAAAAACAGAAATTGAAACATTAACCAATAGTAATACCATTGGTTTAACGATTGCTGCACCAACGGTTGGTGATACAATGCTTATATCTAAAGTGCTAAATTATGGTGTAGGCACAACAGGTTCTACTATCATCACAAATGATAATCTTACACTTTTGTCTAGGGCTTCTGGTACAGCCAATTTTGGAAATATGACAGGCAATGCCATTAGCGGAAGGGTAAACATTGAGCGTTATTTATTTGGCGAAAAAGCTTGGCGTTTTTTAGCTGCACCAGTACAATTAAACGCAAGCGATGCTACTACACCAACAGTTGCCGCTGCATGGAGAGAGGGTGTAAGCGCACTTACCGCTACAGGTTATGGTACAGCTATTACAGGGCCTAGTGGTACTAATGCCCAACTAGACTATTATACCCAACGTGGCTCTATGAAGTATTACAATGCCGGAGCTAATGTATGGACTGAACTAACCAATACTACTACCACAAAAATTGCCAATAATGAAGGTTATATGGTATTTGTAAGAGGAGATAGGGGAGCATCTAATACGTCTAATACCTCTGTATTAGGCACACCTACAAATCTTCGTATAAAAGGAATGATACGCACAGGCAACCAAATCTTTGCGATATTGCCAAACAAATTTCAATCTTTTGGTAATCCATATCCAAGCAGAATAAACTTTGCTACTGTAGACAAAACAAATATAACAGATGCTTTTACAGTTTGGAATCCAACAATAGCAGGCTTGTACAATGTAGGCGGGTATGAAACGTATACTTGGGATGGTATAAATTATGTAAAACCAGGTGGCGCCATCAGAAACCACATAGAAAGTGGCGAAGCCGTATTTGTACAAAGTAATAGCGCAACAGCTGGCAGCGTAACCGTAAAAGAAACTGACAAGGGTATAGGTAGTAGCTTACAAAGCAGGGTAGGTGTAACAAGACCAACTTTAGAAGTAAACATGTATACCAAAGATGCTAACGGTGCAGATTATTTAGCCGATGGTGTAATGCTGAACTTCGACAATACTTTTAGTGCCAACATAGACAATATGGACGTAAGAAAAATAAATAACACTTACGATAACCTAGCCATAAAAAATGGTAGCTATGCGCTAGTAGTAGAACGTAGACCAAACTTAGTACAAGCAGATACCATTAAACTAAGTATAGTAGGCATGCGAGTAGCAACCTATCGTTTAGAAATAGACCCATCGGTATTGGTATACCCAGGGCTAGAAGCTATATTAAAAGATAAGTACTTACAAACCGAAACGCCAATAAGCTTTAGTACTGTAACTACACAATCATTTGACATAACAACTGATGCAGCCAGCAAAGCAGTAGACCGTTTTATGATAGTATTTAAACCAGCAGCTACAACAAACTTTACAACCATAGCCGCTACTAGAAATGTAGATAAAACCATAATGGTAAATTGGGGAGTACAAAACGAAACTTTAGTAACAAATTATAGTGTAGAGCAAAGCAACGATGGCGTAAACTTTACCACTATAGCTACAAAAGTAGCAACAGCCAACAATGGTACAAACCCAACGTATAGCAATGTAGATGCCGCTGCTACAACAGCCGCTAACTGGTACAGGGTAAAAGCAAATAATACAAACAATACAGTAAAATATACAGCTGTGGCTATGGTGAGTGCGGTACAAGAAGTGGTAATAAATGCAATTTCAAAGATGAGTATTTATCCGAACCCAGTGGAGGGTGGTAATGTAAATTTGCATTTAGATAACCAAGCAAAAGGCAACTATGCAGTACAAATAACCAATGCAGAGGGCAAAACAATACAAACAGAAAATGTGCAAGTGCAAAACAACAATACACTGCGTATTATAAAACTAGGTACTAAAGCCACAGGTACATATCAACTAACAATAAAAGATGCAGTAGGTAAAACAACAACAATACCTTTTATCATAAAATAAGAGCATAAAACGATAATAATTGTTAGGGGTAACAATTAGCCGCTTCATTGAAAAATGAGGCGGTTTTTTTTAGACTGAGCCAGTCTTTTGCAGAGCTGTGTTCAAAGTGAATTTTCAAAAGACTGGCTGAGTCTTTAGGAGTGTGGATGAGTTTGCACTAGACCGAACCACTCCATTGCAGAGCAGTTAATAAGGTAAGTTTCCAAAAGACTGGCTCAGTCTTTTAAAGTGTCGAGCATCATGTTTGCCTGCGAACTTTGTGATACATAAAAAACCTATAAAAAAAGATATATTTTAAGTTGGCGTCTACTTCGTAATTTGTTTTAAATTATTAGTTCAAGAAAAAATACTTTAGGATTACTAAATATTTATTTGCCTATCCGATATTTAATCTCACATTTTTGAATAAAGAAATACATTTAAGAAAATACATATCAATATAAGCATATAAATTTGCCATTGCTAACTTAATACCTATTATAAAAACGATACATGAAAAGAATTATAAAATATTTTAAAATATTTTTTGTAAGTCTTGTTGCTATATTTTTAACAGTATTAGTTCTGTTTGGTCAAAGCGATAAATCTTTAGATGAGCTAAAGGCGAAGTATGCCAATGCAGCCTCTGCTTTTATAAAAGTAGATGGTATGGATGTGCATTATCGTGATGAAGGCAACACTGCGGATTCATTACCTATTGTATTATTGCATGGAACGGGAGCAAGCCTTCATACTTTTGATGTATGGACTGCTATTTTAAAAAATGAAAAACGTGTAATTAGAATGGATTTGCCTGCTTTTGGATTAACAGGGCCTTTTCCTCATCGTAATTATAGCATTGATAAGTACATCACTTTTATTCATCATTTCTTATTAGCAAAAGGTATTACAAAATGTGTTTTAGGTGGTAACTCTTTGGGTGGACAAATTACGTATCAATTTACCATTAATCATCCAGAAATGGTTGAGAAGCTTATTTTAATAGATGCTGCGGGGTATCCACTAGAATCTAAAAGTGTTCCCTTAGCTTTTAGGATAGCAACAATACCTTTTTTAAATAAAGCATTTGCTTATATAACACCTCGGTTTTTAGTAAAACAAAGTGTAGAAAACGTTTATGCAAACAAAAATAAAGTGAGTGAAATACTTGTAAACAGGTACTTTGATCTTACTTTGAGAGAAGGCAATAGACAAGCATTTGTAGACAGAATGACACAGGCTTCTGATAGTAGTACCATTCTACTTATTAAAAATATAAAACAACGTACACTTGTGCTTTGGGGTGAGCAAGATTTGTTGATACCATTAAAAAGTGCATACCGTTTTCACAATAACTTGCCAAGTGATACGTTGGTAATTTTAAAAAACCTGGGGCATGTACCAATGGAAGAAAATCCTGAAGAAAGTTTAGCTGTAGTTTTAAATTTTTTGAAAAATTAAATTAAAAATAGATTTTTACAATTTAATCATTCAACACTTCTTATGATATTTATCTTTACCAATCCCAATATATCTTTAGCTACAACAAAAGATGCAAAAGAAATTGAAGTATTACTAAACAGGGCATACAGAGGCGAAACTGCAAAACTTGGTTGGACACACGAGGCTAATTTAATAGCAGGTAATGTGCGGGTGAACGATGCTATGATACTAGAAAATCTTAATGCAAAAGACTCTGTATTTTTAAAATATATAAATGAACAAAATGAAATTATTGGATGCGTAAACCTAAAGCAAAATGAGAACAAATTATATCTAGGAATGTTTAGTGTACAGCCAATGCTGCAGGGTAATGGTGTAGGTAAAAAACTATTATTAGCAGCTGAGGAGTATGCTGTACATGTTGGAAGCAATACAATTTATATGACAGTAATATCTTTGCGAAGAGAACTTATACACTGGTACAAAAGCAAAGGGTATAAAGAAACGGGGGAAAGGCACGCATTTGTGGAAGATGCCATTACGGGTACTCATTTGCAAAAACTAGAATTTATTACCTTGGAAAAATTATTGAACTAAAAAATGAGGTAAATATTAGCCTGTATTCATTTGGTTATTTTCTAAAAAATGTTTTTACCAGAATTAAGTAAACACTAAATTAAACAATAGATGAACAGAAATAAACTTGCACTTGTATTAGCTATTATTGCTGGATGCCTTTGTATAGGTAACTTTATTTATAAATTGATAAATTTTAATTCGGCAGATTACATGATTCTCTTTGCAGGTATTTTTATTATTGCATTAGGTGTGGTTACTTTTTTTACAAAATGGAGATAAGGTTTTTTATGTGCTGTATACTTTTATCATTTTAGCAATAGCTATTGCTTTTTCTTTTACGATATCTACATTAGCTTCTAGTGTGTCATAAGTTAGGGCTACACCCATTCTTCTGTATTGTCTTGTAATTGGTTTGCCAAAAATTAATACATTGCTTTTCGTATGGTTTAATGCATTGTCTAACCCAATATATGTAGGGTTTTGTCCTTCCTTTTCTGCTAAAATTACTGCACTTGCACCAACTCTTTCTAACACAATTTCTTTTATTGGTAATCCTAAAACAGCTCTTGCATGCAATTCAAATTCAGAAAAATTTTGTGTTCCTGCAAGTGTAACCATACCCGTATCGTGTGGGCGAGGAGATAGTTCAGAAAAATAAACGCCATCATCTGCTAAGAAAAACTCAACTCCCCACAAACCAGTGCCAGTAAGTGCTTTGGTAACCTTAGTGGCCATTTTTTGAGCTTCCAAAAGATGCTTAGAAATTATGGCAGCTGGTTGCCAACTTTCTTGATAGTCGCCTCTTTCTTGTCTATGCCCAATGGGTGGGCAAAATAATGTAATACCATTTTTTTGCGTAACAGTTAGCAACGTTATTTCTGAATTAAATTTTACAAAAGCTTCTACAATCACTTCCGAATAATCTCCCCGTTTACCTGCTTGTGCATAGTCCCAAGCTTTTTCAACATCGCTTGCAGCTTTTATAATAGATTGTCCCTTGCCTGAGGAACTCATTAGCGGCTTTACTACACAAGGTATTCCTACTATTTTTACTGCTGCTTCTGATTCTTCAAAGCTATTTGCGTACTCGTATTTTGCTGTTTTTAATCCCAGTTCTTTTGCTGCCAAATCTCTTATTGCTTTTCTGTTCATGGTAAAATTTGCCGCCTTGGCACTTGGTACCACTTGTATGCCTTGCTGTTCATAATCGTAAAAACGTTCGGTGCGTATAGCTTCTATTTCGGGTACTATAATATCGGGTTTATGTTTAGCTACTATTCTGTCAAGTTCAGCAGCATCAAGCATATTTATTACTTCCCGCTCATCTGCTACTTGCTGTGCTGGTGCATTATTATAGGAGTCCACAGCTATAACATATTGTCCGAGGCGTTTTGCGGCTATCACAAATTCTTTACCTAATTCTCCAGAGCCTAAAAGCATTATTTTTTTCATAAAATTTTATTGATTTTATAATATTCGAATATTTTTCCCCAATTAATACTACACAAAATAGGCACTATTAAAAATGGAAAATATATACTCCTATACCTTACCAAAGCACCTGCATTAGTTGTTATGTATCCAGTAAATAAAAATATTAAACTAGTAAATATAACAGTAAATAAAATAAAATCTTTTGTGATAAAATTATTTTTTAATGGATAAATAATCATTAGCAAAAACAAGAGGATATATACTATTATTTCTAGTGCAAACCCATTCAAATATACATTGTCAAACTCTTGTGGATAAGGTGAAAGAAAGGCATGTCGCAGTGCAGTTGGGGCACTAGTAACAAAACTTTTTATGGTAGATTGTAATGTATCATTTTGGTATTCAGAATTAGCTTTTCCTAATGTAAAAAAAGCTTGCTGTTTATCTACAACAATTTTTAGCGGATTATATTTTTGATTTGTAAACTGTAGAGCCAATAAACACCCAATTAAAATTACTGCCATGACTACATAAACCTGCCAAATTTTAAAGGAATATCTGCAGCTTACAAACCAACTTATAGCACAAGGCAATAACACAATAGCAATAAAATTTCTAATGAGTAAAATGCAAAAGAATGAAAGCAATAAAAAAACTATTTTTTTTTGTGTAAAATTTTCTTTCCATGAGAAATAGCTACAATAACAAAAAATGGCTAAGGAGGTAAAAATTATCAAATCTTTTCCTATAAGCGATGTATAGTACAATGTTGAGGGAAGTAAAAAGCATCCAACTATTATAGCCCAATGGTTATTCTTAAATATATTTTTGAATATTTTGTACAAAGCAATATGCCCAAAAAATGCAATAAAGTTAAAAAATAAACTATTGATATAATAATTTCCCCTACTTAAAATATTGAATACCCCAATCGTTTTTATTAAAATATTGTTTCTTAAATCGTTCCAAAAAGAATTGGAAGACCCAAAGAATTCGCCAAGATTATTTGCATAGGCAGCAGGTAGACTATCAGTAAAAAAGATTTTTGGGTTATGAATAAGATTTTCATATTCAATCATACCTTGAATGGTATAGAAATGTAAATCTGATTTATCATGCATTAAAAAATGACTAACCATACCGCCAACAATACCAACTATAACTTTAATGCTAAAAAGGAGCAAGATAATTTTTGTACTTATCCCCGCATGTTGTACAAATTTTATTTTTGTAATAAAATAACAACAAGCCAAAAAATATATGAAAAATAGAAGATAATACAAACGTTTACATTTTTAGATGTGGGAAGATAGTTAAAATAATGATTTTTATTTATTAGCTGCAAACAAAATGCATTTGTAAATTTGCACACATTCAAAAATATACCTTTACACATCATGGAAATAACCGCACAAACCGCCGCTCAACTAAGAATTACAGAAGAAGAATTTGAATTGATAAAAACCAAACTAGGCAGAACACCCAATTTTACGGAGTTGTGTGCATTTAGTGGTATGTGGAGTGAGCATTGCAGTTACAAAAATTCTATTAAGTTATTAAAAACCTTGCCTCGTGATGGTGCTAAAATGCTAGTAAAAGCAGGAGAAGAGAATGCTGGATTAATGGATATTGGCGATGGATACGGTGTGGTATTTAAAATTGAGAGCCATAATCATCCCAGTGCGTTAGAGCCTTTTCAAGGAGCTGCTACAGGTGTAGGTGGCATAAACAGGGATATTTTTACGATGGGAGCTAGGCCGATTGCTTCTTTAAACTCTTTGCGTTTTGGAAATTTAAATGATGCTAAAACACAACACTTATTATCTGGCGTGGTAAAAGGCATTGGGCATTATGGCAATTGCTTTGGTGTACCAACTGTAGGTGGCGAAATTTATTTTGAAGATTGCTACCATACCAATCCACTGGTAAATGCCATGAGCGTGGGTATTCTTAAAAATGGCGAAACGGTTTCTGCTACAGCGGAAGGAGAGGGCAACCCAGTATTTTTTGTAGGAAGTGCTACAGGCAAAGATGGTATTGGTGGAGCATCGTTTGCCAGTGCAGAAATAACCGAAGACAGCGCACAGGATTTACCTGCTGTGCAAGTGGGCGATCCATTTCAAGAAAAAAAATTATTAGAAGCCTGCTTAGAAGTAATACAAACTGGTGTAGTAGTAGGCATGCAAGATATGGGCGCAGCGGGCATTATATGCTCTACTGCCGAAATGAGTGCAAAAGGCAAAGCTGGTATGCGTATAGATTTAGAAAAAGTACCTACTCGTCAAAATGACCCCGCTGGCGGCGGGGCAGGCATGAAAGCTTGGGAACTATTGCTTAGCGAAAGCCAAGAGCGTATGCTATTGGTGGTGGAAAAAGGAAAAGAAAAAGCGGTGTTGGATATTTTTGAAAAGTGGGACTTGCCTTGTAGCGAAATTGGTGAAGTAACCAATGATGGCATGTTGCAATTTTTTATGAATGGCGTGTTGGAAGCCTTGCTGCCAGCAGATGAACTCGTGCTTGGCGGAGGCGCACCACAATACACACGTGAAGTAAAAGAGCCTGCATACATACAAAAAATAAATGCTTTTGATGCTGCAAAAATACCAGTGCCGCAAGACTTAAAAGCGGTAGCAGAAAAATTAATTGCTATACCAAACATTGCTAGCAAGCGTTGGATTTATGAGCAATACGATAGCATGGTGGGTGCAGGTAATACTAGCACCAATGGTGTGAGCGATGCTGCAGTTGTACTAGCAAAACCTACCAATAAAGCACTAGCCCTAACTACAGATTGTAACAGTCGCTATGTATTTGCAGACCCTTATAAAGGTGCTATGATAGCAGTGGCGGAAGCTGCACGTAACATAGTATGCAGTGGAGCTGCGCCTTTGGGCGTAACCAATTGCCTCAACTTTGGCAACCCTTACGACCCAGAAGTATATTGGCAGTTTAGCAATGCTATAAAAGGAATGGGAGAAGCTTGTATAAAATTTGATACGCCTGTAACTGGTGGTAATGTGAGCTTTTACAACCAAAGCCCTGATGGGCCTGTGTATCCAACACCTACGATTGGTATGGTAGGGTTGTTAGAAATAGTAGCCGATAAAATGACAATGAATTTTAAAAACGAAGGCGATACCATTTACTTAATTGGTGAAAGTAGAAACGATATAAATTCATCAGAGTATTTGCATAAAATAATTGGCGAAGAATATAGCCCTTGCCCATATTTTGATTTAGATGAAGAGTATAATTTGCAACAAGTTATTTCTTCATTAATAAAAGAAAAATTAATTATTTCTGCACATGATGTGAGCGAAGGCGGATTGTTTGTAACGCTTTTAGAAAGTGCATTTACCAATAATCTTGGTTTTACTGTTTCGCAAAAAGATGATGGTATACGAAGTGATGCGTATTGGTTTGGAGAGGCGCAAAGTAGGGTAGTGGTTTCAGTAACTGCTGCGCAAGAAGAACAATTATTAACCGCTTTACAAGCTGTAAGTATTGCCCATACAAAATTGGGAGTTGTTTCATCCTCTAACATAAGCATTGGAGAAGCTAATTGGGGCAATATGAGTGAGTGGAAAGAAAAATATGATAATGCTATTGGTAGAGTGATGGGGAAGTAGAAAAGCTAAAATATTGCTATATAAAAAATGCCAGCTTTTATAAGTTGGCATTTTTTGATGTATGTTTATTTTAATTAGTTTAGCTAATAAAAAAAGCCGCTACCCTCTACTGTAGCGACTCTTTAAGTAAACAACCGGGGTTGTTTATTAGAACACACTTTACAATGCGCTATTCTTTTATTAATTTTTGCGTAGTGCCATTGCTAAATTGTAAAACATACAATCCACTTGGTAGGCTACATAAACCCATTGTTTTAGTGGTTGCTGTCCTCACCAACAACTAAGTTAATAGTTGGTGGAAACACTAACCATTAAAAAGGCGGTAACTACTTTTTGTATTATTAAATTAAAAAAAGGCTGCTACAACTTGTAACAGCCTTACCCAGAAAAACTAAAACTTATTTTATAACAATTATTCTTCTTGTTTTTATTTCGTTTCTATCATTGCCCAAGCTTAGGTTATACACACCTGCTGGTAATTTTTTGATATCAAACGATTCTGTGGCATTTGCTTTTTTTATTGTTTTTCTTAGCACTTCTGCACCTTGTGCATTGTGTATTTTTACGGTTATTGGTTTTGCTTGCAAGGCATCATTTAGTGTTACATTTATTTCATTACAAGCAGGTATTGGATATACTTCTATATTTCCATCTCTTGTATATTGAATAAATTTAATGCTGCTGTAACTTATTTTACCATTTTTATCTACTTCTTTAATTCTATAAAAGTTTTTTTCATTGGCTACTGGTGCGTTATCTATAAAATTGTATTGTAAAGATGTAGTAGCCGAAAGAGTGCCTACCGTATTAAAATTTATACCATTAATACTTCTTTCTATAGTAAAAGAACTGCCAATAGAAACTTGCTCTAGTGTAAAATGTAAGATACTTTTTTCATTTTGCTTATTTACTGTGAATAGGACATTATGTAAAGAAAGCACAGTTGCAAAATTGATTGTTACACTGCCAGGTGTTTGATCTTCTTTGCCGCTATTATCTATAGCTACAAATGGTATAACTACTACAGTACTTGTGCCATCTATAGGGTCTATTAATATTGGATTGGTAGGGCCTACTCCACTTGTGAAAGGCGTAGTAACACCACCAACAGGCCAGACTGTACATGTAGGGCATGTGCCATATTGTACACCATTTATCGTAACAGTATTAGCACCGCTAGGAAAAGCAGTAATACGAATACTAGTAACAGTACCACCATCATAGTCTTGAGTATTTGGGTTAGTGCCTACATTGCTATTTTGAAAAGCTCCCGCAGGCACAGTTATGTTAGTATTTCCTGGAGGGTTATTTTGACCACTTAAAAGGGTAACAGCACTTTCTGGTAAACGATTTAAACCAAAGTTTAAACCTGTTACATTTACTACACCAGTACTAAATGTATTTAAAGATGGAGATGTATTTGACCAACCTGTAGGCATTGTTTCAGCAGGTAATATGCCATCTACAACGGGTAGAGTAGATGTAATAACAACTTGCAAGCCTGTGCTATTTACAGCTATGCCATTTATTGTATAAGTGCCATCGTTAGCCACAGTTGCAAATCCTACTACTTCTCTTGTTACAGGGTCTATTACAGCAGCATATAAAGTTCCTCCATTTGTACCTAATTCTCCTCCATTATTTATATTCGTAAAAGTGCCAGCTGCGCTACCATCAGCATCATTATACACAGTACCACTCACATTTACGCATTGCAATGTTATACTTTTACTCATAAAACTTTCTATACCATAAGCCCAAGTATTTATTGTTCTTACGTTTCCAAAATCATCCCACTGAAATTGATTTCTAGTAGAGTCATTTACAGTGGTAGAGGCACAATAAGTAGCGTTTGGCGCAGGCCTTACTTGTGCACTATTTCCTGTGCCGTTCCATGCATGTGCAGGTGCGGCACTGCCAGTAACTATATTTGCAATACCTGCTCCTGTTCTATTTGCAGTGCTTAGTGTATTAGCAGCTGTGGTACCACAGACACCTACACTTGTAAGTTGACTATCGTCCCAAAACATTCTTAAGGCTGCCGTAGCTATTGGTCTTATACCAACTATACTAAAACCAGACTTATTTATTTCTGCATCATATAAAGGTACACTTGCTTTTCCTTTTTGAAA
>JANNVW010000054.1:0-43794 GCA_031408295.1 Ferruginibacter sp.
ATTGTAAGATTGGTTACACAAAACGAAGTAGCGAACAAAACAATTGTAGTGGCTAGGTAAGAGAAAGGTTTATAATAATGAAGTAAAATAACCCTCAATCAGAAATGGTTGGGGGTTGTTTTTTTGTGGAGTTGGATAAGACCATCAGTAAATAAAATTTAGTCCGATACATACATGTGTCAGACACATATTGGAATTCAAAATGGTACAAGAGGGCTTAGCCCAAATTTATCGTTCAAAAAAAGGTTGCTTAAATACAGAAACTAAAACTTTGAAAAGTGTAAAATGTAAATAAAATATTTATACATATTCGCCCATTATGATTTTCTTTGTAAAAATAATTAATAGATGAAAGTTGCAGTAGTAGGTGCTACAGGATTGGTAGGCACAAAAATGTTACAAGTATTGGCAGAAAGAAATTTTCCTGTTTCAGAATTAATTCCAGTTGCATCAGAAAGGTCAATTGGTAAAGAAATTACTTATAATGGAAAGCAGTATAAAATTGTGAGCATGCAAGATGCTATTGCTGCAAAACCATCTTTGGCAATATTTTCGGCGGGTGGAGATACATCATTAGAGTGGGCTCCACAGTTTGCGGAGGCGGGTATAACGGTGATAGATAACTCAAGCGCTTGGCGTATGGATGCTACAAAAAAATTGGTTGTGCCAGAAGTAAATGCTGGTTCAATAAATGCATCTGACAAGATTATTGCAAACCCAAATTGTTCAACCATACAAATGGTTGTTGTATTAAAACCCTTACATGATAAATATAAAATAAAAAGAGTAGTAGTAAGTACTTACCAAAGTGTAACGGGCACGGGTGTAAAAGCAGTTACACAATTGATGAATGAAAGGCAGGGTATTGAGGGCGAAATGGCATATAAATATCCAATAGATATGAACGCAATACCACATATAGATTCGTTTACCGATAATGGATATACCAAAGAAGAAATGAAAATGGTAAATGAAACAAAAAAGATAATGGAAGATGACTCTATAAAAGTTACCGCTACATGTGTACGTATACCTACAGTAGGTGGCCATAGCGAAAGCGTAAATATTGAGTTTGAAAAAGATTTTGATTTAAATGAAGTAAAGCATATTCTCAGCAATGCCCCAGGGGTGGTTTTAAAAAATGACGATGATAATTTTATTTATCCTATGCCATTAACAGCACATGATAAGGACGATACTTTTGTAGGAAGAATAAGAAGGGATGAGACACAACCTAACACACTCAATTGTTGGATTGTAAGCGACAATTTGCGAAAAGGAGCTGCTACCAATGCAATACAAATAGCAGAAGAGATGATTAAAATGGGCTTGTTAGTTTAAGGCAAACAAGCAGATATATTTTATATTAATGGGGTTAATACAATTATCGAATTGTACTGACCCCATTATACTTTTAACCAGTATTATTTTATTGCACAGTCAAAATTTTATTGTTTGAAGACGCACATCTCCCCCACTTTTTGCTCATACAAATCTTTTGATTTAGCATTTCACCGAACGTTAATAAATCAGTAAAATTTTTTCAATGCTTAGTAATGAGGGCTAAAATAACACACAACTTTTTATCTGTAGAGTAAAATAATATGATTACAAAAACTTTTCGCCTTTTTTTCTTTTTACCTCAGCTACGTAATCTTTTATTTCTTGCTCCTTATCTTTTTTACAAATAAGCAAAACATCTTTTGTATCTACTACTATAAAATCATCGAGGCCCTGTAAAACAACAAGTTTATTATGGGGCACTTGTACCATATTTTTAGTAGCATCTATAATTATTACTTCATTTCCACCTACGGCATTTTCTAGGTAATCTTTTTCAAAAGTTTCGTATGCGCTTGTCCAAGTACCCAAATCGCTCCACCCAAAAGATGCAGGCATTACATATACGTTATCTGCCTTTTCCATTACTGCATAATCAATAGAAATATTGGTGCATAGGGGATAAATTTTTTCTATGGCTTCCTGTTCTTTTACGGTATTAAAAACGGTTCTTTCTGCATCAAAGACTTCGAATAATTCGGGTGCATTTTTTTCAAAAGCGTTAATAATATTTTTTACTTGCCATACGAAAATGCCAGCATTCCATAAAAAATCTCCGCTAGCAACAAATGTTTTAGCCAATTCTTTATCGGGTTTTTCTGTAAATAATTTTACTTTATAAGTATTTTCGCCAGCTGCCAGCGACTCGTATTGTATATAGCCATAGCCAGTATTTGGATTAGATGGTTTAATACCTAATGTTACCAATGCTTTAATATGCGAAGTAAAATGTAATGCCTTTTTGCATGTATCAATAAAAGTATCTGTTTCTGTAATTAGATGATCAGCAGGTGCACATATTAAATTTGCAGATGCATTTAGGCTATGTAACTTGAAAGAAATATATGCAATGCAAGGGGCTGTATTTTTTCTACTGGGTTCACAAAGTATGTTCCCTTCTGGCAGCTGGGGCAACTGCTCCATCACTATTTCTTTATACTGTAATGAGGTAACTATATAAATATTATCTAAGGGAATAAACAACGCAAACCTGTCGTAAGTGGCTTGTATGAGCGTACGACCAATATTGAGTATGTCTAGAAATTGTTTTGGCATATCTGTTCTGCTCATTGGCCAAAACCTACTACCAATGCCCCCAGCCATAATGGCTACATAATTATTTTTGTTCATATCTATGCTTCTTCTATTAAATAATGCCCTCTCTCATAAGGTCATGTACGTGCAATATACCGCTGTATTTTTCATTATCCAACACTATTAGTTGGCTTATATTGTATTTTTTCATTTCGCTTAAAGCCTCTGCCGCAAGTGAATCTGCCGCTATTGATTTTGGATTATTTGTCATTACATCCTTCGCTATTATACTTTTAAAATCATCATACTTTTCAAACATTCTACGCACATCGCCATCTGTAACAATACCAACCACGGTTTCGTTTTGTCCTAAAACGGCCGTTGCACCGAGTCTTTTTTTAGAAATTTCTATGATAACTTTTTTTATATCATCTGTTTCTAAAACAATAGGCCTTTCGTGTATTTTTATTAACTCTGCTACCCTTAAATACATTTTTTTGCCCAAAGCACCACCAGGGTGGTATTTTGCAAAATCTCCAGTTTTAAATTCTTTAGTTTCCATTAAACATATAGCCAACACATCTCCCATTACAACCTGTGCTGTTGTACTAGTAGTGGGAGCTAGATTATTGGGGCAAGCTTCTTTTTGTACAGTAGTATCTAACACAATATCGCTGTGCAAAGCTAAGTACGATTGTTTGTTGCCAACCATACCAATAAGCTTATTGCCAAAGGTTTTTATAAGCGGAGCTAGTACTTTTATCTCTGGGCTATCGCCACTTTTGCTAATAATCATTACAATATCATCTTGCTGAATCATGCCTAAGTCGCCGTGTATAGCATCAGCAGCATGCATAAACAAAGATGCAGTGCCAGTACTATTCATAGTAGCTACTATTTTTTGGGCTATAATGGCGCTTTTGCCTATACCGCTTACTACAAACCGGCCTTTACATGCAGCAATTGTTTCTACGGCAGTTACTAAATTTTCGTTTACAAAGCCAGAAAGTTGCTGTATGGCTTCTGCTTGTAATTGTATAGTGCGTAAAGCACTTTCTATTATGAGATTATTAGTTGTATTGTTCACAGACCACAAATTTATTTGAAATTGCCCATAGTGCAAGCATCATAATTAGAAGATAGATTTAGTAAAAAATTGCGAACTGCTATTTTACTAAATCTAAAAGTCAATATTTACAAATTGATGACAATAAAAATAAAGCTTTGCAATAAAAATAGTTTTTTTAAATTTTTTATTGGTTAGATGCTTTTGCTATTGTTTTTTTTGGTATCTTAAACAACTGAAACAAAATAGTTCGTCATTTTAATTTTTAACCTTTTGTTTACTTTATGCTTTTATGCTTAAGTAACTTTGCAGACTTTTAAAAAAACGTAGCCTTTCTATTTTGTTTTTTAAATTATAGAAATACTTTTTACATAAAACAATATGGCAAAAACAAAAATAACAGCAAAAACAAAAGCACCCACAGCTGTTTCCTCATCCGACCTCAAAAAACATTTACAAGAAAATTTTGGATTTGATACTTTTAAGTATCCACAAGAAGATATTATAAAAAGTTTACTTGCTGGTAAAGATACTTTTGTAATAATGCCAACAGGCGGCGGTAAAAGTTTGTGTTATCAGCTACCCGCTATGATGAGTGAAGGTGTTGCTATTGTAGTGTCGCCACTTATAGCACTTATGAAAAACCAAGTGGATCTTATGCGAGGTTTTAGCAGCAAAGACCATGTAGCACATTTTTTAAATAGCACGCTTAACAAAGGGCAAATAAAAATTGTAAAAGATGATTTAACCAGCGGTCGTACAAAAATGCTTTATGTAGCACCAGAAACCATGACCAAAGAAGAAAATGTGGAGTTTTTTAGAACGCTTGATATTTCTTTTTTTGCAGTAGATGAAGCGCACTGTATTTCTGAATGGGGACACGATTTTAGACCAGAATACAGGAGGTTAAAAGAAATAACAGAATTTATAAACCCAAACATACCTATTATAGCACTTACCGCTACCGCTACTCCAAAAGTACAAAGCGATATTGCAAAAAACCTTGGTTTAAGAGATCCCAATATTTTTATTTCTTCTTTCAATAGAGATAATCTTTATTACGAAATACAACCAAAAATAAATTTAGACCAAACCAATAAAAGTATTGTACGGTTTATACAAGCACATAAAAATAAAAGTGGAATAATTTATACCCTCAATAGAAAAACTACCGAAGAGCTAGCGGCAATGCTTAACGCCAACGGAATATCTGCAGTAGCTTACCATGCAGGCTTTGATGCAAAGTTGAGGGCACAAAGGCAGGATCAATTTTTAAACGAAGATGTAAATGTAATTGTAGCTACCATTGCCTTTGGTATGGGTATAGATAAACCTGATGTGCGCTTTGTAATACATTATAATATACCAAAATCTATAGAGAATTATTATCAAGAAACGGGGCGTGCAGGAAGAGATGGTATGGAGGGCAAGTGCCTACTCTACTATTCTCATAAAGATGTAAGCAAGCTAGAGCATTTAATGAGGGATAAGAGCCTTAGCGAAAGAGAAGTGGGCGCACAACTAATAAATGAAACAGTGGCATATGCGGAGAGTAGTGTATGCAGACGCAAAACATTATTGTATTACTTTGGTGAGGAGTACGATGACTCTTCAAGTTGTGGGCATTGCGACAACTGCCTTCATCCAAAAGAAAAAGTAGAAGCAAAAGAAGAGGCTGTGAGTGTTTTGAAAACAGTAGATGCGCTTGGAGAACAATTTGCTATTGAGTATGTTTTACTTATTCTTACTGGAAAAGCTACACCCGCAGTAAAAATGTATAGGCACGAAGAATTACATGTATTTGCATGTGGTAATGATAAAGAACCGCACCTGTGGAATAGTTTGATAAGACAAATGCTTTTAAATGGTATTTTAGAAAAAGATATAGTAGAGTATGGTGTTTTAAAAATTACTAAAAAGGGTAGAGCCTTTTTGAAAAAACCTACAAGCTTTAAAATAGCCTTAAACAATTTATTTGAAGATGCCAATGCAGATGATGAGGATGCAGGACCAGAGAGTGTTATAGAAAGTACAGTAGATACAAAATTGCTAGATGCATTAAAAGATTTGCGCAAAAAAGTATCTAAAGAAAAGAACCTTCCACCATTTGTAATTTTTCTTGAGAGTTCTTTGGAAGATATGGCAACTATGTATCCGACTACAATGGAAGAGTTGGAAAAAATAAGTGGTGTAAGCAAAGGGAAATCGTTAAGATATGGCAAACCCTTTTTAGATGTGATTATAAAATATGTAGAAGAGAATGATGTGATA
This sequence comes from Ferruginibacter sp., assembly GCA_031408295.1. Taxonomy (GTDB): domain Bacteria; phylum Bacteroidota; class Bacteroidia; order Chitinophagales; family Chitinophagaceae; genus Ferruginibacter. The sequence continues at coordinate 5,933 of JANNVW010000054.1, forward strand.
CGCCCCGATGATTTTGTAATGAAAAGTGTTGTAAATAAAAACAACAATAAGATTTTTATTATACAAAATGTAGATAAGAAAATGACATTGGAAACCATTGCAAAAAACAAAAGCTTAAAAATAGAAGAGCTTTTAGAAGAAATGGAAACCATTGTAGCCAGTGGTACAAAATTAAACCTTGGATATGCTATAGATGAAATGGTAGATGAATACGAGCAAGAAGAAATAATGGATTATTTTAAAGGCTGCCAAACCTCAGACCTTGCTGTGGCGCAAGAGGAGTTGGCTGATAGCGATTTTAGTTGGGAACAATTAAAAATAATGCGCATAAAATTTTTGAGCGAGTACGGTAATTAATATTATTAAATCTTTTACTAATCATAAGAATATTTTTGTTTAGCATTTCTTACTAATTTTTATGGAACGAGACACTTTTTTGAAATCTCAGTTTTTATTGGATAAAAAAGTTTGCTATTTAAACTTTGGCTCATTTGGAGCTTGTGTGAAGCCCGTTTTTGAAAGATACCAACAATACCAATTAGAGTTAGAGCAAGAACCTGTAGCATTTATTACAGGAAAAGGAATAGAATATTTAAAACAGGCAAGGGCATCATTGGGTGCATATTTAAATTGCCATGCAGATGATTTGGTGTATGTAACTAACCCTTCTTATGCAGTTAATATTGTTGCAAAAAGTTTTCCATTGCAATTAGATGATGAAGTGCTCACTACCGATTTAGAATATGGGGCATGCGACAGAACTTGGAGATACTACTGTAAAAAAGCTGGAGCAAAATATATACAACAACCCATAAACTTACCAGTAGAAAGTAAAGAAGATTTTATTGAGCAATTTATAAAAGGGATAACACCTAAAACAAAACTTATTTTTATAAGCCATATTACAAGCGCTACTGGGCTTAAACTACCAGTAGAAGAGATTTGTAAAATTGCTAAAGAAAAAGGAATAATAACTTTTATAGATGGTGCGCATGCACCAGCACAAACACCCTTAAATTTAATAGAACTAGACGTTGATATATATACTGGAGCTTGCCACAAATGGATGATGACACCCAAGGGCAGTTCGTTTTTGTATGTAAAAAAAGAATATCAACAAATCTTTGACCCATTGGTTATAAGCTGGGGTTATGAAGCCGCCATACCATCTCATTCAAAATTTATAGACTACCACGAGCTACAGGGCACTAGAGATGTTTCTGCTTTTTTGAGCGTGCCTACTGCTATAGCATTTATGCAAGAAAATGATTGGTGGGCTGTGAGTGCTGACTGCCAAAAAATGGTACAAGCCAATGGGGCTGACCTTTGTAAGCTTTTAGGAACAAACCCCATTGCCCCCATACATAACGATTTTATTTTGCAGTTGTATAGCGCACCTATAAAAACAACCGAGCCATTAAAACTCAAACAACTGTTAATAGAAAAATATGCAATACAAATACCAGTAATGCCGCATGGCAATAAAGTGTATTTACGCTACTCTATACAAGCATTTAATGAGCAAGCAGATTTAGATAAATTATTTGATGCTATGAAAGATATTATATCAACAACAAATTTGGTGGAGGTATAATGCTCTATCCGCTTTACTTTTTATCGCAAAGTATGCAGAGAACCGCAATGCTCGCTGAGAAAATCTTATTGCGTAATCTGGATTTAATTTGTAACCAAATATTAATTAACAGCCCAACTCACACTCCCATCCTTCTCATCCTTTACAACAATACCAACAGCCGTAAGTTGGTTTCTAATTTTATCAGAAGTAGCAAAATCTTTTTTAGCTTTAGCTTCTTTGCGTATGTCAATAAGTAACTCCATTACATCTGCTAATTTACCATTATCTGCCTCAGCTGATTGTTGTAAACCAAATACATCTTCTAAAAATGCTTTTATTTTTGTTTGTAGTAATGTAAATGTATTTTCAGTAATAGCACCTACTTTTATTAATCCATCTTTTATAGAATTAATGATTGGCACAATTTCAAACATATTTGCCAATACCCTTGCAGTATTAAAATCATCATCCATGCATTCATCAAAACCATGTACGAGTGCCAAAACTTTTTTATCTAATTCTTCGTCTATGGTAGAGGCTGCGTAACTCAATTTTTGCGAAACTTCATATGCATCCCATAATCTTTTCAATCCTTTTTCTGATGCTTGTAAGGCTTCGTTGCTAAAATCTAATGTGCTACGGTATTGTGTTTGTAGCATAAAAAACTTTACAGTCATGGGGCTGTAAGCTTTTTCTAATAATGGGTGTGCGCCACTAAACAATTCGTGTGGCAAAAAACCATTGCCTAAGCTTTTGCTCATGCGTGTACCATTTACGGTAAGCATATTGGTATGCATCCAAATTTGCGCAGGGCTTTCATTAAAGCATGCTTCGTTTTGTGCTATCTCATTTGTATGGTGCGTGGCTGCAAGATCCATACCGCCGCCATGTAGGTCAAATCGTTTGCCCAAATATTTATTACTCATAGCGGAGCACTCAATATGCCAACCTGGAAAACCCATACCCCATGGGCTTGGCCATTGCATTAGATGCTCTGGTTTAGCTTTTATCCAAAGCGCAAAATCCAAGCGCCCACGTTTTTCATCTTGTCCATCTAGGTCTCTAGTGCCTTCTAATAAATCTTCTAATTTTCTATTGGTTAATATACCGTACGGTTTTTCTTTATCATATTTTTCTACATCAAAATAAATAGTACCATCTTTTTCATATGCATATCCGTTGGCAATTATTTCTTCCGTCATTTGTATTTGCTCGCTTATATGCCCTGTGGCTGTGGGTTCTATGGTAGGTGGTAGTGTGTTTAGCATTTGCATCACATCTCTAAACCCTAAAGTATAGCGCTGTACAATTTCCATTGGCTCTAGTTTTTCACGTCTAGCCATTTTGCTAAATTTATCATCACCTTCATCTCTATCACCTTCCAAATGCCCAGCATCAGTAATGTTGCGCACATAGCGTACTTTGTACCCAAGGTATTTTAGGTATCTATATATTACATCAAAAGAAATAAATGTACGGCAGTTGCCCAAGTGTACATCGCTATACACAGTAGGCCCGCATACATACATGCCTACATAACCAGGCTCTAGCGGGGTAAACAATTCTTTTTTCCTCGTAAGTGTATTGTAAATTACTAATGCCATAGCTGCAAATATATTTTAAGAAAAAGAAATAATCCTTAAAAAATATAAAGATTAGACTCCATATTTCTTAGAAGTTAATTTTTGGGGGTCTTTTACTCGTATATGTAAGTCTACATTATTTTAGGGGGGCTTTACTGGTAAAACTAATATCTGTAATTATAGGAAAATGGTCGCTGAGTTTTTTGGGTATTCTAATATATTGCTCTACTTCAAATTTATTGTCTACAAAAATATTATCAATACGAAGCGTTGGAGAAATACCAGAAAATGTCCTGCCTACTCCACTGCCTTTTTCAGCAAAACTATTTTTTAATCCCCTACCAATGGTGCAATATGCATAACTGTTAGGCACATCATTAAAATCGCCACATACTATTACAGGGTATGGGCTTTCAGATATTGCAGCCGCTATTCTTTCGCTTTGCGCTTTGCGTTTTATAAACCCTGTTTTTAGTTTTGAAATAATCCCTTTAGATTTTTGTAAACTAAGCTCAGTGTTAGTCTCTGCCTCTTTTATGTATTTCAAATTCTCCTGGCTAAATTTTAATGATTGTAAGTGGAAGTTAAATACACGAATGGTGTCTTTCCCTTTTAGAATATCTACAAACTGAAACATAGCATTGTAATTAAATGTTTCATTTTTTAGTATTTGTTTATTAATTATAGGATATCGGCTAAAAATAATTGTACCAAACGAATGTTTATTATCAAAATCATTTCGTTTGTCGTATGCATAAAAATAAGTTGTGTAGTTTAATCTTTTTGCAATAGTTGGTACATAATTTATAGCTGTAGAATCCTTTTCGCCTCCTACCATTTCTTGAAAACAAGCTATATCTGGATTATATTGATTTATGAGGTCTAGCATTTTTTCTTTGGTTTCGGGATGCGTTTTATACTCCAAAATATCAAAATGCTCTATGTTCCAACTCATAACCCTTAGGCTGTTTGTAGCCTTTGCCAACGTAAAAGAATCTGTTTTAAACTTTATAAGTTGCCCTAATGGTTTCCATGCAATAGCAATGGTAACTATACTTACAAGCATAAATACCCGTTTTGCAAACAACCAAAAAAACATAAAAATTACTAGCCCTGCCAGTAGATATAAACTACTGAGTGTTAATAAACCTAAAAACCAATAATGCTGAGGGTTAAAATTTGCTGAGTAGCAACCCAATAAAAATAACATACCAAGTATGATATTACATAGTACAAAAAACTTTTTGGTAAACCGCCTAAAAAAACTCCTTTCCATTTACTAAAGATAATGCTTAGTTAAAAAAAATCATCTAAAAATGAGGGTTTTTGGATGACTGGTAAAGTTCAAATAGTACTAAAAATCAAAGGCTTTCATCTTCTGCTGCCTTTTTTAAAAATGCTTTTTCTTCGTCAGTAAGAAAGTGATAACCCTTTTGATTTATTTTATCTAAAATTTCATCTACTCTTTTTTGAGTAACATTACTTGTTTTAGTAAATGGTTTTCTATTGCCAGCGTTGTAAAAAATATCAACATCGCTTTTTTTATTTGTAGGTTTCTTAGGTTCGAAAAGTGTAATGAATTTTTGGTACAATTTATTCATCCAAATACTTCCATCTATACCCCTTCGCAAAAACACTACAAACAAAAAGCCTGCTAATGCGCCGCCAAGATGAGATAAACTGTAAGCTGCACCAAGCCCTGCTACCCCCACAAAATCTATTAAAATATAAACCGTCATCAATACCCAAATAGGAATACCTCCTCTGATTTGTGTAAAAAAACGATACCCAGGAGAAAGCGCTGTAGTAGCCATTGCAACTGCCATTACACCTGCATTTGCGCCCAGTAGTCCTGCTGTACCTTTAAAAGCAGCAAGTGGAGGAAGTGCATAATTAGCTGTTATAAAAAATACAGCTCCCAATAAACCTCCATAAATATAAATAGGAATTATTTTATCATTACCCGCCATTTCTTGGAGGATATATCCAAAGGCCCAAAGCCAAATCATATTGCTTATAGCCCTTATAATATTGCCGCCAGTATCAGAAAACATATAAGTCAATACCGTCCATGGTCTTTCAGATAATTTTGTAAGGCTGCTTGGTAATTCAAACCATTGTACAATATGAGTATAAAAATATTCTGGTGTTTTTTCACCCGCAAATAAACCAACCTGTATTACCATTAATACTAAAAAAAATATTACGTTTATGGCAAACAAAGCTATTAAGGCATTATCGTCTGCCCCTAACAAAAATTTATTAGCACGCTTCTTTTTATAATCTTGGTTATGGTAACGATCAGATTCTCCCATTTGTATTTTTTTGTAGTACAAAAATACAAAGGGAAATTGATGAATGGAAAATAAAGTATTATATGATTGCTATTTCCGCCAATTTTTGCCTAATAGTGTAGGCTACATAGTTATAAAAGGAAGTTTATTCTCCTTTTTAATAATGCTACCTTCTAAAAGCAGTTTTTCATTTTCTTTTTTAAGTAAAACGCCTATAAATCCAATATTAGTAAGTGCTTTTGCAATATTGTCTGGTAGGTATTTAAGCATTGATATAGGCATTTTTGCCAACTGTACATTTACAAAAAAAATGCAATTGCTACTTTTATTTGTAGCGCTTTTAGAATAATTAGCTGAGGTAATCTTCAATGTTTTTTCATTTTGCAATGTGCAATAAGATTTTACAAGAGGCATTGGTCTAAATAAGGTTCCCGCTGCTGTTTCTTCAAATGTATTGTTGCGTAACCAATTGTTAAAAATACTTTTAACACTATCACCAACAATGCTAAAATTAAAAGAAGGCTCTTCTACTTTATTTACAACCGCTTTTTCTATTTTATTAAAGTTGTCGTCGTATGTGTATGTAATAGCAGAATCAGTTCTAGATTTTATGCCATCCAAATCTAATTCATAAAATTTATTGCTTGGTTGTAATAGGGTATCTATATTTATACTTAGCGTTCTTGTTATGTTTGCTTTGGCACTATCGTTTAGTAAATTATATACAGCTGTAGTAGGTTGGGTAAAACCAAGTGCACACAACGAGTTGGGAGAAAATGTAAAATCGTTTTCCACAAAACTTAGTTCACTACTGGGAGTAAGGGTACTATATATTTCTACTTCTTTTTTATTAAAATTAGCTGCAATAATGGTGGGCGTTTGCAAATATTTATTAGCATTAAAATGAATAGCTAAATGACTTTTGGCTTCTGCAATTTTACTAAGTATTTCTTTTGAGGCATACTGCTTTTTATTAAACAGTTCTTGTACAACCTTCTCTAAATTTTCGTTGGTAGTAGTAGCTATACCAGTTACTAAAATCTTCTCGGCTTGTTTATAAATAGCAATACCAAGGTCGAGGTTTAAATATATATTGTTATCTTTTTTTACAAAATGTTGCTGTGCTATCCCTTTATCAAATACAGCTTCATCTTTTACTTCTAGCAATGTATACCATGCGTAACTTGGCTGCCCTTTTACATGAAATGCAAATACATAATCAGGTATTTTTAGCATGTCCATCCAGTCTATTACTTCAACAGTACTAGTTTTTTTGCTTCCTAAAGACCATTTACTTGGTGTGGTAATAATATCCCAAATAAGTGTATTGGTAACTCTTTTTACATCTACAGCAACAATTATATCTGCATTTTTTGGAACACTCGTAGTACTAATGGTTTTATAAAACAACTTTACATACCCAAATATGAGCAGACCAGCAAATACCAATAACGCCCATTTTTTCTTATTCATCAATCTTCTTTTTTCAACTTTTCTGCCTCATCGTTATCTAGCTCGGTATTCACAAATTCTATTGCATTAAAAATAAATTCTAAGCTATTTGCATGGTTACCTTTTACCTTAATTGTTGTAGTGCCTTGTATCATTCCATCTTTAAAACTACTTTCCGTTTTTATATCACCCATGTTCTCACTCATGTAAGCACATATTTTTTTATTGCTGGTTGTACTGGCTTCTGTACCCAATATATCAAACAATTTTTTGCTGTCTATTTTTATTGAGTAGTTATTGTTTAAAATAGAATTTTTAGTATCATCATCTATAGCAAACCCTTTATTGGTAAGCATATTGGCAATTACATCTTTTGAAGTTGTAACCAATGCTTTTCCATCTTTTACCATAAAGAACAAACCGCTAATAGGATATTTAGTACTATCAAAAGCCAACTCATAATACCCTGTTTTATCTTTATAATTGTAATGCTCTTTCTCAGCGTATTTCAATGGAAGCTTGGCAAGTTTTTGCATAAAGTCTTCTCGCTTTGTATCCATTACAAATGTAAAATTTGGAGAAAGCTCTTTTTTCTTTTTCTTTACTGCTTTAGAATTGTATTCTTTATCATATTCGTAGTCGGTGTATTCTACCATCTTTGTTTTCATATCGTGCATTACAAATAAATAATTGCCAGGGTTCAACTCTGCAATGCCTTTTTCATCTATCATAATTTGTAAAAAGTCAATGTATACATTTATTGCTTCGCCATATTCACTTAGATATGTTGTATTGTTCAAGTATTTTTTTATGGCGGTATAATAATAATTAATCATAGCCTCCGTATTAATGCTCATAGAAAAATAACCAATATTATCTGGATTTACTATGCCTAAAAGAGAGGCGTTTTGCTTGCTGTTCATTACTGATTTTCCTAGGTCAGCCATTTCCGCATTTTCCGAGAAAGTCTTTTGCTCCATACGCATTTTGTCTTTTTCAAAATACAAGTTTATAGCAGACTTAAAGCCATCTGAGCTATCAGCTTTGTAAGATGGTTTTGCATAACGCATAATAGAATACATATTTCTAGAGAAATAGTTTTGATATTGATTTAATAAATTATCACTGTTTATCCAAAAGCTTACATGTGCTGTTGGTTCAACAATTTTTTTATAAGAAAGTACATTTTCTATACTTTTTATATTCCCTATAAAAACATTTTTGCAAATGCTATCCGCTCTGGCTTCTTGTTTTTTCTTGGCAATTAAATCTTGCTGCTGATCCCATAAATCTCTATTTCTATTTTCAATACTGTCCCCATAAGCATCATAGGCTACTGCTTCAACGGTATTTTCTTCTACAACAATATCTTCATCATATACCTTTTTCTTTACTGGAGCTTTTTTCTTTGTAGTTCCTTTTTTTGTTACAGGTTTCTTCTTTCCTTTTGTTCCTTTTTGGGGTACTTTATACCCATCTTTATACACTTTTGGTTTCGCTACTTTTGGTTTTGATGCTTCTGCAGCTGCATCTACTGCTACTGCTACTGCTGTATCGGTAACTACTGTTGTTGGCGCCAATGTATCGTATTTGTATTTATGGTCGTAATAACTAACCTTATTTTGGTAAGTTGTATTTACCAATACTGCCGCAGTTTGGTTCCACCCTACATAGGTTTTTTCAGAAATTGACAAAAACTGGTATCCATCTTTTTGTACAGTTATATCTTTTGCATTGTATGATGCCTTTATAAATTGTAAAAATTGTGCGGTATTTTTTATATGCATTAAGGTTACAAAGCTCAGCGTAGAATCTTCCATAGAAATGTATTGGTAACTATCTTGCTCTAAATCTATACCCATGTTTTGTATACTTGTAAGTGTATCTACATTAAGCATTTTAAAAAGATTATCCTTAATAAAACTGTAGCTATCCAATTTTTGTACAGAAACATTTTTACTAAAGTTTTCGCCAGCGTATTTTATTACAACCGTAGCTTCGGCCGGCACTTTAGTTAATAAATTTTGGGCTGTTGCATTTGCAAAAGCCACACAGCTCAGGGTTACAAACAATACAATTTTTCTCATAGTTACTTATTTAAAGTTATTTTATTTTCTATAGATTTTTTTTCGGTAATTATATCCAATACATTTTGCTGTAACATTACAGCCTTTTTACTAGGCGAAATTTTTGCGTCTTTATTGCTCACTGTGCCTACCGTATTTTCAAATTTATAAATAGCCGTATAATTAGCTGTAGCAAATACTTCTTTATCTGCATTGGTCATTTTATTATAATCTTTTTTTACGGAAACTTTATTAAGCCTTGCAAAAATATTATTGGCTACATCGTACTCATAACTTTTTTCGATGTATTTACTTTTATTATTTTCTTTTTCTACAATATTTTTTACAACAGTATTTAATTGTGTTATTTTGGCAAAATTGCAAGAAATGCTCACTATGTAATTATCAAAATCCATGCTAGTTTTTACATTGCTAATGCCTGCTGTTTTAGCTGTAGTTTTTTCTATATCTGCTATTTTGTTTTTTATTTCTTGTTCTGATGGTATTTTATGCCCGTTTACCATTTTCATTTTTATGAATGAATTTATTTTGGTTTTGCTTTTGCTGAGGTTAAGTACTAGTTGCAAATTGCCAGACCCATCGGATTTTAAAAATACTTGCTCAACAATTTCAAAACAGCTTGTAAAGGATATAAGGCAAAGGAATAGAAAAGGGTAGGTAATTTTCTTCATTGTAAATAATTGCTGCAAAGCTATTTAATTATGCACAGGTTGGAGATGATTTTATTTAAAAAATGCATAAATGTTTTTGTTAATAAAACGTTTTCTTATTATTTCTATTTTGAAAGTACACAATTAAAAAACCAGTTATCGCTCCGCCCACATGAGCAAAATGTGCAACATTATCCCCAGGTCTGCCTGCTACACCGCTAAAAATATCTATAGCAATTATACCTAGCACTAACCATTTTGTTTTAATAGGAATAGGTATTGGTATAATCATCATTTCTGTATTTGGAAATAAGTATCCGTAAGCTGCAACTACGCCCATTATAGCACCAGATGCACCAACAGTTGCATTAAGTCTTAATATTTCTTGGTATCTCTGAAAATCTGCAGCATTTAAAACCATTTTATCTATATCGCTATAATTTACCGCATACGAACAAACTTGTGCCGCTGCAGCTCCAATGCCACACAAAAAATAAAAAATAAGAAACCGCTTAGTGTTCCAAATTCTTTCTATCATACTACCAAACATCCATAACGAATACATATTGAAAAGCAAATGCATAAAACTGCCATGCATAAACATATGTGTTATTACTTGGTAAAACTTAAACTCATTAGACCTATAATGATGCAATGCGAACATGTCTGTTACTGTACTTTCGCTATCCATGCCGCCAAACATCATCTGTGCAATAAATACTACTACATTAGCAATAATAAGATTCAAAACCACTGGGGTTGTTCGTTGAAAACTATTGCCTGAATCAAAATATCCCATACCTTTTTATTTAACTTGTTTTTAAAACCATCCTCACCACACACTCTATATGGTGCGTTTGTGGAAACATATCCACCGGCTGCATTTTTTCTACCGTATATTTTTCGCTAAGCAACAAAACATCTCTTGCCATAGTAGCGGTATTGCAGCTCACGTACACAATAACTGGAGCAGCTATTTCTAATAACTTATTTACGAGTTTTTCATGCATCCCAGCTCGTGGAGGGTCTGTAATTACTACATCTGGTCTGCCATGTTTTTCAAAAAAAGCGTCGTTACAAATTTTTATTACATCGCCAGCAAAAAATTCTGCATGGGTTATGTTATTATTGGCTGCATTCTTTTTTGCATCTTCTATGGCATCTTCCACCAACTCTACTCCTATTATTTTTTTTGCAAGTGGGCTTACAAAAATGCCTATGCTACCAGTGCCACAATACAAATCATACACTACTTCATTGCCTGTTAGCTCCGCAAAGTTTCTAGCAATGCTATACAATTTTTCAGCCTGTTTTGTATTGGTTTGAAAAAAAGATTTTGGGCTAATGATAAATTCAAAATTCTCTAACTTCTCTGTAACGTAACCTTTGCCAAAATAAACGGTTGGTGTAAGGTCATATATCGTATCGTTCCATTTTGTATTTATCGTGTAAAGCAATGTTGTAATCTCTGGTACTTTTTCCAAAAGAGTATCCATTATTTTTTTTGTATTTTCTGTATCTTCATAATTAATACAAAGATTTACCATAAGCTCACCTGTAGTGCAATAGCGTACTATTAAATTGCGCAGCCAACCAGTATGCTCTTTAATATCATAAAAAGGGTAATTGTTTTCTGTAGCAATGTCACGCATTGTATTGCGCAATTTGTTATTTACCTCATCCATCAAAAAACATTCAAAAATATTTATTGTTTTATCAAATATTCTAGGTGCATGAAAGCCTAAAGAATCTTGCAGCGCAGCAATATTTTCATTGCCAATTTCGTCGCTGGTTAAATACCGTTTATTGCTAAAAGTAAACTCCAGCTTATTTCTGTAAAAACGTTGTTCATCTGCCCCAATGATGGGCAACATTACCGCATCGGTCACCTTGCCAATTCTGATTAAATTTTGTTCGGCTTCTTGCTGTTTATATTGTAGTTGTTTTACATATGGTAGCATTTGCCATTTGCAACCCCCACAAACACCAAAGTGTCTACAAAATGGTTCTACCCTATCTGTAGATGGTTTTAACAGTTTCAAAACCCTTGCTTCAGCAAAGTCTTTTTTATTTTTTGTAAGCAATAAATCTACCACATCCCCAGGTATAGCTCCTTCGGTAAAAATAACTTTACCCTCGTGGCGAGCTATGGCTTTTCCCTGTGCTGCATAATCTGTTATAGCAATATTTTCTATGGTTATTCTTTTGTCCTTTTTTCTCACAGCGCAAAAATAGTATTTCTTGGTTGATGCTGGTTTGTTAAAAATAAATACAAATTGGTGGGTTGCATACCTAAAAGCATTTTTTTATGCCTATTTTAAATACATTTGTCAACTTTTTATAGGCAAAAATGTTGATTTAAGAATAACAAAAACGAGCATAAAAGTAAACATATGAAGAAATTTATACTACCAATTATTTTAATTGCATGCAATTTTGGAGCTCAGGCACAAGGGTATAAGATTAGCCTTAAAAGCAACTACAAAGCAGGAAGAGCATACCTAACCTACTACCTTGGTAAAGATTTTATTTTACAAGATTCTGCAGAAGTAAATAAGGCTGGGGTTGCTATCTTTAAAGGCGAGCAAAAACTACAAGCTGGTATATACTCTATTGTTTTTCCTAGCAAAAGACTAACTACTGATTTTTTAATTGAAAAAGAACAAAACATTTCTATTGTAGCGGATACGAATAAATTAGAAAATATACAAATAACAGGTTCTCCAGCCAATATAGATTTTAAAAATTACCAAACTTTTGTAAATGGAAAGGGAAAACAATTGCAGCAGGCAAAAAATGCTTATAACGAGTCTAAAACCAGCGCAGATTCTGTAAAGCATGAGGTAGCTTATAAAATATTAAGTAAAGAGTTAAATAATTATAGAGAAACGGTAGTAAAAACAAAACCAACTTCTATGTTGGCTGTTTTACTAAATGCTTTGCGTGAGCCTGCATATCCAACCAAAGTGCCTCTTACCCGAAAAGATTCTATAGATAATTATAATTTTTACAAATCGCACTATTGGGATGGTATTAGTTTTATGGATGATAGAATTATACGCACACCATTTTTTTTGCCTAAGCTGCAGGCCTATTACAACCAAGTAATGCCGCAGGCTGCAGATAGCCTCATAAAAGATATTGACAACAAATTATTGTACGCTAGGAATAGCCCAGAAATGTACAAATTTTTATTAAATTGGTTTACCGATGAGTACATAAACCCAAAGTATATGGGGCAAGATGCAGTGTTTGTACACCTTTACGAAAAATACCATAGCAAGGGATTAACCAAATGGTTAAACAAAAAACAAGATAGTGTAATTACTAGAAGGGCATATATGCTCATGAGTAATTTAATTGGTGAAATGGCTGCTAATATTGAATTTGTAGATACAAGTGGCAAAGCAAAACCTTTGTATGAAGTAGATGCAGCATATACGCTTGTAATATTTTGGGATCCCAATTGTGGTCATTGTAAAGAAGAAATACCAAGAGTAGATTCGTTTTACCGTGCACTATGGCAAAAGAAAGGGTTAAAAATATATGCTGTATTATCGGAGAGCGAAAAACAAAAGGACAGTTGGATAACCTACCTGCGTGAGCATAAAATTGGAGATTGGACTAATGTTTATCAAACCCAAGAAATGGCAGATACAGAAGCCAAAGATTTGCGACCATCATTTAGACAACTCTACGATATTGCCGTAACCCCTACCATGTATTTATTAGATAAAGAAAAACGGATAATAGCAAAAAAACTAACATTAGAACAATTAAATGATTTGCTAGACGTGAAAATTAAAAACTCAGAAACAAAAAAAGAATAAACCAAAATACCTTTTACATTCTTTTAAAACATATAAAAGCACAAATGAAAAAACTGTCTACTTTTTTTATGCTCACATTGGTTTGTAGCACTTTATTTGCACAAACAATTTTTACTTATGGCAATGCGGCCACTAGTAAAGAAGAGTTTTTAAGGGCATACAACAAAAATAAACCAACCACTAACGACAAAGAAAAAGCTATACGAGAATATTTAGAGTTGTACACAAATTTTAAGCTTAAAGTAAAAGCAGCACAAGAGTTAAGGTTAGATACAATACCTCAAATTCAGTATGATGTTCTAAATTTTAGAGAGCAGGTAATAGAAAATTATTTGAACGATGAAAAAGGAATGCAATTTCTTATAGATGAAGCAGTAGTAAGGTCTAGCAAAGATGTGCATGTATTGTTTTTTTCTGTGCCTGTAGCAAAAGATGCGCTACCTGCCGATACACAAAAAGCATTTAATGCAGCTAAAGAGCTTTACAATAATATAAAAACCAGCAGCGCATATAGCGAAGTAACAACCAATATTTCTGCAAAATTTGCTCCAGCAAAATTTGCAGATTTAGGTTTTATAACTTGTTTTTTGACGCCATATGAGTATGAAAATATTTTTTACAATACTAAAGTGGGTAATGTAAGTGAGCCATATAGAAATAATAAAGGGTGGACAATTTTTAAAGTTTTAGAAGAACGCCCCGCAGTCGGAAAATGGAAAGCGGCGCAACTTCTTTTTGCATATCCTCCTAATGCAGACTATAATACTAAGCTGGCTATAAAATCTAAAGCGGATTCTGTACATAATTTATTAGCAAAGGGAATGTCATTTACCGAAGCGGCAAAACTATTTAGTGATGATAGAAATACAAACCAGTCTGGCGGTGAGCTACAAGAGTTTGGTACCGGAAAGTACAATACTATTTTTTCTAATAATGTATTTTCTTTAAAAACCGATGACGATTTTAGCAAGCCCTTTGAAACAACTTATGGTTATCATATTGTAAAACGACTAGGGCATACCCCAATACCTACAGACAAAACTGATGCAGGCTTTATCTACGATGTAAAGCAAAAGGTATCGCAAGATGCAAGAATAAATGCGGAGAAAGAAAAGTTTGCAAAAGAAATAACTACAAAAACAGGGTACAAAAAAATAGCTAGTGTAAAAAACAATATGCTTTTTTCAACTGTAGACTCAATGATGAAAACGCCTGCTATGGATAATGCAAATAGTTTTCCGTTAAGCAAAATGACCATAGCAACTTTTAAAGATGGCTCAGCAGTAAAAGGAAACCAATGGTTACAATTTGTAAAGGATTATAAATCTAATGTAGAGGTACAAACCATTTCGAATGAACAATTGCTTAATAAGTTTTCGGAACGCATGGTTGTTGATTATTATAAAAAACATTTGGAAGAATACAACAATGATTTTAAATACCAAATGCAAGAATTTAAAGAAGGAAATATGCTTTTTGAAATAATGGAACGAATGGTATGGAGCAAAGCTGGTGCAGATTCTGTAGGACTTAAAAAACATTATGAAGCAAATAAACAAACCTATAAGTGGGCCGCTAGTGCTGATGTAATTGTATTTAATTGCCCAAATGAAAAGATGGCTAAAACAGCTTTAGCACAACTAAAAGAAGGTAAACGTTGGAGCGATATTGTTTTAAATAGCGATAACCAAATACAAGCAGATAGTGGACGTTACGATGCTTCTCAAATACCTATCGTTTCCCAAAATGCATCTACACCAACTACTAACGGCTTATCTGAGATTACTAAAAATGCAGATAGCAGTTGTATTTTTGTGAATTATCTAAAGTTTTATGAGGCTAATATGCAGCGCAGTTTTGCAGAAGCTAGAGGGCTTGTAATAAATGATTATCAAAATGTATTGGAGCAGCAATGGATAACTGGATTAAGAAAAAAATATCCAATTAAAAACAACGAAGCCGTTATTTCTCAAATCATAAAATAAAAAAAGCCGCTACCAAATTATTAGTAGCGGCTTTTCAAATTCAGTTAAAAATTATACAAGCTGTTTTACCACATCTGCAATAAGTACTGGCCTGCCTAGCGTGTAATAATGCAAAGCTGGCACACCTGCTTTTTTTAATTCTCTAGATTGTTGCAATAACCATTCAGCACCCACTTTTTCTACATCTAAATCTGTTTTACAACTTGTAACAGCGCTAGAAAGGTCTGTAGGCAATTCTATCGAAAATATTTTTGGCAACATCGTTAATTGCTTCTTATTGTAAATAGGTTTTAAGCCTGGTATAATGGGCACTGTAATACCAATAGCCCTGCACGCATCTACAAAAGCAAAATATTTTGCATTATCAAAAAACATTTGCGTTACAATATAATCTGCACCTGCCTCTACTTTTTGTTTTAAAAACTGTAAATCAGAATCCATATTTGGTGCTTCAAAATGTTTTTCGGGATAGCCAGCGACACCAACACAAAATTTCGTTTTAGCTGTATTCGTTAAATCTTCCTCTTGATAAATACCCGAGTTTAAATTTTGCACTTGTTTTACTAAATCAGTTGTATAAAAATGTCCGCCTACTTCAGGCTCAAATGCGGCTTCATTTTTTGCGGCATCTCCACGCAATGCTAGCACATTGTCTATACCTAAATAATTTAAATTTATAAGTGCATCTTCCGTTTCGTTTATGCTAAAGCCACCACAAATAAGATGGGGTACTGTGTCCACATTATATTTGTTCATAATAGCTGCACAAATAGACTCTGTACCTGGGCGCTTGCGTACTACCACTTTTGTAAAATTACCATCTACAGTTTTTTTAAACACATGCTCGCTTCTATGATATGTAACATTTATAAACGAGGGTTTTAATTCCATCAACGGGTCTAAATGTGAATATAGTGACTGTATCCCTTTTCCTTTTAAAGGCGGTAAAATTTCAAAAGAAATAACGGTATCCTTCGCATTATTTATATGGTCTATTACTTTCATGTGTAGTATTATAATAATTTTTGCTAGCTCTTTGTAGCAAATTTTCTGCAAATTTACTGAAGCAAGGTCAAATAATTTAATTATTTAGAAGCTGTTAAAAAATACTAACGTTCTATTTTACCCAACGGTTCTTGCTTACATTTGTATAAATAAAAAAATAACTTTTGAGTTTAATAATACAAACCAAAAACTTGGTAAAAAAGTATGGTAGTCGTACAGTTGTAAACGATGTATCTTTTAATGTACAACAAGGCGAAATCGTGGGTTTGCTTGGCCCAAATGGTGCTGGCAAAACCACCTCTTTTTACCAAGTAGTAGGATTAGTAAAGCCAGACAAAGGCGATGTTTATTTAAACGAAATAAATATTACTAAACTGCCTATGTACAAGCGTGCACAAATGGGTATAGGATACCTACCGCAAGAAGCAAGTGTTTTTAGAAAGCTTACAGTTGAAGAAAATATTATTGCTGTGCTAGAAATGACCAAACTGAAAAAAGTACAACAAAAAGAAAAACTAGAATCTTTGCTGGATGAGTTTCGCCTACAGCACGTACGCAAAAATAATGGCGATACCCTAAGTGGTGGTGAAAGACGACGTACAGAAATAGCCCGGGCATTAGCTGTGGACCCCAAATTTATTTTACTCGACGAACCTTTTGCTGGTGTGGATCCTATAGCGGTAGAAGATATACAAGAAATTATTGCCAAGTTAAAATATAAAAATATCGGCATCCTTATTACCGATCATAATGTAAACGAAACACTTTCTATTTGCGACCGTGCATACTTGCTTATTGATGGAAGTATTTTCAAACATGGTACAGCAGAGGAGTTAGCAGGAGATGAACAAGTACGAAGATTATACCTTGGTAGAAATTTTGAATTGAAAAGGAAAGATTATTTACATGAACAAGCTGCTAGATAAAGTGCCGTTACAATTTTATCTCACCCTTAAGCCTAAAAACTTTTCTCTAATAATATTCTCCACTGGCACATCTTTGAGTTTGCTTTCTATCCAAGAAATCACATCTAGGTAAACGAATGCCCGAGTTTCAAAACGATTTTGTTCTTGTGCTTTTAGTTTTAATAATAATTGTTGTAAGGCCGGTTTTATATCTTTTGGCTCTACATGAAATGATTTGCGAAGGAAATTAAATATCTCTTCTTCCACCATACTCATATTATCCATTTTGGCCATAAAACGATATACAGATTTTATTAGGTATTCTATTAAAGTATAATTACCTAACTCATAATGCGCTATTAATTGTAACAAGCGGCTATAACATTGCAAATCTGTTCTTAAATCAACTTTCCAATTAATAATTTTATTTAAGTAATCTATAGCTGTGCTACTATCGCCACTACCAAAATATAGTGAGGCTATTTTGTAATAAAAAATAAGTATCCGATGATTATCTAAATACATCTCAAATTCTTCTAACTGTGCTACCAGTGCAGGTATCATAGCCAAGCCTTCGGTAAATGTGCCTTCTGTAAAATATAAATTTATTTTAGCGGTGTATAAATAAGCAAAGGTTTGTATTTTATTATTTTCATTATTAATTACAATTTCTTCTTTTGTAAATTTTTCAAATTTTTCAATCGTTTCTTTTAGTTTATTGGCATTGTGTAAATCAAAATGAGCACCCATTAAATTGTGCATGCCTTTTATATAATGCATGGTTTCAATCTCTATCATATTAGGTTCTTCCAAAAACAAATTTACCCATTTTTGAGTGTAGCGGTAATACACTAAAAAGTCTTGACAAATAAACGCTTGCCAACAATGACATTGATACAAATATAATTTTTCATAAAATGTATTTGCCATTACAGTGTTCTCAGCTAATCCATCTTTGAATATTTTTTTTATTATTTCTTCTTCTTTTTTTGTTCTAGCATGTCCATTTTTTATATACCAACTGTACAGCTTTAACGCTAGGCTAGAAAGGGTATTAATGCTATTAATTTTTTCTGCCGCATTTTTAGATTCTTCAATAATTTCATCCGCTCTGTTCTCTATACTTCTTGTAAGGTATAAGGCTTCAATCTTTTTCTCGAAAAATAGTACTTGCAACAAATACGTTTCTTGGTTGTTTGTTGCAGCTAGTTTTTTCATTTTATCTAGTACATTCAAACTTTGCAAATACAACCCTTTGTTGTACAATATTCTTGCATGGCCCATTTGCTCGTGCAATTGCAAATCTATATTGTCTACATCTTTTATTAACCTAAGGCTATCTAAAATCTGTTTGTATAAATTGGCACTTATATTGGATAATTGTAGCTTAGTAATGGTTGTATTTTTTTTGAGTAGTGGCGCCTCATTATACTCCTCCATTTTATCTAGCGCATCAAAAAGTTTTACCGTTTTAAGGTTATCCGTTTCAGAATTTCTATTTGCGAAAAGCTTAAAATTTCGCTTCTCTGATTTTTTCAGTGATTTTATTAAGAGGAAAAGTGCATTATTAGAACGATTAGGCATTGTATATATAGATAGCTAAAACCCTTTGTGGGATTACATTTTAGTGTTAATAAACCAATTTTAGAACTGTAAAAATAGCATAATAAAGAATGGTTCTTGTCATTTTATCATTCTATCTTGGAAATAATAGGAGTTAATGGAAAGTCCATTTCTTCCATAAATGATAAATATTTACAGCATGAACACAAATAAAATTTTAATTTTTGATACAACTTTAAGAGATGGTGAGCAGGTGCCAGGTTGTAAATTAAATACAAAGGAAAAAGTGGAATTAGCTTTAGAGTTAGAAAGACTAGGTGTAGATATTATTGAGGCAGGGTTTCCTATTTCATCGCCTGGCGATTTTGAAAGTGTGGAAGCCATTTCTAAAATAATAAAAAACACAGTGGTATGCGGGCTTAGCAGGGCAGTAGAAAAAGATATAGAAGTAGCGGCGGCGGCATTAAAATATGCTAAACGACCAAGGATACACACGGGCATTGGCACATCTGATTACCACATCAAATCTAAATTTAACGCTACCCAAGATGAGATTTTGAAAAGAGCGGTAGATGCAGTGGAGCTAGCTAGAAACTATACGGATGATGTGGAGTTTTATGCAGAAGATGCTGGCAGAACAGCCGATGAATATTTAGCAAGAATTATAGAAGCTGTAATTAAAGCTGGTGCTACAACGGTTAATATTCCTGATACAACAGGCTATTGTTTACCTCATGATTTTGGAAATAAAATAAGTTATTTGATAAATAATGTACCAAATATAGACAAAGCTGTTATTAGTGTGCATTGCCACAACGACCTAGGATTAGCAACAGCAAACAGTATTGCGGGTGTAATAAGTGGAGCAAGGCAAATTGAATGTACAATGAACGGATTGGGCGAAAGAGCAGGAAACACTTCGCTGGAAGAAGTGGTGATGGTATTGAAACAACACAAAGAATTGGGATTGTATACTGATATAAATACGATGTTGCTAAATCCGCTTAGTCGCCAAGTGAGCGATGTAATGCGTATGCCAGTGCAACCAAACAAAGCTATAGTAGGCTCAAATGCATTCTCACACTCATCGGGTATACACCAAGATGGTTTTTTAAAAAACGCTTTAACGTATGAAATTATTAATCCTGATGAAGTGGGCGCAGATGGCTCTAAAATAATTTTAACTGCAAGAAGTGGTAGAAGTGCATTGGCATTTAGGTTTCAAAACCTAGGATATACTTTTAATAGAAATGATATTGATGTGCTTTATAACGAATTTGAAAAAATGGCAGATATAAAAAAAGAAGTGGTGGATAGTGATTTAAAAGTATTGGCAATGGCATACAGTAATACTTTAGTAGGTACTAATTAAGCCTATTTATACTATGTTTCTACTGTGCCTATGTGTTTAATTTTTTACCACATAGTATCATAGACACATAGGTTCACATAGAAAAACGAATTTATAAAAATGGCAAAAACATTATTCGATAAAATTTGGGATGCACACACCGTAAAAGAAATAGACGGTGGCATTACTGTATTGTATATTGATAAACATTTAATACACGAAGTAACGAGCCCACAAGCATTTAAAGGAATTGAAAATAGAGGCGTACCCGTTTTTAGACCAAAACAAATTGTAGCAACAGCCGATCATAATGTTCCAACCATCAATCAACATCTACCCATAAAAGACGAATTGGGAAGATTGCAAGTGGAGAAATTAATAGAGAACTGTAAAAATCATAACATAGAATTATATGGTCTTGGACACAAATACCAAGGCATTGTACATGTAATTGGGCCTGAGCTTGGCATAACACAACCGGGTATGACGATTGTGTGCGGAGATAGCCATACATCTACACATGGCGCTTTTGGGTGCATTGCATTTGGCATAGGTACAAGCGAAGTAGAAATGGTTTTTGCTACACAATGTGTGATGCAGAGTAAACCGAAAACGATGCGTATAAATGTAGAGGGGATTTTGGGAGAAGGCGTAGTTTCAAAAGATATTGTATTGTATATTTTAGCACAAATAACAGCAAGTGCTGCTACGGGTTATGCAGTAGAATTTGCTGGTAGCACTATTCGAAATTTAAGTATGGAAGCTCGTATGACGATATGCAACATGAGTATTGAGATGGGCGGTAGATGTGGATTGATAGCACCAGATGAAACAACATTTGATTACATAAAAGGAAGACAATTTGCACCGACCAATGAAGCGTGGGATGCGGATCTATCAAAATGGAAAACATTGTATAGCGATGATGATGCAACATTTGACAAAGAAATTTTTATAAATGCAAAAGACATAACCCCCATGATTACATATGGCACCAACCCTGGTATGGGTATTGCCATTAACGCAATCATACCAGCGGTTGATTCCATTAAAGAAAGTGATAAAGCGGGTTTTGTAAAATCACTTGCGTACATGGGTTTGCAAGAAGGTAAAAAAATACAAGGACAAAAAATAGATTATGTATTTATTGGAAGCTGCACGAACAGCCGCATTGAAGACTTGCGCATGGTGGCCAATTTTGTAAAAGGAAAAACAAAATCTGCCGATGTGGAAGTATGGATTGTGCCAGGTAGCAAACAAGTAGAACAACAAGCCATTGAAGAAGGGATTGATAAAATATTTATTGAAGCGGGGTTTCAACTGCGCCAACCTGGTTGTAGTGCATGCCTTGGTATGAATGAAGATAAAATACCATCTGGTAAATATTGTATAAGTACGAGCAATAGAAATTTTGAAGGGAGACAAGGCGCAGGTGCAAGAACATTATTGGCAAGTCCGCTAAGTGCAGCAGCAGCGGCTATTACTGGCTATGTGACAGATGTACGTGAACTATTAAATTAATTTATGCAAGCAATAAAAACGATACAATCAAAGTTTGTTCCGCTTAATATAGAAAACGTGGACACTGATCAAATTATACCTGCACGTTTTTTAAAAGGAACAACAAGAGATGGTTTTGGTAAAAATTTATTTAGAGATTGGCGATATGTAAATGATGATGAGCAAAATCCAAAACAAGATTTTGTATTAAACCAACCGCAATACAAAGGTGAGATTTTGGTAGCAGGAAAAAACTTTGGTTGTGGCTCATCGAGAGAGCATGCGGCGTGGGCCATTACTGATGCAGGTTTTAAAGTAGTGGTGTCAAGTTTTTTTGCAGATATTTTTAAAAACAATGCATTGAATAATGGATTGCTACCAGTAATTGTAAGTGATGAATTTTTGCTAAAAATATTTGCGCAAGGCAATGATGCAACGCTAACGGTAGATTTAGAAAAACAAACGATAACAATAGATGCAACAAATGAAGTAGAAATTTTTGAAATAAATTTTTATAAAAAAACTTGTTTGCTAAATGGATATGATGATATAGATTTTTTATTGGGGATGAAAAATGAGATAATTGAATTTGAAAACCAGCATGCTTAAAATAATAATGGTGAAACATATTACAGTAATAGAAGGAGATGGAATTGGACCTGAAGTGGTAGCACAATCCATAAAAGTATTGGATGCTATTGCCAATCGTTTTACTCATAGTTTTGATTATACATATGTTTTAATGGGCGCTGTGGCAATAGATAAAACGGGAAATCCATTGCCACAAGAAACGGTGGATGCTTGTATGGCTTCGGATGCCATTTTGTTTGGTGCCATTGGCCATCCAAAATATGACAATGACCCTAGTGCAAAAGTGAGGCCTGAACAGGGTTTGCTTGGTTTGAGAAAAGTATTGGAGTTATATGCAAACATAAGACCCGTTACAGCTTATACAGCATTGCAACATTTGAGCCCATTGAAAACGGAAAATATTGAAGGGGTGGACTTGGTGATTTATAGAGAACTAACAGGCGGCATTTATTTTGGTAAAAAAGAAATAAATGAAGCAAAAACAATTGCGATAGACGAGTGTAAATACAGCAAAGAAGAAATAGAACGCATTACACATTTAGCATTTAAAGCTGCACAAACAAGACGTAAAAAAATAACACTCGTTGATAAAGCAAATGTGTTAGAAACATCAAGATTGTGGAGATTGATTGTAAAAGAAATTGCTTTGGAATATACAGATGTGGAATTGGATTTTTTATTTGTTGACAATGCGGCCATGCAAATAATATTGAATCCAAAACAATTTGATGTGATACTAACAGAGAATATGTTTGGGGATATTATTAGTGATGAAGCAAGTGTGATAAGTGGTTCATTGGGTATGTTGCCATCTGCATCGTTGGGAAATAAATATGCATTGTTTGAACCTATTCATGGTTCGTACCCGCAAGCTGCAGGTAAGGATATTGCAAACCCAATTGGTTCTATTTTATCTGCTGCTATGTTGCTTGATTATTTTGCGATGCACGAAGAAGCATCACTAGTAAGAGAAGCAACAAACTGGGCCATAACAAATGGATATGTGACAAAAGATATTGATGATGAGAATTTTTATTTTACCTCTACCATTGGAGATATAATAAGTGAGTACATAAATAATGCGGAACATGGTAGCGTAAATATTGATAATATTTTATTGAGAAAATCTACAGTGATATAAAACGTTTTCAATAAAACATCAATAAAAGATGAATAATGAAATATTGTTGAACGGAGCGTCGCCACTGAAGTTCAATTGAAATTCTTCAGCTCGTAAACAATAAAAAATTAAAACGAATGAAAAATATTATTACAAAAGTAAAAGTGATTATTAAAACAAAGCGAAAGCAGGGGTAACGTTATCTAACAAAAAAGATAAAGACCCTGCCTCTAAAAAGTAGCAGGGTCTTACATTATAAAACAATAACAATTTAAAAACATGTATTTCAACGAAAAAACGATTCTTTATTTTAACAACGAGTATGTTTTAGCAACGGAGGCAAAAACGGGGTTGTTTGACCAATCGCTGCATTATGGTTATGCAGTATTTGAGGGGATAAGAAGTTATGCAACAGAAAACGGCACAAAAATTTTTAAGCCTGTAGAACATTTTGAAAGATTAAAATTTTCTTGTGATAGCGTGGGCATTCCACTTGAATACAGCACTCAGCAAATGATAGATATTGCTTACGAAGTATTGGCAAAAAATAATTTGGAAGATGCGTATTTGCGTCCTTTGGTTTTTTGTCCACCAAATATGAGTTTGCAAAAAGCAACATCATCTTTTTTAATGATAACGGCTTGGAGTTGGGGCGCATACCTTGGCGATAAATTAATAAGAGTAATGACTTCTTCTTTTCAAAGACCCAACCCAAAAGGATTTAAAATTCATGCAAAAATTAGTGGGCATTATGTAAATTCTATTATGGCATGTCAAGAAGCAAAAGACAATGGCTTTGATGAAGCGCTCTTGCTAGACATTAATGGCAATGCGGCTGAAGGACCTGGTGCAAATTTATTTATAGAAAAGGATGGTAAGTTATTTACGCCGCCTTCAAATTATATTTTACCTGGTATCACTAGAGCAACGGTGATAGAAATTTGTGAAGCACTTGGTATTACTGTAGAAGAAAAAACATTTACGGTTGATGAAATAAAAAATGCAGATAGTGCTTTTTATTGTGGAACAGCAGCAGAGGTTATTGGATGGCAATCAATAGATGATTATGTTTTTCCAAAAGCGTGGGATGCATCGATAGGAAAAATTATACAAGCGGCGTATAAGGCGAAGGTGTTGGAGCAGGAGTTTAAGGGGGAGTTGGTTTGATTTAATAAAATATAAAAATGTTTCGTGCGGTTCTATCAATGAGATGTAAAAACTTTGAATTGCCCTGCGCTTTAGCGCAGGGATAAATAACAAAGTTAAAAGGGCTTTAGCCCGCTATAGCAGAACATTTGGGGCTAAAGCCCCTTTAGGGGAAATGCTTTTATCACCGACCTAAAGGTCGGTGCAACTCATAAAGGTAGATGCAATTTATAAACTGGATTAACAACATGACAGAACTCAATAAATATTCAAAAACAATAACGCAAGATGAAACACAACCTGCTGCGCAAGCTATGTTGTATGGCATTGGGTTGACGGAAGATGATTTAAAAAAAGCGCAAGTTGGTGTGGTGAGCATGGGCTATGATGGCAATACTTGTAATATGCATTTGAATAATTTGGCAAAGTTGGTAAAGCAAGGCGTGTGGGAAAATGATTTGGTGGGTTTAATTTTTAATACCATTGGCATAAGCGATGGCATAAGCAATGGCACGGATGGCATGCGTTACAGCCTAGTGAGTAGAGATATTATTGCAGATAGTATTGAGGCTGTTTGTGGTGGATTTTATTATGATGGATTGATTGCATTGCCAGGTTGCGATAAAAATATGCCTGGGTCTATTATGGCCATGGGCAGGCTAAACCGCCCGTCGATAATGGTTTATGGCGGAACAATTGCTGCAGGAAATTACAAAGGCGAAGAATTAAATATCATTTCTTCTTTTGAAGCATTGGGTAAAAAAATAGCTGGCACAATAACGCCAGAAGATTTTAAAGAAGTGATAAAACATAGTTGTCCGGGTGCTGGTGCATGCGGTGGTATGTACACAGCTAACACAATGGCAAGTGCTATTGAGGCGTTGGGAATGAGTTTGCCTTTTTCTTCTAGCAATCCTGCTTTGAGCGATGAAAAGAAAAACGAATGTTTGGATGCTGGCAAGGCAATAAAATTATTGTTGGAAAAAGATATCAAGCCAAAAGATATTATGACACGTAAAGCATTTGAAAATGCCATTACCATTATCATGATTTTTGGTGGAAGTACAAATGCGGTGTTGCATTTAATTGCCATGGCAAAAAGCGTAGATATAGAATTGAGTATTGATGATTTTCAAACCATAAGCGATAAAACACCTGTGCTTGCCGACTTTAAGCCGAGTGGAAAATATTTAATGCAAGAGCTTCATGCGCATGGTGGTGTACCAAGTGTAATGAAATATTTATTAGAGAAAGGTTTATTGCATGGTGATTGTATGACGGTAACAGGAAAAACGGTTGCGGAAAATTTGAAAGATATTAAGTCGTTGGATTTTGATACACAAAAAATTATTTATCCATTAGAGCAACCATTAAAAGCAACAGGACATTTACAAATATTGTATGGCAACCTTGCAGAGAAAGGAAGCGTAGCAAAAATAAGTGGAAAAGAAGGGGAACGATTTGAAGGAACCGCAAGGGTGTTTAATGGCGAAAAAGATTTGGTAGAAGGCATAAGCAATGGTAGGGTAAAAAAAGGCGATGTGGTGGTGATAAGATACGAGGGACCAAGAGGTGCACCTGGTATGCCCGAAATGCTAAAACCTACGAGTGCCATTACTGGCGCAGGTTTGGGCAAAGATGTTGCATTGATTACTGATGGAAGATTTAGTGGCGGAAGTCATGGCTTTGTGGTAGGGCATATTACACCCGAAGCATTTAATGGAGGTTTAATAGCATTGGTGGAAGATGATGATATTATTGAAATAGATATTGCTACAAAAAAAATGACACTGAAAGTGAGTGAAGATATTATTGCGGAGCGAAGAAAGATTTGGCAACAACCATTATTGAAAGCAACAAAAGGTGTGTTGTTTAAATATGCGAATACGGTGAAAGATGCGAGTGAGGGATGTGTGACGGATGAAGGCTAATTAGCCAATGTGATGATTTGCTAATGTGCTAATGTGGAGTCTGAAATAAATTGTACACTAAATTAATAGTTGAGGTTTTAAATATTATCTATTCAAAGTCATAAAAAATAAAACGTATGAACAAAGCATATTTTTTAGAGCTAGCCAAGTATAATATTTGGGCAAACAATAAAGTCATTGCTTGGTTAAACGAAATAGCGGAAACTCAATATGAGCAACCAATAGAAAGCAGCTTTGGAAGTATTGCTGGCAATACATTGCACGTAGCATCGGCAGAAAAAATTTGGCTAGAAAGGTTACACGAAAACCCTGCACCTACTTGGCTTGCAAGTGAATTTAAAGGAGATAAAGAAATGCTTATTGCCATTTGGAAACAGGCATCTGAAAATTTAAAAACATATATTGAAGAATTTGATGAAAGTAATTTGCAAAATAAAATAAAATTTAAACGATTAAATGGAGAAGAATATGAATTGCCGTTTTATCAAATTTTTGCACATGTTTTAAACCACTCTACTTTTCATTGTGGGCAGTTTGTAACACTTTTGAGACAGGTAGGATTTTCAAATATATCGGGCACTGATTTGTTAGATTTTTACAAATTATAATGCGCATAAAATAATTTTTATGGAAACACTAGAAAAAATTAAAGAGATTAAGAAAGAGCAGAGTGCTCAAAAGTTCCCCCTCGGGGGATTTAGGGGGCTTAGTGGTGGTGAGGCTGTACTTGAAGCTTTTCTTGCAGAAGATGTTGATACCATTTTTGGATATCCGGGTGGAGCAATAATGCCTATATACGATGCGCTGTACGATTACAATGATAGAATTAAACATATTCTTGTACGACATGAGCAAGGCGCTATACATGCGGCACAGGGTTACGCACGTGTGAGTGGTAGAACAGGCGTGGTGTTTGCAACGAGTGGCCCCGGTGCTACAAATTTAGTTACAGGTTTAGCAGATGCGATGATAGACAGTACGCCCGTTGTATGTATTACTGGGCAAGTGTTTGCACACTTATTAGGTACAGATGCATTTCAAGAAATTGATGTGATAAATATTACAACGCCAGTTACAAAATGGAATTATCAAGTAACAGATGCCTCAGAAATACCCGCTGTATTGGCCAAAGCATTTTACATAGCTGGTAGTGGAAGACCAGGACCTGTATTAATTGACATTACAAAAAATGCACAGCTACAACAATTCGATTATGAGGGTTACAAAAAATGTGATCACATAAGAAGTTATAGGCCAAAACCAATTGTACGAAAAGAATATATAGAGCAAGCAGCTGAATTAATAAATAATGCAGAAAGACCATTTGTCATTTTTGGGCAAGGTGTTATTTTAGGAAATGGAGAAAAAGAATTTATACAATTTATAGAAAAAGCAGGCATTCCATCTGCATGGACGATAATGGGGATGAGCGCTATTCCTACAGACCACCCTCTTGGTGTTGGTATGCTTGGTATGCACGGCAATTATGGACCAAATGTGTTAACAAATGAATGCGATGTGTTGATAGCCGTTGGTATGCGTTTCGATGATCGTGTTACTGGTAGGTTAGATAAATATGCCAAGCAAGCAAAAATAATTCACTTAGATATTGACCCATCTGAAATTGATAAAAATGTAAAATCGACTGTGCCTGTGTGGGGAGATTGTAAAGAAACATTACCCATGCTTACGGCATTAGTACAGCAAAAAAAACATGAAGCTTGGCATGAAAAATTTAAAGTATATCAACAAAAAGAAGATGAGAAATGTATCATTCCAGAGATGAATCCTATAACGGATGAGTTAACTATGGGAGAAGTAATAAATGTATTAAACGAATTAACAAAAGGTGAAGCGGTTATTGTGACTGACGTTGGACAACATCAAATGGTGGCATGCCGTTATGCAAAATACAATAATAGCAAAAGCAATATTACTAGTGGTGGCCTTGGTACAATGGGCTTTGCATTGCCAACAGCCATTGGTGCAAAGTTTGGTGCACCCAATAAAACAATTATAGCCATTGCAGGCGATGGTGGTATTCAAATGACGATACAGGAATTGGGAACAATCATGCAATTTAATGTAGATGTAAAAATATTAATTCTCAATAATCAATTTCTGGGAATGGTGCGCCAATGGCAACAATTGTTTCATGGAAAAAGATATTCGTTTGTTGACATTACAAGTCCTGATTTTGTGCAAGTGGCCAAAGGGTATTATATAGATGGGCAAAGAGTAAGCGAAAGAGAAAAATTAAAAGATGCTTTACAAACTATGCTCAATCATAAAGGAAGTTATTTTTTAGAAGTAATGGTGGGCAAAGAAAACAATGTGTTTCCGATGGTGCCGCAGGGTAGAGGGGTTTCGGAAATTATTTTGAGTAAAGAAGAACTATAAGGCCCCCTAAATCCCCCGCAGGGGGACTTGCCCACGTAGTAGATTAAAATATAGATTATGCAAAAAGAAAAAAACATTGCGGCTGTAATCCCCCCGTTGCCTGTCCCGTCTTTTACGGGAGGGGGCGGGGGGGCCGTAAAACAAGAATTCACCATAACCGTTTATACCGAAAACCAAATTGGTTTGCTCGTTCGTATCGCTATTATTTTTTCTCGTAGAAAAATAAATATTGATAGTTTAAATACCTCGCCAAGTGAAATTGACAGCGTACACCGTTTTACGATTGTAATAAATGAAACAGAAGAAGTAGTAAGAAAATTGTGCAGACAAATAGAAAAACAAGTAGAGGTTTTAAAAACATATTACAACAACAACGATGAAATAGTTTGGCAAGAATTGGCTTTGTACAAAGTGCCTACAGATGTAATTGCCGAGCAAGTGCAGGTAGAAAGATTATTGAGTCAGCATGGCGCAAAGGCTGTTGTGATACGAAAAGATTATACCGTTTTTGAAGTAGCAGGGCATAGAGAAGAAACAGATAATTTAATAAAAGTATTAGAGCCTTATGGTTTGATAGAATTTGTGCGCAGCGCAAGAATAGCCATCATAAAAAACAGCGAAGGCTTTCATAAAAAATTAAAAGAGTTTGAATACAGAGAACCAGGTGAGGCGATAACGGAGAATGAATTTTTGAATCAGAATGAAGAAGTATTTTCAATGTAACAGTTGGCAGTGTGCAGTTGGCAATAGTTTATAATAAAACAAAATAGAAACAGAAAAAAGTAAAATAATAAATAAGTAACCTATTCATTACAGAGTTCACAAGTCTCCCTTCGGGGGATTTAGGGGGCTACAATTAAATACAATGGCAAATTATTTCAACAGCTTACCACTTAGAGAACAACTAAACCAACTCGGCGTTTGTGAGTTTATGAACAGCAGCGAATTTACAAATGGTGTAGATGCACTAAAAGGAAAAAAAATGGTGATTGTGGGTTGTGGTGCACAAGGTTTAAACCAAGGTTTGAATTTAAGAGACTCTGGTTTGGATGTGTCCTATGCATTGCGCAGCGAAGCGATAACGGAAAAAAGAGCATCATGGAAAAATGCTACAGAAAATAATTTTACCGTTGGTACATATGAAGAATTAATTCCTGCTGCAGATTTGGTGTTGAACCTTACACCAGATAAACAACATACTTCTGTTGTAACAGCCATCATGCCATTGATGAAAAAAGGCGCTACGCTTTCTTACTCTCATGGTTTTAATATTGTAGAAGAAGGCATGCAAATACGAAAAGATTTAACGGTAATAATGGTTGCACCAAAATGCCCAGGTACAGAAGTAAGAGAAGAATACAAAAGAGGCTTTGGTGTACCTACATTAATAGCTGTGCATCCAGAAAATGACCCCGAAGGAAAAGGCTTAGAGCAAGCAAAAGCTTATGCAGTAGGCACTGGCGGACATAGAGCTGGTGTATTAAAATCATCTTTTGTAGCAGAAGTAAAAAGTGATTTGATGGGCGAGCAGACAATATTGTGCGGCTTGTTGCAAACGGGCTCTATACTTTGTTTTGATAAAATGCTGGAAAAAGGAATTGAAAAAAGTTATGCATCAAAACTCGTACAATACGGTGTGGAAGTAATTACCGAGGCATTAAAGCAAGGCGGCGTTACCGCCATGATGGATAGATTATCGAACCCTGCAAAAATAAAAGCGTTTGAATTGTCAGAAGAATTGAAAACGATTATGCGCCCGTTGTTTCAAAAACACCAGGATGATATTATGAGTGGGCATTTTAGTAAAACGATGATGGAAGATTGGGCTAATGACGATAAAAATTTATTGGCATGGAGAGCCGCCACTGGTGAAACCGCTTTTGAAAAAACACCTGCAGGCGATATGAAGATTGCAGAACAAGAATTTTTTGATAATGCGTTGTTGTTTGTTGCCATGATAAGAGCAGGTGTGGAATTGGCTTTCGAAACAATGGTAGAAGCCGGCATAAAAGAAGAATCCGCTTATTACGAATCGTTACATGAAACACCATTGATAGCAAATACGATTGCTCGTAAAAAATTATTTGAAATGAATAGGGTTATTTCTGACACAGCAGAATATGGTTGTTATTTATTTGATCATGTATGTAAACCTTTGCTTGCAAATTTTATGAGTAAAATAGATACAGATGTAATTGGAAAAAATTTCAACGAAGGAAAAGATGCAGGAGTGGATAATAAAGCATTGATAAAAGTAAATCATGTGTTGCGTAATCATCCAGTAGAAATTGTTGGGACTACATTAAGACAAGCCATGACGAATATGAAAACAATCAGTACAAACGCATAAATGAATACTACATCAGAAATAGTATTAGATTTTACAGCAGCTGCACAACGCCTTAAAAACGTTGTAAACAGAACGCCATTGCAACTCAATGTAAATCTTTCTAAAAAATACCAATGCAATGTGTATTTAAAAAGGGAAGATTTGCAAGTGGTACGTTCATACAAGCTGCGTGGTGCGTATAATATGATGAGCAGTTTGTCGCCTGAGCAATTGCAACGTGGTGTGGTATGTGCAAGCGCAGGCAACCATGCACAAGGTTTTGCATACAGTTGCAAAAAGCTAGGTGCTAAAGGTGTTGTGTTTATGCCAGTCATTTCTCCCAATCAAAAAATATCGCAAACAAAAATGTTTGGCGACAATTTTATAGAAGTAAAATTGGTTGGAGATACGTTTGATGATTGTGCCATTGCAGCAAAAAAATATACAGAAGAAAAAGGAATGACATTTATTCCTCCATTTGATGATTATAAAATTATTGAAGGGCAAGCAACTGTTGGAGTAGAAATATTTGAGCAAATAAATGAGTTGTCTCAGGAAAATTATTCGCTTCAGTCTTCGCTACAATCTTCTACTTTTCCTCCCCCTGCGGGGGAGATAGAGGGGGCCGTAGATTTCATTTTCATGGCCGTCGGTGGCGGTGGC
Source organism: Ferruginibacter sp. (assembly GCA_031408295.1). Classification (GTDB taxonomy): domain Bacteria; phylum Bacteroidota; class Bacteroidia; order Chitinophagales; family Chitinophagaceae; genus Ferruginibacter. Next base: position 37,894 of record JANNVW010000054.1, read on the forward strand.
CTCAGTGCAGGAGTGGGTTCATATTTTAATACCTTTTCTCCTCATACAAAAATTATTGGCGTAGAGCCCAAAGGTGCACCGAGTATGCATGAGGCATTAAAAGCAGGACACCCAGTAACTTTAGAAAATATTGAACGCTTTGTAGATGGTGCTGCAGTAAAGCGTGTGGGTGAAATTACTTTTTCTATTTGCAAAGATGTGCTGGATGATATGTTGTTGGTAGATGAAGGAAAAGTATGTACTACCATTTTACAATTGTATAATGAAGATGCTATTGTAGCAGAACCCGCAGGCGTACTAAGCATTGCAGCGTTGGATGAATATGCCGAACAAATAAAAGGAAAAAATATTGTTTGTGTTATTGGTGGTGGTAACAATGATATAGATCGTATGCAAGAAATTAAAGAACGCAGTTTACAATACGAAGGTTTGAAACATTATTTCCTTATTCGTTTTGCACAACGACCTGGTGCATTAAAAGAATTTGTTAACCATGTATTAGGCGATAATGATGATATTACTCGGTTTGAATACATGCAAAAACACAATAAAGAAACTGGCCCAGCATTGGTGGGGATTGAATTAAAAACAAAAAAAGATTATGATATGTTGTTGAAAAATTTAAATGACTATCATATTAATTATACAGAATTGAAGAGCGGCGATAATGCGTTTGGGTATTTGGTGTAAGGCCCCCTCTATCTCCCCCGCAAGGGGAGGAAACGCACTAGATCGATTGGGAGATTAAGTAGATTATTAAAAAATAAAATTAAAATTTCGAAAAGCTCCGTAGGAGCGACATGCCAGTAGAAAAAAGAAATAGATACGCAATCAGAGCCCTAGAGGGGCGACATGTTAAAATTAAAATGTGACGGTTTGGTTCATAATTAAAAGAAAGCAAGACAATGAATGAACTAAAAGATATTGAAACAAAAAACACAGAAGGCCTCTACGACCCACGCTTTGAGCATGATGCTTGTGGTATTGGGTTTGTAGCCAACATCAAAGGCGTAAAATCTCATCAACATATTTCTGATGCTTTAACCGTATTGGAAAATATGGAGCACAGAGGTGCATGCGGATGCGAAAACAACTCTGGCGATGGTGCTGGCATTATGTTGCAAATGCCACACGAATTTTTCTTTGATGAATGTAAAAAACTTGGCATTCATTTACCGCCGTTTACAAAATATGCCGTGGGTGTTATTTTTTTTCCTAGAGAAATACGATTGAGAGAAGAATGTCGTTCCTTGTTTAACAAAGCTGCAGAAAAACTACATATTGAAATACTTGGCTATAGAAAAGTGCCTGTGAATGCAGAAAATATTGGCCCAACTGCATTAAGTGTGGAGCCCGAAATGGAGCAAGTTTTTATTGCTTGTCCAGATAATGTAAAAGATGTAGATGCTTTTGAACGCAAACTTTTTGTGCTGCGCAATTATGCTACACACACTATAAACAATACCATAAAAAAAGATAGCATTGGTTTTTATATAGCATCACTGTCTTACAAAACCATTATTTACAAAGGGCAATTAACCAGCTCACAAGTACGACATTATTTTCCTGATTTATCCAACAAAAAATTGGTGAGTGCATTTGGTTTGGTGCATTCTCGTTTTGCAACCAATACTTTTCCAAGTTGGAAATTAGCACAACCATTTCGTTACATAGCACACAATGGCGAAATAAATACGTTGCAAGGAAACTTAAATTGGTTGAAAGCCGTAGAGCAAAGATTTACCACTCCTTATTTTAGCAAAGAAGAAATGAATTTGTTGCTGCCAATTATTTCTGGACAACAATCAGACTCTGCATGTTTGGATAATATGATTGAGTTATTGTTATTGTGTGGACGAAGTTTACCGCAAGTAATGATGATGCTGATACCCGAAGCATGGGACGGCAACGAGGATATGGATGCTGTAAAAAAAGCGTTTTACGAATTTCATGCGAGTATCATGGAACCATGGGATGGCCCTGCTTCTATATCATTTACCGATGGAAAAATTATTGGCGCTACGCTGGATAGAAATGGATTGCGACCATCTCGTTATTGTGTAACTACAGACGATAGGGTTATTATGGCAAGCGAAACTGGTGCATTGCCTATTGACCAAAAATTGATAAAAGAAAAAGGAAGGTTACAACCAGGAAAAATGTTTGTGGTGGACTTAGAGCAAGGCAGAATTATTAGCGACGAAGAATTAAAACAAAATATTTGCAGCCAAAAACCGTACGACAAATATTTAAACCAATATAAAATTAGGTTAGAAGAAATAGAAGACCCACGTGTGGCATTTACGCATTTAACCGATGCGTCTATTTTAAAATATCAAAAAGCATTTGGTTATTCTACCGAAGATATTGATACCATTTTAAAACCAATGGCGCTTGATGGTAAGGAACCCATAGGCTCCATGGGTACAGATACGCCATTAGCAGTGTTGAGTGATATTCCACAACACATCAGTTCTTATTTTAAACAATTGTTTGCGCAGGTTACCAATCCGCCAATAGATCCAATAAGAGAAAGATTGGTAATGAGCCTCGCATCTTTTGTGGGAAACAATGGAACGTTGCTGGAAGAAAAACCAGAGGATTGTCACACCGTTGCACTCAAACATCCAATACTTACCAGCAAAGAATTAGAAAAATTAAGAAGCATTGATACTGGTAAATTTCAAAGCAAAACATTACAAACATATTTTCGTGCAGATGGAAAAGAGGGTTCATTACAATTAGGTTTAGAAAGATTGTGCCGCTATGCAGAAGATGCGGTTCAAGATGGTTTTGAAGTATTGATATTAAGCGATAGAGCTGTTGACAGCGACCATGCAGCCATTCCTACTTTACTAGCTACATCGGCCGTGCATCACCATCTTATTGAAAAAGGAATGCGTGGGCAAGTGGGCATTGTGGTAGAAGCTGGCGATGTGTGGGAAGTGCATCACTTTGCCTGTTTAATTGGTTTTGGTGCTACGGCTATCAATCCATATTTAGCCATGGCATCTATACGAAACATGAAAGCCAATGGCACTTTACAAACAAATTTGGAGTGGGAAGATTTACGAAAAAATTATATTAAAGCAGTATGCGATGGTTTGCTAAAAGTATTTTCTAAAATGGGTATTTCTACCTTACAATCTTACCAAGGTGCACAAATTTTTGAAATACTTGGGCTCGATAAAAATTTGGTAGATAATTATTTTACTGGTGCTGTTAGTCGCATAGAAGGAGTAACCCTTGATGGGCTTGCCAAAGAAGCTCTGGCAAAACATTATGTAGCGTTTAGTAAAAAAACTATGCCCAATGATAGGTTGCCAGTGGGTGGTGTGTATCAATGGAAACGCAAAGGCGAATTTCATTTGTTTAACCCAACCACCATTCATCTCTTACAGTATTCTACAAGAATGAATGATTATAATACTTTTAAAAAATATTCAAAAGTCGTAAACGACCAAAGTGAAAGAGCAGCAACGCTAAGAAGTTTATTTAATTTTAAAAATACACGCCCTGCAATTTCTATTGATGATGTAGAACCTGCAGAAAATATTTACAAACGTTTTGCTACTGGCGCTATGAGTTTTGGTAGCATCAGTTGGGAAGCGCATACCACACTAGCCATTGCCATGAACAAACTTGGCGGCAAAAGCAATACCGGCGAGGGTGGAGAAGATGAAAGGCGTTACTCAACATTACCGAATGGCGATAATATGCGTTCGGCTATCAAACAAATTGCATCGGCAAGGTTTGGTGTAACGAGTTTGTACTTAACCGAGGCAGATGAGTTGCAAATAAAAATGGCGCAGGGTGCAAAGCCTGGTGAGGGCGGACAATTACCCGGCTATAAAGTAGATGATTGGATTGGAAAAGTGCGTCACGCCACGCCGGGTGTGGGATTAATTTCGCCACCACCACACCATGATATTTATTCTATTGAAGATTTAGCGCAACTTATTTTCGATTTAAAAAATGCCAACCGTGCGGCACGCATAAATGTAAAACTCGTAAGCAAAGCTGGTGTGGGCACCATTGCTGCAGGTGTGGCAAAAGCAAAAGCTGATGTTATTTTAATTGCAGGCCACGATGGTGGTACAGGCGCATCGCCCATAAGTTCTATCAAACATGCGGGCTTGCCTTGGGAACTTGGTTTGGCAGAAGCCAACCAAACGCTTGTAAAAAATAAATTGCGCAGCCGTGTGGTTTTACAAGCCGATGGGCAAATGAAAACGGGTAGAGATATTGCCATTGCAACATTGCTCGGTGCAGAAGAATGGGGCGTGGCCACTGCTGCACTCGTTGTAGAAGGATGTATTATGATGCGCAAATGCCATTTGAATACTTGCCCTGTTGGTATTGCTACACAAGACCCCGAACTAAGAAAACGTTTTACTGGTGATGCAGAGCATGTGGTAAATTTCTTTAAATTTTTAACAGAAGAACTGCGTGAAATAATGGCGGAGCTTGGTTTTAAAACCATCAACGAAATGGTGGGCCAAGTAGATTGTTTGGTACAAAAAGAAAATATTGAACATTGGAAATATAGTAATCTCGATTTGTCGCCGATACTTTTTAAACAACCTACATCTGCATTTACAGGATTATACAATCTGGAGAAACAAGACCATGAATTGGAAAATGTATTGGATTGGCAATTGGTATCAGCATCAAAATCATCTTTAGAGAAAAAAGAAAAAACAACGGCATCGTTTATAATTAAAAATACCGATAGAACCGTTGGTACAATTTTATCTAACGAAATTACAAAATTGTATAAAGCAGATGGTTTGCCAGATGATACCATACATGTAAAATTTAATGGCACAGCAGGACAAAGTTTTGGTGCATTTAATACAAAAGGATTAACGCTGGAATTAGAAGGCGATGCCAACGATTATTTTGGAAAAGGGTTGAGCGGTGCAAAATTAATTGTGTATCCATCTGCCGATGCAGGTTTTGTGCCTGAGGAAAATAGCATTATTGGTAATGTGGCTTTTTATGGTGCTACAAGTGGTTATGCATTTATAAGAGGCAAAGCTGGCGAGCGTTTTGCTGTGCGCAATAGCGGTGCAAATGTAGTGGTAGAAGGCGTTGGCGACCATGGTTGTGAATACATGACTGGCGGCAATGTTATCATACTCGGTGCAACAGGAAGAAACTTTGCCGCAGGCATGAGCGGTGGTATTGCATACATATATGATGTGCTACATACTTTTGCCAATACCTGCAACAAAGAAATGGTAGATATAGATCCGCTATCAAGCGATGATGCAATATTTTTGCAAGGCATGATTGAACAACATTTTAATTACACAAAAAGTACCGTAGCAAAATTTGTGTTGAACGATTTTGAAAACCAGTTACAGCATTTTGTAAAAGTTTTTCCGAGGGATTATAAGAAAGTATTGGAGGGGAAGAAAACCCTGTTGGCGGTTGTAAACCCCGACAGCGGTTTGTAAAGATTTATGATAAAGTAATTGGTTTAAATAATTTTAATGTCAGTCTGAGGCTCTCATAAAATAAATTTTAAGCTCTTCCCGCCTTGCGGGACAGGTTGCCTAAATGACAATGAATTAAAGACCTGTCAAAGTGAGCTTGTCGAACTTGGTGCTGTCGTAGTAAGCACCGCCTTCGACAGGCTCAGGCTGACAGCTCATTTTATTCGCAATCAACCATTTGCAATATGAGTCATTAGCAGCTTGTCGAAGACGGTGCTATTTATAAAGGAGCTTCGTTCAAGATTAACCCGACTTCAATCCCGCAGCAAGTGCGCATTGGCGTCAAGTTAACTTTTTATATTTTTATACAAATCTGTCATATTAATTCTATTGGGTCGTTTTTCGTAGCAACAATGTTTCATTATTAAATCTTTTAAAACCTTTTGTGGTAATGTTATTA
>JANNVW010000055.1:0-71058 GCA_031408295.1 Ferruginibacter sp.
CAAATTACATTTCACCACCAAACATGCTAACGAGGCTACCGTTACACACAACTGGTACGTTGTGGATGGTACTAATCAAACCGTGGGTCGCATGTGTGCCAAAATTGCCGCTATACTTAGAGGTAAAAACAAGGCATACTATACCCCACACGTAGATTGCGGAGATTACATTATTGTTACTAACTGCGAAAAAGTAGTTTTTACAGGTAATAAAATGGATCAAAAAGAGTATTTAACTTTTAGTGGCTACCCTGGTGGTCAAAAGGGCGAGAAAGCAAAAAATTTATTGGCACGTAGACCAGAAGTAGTTATTGAAAGAGCTGTAAAAGGCATGCTTCCTAAAAACCGCTTAGGCAGACAGATGTACAAAAAATTATTTGTATACGCAGGTGCTGAGCATGGTCATGCTGCACAAAAGCCACAAGAACTAAACTTTAATCGTAAATAATAAAGGACGACGGACGACAGACCACGGATTACAAAACCCGAAATCCTGAAACCCGAAACCCGCAACTATAAAAAAATGGAAAAGCAAAAAAACGCAGTAGGTCGCAGAAAAGCAGCTGTAACAAGAGTTTTCCTTAGCAAAGGAGAAGGAGCTATTACAGTAAACGGAAAAGATTACAAAACTTATTTCCCGCTTATTTACCTACAAAACCAAGTGGAAGCTCCGCTTAGGTCTATCGAGTCTATCGATAAATACAATATTGTTATCAATGCAACTGGTGGTGGCGTAAAGGGTCAAGCAGAAGCAGCAAAATTAGGTATAGCTCGTGCATTGCTAGAAGTGAGTGCTGACTATCGCCCAATATTTAAAGCAGCTGGTTTCTTAACACGTGACTCTAGAGTAGTAGAGCGTAAAAAACCAGGTAAGAAAAAAGCAAGAAAATCATTCCAGTTCAGCAAACGTTAATTGGAAAAAGGATTCAAGACACAAGATATCAGATGCAAGATTACTTCATTATGTATCAAGTTTCTTTTATCAAGTATCACAATTTTTAAAAATTACTTTAATAATAGACAATGGAAAATACTTCTTTACAACAACAGCTACTTGAAGCAGGCGTGCACTTTGGTCACTTAAAGAAAAAGTGGAATCCAAAAATGCTTCCTTACATTTTTGCAGAAAAGAAAGGTATTCATATCATAGACCTTAACAAAACGGTAGAAGGTTTGCAAGAGGCTGCAGCAGCATTGAAAGCAGTTGCACGTAGTGGCAAAAAAATTATGTTTGTTGCTACAAAAAAACAAGCCAAAGAAATCGTACAAGAAAGTGCAAAGCGTGTAAACATGCCTTTTGTAACAGAACGTTGGTTAGGTGGAATGCTTACAAATTTTAATACCGTTCGTAAGAGTGTAAAGAAAATGCAGAGCATCGAAAAAATGCTAAACGATGGTAGCGCAGAAAACTTAAATAAGAAAGAGCGTTTAACACTTACTCGTGAGAAAGAAAAAATGGAGAAAGTATTGGGTGGTATTGCAAATATCAGCCGTGTACCATCTGCTTTATTTATGGTAGATATAGGCCATGAGCATATTGCTCTTGCAGAAGCAAAGCGTTTAAACATTACCACTTTTGGAATGGTGGATACTAACTCTGATCCCAACAAAGTTGATTTTGCAATACCAGCAAATGATGATGCTACAAAATCTATTGCTATAATTGTAAACTACATTACTGCAGCTATTGCTGAAGGTCTTGCTGATCGTCAGAATAGTAAAGATGATGAGTCTAATGATGACACAGAAGAAAGTGCAGAAGCGAAAGCTGCTCGTTTTGAAAGCAAGCAAGATGGTGCTGACGACAGGAGAAGAGGTGGTGGTCGTGGCCCTGGTGGACCAGGCGGCGCTCCTAAGCGTAGAGTAGCCGGCCCAGGACAAGGGGGTAGAAAACCAGCTGGTAAGTAAAAAAAACCTTATTAAATTATTGACTATTTACAATTTTTAATGTTCAATAATTAATGTTCAACATTCAATTTTCAAATAGAAAATAGCAAGGTTAAACTAAGTAAGAAAATATAAAGAACTAGAAATTTTTTAAACAAATTAAAATATAAACGCTCCTCAAATTATACGTGTAAAAACGATTGTTTGGGGAGTTTTTACAAAAATTATTATTATGAGTGCAACAGTAACAGCAGCAGATATAAACAAATTACGCCAAGCTACAGGAGCTGGTATGATGGATTGCCGTAAAGCTTTAACAGAAAGCAATGGTGAATTTGAAGCAGCAATAGATTGGCTTCGCAAACAAGGCCAAAAAGTAGCAGCTAAGCGTAGTGATCGTGAAGCTAAGGAAGGAGTAGTATTGGCATTGACAACTGCTGATAAAAAAGTTGGTATTGTGCTTTGCATAAGCTGCGAAACAGATTTCGTAAGTAAAAATGCAGATTTCGTAGCATTTGCACAAAGCATAGCAGATGCAGCTATATCAAACAATGTAAAAACAGCAGAAGAGCTTAGCGCCGTTTCTATAAACGGGCAAACAGTTGCGGATATGATAAACGATAAGCTTGCAGCTATCGGCGAAAAAATAGAAATACAAAAGTTTGAAAGGGTGGAAGCAGCTTTCGTAGCAAGTTACATACATGGAACAAACCGTATGGGGGTGCTTGTAGGTATGACACATGAAGCAGCTGAAGCTGGTAAAGATGTGGCCATGCAAATTGCTGCAATGAATCCATTAGCTATTGATGAGTCAGCAATAGACCCAGCTACTATAGCTCGTGAAAAAGAAATAATTATAGAATTAATAAAAGCAGAAGGTAAGCCAGCAGATATGGCAGAGAAAATATCTGTAGGAAAATTGAACAAATTCTTAAAAGATAATACCTTGCTTGCGCAACCATTTGTAAAAGACAATGGTAAAACCGTAGCAGAATATTTAAAAGCAACAAATGAAGATTTAAAGCTTACTGAGTTTAAAAGAGTAGCTTTAGGTTAATTATTTATTTTATATTTTTTAGTTATGCCCCAATTTATTTTGGGGCATTTTTATAAAATAGAAACTTTTTTATACATTATAAAGTCTTTAAGAATAACATACTTATTTTCTAATCCATACAGCATTTTATGAAAACTTTCTTTTTAAAATTTATACTATCAGCAGCGTTTGCAATTTCAATTAGTGAAACAAAATGCCAACAGGTAAGAGATATTATTGAAGCTATAAAACCAGAAAAAGCATATGATGGGATACCTATATTACAAAAAAAATCTCATGTAATACAAGCGGGATATGGGTTTGTAAATAACGTAGCATCATTAATAAATGCAAGTTCATTATTTGGTGGTTTGGGTGGTTTGCTTACCGCAAAAACTAACGCTAGAGTAGGGCCAATATATTTAAATTACGAATATTTTATAAAGAACAATTTAGGATTAGGGCTTGGAGTATCATATGCCAAATCTAGAAATACATATTCATCCCCACTTCTGAGTAGTCAAAGTGCAAATATAAATTTGGCAGGCACATCTATACTATTGTCTTCAATTTACCATTTTTATATAACAAATAAATTAGACCCATATACTAAAGTCTCTATAGGGGCTACTATTTGGAAAAATAGCTCTACATTATCTGATGGTACTCCTGTTGATGTTGGTTTTACGCCGCCAACGCCAATTGCATACCAAGCACTTTTGGGATTAAGATATTTTGTTAGCCCAAAAATAGCACCAGTGGGGGGAATTGAGTTATAGTAATTTAAGATTTTCTGCTTCTTTAGGTATGGCAGTAAAACTGTAATTGAAAAAATATTTTTAAAATTTGTAAACCACAAGTGGTATCAATCTGCCATTTGCATAATCAAATGAATAAGATAAATTTCCGTTCTGCTTCTTTATAATACCAGTTGTATTTAAAACTTTTATATTGCATTTTATTACTTGTTTTGCACATAAATAACCTAGTGCTATTGCTAGAGGATAATCTCCTGCCCAATGTACTTTATTATTAATCATGGAATAACCTACAAGGCCCACGATGGAATATCCAACAGGTTTAAGGCATTTTTTTTCAGGGTAATTTTCTGTTAGTATTGTAAGAGTGCTCATTAAAGTAGCAAGATGCCCAGATGGAAATGCATCGAAGAAAGGTATATTGGTTTGGTAAGCTTTAAATGACGGAAATAAATTCCACTCGCCACCATGTTTTGTAGAGGCAATAGGTGTTTGTCTACCAATTACTCTTTTTATTAACTGAGTACTAACACCCATTAATATAAAAGACTCAGCTAGTTGGTTGGCTGTACTTAGGGCTCTAAAATCTTTTTCAATTTTGCCATACGTAAACAAGCCTGCACTTAGTAATAAACTCGGAAACCCTTGCCCCAATTGATGTAAAGCTGTATTAATATTTTGTGGCGACTTTAATAAACTGATTTTTGTTTTACAAGCATTAATGGCTAATATATCTTTATACTCTTCATTAGGACGTAAGCCTATATTACTTGAAAATTTTTCTACACCGTCAATTATAGACTGGTAGGCAAGAATTAAAAGTGCAGAAGTGGACGCCACTAATAAAATAGGTTTGATTGCATTTTTTTAAAAGGAGCTTTGCCAATACCTGCAAAATCTTTTGGTAAGTTGGTTAGAAAACTAAATGATTTCGGTTTTGTATAGATAAATGTTTTTCCATTTCTGAGATGATAGATTTGTTCATTTTTTTTTAATACAATACTATCCTCAATTTAATTATTTACTTTATTCGAATCTAATAAAACATTTGTTTTAGAATAAGCACTAAGAGAGAGAGAGAAAGAAAATAAAAACAAGCAAAATACATTTTTCAACATTTTGAAAAAATAAGTAGGATAAATTATTTTCTGAAATTATAAACAATTGATATTCCACCTGAGCCAGATTGGTAATAGGGCATCATCATGGCATTGACAGTTTTATCTTTAAATATTTTTCGTTTTATGGGGGCATAAATCCAGTACGCCAATTTTGTGGAGAGTATTCCAAAACCAGCACCAGCAACTACATCACTCACCCAATGTCTGTTTTTGTAAACCCTTAATGCACCTGTGGCTGCTGCCGCCACATATCCAGCTACTCCATACCAAACTGATACTTCTTTATACTCTTTTCTTAAAAATTCTGCTGCGGCAAATGCTGTAGTAGTATGGCCAGATGGGAATGAGTTATAACCAGAGCCATTTGGACGTGGCACATTACTTATATGCTTTATTGGCTTTACTATAGCTGTAGAAATTATTGTAGAAATGGCGTATATAATTGTTCTATCTCTAAAATTATTTTTACCCTTTACTCCTATAAAATTTAAACCATATACTGCTAGTGCTGGGCTAAACTGCAAAAAGTTATCAATTTTTGTTTTATAATCTGGGTGGTTAGATACGATGCTGTTTCTAGTACTATTATCAAGTTTGGCCAACCCATTATTGCCCTGAGCAATAAGACCATATGCGACTAAAGTAACAGGAATAATTAAACCCTTTACTTTAAACTTCGATTTTTGAGCATTTACTGTATTGGTAGGAATGTTTTTTGTAACTGTAGCAGAGTCTAAGTTTATCTGTTGTGCTTTACAAAGTTGCGTAATAAAAAAGGTAAAGCATAAAAAAGGTATTCTCATGTAGTAAAATTCAAGTGCGGCAAATATACCCCAAACAAAAGTAAAAATAGTTTCGAACATATAGTTTACTTAACGTAATGCTAATCAATATTAATGTTTAAACGTTAAGCATATTTAACAATATTTGGCAACCAATTTGCAATTATGTTTTGTGTTTATTTTAGTAAAATAAATATGGATATAAAAACCGTTTTAGAGTTTTTTACCCCCTATGAATTACTTGGCCAGATTTTTTCTGGCCATTTTTTTGAGTTATAAAATACGTTAATAAACGCTTTGCTTAATTATCTTTTAAAAACATTTCACCTTTTGCAATCCACGAAATACCAAAAGCAAACAGCGCTAAACTTTCTAAAACAAGCGTGGGTGTATAAGCAGAAAATTTACTTACCAAGCCTGGTACAAAATTATAAATAGCAATTAAAAGGATGCACATAAGAATTATAATGCCACAAGTTTTGTACACATTGTTGCGCATTTTCTTTTGATGCGTCATCATTTTTGTTGGGTCTGTTTTTGTAAATAAAACAAGTGAGAAATATGCAAAGCTGCTAAATAGAAGTCCTGCAGCAGCATAATGTATGTAATTAACAGACCCTATTCTGCTAGTAGAAATAAAAGTACAAGTAGAAATAGTGGAAGGGTCTGTAGGAAAAAAAGCAACCAATAATGCAAATATTGCTGCAAAATTTGCAACAATACTGTCTATTTTTTCAAAGCCTTTATAAAAAAATAAAAACATGGCCACTGCACATAAAGAGCCTACAAAGTAATTGCCCATTATTGTATAATAATAATGACTAATTGATGGTTGTAGTTGTATACAGTCTGCAAAACCCCAAGTGCCTAATACTAATATTATAGGGAGAAAAAACCCTACAAAGCCCAAAGCAATTCTTAGATTTAGATATGAGATAACAAAAGCATTGTTATTTGTTTGCATAAAAAAATTATAGTCTGATAATAGAAAATTATTTTTATCACTCTTTTATATTTCACAAATGTAATGAACACGGCTTTTGGAAAGTATTAAATTCCAGAATACGCATATTGGGATTAATATTTGCATTATTGTTCGCAAATAAAGCATTTCTATATTACACGCCTGTGTAGAACAGATTTACGTTTCAACTTTCTATCTTCGCATCATGAATTTTTCAAACAAAGAACTATCAAATAAAGAACTTATAAGTCTCTATAAATCTATTTTGCTTCCACGCATGATAGAAGAAAAAATGTTGCTACTTCTGCGCCAAGGTAAAATATCTAAATGGTTTAGTGGTATTGGGCAAGAGGCAATATCGGTAGGTGTTACAGCCGCTATGCAACAAGATGAATGGATAATGCCTTTGCATAGAAACCTCGGTGTTTTTACTGGTAGAAATATGCCTCTTAGCAAATTGTTTATGCAATGGCAAGGCAATAAAGAAGGTTATAGCAAAGGACGGGAGCGTAGCTTTCATTTTGGTAGCAAGGAGCATCATATTTGTGGTATGATTTCTCACCTTGGTCCACAACTGGCTATTGCAGACGGGGTAGCATTAGCATACAAATTGAGAAATGAACAAAAAGTTTGTGTAGCTTTTTCAGGAGACGGAGGTACAAGCGAGGGTGATTTTCATGAAGCATTAAATACAGCTGCAGTGTGGGATTTGCCAGTAATTTTTGTTATTGAAAATAATGGATATGGTCTTAGTACACCCGTAAACGAACAATATCGTTGCGAAAATTTAGTAGACAAAGCCAAAGGCTACGGTATGGAAGGTGTGCGTATAGATGGAAATAATTTGTTAGAAGTTTTTGATACTATAAAGGGCATACGAGAATATTGTGTAAAAAATCAGAAACCATATTTAGTAGAATGTATGACCTTTCGTATGCGTGGGCATGAAGAAGCAAGTGGTGTAAAATATGTACCGCCAGAATTATTTACGGAATGGGAAAAGAAAGACCCTGTTAGGAATTATGAAGCTTGGTTAATAGCAGAAAAAACATTAACGGAGGCAGAAATAATAAAAATAAAAGCCGAAACAAAAACATATATAGAAACCGAACTAGCGGAAGCGTACAAAGCAAGTAAAATTATTGTGAATACGGCGGAGGAAATTGAAGATGTTTACAAGTTACGAGTTGCGGGTTACGAGTTACAAGTTCTTGATAACTCCAAGCCTGTATCAAATAACAAACAACAAACAACAAACAAAACAGAAACAACAAACAAAACAGATAAAAAATTCATCAACGGTATAACAGACGGCCTAAAACAATCCATGCAAAAGCATGAAAACCTTATTTTAATGGGGCAAGATATTGCAGAATATGGTGGTGCATTTAAAGTGACAGAAGGCTTTGTAGAATTGTTTGGTAAAGGTAGAGTGCGCAATACACCCTTGTGTGAGAGTGCTATTGTGGGAAGTGCACTGGGCCTTAGTTTAGAAGGATACAAATCAGTAATGGAAATGCAGTTTGCAGATTTTGCAACCGTAGGGTTTAATCAAATAATAAATAACCTTGCCAAAATACATTATCGTTGGGGGCAAAATGCAGATGTGGTTATACGTATGCCCACGGGCGGAGGTGTAGGTGCAGGGCCATTTCATAGCCAGAGCAATGAGGCTTGGTTTGTGCACACCCCAGGCTTGAAAGTTGTTTATCCATCTACACCCGAAGATGCAAAAGGATTGATGATAGCAGCTATAAACGACCCTAACCCGGTATTGTTTTTTGAACACAAAGCATTGTATAGAAGTGTGAGTGGGCAAGTGCCTGATGAATATTATGAAATAGAAATTGGCAAAGCAAGGCATGTGCAACATGGCGATGACATCACAATAATAACCTACGGTGCAGGTGTGCATTGGGCAATGGAATATGCGGAGAAGAACTTAGATATTAGTATGGAGATATTAGACTTGCGTACACTTTTACCATTGGATTTTGAAGCTATAAAAAGGGTGACAGAAAAAACGGGTAAAGTATTGTTGTTGCACGAAGATTCTCTCACTGGTGGTATTGGTGGCGAAATAGCGGCATGGATTGGCGAAAATTGTTTTGATAAATTAGATGCACCAGTAATGCGCTGTGCAAGTTTAGATACACCCATTCCATTTAATATAGAATTGGAAAAAAACTTTATGGCATATGGTAGGCTGGGAGAAATGGTGGAGCGGTTGATTAATTATTAAATACTATTTAGTATCGAAGTTGATATTAAAAGAAGCCAACAACAATTTAACCATGCAACAATAAAACAATTCATCAATGCCAGAACTCTTTATCATAGCGGGTTGTAATGGAGCAGGAAAAACGACTGCTGCATATAATCTATTGCCAGAGGTTTTTCAAACTATTGAATTTGTAAACGCAGACGAAATTGCTCGTGGAATAAATAAAAACGACGTAGAATCTGCTGCTATTGCCGCAGCAAGAATAATGCTCAATAGAATTGATTCTTTAATAGAAAACAAACAAAGTTTTGCTTTTGAAACAACACTTTCAGGACTAACCTATTTGAAAATTATTGAAAAAGCCAAACTTAATGACTTTGTAGTTACTTTATTTTTTGTAAATCTAGAAAGTGCAGAAATGGCATTAGAACGAGTAACAATTAGGGTTAAAAAAGGAGGGCATAATATTCCAAAAGAAGTAATAGAAAGAAGATATAAAAAAGGATTAGCTAATTTCCCAAAGTATGCAACTGTGGTTCAGAATTGGTATTTACTTGACAATTCTGGATTTGAATATCAAATTGTTGCAAAATCAATAGGAGAAGTAAAAGAAATACTTAACTTTACAGTCTATAACAAAATTGTAGGAGATGAACCTAGTTGATAAAAAAGTAAGTGAAGATCTTACACCCAAAATAATGGAAGCGTTAGCAAGGGCTATACAAAGAGTAAAAGTAGAAACAAAAGCTACTAACACTTATATGGTTGTATCTGACGGGAAAGGCGGCACAAAAAAAATCTATGCAAAAGACTTATAAATTGATTGTAATAAATTGGAAGAATAGATAACAAACAACACGAAACAAATAACAACAAACCATAAACACCAAACAACTAACCCCCAAACAATTTATTCTTCCTTCTTCCCTTCCCCAATTCCCATTATTTTTTTATAGTAGTATGATGCATTTAATACAAACTGATTAAACTCTATTAAAGTACTGGTACTTGCAAATTCATAAGTTGGGCGATACCAAATTAAGAACGTATCTAGCGAAGCACCTTTTAGTTGAGTAATTCTTCTTACAAAAGTTTTATTAAAACGATAACTCACATATTTTTCTTTCTCTTCATTCTCCAATCTTTCCTGAAATTTTTGGAGTCTTCTATTGCGTTTAAAACGAAACATATTTATAAGTTCATTGGCATCCATACCCACACCACCTCCTGGTGTTATAGATGTTTCTATTCGAGGTTTATGATAAGAAAATACTTCTCCATAATTTTCTCTATTTTCCAATGAGTCGCTTTTATAACTTTTAGAAAAAACAATTACTTCTTTTAATACTTTATAATTGCTTTTTATATTTAAGTGGATAGAAATATCAAATTGTGCAGTATTAGGAATAGTGCTTACTGAAAACTTTTGGGTAGGTTTATTATTGTATACAAAGTAAAGAGAATCTCCTTTATTGGTATTGATATTATAATGCCCAAGAGAATCAGTTAGTGTTATTTTACCACTAGTACTAATTACACTTACACCCGATACATAATTTATTTTACTTTTATCGAGCACAGTACCACTTACTTTTACTTGTGTATAAGCATGGGTAGTATAAATGCAAAAAAGCAGTAAAGTAAAAAATATACGCAAGGGCATGGTTATTTGTGTGGGTAATATTACGGCACAATTTTTTACTAAAAAAGAGAGATTGTTTATTTAACAGGATTTTGAGAAAAGAATTCTTGTGAAATTACTTTTGCATAATGTTCATGTTCTAATGCCAATACTTTTTTAGCTAAACTTTCTGCAGTCTCTCCTTCTTCTATCTCACAAGTTGCTTGAAAAATAATTTTACCATTATCATAAATTTCATCAACATAATGTATTGTTATACCACCTGTTTTTTCGCCAGCGACTACTACAGCCTCATGTACACGCATACCATACATACCAGCGCCACCATAAGCAGGTAGCAATGCAGGGTGTATATTTATTATTTTTTGTGGAAAGGCTTTTATAACGGCACCAGGTATTTTTCGCAAATAACCAGCAAGTACAATAAAATGGATGTTGTATTTTGTAAGTATATCTAAATAAGTAATGGACAATTCTTCTTCTGTTTTGTTGTTTACAGCTATAATTTCAGAAGCTATATTATTTTGTGAAGCAATGGTTAGTACAGCAGCTTTTGCATTATTAGTTACTATTAAAGCAATATTTGCGCTTATATTTTTTTCTTTTAATAGCGTAGGTAATGTTTCTATAATTATTGCTGCATTACTCCCACCACCGCTAGCAAATATGGCTATGTTCATTTTTAAATACGTGTTTTATAATCGTCAATGGCAAAAGTGTGAGTTGCGTTTTTACTGAGAGCTAAACAATAATTTATCAATACAACAATTAAACAATTTATTTCCTCCTGCCACTTATTCTAGAGAAAACCTTCTTCAAATAATTTTTAAAAAAAGCAAATTGTCCAAGTGGAATGCTAATTACAATTACACACAATGGCCAAAGTATGGTTACCAATAATATGTACAACAACACCCAAAGAAATCCTTTTTCCATATTGGTAAGCCCAAGGAGTTTTCTGCCTAAAAAGCCGCATAGACTACCACCCAGCGCAAAAGTGATAATAATTAATATCAACCTACCAATACCAACCTTCCATTTTTCTTGTAGCTTTTTTAGCATGGCGCAAAAATCATTCAAAAAATTGGGAAAACATATGCATTAGCTATAAATATTTTCTTTATCTAAAGTTTCAACAAAATATTTTTTATGAATTTATAATCGCAATTGACATTTTAAAATCAAGCCAGTAAAAGGCAATAACTTGTATAAGGGTTTTTGGTCAAACATTTAGTATGATTTCTGTCAAAAAAAACCAAAAATGTTGATAGTTTGTCAACATCCTGTCTTACTTTTGCACACGGAATAGCCATTTTCTACCAAAAAACCCGGCTTCATTGTATGATTCGATATAAAAAATTCTTATTCAGGTTTGTTGCAAGCCTTATCCTTATTGGTTTTATCTCAAATAATAGTGCTTTTGCACAAAGTGGCGAAGAGCTTTTTAAAGCAAATTGTGCCAACTGTCATAAACCTGACGTTGATTATACAGGGCCAGCACTTAAGGGTGTAAGAGATAGAATACCTGACCCTGAATGGCTATACAAATGGGTAGCAAACCCAGCTGGTACAAATGACCCCTATGCTACTGCTTTAAAAAAGAAATGGGTTATTATTATGACGGCTTATCCAAATCTTAAAAAAGCACAAATTGATGCAATTTTAGATTATGTAGATGCCTATAAAGCACCAGATACAAGTAAAAAAGTTGATGGTCAACCCCAAAGTTCTGATAACAACTCTCTTCTTTTCGGTATTCTTACATTA
The DNA here is from genome assembly GCA_031408295.1 of Ferruginibacter sp. Classification (GTDB taxonomy): domain Bacteria; phylum Bacteroidota; class Bacteroidia; order Chitinophagales; family Chitinophagaceae; genus Ferruginibacter. Next base: position 12,182 of record JANNVW010000055.1, read on the forward strand.
ATATTAGCCGTTGTTGCTTTTATCTTGTTACAAGTAAACAGCAACCTTCGTAAATTATCTGATGATAAAGAAGGTGTACTTCGTGGAGAGCCAGTTCCTTTTTATAGAAACAAATCTTATTTAATGATTGGCGTGCTTATGCTATTTGGTCTTGGAGGTTATTTTATGGTAGAAGGCGCTATGGGAGCAGGTCGTATGCAAAATTACCAACCAGAGCAACCTATATATTATTCGCACAAAGTACATGCTGGTACCAACCAAATAAGCTGTCTATATTGCCATGGTGGTATACAAGATAGCAAGAGTGGTAGCATACCATCGGTAAATGTGTGTATGAACTGCCATGTATCTATAAAAGAATACAAAGGTGAGGCTATTACAACCGCAGATGGTAAATCTGTAAATGGTACTGCAGAAATTCAAAAATTATACGCATACGCTGGCTGGAATCCTGAAAAGAAAGCGTATAACCCTGATAATAATAAGGATGGTATACCAGATGGTGCGAAGCCAATAGAGTGGGTGAAAATACATAACTTACCTGACCATGTATATTTTAACCATAGCCAACACGTAAAAGTAGGTAAGCAAAATTGCCAAACCTGCCATGGTAATATACAAGAAATGCCTGAGGTATATCAGTTTTCTGATTTAAGTATGGGCTGGTGTATTAATTGTCACAGAGAAAGCAAAGTAGATTTTTACAACAAAGCAGATAGTACTGGTAATAAATTTTACAGTATTTACGAGAAATTCCATAAAGACATAAAAGATGGCAAAATGGATAGCGTAACAGTAGAAAAAATTGGAGGTACAGAGTGTCAGAAATGTCACTATTAAAAACCAATATGCAAATATGCAGATGGGCAAATTTGCAAAATAGAGCCTAAAATAATTAAAGGTTCAATAAAAGTATTAAAGATTGATTTTATAGAATTAGCACATTTGCTTATTTGCAAATCTGCACATTTCAAAAAAGTATGAGTAATAAACAGTATTGGCAAAATTTTGGAGATCTTACCCAGTCAGATAGATTTAAGCAGTCTACTGAAAAAGAGTTTCAAGAGGAATTACTTCCTATAGAAGAACTTGATGGTAAAGGTTTGCTAGATGCAAAAACACCTCGTAGAGATTTTTTAAAATATCTAGGGTTTTCTACAGCAGCTGCAGCTATAGCTGCTGGTTGCGAAATGCCAGTACGTAAAGCTGTGCCCTATTTGCAAAGACCAGATAATGTAACTCTTGGTGTGGCTAATTACTATGCATCTACCTATGTAAACGCAGGTGATGCCATAAGTGTTGTAGTAAAGCAAAGAGATGGCAGACCAATTAAAATTGAAGGGAATGAGTTATCATCACTTACTAAGGGTGGTACAAGTGCTCAATCTCAGGCGTCTGTTTTAGATTTATATGATCCTACCCGCCTTCGTCATCCATTGCAAAAAGCAGGAAACGATTTTAAAGAAGTAACCAGTTTCGAAAATTTTGATAAACTTATAGCTACAGCTGTTGCTGGGCTTGCAGGAAAGACTTTAGTATTACTTACTTCTACCATTCATTCACCATCTACATTACAAATAATAGCTGCTTTTTTAGCAAAATACCCTGGCAGTACTCATGTACAATATGATGCTGTAAGTTATAGTGGTATGTTATTAGCTAACGAAGCTGCTTATGGTAAAAGAGCATTGCCTCAATACCGTTTTGATAAAGCAAAAACCATAGTTAGCCTTGGAGCAGATTTCTTAGGTACTTGGTTAAGCCCTACAGAATTTAGTAAGCAATACGCAGAAAATAAAAAAGTAACAGGCGATAAACCTGAGCTTAGTCGTCATATACAATTTGAAAGTATGATGAGCCTTACGGGTTCTAATGCCGATGATCGTTATACACACAAGCCTTCAGAAACTGGTGCTGTTGCATTGGCTTTGTTGGCAAAATTAGGTGGAGCTGTAGCTGCACCTGCATTTAAAGATGCAAGATTAAATAAAGGAATAGATGAAACTGCTAAACAACTTTATGCTAGTAAAGGAAGTGCTTTAGTAGTGTGCGGTAGCAATGATGTAAATATACAATTAGTAGTAAATGCTATTAATGAAGCAATAGGCGCAAATGGTACAACTATAAATTGGGCTGCTACTTCTAACATACGTAAAGGTATAGATGCTGATATGGTAAAACTATCTGCTGATATGGCTTCTGGCGCAGTAGGGGCTGTAATGGTTTACGATTGTAACCCTGTGTACACATATGCAGATGGTGCAAATTTTGGTAAAGCATTAGCAAAATTGCCATTGAGTGTTTCTTTTAATACTACAATGGATGAAACAACAGAGCAATGTAAATATATTATTCCTAGTCATCATTGGTTAGAGAGCTGGGGCGATACCGAAGCCGTTACTGGTCATGTGAGTATTATACAACCGCTTATAAATCCTTTGTTTAAAACAAGACATTTTCAAACCTCTTTATTAAACTGGACGATTGGTCAAACTGCTGTTGTAGCTCCCGTAGTTACAGATAGTATTTCCAAAGAAATGGGGTATGTACCTGGTACAGTACTAGCAATAACTGACCCGTATGAAAATTATTATAAAACATATTGGGCAGGAAAAATTGGTAACAGCAATTTGTGGAGCAAAGCATTGCAAGATGGCGTTATAGAAACAACTTCTTCAATAGCTGGAGCAACTTTCAATGGGGCTAAATTAGCCGAAGCTACTGCTAAAATTGCAACCGCCAAAACTGGCGAATATGAAGTTGTACTATATCAAAAAGTAGGAATGGGTACTGGTGCGCAAGCAAATAATCCTTGGTTGCAAGAATTGCCTGATCCTATTTCGAAAGTAACTTGGGATAACTATGCAATGGTATCGCCAGCATTGGCAAAAACGATGTTTGGTATAGATGTAGCTAATAAGAACAGCAAGAAAGATGCTGACAAATATGAAGTAGCACCAGAAAAACCAGTATTAAAAATTACAGTGAATGGCAAATTCCTTGAATTGCCTGCAGTAATTATACCTGGTTTAAATGCTTCTACGGTAGCAATAGCCTTGGGTTATGGCCGTAAAAGCAGTAGCGATGATATAGATGTAAATTATGAAAGAATTGGTCGTGCTGCATATAAAGCTGGTCAAAATGCATACCCTTTAGTAGGTAGTGACGGCGCTACTTTTGCTTACAATGCAGTAGCAACAGTAGTAAAAAGCGATAAAGATCCTTATGCAGTTGCGCAAACACAGGTGCATGGTTTTACAGAAGGTCGCCCTGTTATTTACGAAACCAACTTAGCAAGCTATCGTAAAAACCCATTAGAAGTGTTGGCAGAGCCTAGGCACGAAATGGAAGAAATAACGCCAGTAGGCAAAGAAGATTTTGTAAAGGATGCTACACATTATCCTGCACACCCTTACCCTGGTGCTAAATGGGGTATGAGTATAGATTTGAATACCTGTACAGGTTGTAGTGCTTGTGTGGTAGCTTGTAATGCTGAGAATAATGTAAGTGTAGTAGGTAAAATACAAGTGCAGCGTGCACACGAAATGCATTGGTTGCGCATAGATAGATATTTTACTGGAGATGTAGAAAACCCAGATGTGATTTTCCAACCAATGATGTGTCAGCATTGCGATAATGCGCCATGCGAAAATGTTTGCCCTGTAGCAGCTACAAACCATAGCAGCGAAGGATTAAACCAAATGACATACAATAGATGTATTGGTACAAGATATTGTGCAAATAACTGTCCATATAAAGTACGCCGTTTTAACTGGTTAGATTATAATGGATCTGATAGTTTCTCAGACAATCAAAAACCTTTGATTGGAAAAGATATGGACGAAGTGGTTAATCATATGAATGATGATTTAACTAGAATGGTGTTAAATCCTGATGTAACTGTTCGTAGTAGAGGCGTGATAGAAAAATGTTCTTTCTGCGTACAACGTTTGCAAGAGACTAAACTAGAAGCTAAAAAACAAGAGAATCCTTCGCTTATACGTAATGTAAAAGTAGCTTGTGCTCAGGCTTGTCCTAGCAATTCAATTGTTTTTGGTAACATGAATGATAAAGAAAGTGAAATATACAAAACAAGAAAAGTAGATCAAGCTAACCGCACTTTCTACGTAATGGAGCAATTACACGTTTTACCGAATGTAAGTTACCTAGCCAAAATAAGAAATACAGATAGAGAGGTTAATAATGGTAATGAGAGAGAGCATCATGGTTGTGGTCATGAAGCTGGCGGAGAACATAAAGTTGAAGGTCACGGCACGGAACATAAAGCGGAAGGGCATAAAGAAGGTGCTGAAGCTGAGAAAAAAGTAGAAGCAGCGCATCATTAGGAGCCCCCTAAATCTCCGCCATGGCGGAGGACTTTAGAAGTCTGAAATAGTTAGATGTTTTTAAATATATTGGAGTAATGCTTCAAATTATTTGATTGTCAGTCTGAGCTTGTCGAAGACGGGTAAATCGGGAGAGCAGGTTGTTTAAAACAATCATTTCGATAAAAGATGAATAAAGGTATGCCGTTGAGGTGAGTGACACAACAATGATGACCATGGCTGCTTTCTTTGCTTGGACAAAAAAGAAAAAATTGAAGAATTGAAAAGATAAAATAAACATTGAAGCATAAGTCTAAAATCTTATATCTCATGTCTAAAATCTAAAAAAAAATATGTCATTATTAAAATACGAATCGCAGCTAAGAGAACCGTTGGTAGATGGTAATAAAAATTATCATCAGGTAACGGAAGATATCATTAGCCCCATTGAAGCTAAGCCAAGCAAGCTTTGGTACGTTGGTTTTTATATCAGTGTAGCTTTGTTATTATTTGGTGTGTACAGTATTTATCGTGAGGTTACTTATGGTATTGGTCAGTGGAATTTGAACAAAACAATTGGTTGGGGTTGGGATATTACCAACTTCGTTTGGTGGGTAGGTATTGGTCATGCTGGTACGCTTATTTCTGCTATCTTATTATTATTTAGACAAGGTTGGAGAACGGGTGTAAACCGTGCTGCAGAAGCGATGACGATTTTTGCTGTAATGTGTGCAGGGCAGTTTCCAATATGGCATATGGGTCGTGTATGGATGGCGTTTTTTGTATTGCCTTATCCAAACACTCGTGGCCCTTTGTGGGTAAATTTTAACTCTCCATTGTTGTGGGACGTATTTGCGATATCAACTTACTTTACCGTTTCATTGTTATTTTGGTACTCTGGTTTGTTGCCTGATTTTGCAACGGTAAGAGACAGAGCAAAAACAAAATTTCGCAAAATGATGTACGGTGTTGCGGCTTTTGGTTGGACAGGTAGTACAAAACATTGGCAGCGTTTTGAATCTTTATCATTGGTGCTTGCAGGATTGAGTACACCACTTGTACTTTCGGTACATACGATTGTATCTTTTGACTTTGCTACATCGGTAGTACCAGGTTGGCACACAACAATTTTTCCTCCATACTTCGTAGCAGGTGCGATTTTCTCAGGTTTTGCCATGGTGCAAACACTATTAATTATTGTAAGAAAAGTATTAAATCTACAAGACTATATTACCATTAGCCATATTGAAAAAATGAATAAGGTTATTGTACTTACGGGTAGTATTGTGGGTATAGCTTATTTAACAGAGTTATTTATAGCATGGTATGGTCAAAATCCATATGAAATTGCTGCATTCTTTGAAAACAGAGGTAATATATTTAGCCCTTATGGCTGGAGTTATTATTTGATGATGTTCTGTAACGTCGTTTCACCACAGTTATTCTGGAGCAAAAAATTGAGAAGAAATATTACGGTAACTTTCTTTATGAGTATTATTGTAAACATTGGTATGTGGTATGAGCGTTTTGTAATTATTGTTACATCTGTGTATAGAGATTTTTTACCATCTAGTTGGAGTACGTATTACAGCCCTAGTATTTATGAGATAGGTTTCTATCTTGGTACGTTTGGTTTGTTCTTTACTTGCTTCTTCTTATTTGCTAAGTATTTTCCTGTAATAGCAGTTGCGGAAATTAAATCGGTATTGAAAACAAGCGGTGAGAATTATAAAATGAAGATGACAGATATTGACAGACAGGATGCAGAAAAATTTTATATAGAAGAAGTAGAACATGCGCATTAAATAATTTGCTAATTAGTTGATGTGCTAATTTGCTAATGGATGGTAGCGAATATAGCGTTTGTGGAAATTGAGAATTATATGTTTTGACAAGGTTTTAATTTTAATACAAATCCCGAAGGGGTTTACTTTGAGTAACCATGGGAGTAAGCCGTGGGACTTAGGCAAAGCCCAAGAAAAGAAAATAGATTGTGAATATGAAGTTTGTGGAAATAGAAAGTAGATAAATTGAAATGTAATTAAATTGACAAACCCCGAAGGGGTTTACTTTGAGTAACCATGGGTGCAACCCATGGAAAATAATAAATCTATGAGCGGAATTAAAAAATTTGTGGTAGGGTCGTTTGATGATGAAGCGGTGCTATTTCCTGCGGTTAAAAACGTAAGAAAAGCTGGCTATAAAATTCACGACGTATACACACCATTTCCTGTACACGGGCTAGACCATGCATTGGGCTTAAGAGAAACAAGCATACATACAGCTGGTTTTATATATGCTATTACGGGTACTACTACAGCACTTACTTTTATTAGCTGGGTATTTACTAAAGATTGGCCTTTGAATATCGGTGGTAAGCCACACTTTGCTTTGCCAGCTTGGATTCCTATTACATTTGAGCTTACAGTACTATTTGCAGCAGTAGGTATGGTACTTACATTTTGTTATTTATGCCAATTATCGCCATTTGTAAAAAAACATCATTTTAGCACACGTGCTACAGATGATCATTTTGTGATGGTAATAGAGTGTACAGAAAAAACAAACGAAAGCGAATTACAAGCGTTTATGCAAAAAACAGGTGCACAAGAAATAAATACGCAAATAGCAGAAACAGGTTGGTGGCTTGGTAGATATGATAGAGAACAAAAACTATATAGAGAAGAAGTAGGTTATTAATACTTGTGGTTAATAATTTTTAATGGATAATTGTTTAATGGATAATTGATAATTAATGAAACGAATTACATACATAACGGCAATAATGATTACTATGGTTGTTGCTATTTCAAGTTGCGAAGGCGTGCGCCGTGAGCCAGGTAGAATTTATATGCCCGATATGGCATACAGCCGTGCTTACGAAAGTTATGGTGAAAGAGATAGCGCAAAATTTACAACCGATATGTATAATAAAGGTGGAGATAAAATCTTTTACAACAATATACCAGCTGCTGGAACAATAAAAAGAGGAGAATTGTTTGCTTATGAACTACCAAGCGATACCACAGGAAGTTATAATGTAAGTTCAGCAATGAAAAACCCTTATGATACGATTGCAATAAGTAAAAGCCAAATGGCTGAAGCTGGAAGATTATACAATGTAAACTGCGGTATATGTCATGGTGCAAAAGGGTTAGCAAATGGACCAATAGCGGCAGGTGGATATGTTGGAGGTGTAGCTAATCTTACCGCTGATATGTACATAAAAATGTCTGATGGAACAATGTTTCATTCTATAACATACGGAAAAGGTGTAATGGGAAGTTATGCATCGCAGGTTTCTAGAGCACAACGCTGGATGATAATAAAGTACATCAGAACATTGCAACCAAAGCCTGAAACGGCAAAAGCAGCGTCAGATTCAACAACAAAGAAAGGATAATAAAATAAAGAATAATAAATAGCATTTACATAAAATAATATTTTAGATGAGTCATAATTTTCAATTACCAAGTAGCTTTAAAAAATGGACATGGGGTCTTATCGTAGCAGGTTTGCTAGCGGTACTCTATGGTTTTATTATGTTTCATCCATTTTCGCATCCTACACATCATGGTGAAGGAGATAGCAGCACAAGATTTTGGGCAGTACTGCTTCAAAACAGTGTTTATTTTTTATTGGTTGTAAATGCATCTATGTTCTTTATTTGTGTAACTACATTGGCATTGGGCGGTTGGCAAGTGGCGCTAAAAAGAGTTCCAGAAGCTATTTCTAGTGTAACGCCTATTCTTGGAGGAGTTACTTTTTTAATTTTGTTAGCTATTGTACTAGGCGGTCGTACAGATATTTACCACTGGTTAGATGCAAGTTTATACGACAAAAATTCTCCCAATTTTGATAAGATATTAAATGGTAAGCATGGCTTTTTAAACGCTCCATTCTTTTTAATCTGGTCTGCTGTCTCTATTTTATTGTGGATTTGGTTAGGTGGAAAAATGCGTAAATTGAGTTTGAAAACAGACAACCAAGCACCAATGTCTTTACCAGAAGCAAAATCTTGGATGGATACTAATTTTACGGTAGCATCGTTTTATGTTGTAGTATTTGGTCTTACTGTGGCTTCTACACTACCTTGGTTTTGGTTGATGAGTATAGATGCACATTGGTATAGCACCATGTACAGTTGGTATACTTTTGCTAGTACGTTTGTATCTGGCATGTCTTTAATAGCCATCTTCGTTATTTACTTAAAAAATAGGGGAGAGTTAGAATATGTTACCGAAGAGCACTTGCATGATGTGGGTAAATTTATGTTTGCGTTTTCTGTGTTTTGGGCATACTTATGGTTTGATCAATACATGCTTATTTGGTACAGTAACCAACCAGAGGAAACAAGATATTTTATAGCTAGAATAGGTACGGCTGAAAAGAGTGGCCCTTACCATGGAATATTTTTCTTTAACCTCATTGTAAACTTTTTAGCACCATTATTAATTTTAATGAGAAGGGGTTCAAAAAGAAACTGGACAGTAGTAACTTTCGTAGCTGTATTAATAATATTTGGACATTGGATAGATTTTTTCCAAATGATTATGCCAGGTACAATGGGAGCAAAAGCAGAGTTGTTACCTTTTGAGTTTGGTGTACCATGTTTATTTATTGGTATAATAATGTGGGGTGTTGGTCAATATTTTACAAAACATTCTTTGGTACAAAAAAATCATCCTTTCTTAAAAGAGAGTATGATACATCATACTTAGTTGAATGGTTAAATAGTTGACTTAAACATTTATTGTAAAAATAGAGTTTATCAATGATTGAAATTTTTTAAAAAACTGCAGAATTTATTTAAGCAGTTAAAATATAAAAGAAACAAACAGTCGTCCGTTGTCGGTGGTCTGTAGTCAAAAAAGTAAACATGAAAGAATTATTTATTTTAGCAATTGTGGTGATGATATTTGTTGTCATTTTTCAAATTGCAAAAGCAAGTGAGTATGTGAGCGTACTAAAAGGCGAGGATAAAACACGTAAACAAACCAATAAAATAAATGGGTTTTTACTGGTAGCCTTTTTAATATTTGGTTTAATAGGTGTGTATGTTTGTAATGAGTGGTATTTTAAGAAAACATTGTTTCCTCAAGGTTCAGCATCTATTGAAGGTGAGAAGATATATTTCATGCTTTATCTTACTATAGCTGTAACGGGTGTAATATTCATCATTACCCAAATATTGCTTTTTTGGTTTGCATTTAAATACCAAGAGAAGGAAGGTAAAAAGGCTTTCTTTTTTGCACATAGTACAAAATTAGAATTGCTTTGGACAACTGTACCAGCTATTTTCCTTACAGTATTGGTCGTATTTGGTTTAATTAACTGGTTTAAAATGACTGGTAATCCTCCTGACAATGCAATTGTGGTAGAGATTACAGGCCACCAATTTGCATGGGAAATGCGTTACCCAGGTAAGGATGGAATACTAGGTAAAAAAGATTATAAATTATACAATAAGCCATCTGGAAATATTTTAGGAGTGGATTTTGAAGATGTAAATAGTTTAGACGATTTGCATACAAATGAAATGCACCTTCCTTTGGGTGTACCAGTGAAATTGGTAATTAATGCTCAAGATGTAATACACGATGTTGGTTTAAATCATTTTAGAATGAAAATGGATGCTGTACCTGGTATTCCAACTACGCTTTGGTTTACACCAAAATACACTACAGAGCAAATGAAAGTACGTACAGGAAATGCAAATTTTGTGTATGAAATAAGTTGCGATCAAATGTGTGGAGCAGGACATTTTTCTATGAGAGGGGTAATTGTTGTTCAAACTCCTGAAGAGTATAAAAAATGGTTGGCAGAACAAACACCAGAGTACATCACTTTGTTTAAAAAAGAGATGCCTAAAGCAGATACATCAGGCACAATAGTAGCAGCTTTGGCACAATCTGAAAAAAAATAATAAATACAATTAAAAATCTAAAGATATGAGCAGCGCAGTAACACTAAATGAGGTATCATCGATAGGGAATATAGCACAGCATGAAGATACTCATCACGGCGAACACCATCATAAAGAAACTTTTATTTCTAAATACGTTTTTAGTTTAGACCATAAAACGATTTCTAAACAATTTTTGGTAACAGGAATTATTTGGGCAATTGTGGGTGGTTTATTCTCTGTATTATTCCGCTTACAATTGGGTTATCCAAATACTACTTTCCCTTGGTTAGAAGATTTATTGGGCCATTGGGCTAAAGGAGGTAAGCTAGCACCAGAATTTTATTATGCACTTGTAACGATGCACGGAACCATTTTGGTATTCTTTGTATTAACTGCAGGGTTGAGTGGTACGTTTTCAAACTTCTTAATTCCACTACAAATTGGTGCAAGAGATATGGCTTCACCATTGCTTAATTGTATGAGCTATTGGTTTTTCTTTATGGCTTCTATTGTAATGGCTTCCTCCCTTTTTGTACAAACTGGTCCTGCAAGTGGTGGATGGACGGTTTACCCTCCACTAAGTGCCTTGGGAGATGCAGCATCTGGAAGTAAAATTGGTATGGACTTGTGGCTGGTGAGTATGGCATTGTTTATTGTATCTTCTTTATTAGGAGGATTAAATTATATAACTACTGTTTTAAACATGCGTACAAAAGGTATGAGCATGACAAGAATGCCACTTACTATTTGGGCGTTTTTCTTTACAGCAGTATTGGGTGTATTGTCTTTCCCTGTATTATTATCTGGCGCTATATTATTGTTGTTTGATAGAAATTTAGGAACAAGTTTTTTCTTAAGTGATATTGTTGTAGCTGGTAAGATTTTACCGAACGAAGGTGGTAGTGCTATTTTATTCCAACATTTATTTTGGTTCTTAGGTCACCCAGAGGTTTATATTATTTTATTGCCTGCCATGGGTATGAGTTCAGAAATACTTTCTGTAAATAGTCGTAAACCAATCTTTGGTTATATGGCCATGGTTGGTTCTATGTTTGCTATTACTATTTTGGCTTTCTTGGTATGGGCGCATCATATGTTTGTAACGGGGCTTAATCCTTTCCTAGGTGCATTCTTCGTACTACTTACTTTATTGATAGCGGTACCATCTGCTATTAAAGTATTTAACTGGCTTACTACTTTATGGAGAGGGAATATTCGCTTTACACCAGCAATGTTATTTGCAATTGGTTTTGTAAGCTTATTTATTAGTGGTGGTCTTACAGGTATTTTCTTGGGCAACTCTGCTTTGGATATTCACTTACACGATACATATTTTGTAATTGCGCATTTTCATATCGTAATGGGTGTGGCATCTTTCTTTGGAATGTTTGCCGGTGTGTATCATTGGTTTCCTAAAATGTTTGGAAGATATTTAAACAACACATTAGGGTATATTCATTTTTGGATAACTATGGTTGGTGCATACTTAATTTTCTGGCCAATGCACTACGAAGGGTTAGCTGGTATGCCTCGTCGTTATTATGATTTTCAAAACTGGGAATCGTTTAAAATGTTTGGTGGGTTAAATGAGTTTATAAGTTTTGTTTCTATGATAGTTTTTGCAGCGCAATTGTTGTTTGTTATAAACTTCTTCTATAGTATTTGGAAAGGAAGAAAAGTAACTACAATGAATCCTTGGGATGCAACAACATTAGAGTGGACTACACCTATTCGCCCAGGGCATGGAAATTGGGTTGGCGAAATACCAGAAGTACATCGTTGGCCATATGACTATGCTAGAGAGGGGAAAGATGGTAAGGATTTTATAGCGCAAGATGTGCCAGTGGGAGCTGATGAGGAGAAACATTAAATGCAAATGTGCAAATGGGAAAATGTGCAGATGTGCAAATGAATAAATAGGTTTTGGATTTTAAGATAACATGGAAGAAAATACAACAATAGCTGATTCGAAATCTTTTGCATTGGCAAGCAAAGTGAAAGATTATTTTCAGTTGATAAAATTCACATTGAGTTTTATGGTGGTGTTCAGTACTGTGGTTAGTTTTTTGATAGCGCCTTATGAACAAATTTATACTAGGCATACGCTGTTGTCAGTTCTTTTACTTTTTGTAGCGGGTTTGTGTATCACAGGCAGTGCCAATACGATTAATCAAGTATTGGAAAAAGATACTGATGCATTAATGGCTCGTACCGCTAAACGCCCCATTGCTAGTGGACGCATGAGTGTAACCGAAGGCTACATTTTTGCTTTAATTACTGGCGTGATTGGCGTGGGTATGATGTGGTATTTTTTTAACATGAATAGCGCACTCGTAGGGCTAGCAAGTTTATTTATTTATGGGTTTATTTATACGCCTTTAAAAAAAATAAATTCTATAGCAGTATTGGTGGGAGCTATACCTGGTGCATTGCCTTGTTTGATTGGTTGGGTAGCGGCTACAGATAATTTTAGTGTTGGTGGTTGGGTACTATTTGGTATCCAATTTTTATGGCAATTTCCACATTTTTGGGCAATAGCTTGGCTAGCACACGAAGATTATACAAAAGCAGGGTTCAAATTATTGCCGAGCGATAAAGGACCGACAAAGTTTACGGCATTGCAAACGATTATGTATAGTGCCATGATGATACCAGTGGGAATACTGCCTTACTATTATCATTTAAGTGGGCAAATAAGTATGTGGATAGTGCTAGGTTGTAATCTGTGGATGGTTTATACAAGCATTTTGCTTTTTATGAAAATGGATAAACCAGCAGCAAGAAAGGTAATGTTTAGTTCTTATTTTTATTTGATGATTGTATTTTTAGCGTTGTGGGCAGATAAGGTGCGAATGTGAAAATAGGAAAATGTGCAGATGTGCAAATTTCAAATAGCAAGGAAACAAGTTGTAGGCGAGATAATGATAAGACGATTTGTTTTATAGGTCTCTTAACGCTTCCATAAAAGATGAACAAAGAGATACTGTTAAACGGAGCGTCGCCAATGAAGTTGCACCTAGCTATTTCTTTGTTCGGACAAAAAAAGAATTGTAGAAAAGATTTTGAAATAAAAAAATAACATTGAACTAGTGGAGGGTTGTCTTAATACTCAATACTAAGTACTTTGTAATAGAAATGGAAAAAAAACAAAAATTGCATCCGCATAAATTTACCTTGTGGGTAGCAATAGGAAGTATATTGATGATGTTTGCAGGGCTTACGAGTGCTTACATTGTAAAAAGAAATCAGGCTAACTGGCAAACATTTGACTTGCCCGTAGCTTTTTGGTTTAGCACAGCGGCTGTAGTAGCAAGTAGTGGAACAATGTGGTTGGCTTTGAAATCTTTTAAAGAAAGAGCCATGAGCCGTTATAGAATGCTAATGGTAGCTACGATGGTGCTGGGTGCCTTGTTTATTGGATTGCAAGTTATAGGATTTCAACAATTGTGGCAAAAAGGGATTACATTACAAGGAAACGTTTCTTATTCTTTTTTGTATGTAATTGTAGGCTTACATGCATTGCATGTAATTGGCGGTGTAATAGCACTTATCGTAATGAGCTTATTGGCTTTTAGTAGTAAGAAAAGAAATTACAGTACAGTGCCAGTAGAGTTAATGAGTACTTATTGGCATTTTGTAGATATACTTTGGTTATACTTGTTGGTTTTTTTATTGATGATAAAGTAAAAGAAACAATAAGAAAAGTATAGTTGTGAATATATTTGTATGTAATTTTAAATAAGTGATATGCATAGGTGCATATCACTCATGTAGTGGGGATTAAATATTTTTTTGTGATATTTAATTGTATTGGTTGAAGAATGAACTACAACAATCAATAGTAGGAACGGATTTTTTATAAGAACAGATTGGGTTTAGGGATATATATTAAATTATTATTTGGAAATAGATTTTTATGGCTACAGCAGCAACAATACAACCAAACACAAAATCATGGAGCGGGGGCAGAAGCCCGTTTAACGCTAGCTATGGTAAAGTGATGATGTGGTACTTTTTAATGAGTGATGCATTTACTTTTGGTGCGTTTCTTATTAGTTATGGTACCATTCGTTTCAGCGTGAACAGCTGGCCTGACCCTAACAAAGTATTTAATTCTGTTCCTTTTTTAGGTCATGCAAATTTGCCATTGGTATTTGTAAGTATCATGACCTTTGTGTTGATTTTTAGTTCTGTTACCATGGTACTTGCCGTACACGAAGGGCATAACATGAATAGAAAGGGTGTAGAGAAATATATGATTCTTACCATTATTGGTGGTGCTGCTTTCTTGGGTTGCCAGGCTTGGGAGTGGACGCATTTATTAACTGGTGAGCACGTGGCTTTGTTGAATGATGGTACACTTTCTGTAATGAATACAACAGCAAGTTCCAACCCTTGGGGATTGCCCGCTGCACAGGAAGCCATGTTAGCTGCCTTGCAAAAAACGCCGCATGACCAATTGGTGAATATAGCAAATACAATTCATCATGCTGGGGCAGAAGCAGCAGGACATAATGCACACAACGTATCCGCTATGAGTAATGCAGAGCTTACTACCATGATAAGTACAGCCGACTTACATGTAGCGAATGTTGGTCGCCCTGCATTTGGTAGTTACTTTTTTGGCATAACTGGTTTCCACGGTTTTCACGTACTTAGTGGTGTGGTTATAAATATTATTATGTATTTTAAAACCAAACTTGGTCATTTTGACCAAAGAGGACATTATGAAATGATTGAAAAAGCAGGACTATACTGGCATTTTGTGGATTTGGTTTGGGTATTTGTATTCTTGTGTTTTTATCTAGTATAGTATTGAGTACTTAGTATTCAGTATTTAGACTGGTACATTATTAAAGAAAGTTTATTATTAAAACGATGTTTGTACATAAAAGTCTTGTGTCTTACGTCTAATATCTAACATCTAGTTATCTAACATCTAATTTATATGAGCGAACATACAATATCAGCAGAAGCGGGACATACACATGGCCATAACGAGGGCACGGGTAGAATATGGAAAGTGTTTTGGGTACTTTCTTTATTAACTGTTATAGAATTGGCACTTGGCTACTTTCTTTATTTTAAAGGAGAAGGAATGGGAAGTGCTGCAATTCTTACAACCAAAGTAGTTATTGGAATCCTTACTTTATTAAAAGCGTATTACATCGTTTCTGTATTTATGCACCTTGGTGATGAAGTAAGAAATATGATAATGACGATAACAGTACCATTGGTATTGTTTGTATGGTTTATTATTGCCTTTTTATGGGATGGTAATAGCTGGAGAGAAATGCGTAATACAAATGCTGGTAGCAGACCGAGTATAGATAAAGTGCAGCAGAAGCCAGTACTTAAAGATGCAAAACCTTAATTTTTGATAAAATATTTTTAAAACCATCATAAAAAATGATGGTTTTTTTATGCCCATTAATGCGTAAAAAAATCCCACTTAAACTATCTTTGCATATCTTCTTTGATACACTAATAAAGTGTTCTATAAAAATAATTTGCAGTGAATAAAAAAGCTTTGTTAGGCTTAGCCATAGCCATGTTAATGCCTATTGCAGGATATATATTTGTAAAAGTATTGAGTAAAAATGCGGCTCCTATGCCTCCAAAATATTTTTACGATAGTGTAGGCACTACAGAAAGAAGAGGTAAAATAATACCCGATACAACTTGGCACCAAGTAAGTAATTTGAAATTTACCAATCAGCTTGGCAAAAATGCTTCGTTAGATGATTTGAAAGGAAAAATCATTGTGGTAAACTTTTTCTTTACGAGCTGCCCTAGCATTTGCCCAGGGCTTGCACGCAATATGAAACGCCTACAAGATTCTTACAAAAAGAATGATGGTATTGTACAGTTTTTATCCATTAGCATAGACCCAGAAAGAGATAGTGTACCAAGGTTACGAGCATTTGCCGATAAGTATAATGCCAACCATGATAGCTGGTGGTTTGTAACCGGTGATAAAAAAGAAATATACGATTTTGCCATAAAAGAAATGAAAGCTAATGTAGCAGATGTAGGTGCTGATACTGCTTTTCCGCATACAGAAAATTTCTTTTTGCTTGATACTAATAGAGTTGTACGTGGCTGGTACAATGGCTTTGACACCACAAAACTATCAAAGCTTGCAAGCGATATACCTACCGTAATGTTAGAGCGCAATAGAAAAACACCTTCCATTTTTAGAGAATTTATACCAATACTACCTGTAATATTTACGGGCTTAGCCATACTAATGTTGGTAATGGCATTGCTTAATAAAAATAGAAAACAAAAACTACCTTATTAATGTTACAACCATCTTTAGAAAAAAACGATAGCAAGGCCAAATTGTTTATTTGGGCTGTATCTTTTATTGTATTTATTGCAGTTGCTGTTTTGAGTAAATATAAGTTAGATGTGGCTTTACCGTTTAATGTTCATCTATTTGCAACATTTAATGCTATTGTAAATTCTGCGGTGTCTATTTTGTTGGTTGCGGGTCTGGTAACTATAAAAAGCAAAAATTATTTATTGCATAAAAGAATAATGCTATCTGCTATTTTACTTTCTGTATTTTTCTTACTCAGTTATATCTGTCATCATTTAATGGCTGGCGAAACAAAGTTTGGTGATTACAATCATGATGGCGTACTTAGTATTGATGAAAAATTTAGTGCTGGTGAAATCAGAATATTTTATTACGTTTTATTGGGTTTGCATATTCCGCTAGCAGCTATTGTACTTCCTTTTATTTTGTTTACGGCTTACCGTGCTCTTACAGGCGAGTATGATAAACATAAAAAATTGGTACGCATTACTTGGCCTCTTTGGTTTTTTGTATCGGTAAGTGGTGTTTTGGTTTATTGGATGATAAGCCCCTATTATGGATAAGTGAACATTTATTTTTGGACTATATCTTAAACTTCATATCATTTACCATATCTTGAAACTTTGCATCCTTTTTAATTTCTTTATTCCAAGCAAAACCTTTATCAATTAAGTCTAATTTTTCTGTAATGGTTGCTCCTACTTTGTTTGGTTGGTTTGCCATTATAAATGCAGTATCAGAAATGGCAAGGGCATTTTCGATATCGTGGCTTACAATAATGAGTGTATTCATTTCATCTAGCGTTGAAACTTTTATTAATAAATCAACAACCTTATCTATTACCAACGCATCTAAACCTGAAAAAGGCTCGTCTAACAAAATAAAACTATTAGATGTAAGTGCTTGTTGTAATATACTAACACGCTGGCGTTGTCCGCCAGATAGTTGTAGTGGATATTTATCTAAATGCTCTGTAAGATGAAATTTATCTCCGTACTCTTTAATAATATTTTTTTTATCCGTTTCTGAATAATTTTTATTGTTATGCGCAAGAGCAATTTCTAAATTTTTTCTTATGCTGCGATGGTTAAACAAAATATAGTTCTGCGAAACCACACCTACTTCGCCTTCCCTCACTTCATGTTTATCCTCACCAATGGTTACTTTGCCTGTGGTGGGTTTGTTCATGCCAGCCAATATTTTAAACAGCTGGGTTTTACCAATACCACTTCGCCCTATTAATGAAACTACTTGCCCTTGGCATACATCAGGACGAACAATATCATGTATTTCAAAATCAATATCTCTAAGTATAACTTTATCGCCATAGGAAAGACCAATGTTCTCAGCCTTTAATAATGTTTTTGTTTTTTGGTATGTCATTATTTATCTCTTAATTGAATTTTTGTATATGGAAATAACCAATAGCGCAATGCGCCCAAAATATAATCGAAGAAAACACCTATTAAAAAAATGATAAGCAGTATGGCAAATACGGTTGTAAGATCAATATACTTATTAGATTTTATAAGCAATGTGCCTAATCCGCCTTCGCTCATGCTAAGCCCTTCCACCATGGTAATCATCATCCAAGCAATGGCAAAGTTTTGTCGCATTACTTCCAACACTTGGTCTAACCTACCAACTATAACCACTTCCCACAATGTTCTCCATTTATTCATACCAAGTGTTGCACATAATTCAAATTCCTGTTTGTCTATACCATCAATTACAGAAAGCAATGAGGTTACAAAAAATGGAACGATACCAAATAAAAGCAAGCTCAATTTTAATTGACTACCATCACTGGTTAATAATGTAAATGCAAATATTAAACCCGTTAAAGTTAAATACCTACACTTTATTACAAACTTTGCCAATGGACGAAAAAATGGAACAAGAGATATATAACTTACAAGTAGTGCTATAAACAGTGCTATAAACATTCCTTTTAATGTTAGCATTAAGCTGGCGAAAAAGTTGTCCCAAAAATTTCCTGTTTGTACAATTTCCAAAACTTTTCCTATTATTTTAGATGGGGGCGGAATAAGCCCTCCGCTAAGCCATTGCCATAATCCTAATGCTAAAACGATTTGTATAAACACCAATGCAAGCATATTGCCTTTGCTAATTATACCAAATGGTTCAAAAAATGTTTTTAGTTGTTTCATAAAAATTTAATTAAATACAAAATGGATATTTTTAAAAGCTCCATAGGAGCGTTATGTCAGTAGAAAAAACATTTGTTTCAAATGTTTCAAAAGCCCCATCGTGGCGACATGTTATTGCTAAAAAAAACATGTCGCTCCTACGGAGCTAAGGAAGATTTTATTATAATTTGTCTACTAACATTTCGCCCCTAAGGGGCTTTTAGTTACTGCCCCAACACAATCTCCACTCTTCTATTCTGCGCCTTACCTTCCACTGTATTATTATCTGCTACGGGTGCATTACTACCCATGCCTTTACTTTCTATACGAGCACTTGTAATCCCTTTACTTTCTAAATATCTTTTTACACTTGCAGCCCTTAGCTCAGATAAAGACTGGTTTGCGGCAGGGTTACCTGTGTTGTCCGTATGACCATTTACCCCTACTTTTAAATTTTCGGCAACAATGGTACTTTTCAAAATTTCATCAAGCACTTTATACGATTCTGATTTTATGGTAGCACTGCCCGATTCAAATTGTATTTGAAAAGATTTTGATGAAACTTTATCCGTAATCGTTGGCGCATAGGTTACTGCTATTGTTTTTCCTTCCATCAATTCAGGATGGTTTGAAATTACAGAAAGCATGTACGACTTATCTACCATCTTTGCATAGTCAGGATATTTTGCCATGTACTCCGGATACATTTTTGATAATATATCTCCAAACGTATTGTACACAACTTTGTATCTATCTAATTTATCATTTCCTAATCCAAAAAATGAAGCAGCATCTGGCAAGTTAAAAGCCATGCTACCACCAAGCTCCACGTCATTACCTTGAATGTCTTTTTCGGTAACACCATCATAATATTTCATCCAATATGCTCCATCCTCTTCATTATAAACTTTAGCACTTACGTCAGCAGCAAATTTTTTCGCATCAGTATAGCTACGTACTTGGTCTCCACTTTGCGCTAATGCCATTATCAAATTTTCAATATCTGTACGATGGTCGTTGGCAAACTTGCGAATAGTAATGGTAATGTTTGGCATTTGCGTAGAATATTGTTTGGTAGAAGCAATATTTACCAAGCCGCCTTTTTTCTTTGCAACGTTCACATCACCCGGTGTCCATGTTGCCACAGCATCAGTACCTACCGTTGTATCACTGCTCAATTTTTTTCCAGCTACTACAAACGCCCGTTTTTCTTTGTAGCCTGTTATGTATTTATTTGCTGCATCTAAAAAGTCGCTTGCAGATATTAAGTTAATAGCATCTCTATCAAAGGTAGTTTCATCAGGATTTACTTTTAAACCGTTATCTCCTGCCCATTTCAATAAAATATTCATATCGCCATCTCTTAAATAACAAGCCACCGTTTTACCAATCGCAGTTCTTGGATTGCTCTTCCAACTTTGTGGTGCCATCAATTTATCTTCGCCATAACTTTTGCCCATGGCATAAAAAGCTACAGGCTGGTACTCTGGGCCAAGCGGCTCCAACTCTTTGCTAAGTCCTGCAAAAAACGCTGGCATACCATCACCCATATACGATGCAAATACGCCTTCTGCATTTGGATTATTTTTATAATCTTGCGCAAATTTTACAATATCTGCAATAGATTTATTACAATCATCTTGTCTGATAATATTGATTTGCATTTTTGCATTATCTATCAAAGAACCTTTGGTAGTAAGCGCTCCGCCGTTTGCATACATTAATGGAAACTGTGCGTTCCATGCCATTACCTCCCATTTTATTTTTGTACCACCATTTGCACTTGGCTCTGCGCTTGGCAATGGTAATTTTACACTTGCATTGCCTTGCAGTGATGCTTGTGGCTCGTCAGGCAAAACTACTTTGCCAATTTCGTTTGATACCTTTGCTTCTTTTGGTCGCTTATCCCACCAAAATGTTTTAGCAGCAAATAAGCCACCAAGTATTAATAATATTCCTACAACCTTTCCGGATGTTTTTACTTTTACTGACATTGTATTTTGGTTTTTTAGTTAGTTTAATAAATCGTTGTAATTGCTATTCACTTTTCCTGGCACCACAGGCGCATTGCTTGGTTGCCATAGTTGTGTATTTAATTTTAACTCGCTATCAGAGTCATAAGCTTCTAGCATTTTAAGTCCTTCTACTTCAAAAGTTGCATTATCCAAATCTATGCTGCGCATAAAATCACTGGAGTAACTAATGGCTTTTTTCATACTTGCCAATTTACCTGCAATGTCTTCTTTAAGGTATTCCATACTTTGCTCTACCATCAATTTCTTTTCAGGATCACCTTTAAAAATTTTCATAGCACTATTCAATGCTTGGTTGCCACTACTTACCGATTTGTATAAATCTTTTTTAAGTTCCAATTCGTTCTTTGCATCTTCTATAAGGTAGCCACTATTCTTGTGTACCTTGGTAAGATAGTCCCCAATTTTTGCTAGGCTATCACGTATAGGAGCAAGCTGCTTTATGTACTCATTTATACGAGCCACTTGTCTTGTAGCATTACCAAGTTCAGGCATCATATTATTATCTTTAGCCGCTTTTGCTTTTGCAAGCATGCTATTCATTTCTTTCTCTTTTTCATTCAGCTTAAGATCTATTTTTTCTTTTTGCCCGTCCACATCTATACTTTGGTTATATAGTTTTTCACGCTGCTGCTCCATATCGCCAATATAATCTTCAGCTATAATAAATGGGTCAAGTTCTATTACAAAACCTACCAATTTTTTCATGATAATTTCATACAAATAAAACAGGCTCAGTCTAAGTTTACGATGCGTGACACAGTATAAAAATATACCAAGGCATACCAGCGCAATACCAAAGTTTAAAGTGTTCCATACTATAGTAGTAAGAATAGGCACTACAAAATAGGCAATTACGCCTAGTAGCCCAAGCCCAATTACTACGCCAGCTTTACCGCCTGGTCTGTTCCAATACGATTTTAATTTGTCCTGTGCATTGGGCGCTACAGGAAATACATTTGTTTCCATGTGTTATAGTTATAGTGTAGTTATAGTGATGTTTTAATTTTTTGAATATCGCTCGAAAGACTAGATAACATAGCATCGCAAGCAATATTATACCCATTGGTATTGTTGTTTATTTTTGCTTCCTCGTCTATCACTTCTTTTCTTAGCGTTGTTATTTTTTGCGTATTGTCATTTATTTCTGCTGTAAGTTTTTGTATAAGGTCAGCATTTTCTTTATTCTTATTTTCCAATGCTGTTATAGATGTTTTTCTTCCTTCTATTTCACCCAGTACTTTGGAGCCTACTGCATTTTTAAATTCTAGCTTATCTTTTTCTAACAGTTCCAAATACTTTTCGGCACTGCTTATTAAAGTTTCCTTTGTAAGCCCTTGTACTTTTAAGGTAGAAAAAACGGCGTTCATTCTTACCGCATCATCTGGCACAGCTGCTTCCAATGTTTCCATCATTTTCCAAAACTCATAATAGTCTGGGCCTTGTAAATTTGCTTTGTCAAATAGGTCTTCAAAGTGCTTTTCAAATTTATCAATATCGCCTTTGTTTAACGTATATGTGCTTGCATTTGCGGGCAGGTTGTTGTTATCCACAGGGTATGTTTGCTTAGATTTTGGCTTTACCTGAATGGGCAATCCGTCTTCGCTCCAAGATGAATTTGTGTTGGCTGGTTTGGGTTCTTCTGGCTCAAATTCCACGAAAAGCCCCAGTGCCTTTTTAAAAATAGACATAGTTTTATGGTTTTACTTATTTAAATATAAATAATAATCTTGTTAGCAGTAAATAATATTTTTTTAGCTACGCTAAAAGCTATTAGAAAAGCATGCTATGCACGTATAAAATGGAAATGCTTCCGTACCATTGGTGGTGGAGATGTATTGAAATTTGTAAGAATAAAATTGCATAAGTACAATATTATATTCTCAAAAAAACGTTTCATGCAATTGTTGTTTGAATTGTAAAGATTGTAATTAATTATTTATTTGAAACTCAAATTATGTCAGAAGGTATTATGAATTTTTTACGAAGCTCTAAAAAGTAAAAAAATATGTATGATTGGTAAACTACTATTTTTTTATTAGCTTTTTTAACTTCATAAGTTTTTTTAAAACTCGACCTTACTTTTCTTTCCCCAACTTCTCTACACCAGCTATTAAATCTTATTTATAGATTAATTTTATACCAAATTTTTAATAATGTTGGTATATTTTGCGAAACCTGTTTTGTTTGTAATGTTAATTTGTAGTGCCTTTTCGGTAGTTGCCCAAAACAATATTTCCACCAAAATAAAAAAGTCTAACCTTTACGCTGGTATTGAAGTAGGGTCGAAGGGTGTAAAAATGAGTATTTTACAAGTGGGCAAGAATGCAGCAGCTACTGGTGCAATCAAAGCAATAAAAGATACTTCGGTGAATACTGACTTTATATCTTTTACCAATACAACTTTTTCCG
The DNA here is from genome assembly GCA_031408295.1 of Ferruginibacter sp. Taxonomy (GTDB): domain Bacteria; phylum Bacteroidota; class Bacteroidia; order Chitinophagales; family Chitinophagaceae; genus Ferruginibacter. The sequence continues at coordinate 35,335 of JANNVW010000055.1, forward strand.
CAACACTAAATGCGCTTACAGGGTTATATAATGCGGCACTAAATAGCTACGGAATTCCCAGTAGTAAAGTATTTACCGTTGTAAGCAGTGGTGTAAAAGGGCAAGCTGAAAAAGAAAATAAAACTAACCTCATTAATAATTTAGCCGATTCTTTTAAATTAGCAATCAAAGAACCTCAAAGACTTGTATCAGTTATAGATGCTATGGGAGAAGCTAGATTGTCTCATATTGGCATTATACCTGAGGCAAGAAGGTATAGTACATTCTTAATAGATATTGGTAGTGGAAATACAAAGGGCGGGTATTTTAAAAATGGTAATATTACAGAATTGAAGCTTTTTGTACTCAATTGGGGCACAAAAAGTATAGCCAATGCTACTGAAAAAAGAATAGAAGATGATAAAACTATAGCTAATTATAAAAAACAACTTAGCAGGGTAATAGCTGGAGAACCTGATAAAGACATCGTTTATGCTGTAAATGAAAGTGGAGCATATAATATGAATGATAACTTTGCTATAAGTGGAGGTATTGCTTGGTCGGTTGCAACATTGCTTTATCCCGAGCTAATTGAAAACTCAGTTGTGCCAGTTAATTATGAAGATTTAGTAAAATTTAATGACAGGCTATCCAATAATTTCGGATTGCTTTCGCCTGATAAATTGGCAACCACTATCGAAGATGTATCAATAGATAAAAATGCTTTTATTATTGAGGCACAAAGAGTGCATAAAGTATTTGATCAAAAGTCTCTTATGGCAGGGTCTGCATTACTTTTAAAAATATTTAGACAATTTGAAGGTGTACAAGAAAAAAAGCAATTTTTTCTTGTAAAAAATGGTCAGGTAGGCTGGATTTCTGCCTATGTAAGCCAAGAAATAAAAACTAATTGACAATAATTAAAAAAAAAACTGCATCTTTATACCACTAATTACTCCATAGTCTTAAGAGACACCGCATATACAACTTTAATATTTTTTCTATGCGAGAAGACAAATACGATATACTGCTTAACGTTTCCATTGTATTATTAATAGTTTCTGCCACAGTTTTAGGCATTTCTGTTTACAGAACTTACTTAAGAGACCCTGAACCACCTAAAACGAATGCGACCGCAATTGTAAAACCAACTTTAAATAAAGAAAGGGATTCTCTACAAGTTGTGTATCGCTCTGCTATAAAAGCTATTGATACAAATATGCTTAGAGACCCAAGAATTAATCTTGACAAAGAATCGCAAGCAAATCTTACGGATGTTGCTAATCTTAAAAACGAAATTACAGCACTTTTAAAAGACCAAAGCAGCACTGCTGACTTGGCAAGTGCGAAGCTAAAAATTGAGGAATTACAACTAAAAGTAGCATTATTGCAAAATAGGTATTCAGGTGTGGAAGCTGATAATAAACGCTTGCAGGCACTTTTAAATCAGTTGATGGCAAATAACAAAGCCTCAGAAAATGGAACTTCTACTGCTGCAACAATTGAAAAAGTTCGAATAGATAAAGTTAATCTTAATAACAATATTGTAAGTTCTTCTTCAGCTACTGCGGGTGATTTACATTTATTTACCGTAGCAGAAAATAATAATAAAGAATTTGAAACTTCTTATGCGGAGGATGCTGAAAAAATGATTGGTACTTTTTCATTAAATAATTTGTCAGATAACACAAACACAGAGGTAATGGTAGTTGTTTTACAGCCAGATGGTAAGGTTTTAAAGAATTCAGTTTGGGAATCTGGCACTTTTGAAACAAAGGAAGGTAAAAAAGTATATTCTAGAAAAATTTCTTTTGATGGAGCTAAAAAAGACAAGCAAATTAATTTTTCTCTTACGCCTGATAATTTCGTAAAGGGCGAATACATATTGCAGGTTTGGTATAATGGGAGAATGATTGCTAAAACTTTTAAGACATTATCATAAGAAATTTTGTGCCTAGCAAAAGCAAATAAAAAACCGTCTTTGCATAAAAGACGGTTTTTTACTTACTAACCCTATATTAAACAAACAAAGAATTGGCTATTCACCGCCTTTATTCTCTTTTATTTTCTCCCTTATTTTAACTTCTATTTCATCGGCCATAGCAGGGTTATCTAATAAAATTTGTTTTACCGATTCTCTACCTTGCCCAAGCTTATCGCTATTATAACTAAACCAACTACCGCTTTTTTGAACAATACCTAACTCTACTCCCATATCTATTATTTCTCCTATTTTAGAAATACCCTCTCCATAAACAATATCAAACTCAGCAATACGGAAAGGTGGTGCTACTTTATTTTTTACCACTTTTACTTTTATGTGATTGCCCGTTATTTCATCTCCATCTTTTATTTGTGCCATCCTACGAATATCTAACCTTACAGATGCGTAAAACTTTAAAGCATTGCCACCAGTAGTTGTTTCTGGATTACCAAACATAACACCAATTTTCTCTCTAAGTTGATTTATGAAAATACAAATGGTACCAGTTTTATTAATGGTAGCAGTAAGTTTTCTTAATGCTTGGCTCATTAACCGAGCATGTAAGCCCATTTTGCTATCACCCATTTCTCCTTCTAATTCGCTTTTTGGTACAAGAGCCGCTACTGAATCTATAACAACAACATCTAATGCGCCACTAAGGATTAATCTGTCTGCAATTTCTAATGCCTGCTCACCATAATCTGGTTGAGAAATTAAAAGATTATCAATATCAACGCCAAGCTTTTGAGCATAGCCGCTATCAAATGCATGCTCTGCATCTATAAATGCACACATGCCGCCTTTCTTTTGTGCTTCTGCTATTACATGAATGGCTAATGTTGTTTTACCAGACGACTCTGGGCCATAAATTTCTATTACCCTACCTTTTGGTAAACCACCGATGCCCAAGGCAACATCCAAACCTATAGAACCAGTAGAAATAACTTCTTGTTCTACTACTCCTTTATCGCCCATCATCATCACCGAACCTTTACCATAATCTTTGTCAATTTTTTCCATGGTAAGTTTAAGGGCTTTAAACTTTTCCGATTTTTCTGTTTTGTCAATTTTTTCTGCTGCGCTCATGTGTTTGTTTTTTTTAGTTGATGTATCTTGTTTTGCGTGTAAATATATATTGAGAAACAAAACTAATAAATTAATTTTAAACGAACTAATATATTTAGTATTTATTTAGTAATTTTTTTAGTTTTATATAATTGCTTACTCTATTTATTGTTATTATTTTAAGTAGTGGAGATAAAATTTGTTTAATAAATTTACTTCTTTAGTTCGGTTTTGAATTAGTGTAATTTGCAAACCTTAACTTTACGACTATGCAACAACGCATTAACCCCGATATAGATATTGTAGCTTATGTGTTAGAAACTGTTTTGCAGGCAAAACCTGATGATGTATTTTGTAAAAGTTTGCAAATGCAATATATGGAAAGGGGAGGGCTTAGTAAGAAACAGCTTGAAGGATTGCACGGGAAAGCATCTCGCTTGAGCGACATACACCCAGGTAAGCTTGCTACTTTAGAAGCTATTATTAAAAAGAAGCATGTAACACATAAATCTGTAGCTACAGCAACGCTATTAAAACAAGAAATAGACCTAGTTACTCCACAAATGATTGACGCTATTCTTACCATAAGCCCGCAACACAAAAGGGTGGTACTATTTAAAAGTAAATTTGAAAAAGATGGGAGTTTAATACCCGCTGATAAAGCAGAACTCGAAAAATTTTATAAAATTTTAGTTAAGTAAACCAATAGCTCATTTTATTGTACAGTAACGCTATTCCTCTTAATAGCATAACATCAGTAGAACCACTTACACAGATTTAAAAATTATTTTTTTTCGTTTTAATAAATAAATGTATTATTGCATTGGAATAGTAATATAATTACTCGTTTACAATGTTTCTACATAAACGTCTTCCAAATCAACGAACAAATTTTCAATCTCAATTTTCAACAGATTACAGCGAACTTTTGATAACGCACTTCTGAACAATTTATGTACGACATATTACAATTGAACGACCTGCTCGTTCCCGAGCTGCATGACATTGCAGACCAACTAAGTATAAAAACTAGCAAAAAGGCTGATAAGCAAGAGCTCATACAGCATATACTAGATAAACAAGCCAGCATGAGCACAGAAAAAACCAACGAGGCTGAAAAGCCAAAAAGGAAACGAATTTTAAAAAGTGACACTACAGTTGAAGCGCCTATAGTAGAAGCACCCCCAGCAGCAAAAGAAGCGCCAGCTGCAAAACCATCTCCTGTATTAAAAGGCAGAAAACCAATGGCAGAAAAAAAGCCATTTAAAAAAGAAGTGGAAGAGGGTCAACCAATGGGCGACCAAGATGAGGAACTACAACCAATAACTAGCGAACAAACGACCATACCTGCTGCCATAGCACAAATGTTGCAAGAAGAAGATGTACAACAACCAGAAATGGAAGAAGAACCAGTACAGCAATTTCAACCACGCCCACAGTTTAAAAAAGAACCTCCTGTTTTTAATATAGAATTCGATGGCATTATACAAGGCGAAGGTGTATTGGAAATGATGCCTGATGGGTATGGTTTTTTAAGAAGTAGCGATTACAATTATCTTTCTTCGCCAGATGATATTTATGTATCACCATCACAAATAAAATTATTTGGTTTAAAAACTGGTGATACTGTTTTTGGAAGTGTACGCCCACCAAAAGAAGGAGAGAAATATTTTGCTTTATTAAAAGTAAATACCATCAATGGTAAATCGCCAGAAGAAGTAAGAGATAGGGTACCGTTTGATTATTTAACACCATTGTTTCCGTACGAAAAATTAAATCTTTGTACAACCGCTGATAATTACAGCACAAGAATAATGGATTTGTTTACACCCATTGGTAAAGGACAGCGTGGATTGATTGTAGCCCAACCTAAAACGGGTAAAACGATGTTGTTGAAAGAATTGGCAAATGCTATTGCAGAAAATCACCCAGAATGTTATTTGATGATTGTACTAGTAGATGAGCGCCCAGAGGAGGTTACAGATATGGAACGCAGTGTACGTGCAGAGGTTATAGCATCTACATTTGATGAGCCAGCAGAGAAACACGTAAAGGTTTCTACCATTGCGCTTAACAAAGCAAAACGTTTGGTAGAGTGTGGTCACGATGTAGTTATATTGTTAGATTCTATTACCCGTTTGGCTAGAGCACACAATACTACTGCACCAAGTAGTGGTAAAGTATTGAGTGGTGGTGTGGAAGCAAACGCAATGCAAAAACCAAAGCAGTTTTTTGGTGCGGCACGTAAGATAGAAAATGGCGGATCTCTTACCATTATTGCAACAGCACTTGTAGATACTGGTAGTAAAATGGACGAAGTAATTTTTGAAGAATTTAAAGGAACAGGTAATATGGAATTACAGTTAGAGCGTAAATTATCTAACCGCCGTATTTATCCTGCTATTGATATTGTTTCATCATCTACCCGTAGAGATGATTTATTGTTAGACAAAGATACCTTTAAGCGCATGTGGGTATTGCGCAAGCACATGGCGGATATGAACCCAGAAGAAGCATTGAATACCTTACTTAAAAATATGAAAGGCACAAAAGACAATGCAGAGTTTTTAACGAGTATGAACGGGTAAGAAAAATATGCAAATGAGAAAATGTGCAAATGTGCAAAATGAAGGCCTTCCAATATTGGAGGGCTTTTGTTTTTTGTAGCAGGCAGGTCGGGGCTAATTTTAAACATTTGTTTTTCCATCAACAATTATTTGCACGTATTTTTATAACATGAAAATAAGTGTACGAGGTAGTATTGTAGATGAAAATACTCGTTGTGAGCATTATAATTCTGCACTAGATATTATTGCTATAAAATTTAAATGCTGCAATACGTATTATGCCTGCATACATTGCCACAATGAAAATGAAAAACATAAAGTAGTGCTGTGGAATAAAGACGAACAAAATACAAAAGCCATTTTATGTGGCAACTGTAATTTTGAAATGACTATTAATGATTATTTTAGTTGTACTAACGAATGCCCCATTTGCGAAAGTTTATTTAACCCAAAATGTAGCAATCATTATCATTATTATTTTGAAAAATAATTTTTAGTAGCTGCATCAAAATACCCCACTATCTTATTCTCATATTCACCCCTATGTTCACTTTTCATAATCTGCGCATGTTCTGCTTTTGCTACAGTAAATAATTCAGAAGGCACAGGGCAGTTGTTTTTAAAACGTTCACCCATTTTCACAGGTGTCCATGTATCGGTATGACTATAAATAAATAGTATGGATTGCAAATGTTTTACATCCTTTATTCTTTCTACCATATGTATTTTCTTTTTATATCTTGGTAAAAAAATATTTAAAATTTTGAGCATTCTATTTGCTGCGGGAAACATAATCCAAAACTCATCTAAACTTGTGGCAGCACTTTCTACTATAGCAAAATTATACAAATGGTTTTCGTTTGTAAAAGCAATGGTGGACATTTGCCCACCTAACGAAACACCATGATAACCCAAAGGTAAATCTGGAGCAAAGGTTTTGGCTTTTATTCCAATGGCTACTATATCATCTTCAAAACCAAAATTGGCAATGCTGCTTTCTCCAAAACCATTTATATCAAACACTATTACATTATAACCATTGCTGCGTAGTAAATCTGTATGTCCATTTTTTAAAAAATAGCCCTTGGCTTCTTTGCCCATTGGGTGTGCCAACACAATAGTAGCTTTGGCTATGCCGCTAAAAGGCTTTGCAAACAAAGCTTGCAACAAACTGCCGGACTTGCTTTTTACTGAAAATCTTTTCCAATCTTTTTGCGCTTCAGCGGAAAGTGGATTGCGCCACTGCACCATAAATTTTCCAAAAAAAGGTTTTTTGAGAAGTTTGTAAAATATCATTTGGAGTTAATGTTTTACAAATATACAACGCATATTTTATCTCTTTCTAAATCTTATTCCCTTCAATTCTTTTCAAAAATATATCTTTATACGTATCGCCGATGGGGATTACATGCTCGTCAATAAAAATTCTATTTCGTTCAATGGTATCTATTTTATTGAGCGACACAATGTATGATTTATGCACTCGCATAAATCGCTGTGGGTTTAAATGCTGCTCAAAGGTTTTTAAATTTTGTAATGTTATTAATTTTTCTGTATTGGTTTGTATACTTAGGTAATCTTTTAGCCCTTCTATAAAAAGTATATCAGCTAAATTTATTTTTATCATCTTACTATCCGACTTTATAAAAATAAAATTATCTTCTGCTACTATGTTTTTTTGTTGAGTTGTAATATTATGTTGGTCTATTTTTTCAATGGCTTTTGTAAATCTTTCAAAGCTAATAGGCTTTAATAAATAGTCTGTAATATTATACTCATAGCCATCTAGTGCATAGTCAGGATAGGCTGTTGTAAAAATTACTTTATATCCTGTGCCAATTATTTTTAAAACTTGTATGCCGTTAAGCTCTGGCATTTGCATATCTAAAAAAATAATATCTACTTCATTTTTTTGTATGTATTGTATGGCTTCAAAAGCATTGGTACTGGCAAATGCCAAGTGCAAATTTTCCGTATCGTTTATGTATGAGCTGAGCAAATCTACCGCCAAAGGTTCATCATCTAATATTACACATTTCATGCGTTTATTTTTATTTTTTTTAGTTGCATGTTATTCGCTTATTAAAATCTATAGTATTATTCAAAATATTAAATAGCTAATTCATCTAGAATTCTATTTTCAGGTAAGTAGTATAAATATTTTCTTTAGTTTCTATTTTTAATGTATGTTTATCTGGGTAAAGCAATACCAATCTTTTTTTCACATTATCCAATCCAATACCCGATGCTTCATCTTTGTGCAATGTATTTATAAAATTAGAAGTTGATAGAATGAGTTCAACATTATTTATTGTGATATCTATTTTTAACGGTTTTTCTATTTGGTTTAAAATACCATGTTTAAACATATTTTCTATAAATGGTATTAGCAACAGTGGGGCTATTTTTTGTGTTCCTATATTTCCATTAAAATGATATTGTACACTTTCCGCATTACTTAGCCTTATGCTTTGTAATTCTATAAAACTAGTTATATAATCTATTTCATTTTGTAGGCTTACATAAGTGGCATCGCTCTCCTTATACATATAGCGCATAAGTTGTGATAATTTCTCAATACTTGGCAATGCCTTATCAGACTTGCTACTTACCAAAGAATAAATATTATTAAGCGTATTAAAAATAAAATGTGGATTTACTTGGTTCTTTAAAAAGGCTAGTTGTGCCGTTTTCTTTTCTTCTAATAAAATAAAATTTTCTTTTTGCGATTTTTGATTATCGTCTAAAATCCAAAATAGCGTACTCATTATTATTAATATGCCACCATAATACAAATTATCAAAAATGTAATAAGAAATTGTTGTGCCTTCTGTATAATTTTTTATGCTAAGCCAATGCCAAAACAAAACTTCTTGTATCATGTACCTAAGAAATATAAATGTAAACAATAGCAATATCCACGCTAACCAAACCTGGGCTATTTTTCTATTCTTATAATACTTTGGTAAAATAAAAAAATAATTAAAATAGAATGTAAGAGGGAACAATAAGTAATGACTCGAAGCCAAAGGGTCTAAAAAGTAAGATAGACTTAAGTGGCTTTTGCTGGAAAATATTGCACCAATTACTTCTCTCCACGCAAATATGTAAAACCAAAAAATGGCATGCATTAATATTTTTAATCCTTTTTTCATACTGTTATTCTTTTAATACTTTTTTTGTACTTCCTTTAAAAAGCCTTCCAAATAAAATTTATTATGGCTCCAATAATGCCCTGTTCGTACAACTACTATATTCTTATCTGGCACTACATAAACAAACTGTCCTAATATACCTTGTGCATAAAAATTATTGGTTTGTATTGATATATAAAACAATCCTTTTTTAGTTTTCCGTATTTCGGAGCTATTGGTTTTTGTATTTTTAAAACCAATAGCTTCTATGGAATCTTTAAAATAGACGTAATCACTTTCTCCCCACCATTGATTTCGATAGCCATTATACGCAAACATCGTATCTTCATGTACACTATTGTTTATCCATTTTGTAGATATTATTTGGCAGCCATTCCAATTACCTTTTTTTAAAAATAAGCTGCCAAGTTTTGCGAAATCTCTACTGGTAGCATTTAAGCCACCAAAGGTTATAGGCAATCCTCTTTTATCTGTATTCCAAGTTGCTGTTGATTCCATACCCAATGGCTGCCATATTTTTTCTTGTAAATATGCTACCAAATTTTTTCCTGTAGCTCTTTTTATAATAATGCCAAGAAGCATTGTATTTATGCTTTTGTATTCGCTATCATCCTTCGGGTCTGGATCAATTTTAATCTTCATTATATGCTTCCACATATTTGGGCGAAAGCCTAGTTTAATAGCATCGTCCTTTAATCCATAACCTCCTTCACTCCATTTTATACCACTGCGCATGTCCAATAAATGTTGTATGGTAATATTGCCAAATCGTTTATCTTTTTTTAATAACTCGGGTATGTAATTTGTAAATGGCTCTTGCAATGATTTTATTTTGCCTTCTTCATATGCTATACCTGCAAGGGTGGACACAAAAGATTTTGCTACAGAAAAAGATGGGAAAAGAGATTGTCGATTGAATCCATCAAAATATTTTTCATAAACAATGGAATCATTTTTTATTACTAAAAATGAAGCAGTTTCAGTATTTTTTAAATTTTCATCTATCCAAGATGATGCTGTACTATAATTATTTTGATAGCCATCGACGTATTGATAACTATATGAAGCTGCTTCTACCTTTTTGGAATCTAGTTTTGTATGGTCTGTAAGTTTAAATTTTCTAAACTTGTAAGCTCGTGCCATATAGCAAGAACAAAGCAATATTGATAAGCTAAAGAAAGTAATAATATGTACAATGATTTTATTCATAAATAGAAAGTTTGAATCATATTTTTCATTGTACAAACTTATTGTACTTATTATCCTAAAGATATTGTTTTTCTACCAACGCCCATTTTTAGCCGATGAACACAACATAGATTTTGATGGTAAAAAAGAACCTGTTTGTATAGTAATTAAAAATACTGCTTTAATGCGTAGCATTTTTACAGCATCAATAAAAGATGCACAACATGAAAAAAATACTAACAGCAGCAACCCTAGTTTTGATGAGCTTTTTAGCCATTGCACAGCAAAAAAACATTACCGGAACGGTACTTAATGCACAACAAAAACCAATACCGTATTCAAACATAGCACTTATAAAAGTAGAAGATGGCAAAACTATAAAAGGAACGGTAACAGATTCCACAGAAAATTTTACCATTAGTATAAATAACAATGGTATTTATAAAGTAGCAATAACTTCTATTGGCTTTATGGCTTATTCTTCTGCAAGTATAACAATAGATTCTACTAACAATAACATTAGCTTGCCTACCATTATACTTGCTAACGATGCTAAAACAAATGCAGCAGTTGTGGTTACAAGCAAGAAACGATTTATAGAAATACAAGCAGATAAAACCGTTTTAAACATTGAAAATAATATTGCCGCAGTAGGCAACTCCGCTTTTGAACTTATTAAAAAAGCGCCTGCTGTTACGGTTGACAAAGATGAAAACCTAAAACTAAAAGGCGGTGTTGCTACTATATATGTTGATGGTAAACCCTTTTATTTGCAAGGTGACCAACTTGTACAATACTTAAAAAACCTACAAGCAGATGCCATTAGCAAAATAGAAATAATAGGCAACCCAAGTAGTAAGTATGATGCGGCAGGCTTAAATGGCATTATCAACATTAAGCTGAAGAAAAATAAATTGTATGGCACAAACGGAAGTGTAACATTGGGCGCAGGCTATGGTCGTTATCCAAAAGTAAATTCATCACTCTCTTTAAACCATCGCACAAAAGCTGTTAATATTTTTAGCGATGCCAGCATTGGCTACAGCGAAAGTTTTAATAAACTTACTTATAACAGCATCATTACAAACGGAAACACTTCTACGTTACAGGACAGAGAAAATTATTGGCATCCAAAAACTACTTGGAATAGTTTTAAAGTAGGTGCAGATTTTAGTGTAAGTAAAAAAACAATTATTGGGGTGCTTATAAAAGGTAGTGGCGATAATGAAAAAGCAATAACAGATAATGAAACCATTTTTAGCGATGGCAATAAAAACAAATTACAAAGCATTATCACACAAAAGGACAACAACGAAAAAACCAACAACTATAGCTATAACGTAAACCTAAAAACTGAGCTAGATAGCCTTGGTAGCGAAATTGTTTTTGATGCAGATTATATTACGTTTACAAGAAGAGCAGAAAATATAAACTACAATAATTTTAAAAATGCCACAAATACTAATTACAGAAATGCCTACACATTTAGAAATGGTACACCTGCTGATATAAATATTAAAACAGCTAAGGTTGATTTTACAAAAGTTTTTAACAGCAGCTTTAAAATAGAAGCTGGTGCAAAATATAGTACCGTACAAAACGACAATTTCTTACAAGTTGATTCTATAAACGCAAGCAATATTTGGGAAATAGATTACAACCGCACCAATACATTTTTATACACAGAAAAAATTGCTGCAGCCTATTTTATTTTTACAAAAGATTGGAAAAAATTTAGTTTACAAGCAGGCCTAAGAGCAGAAAATACCTATTACAAGGGCAATAGTGTTACGCTAAAGCAAGTAAGGGATAGTAATTATGTAAACCTATTTCCTAGTGTATTTGTAACCTATCGTATGAATGATAACAATGTGTTTAATGCAAGTTTTAGCCGTCGTATAAACAGACCATCGTACCAATCTTTAAATCCGTTTATAGACTTTATAGACCCATTTACACAATTTGAAGGAAACCCAAATCTTAAACCAAGCTTTACACAATCTTTTGAAGTAAAACATAGCTATAAAAACTTTTTGTATAGCACGGTGAGTTATAGCTATACGAAAGCACAAAGCACCAATGTTATTTTGCAAGATAAAAACACGGGGGCAGTAAGAAATATTACTGCAAACGTAGGTAACTCAACGTACATTTCTTTAAACGAAAGTTTTAGTGTAGAGCCTACAAAATGGTGGAGTATGGATAATAACATAACTTTTAGTGCTGGGAAATCTACCTCAAACTATACAAACTATGAGTTTAACCAAAACTTTTTTGGAATAGATATTGGTTGGGAAAATAGTTTTAAACTGCCTAATAAATTTAAGGTTGTATTAAGTGCATACTATAGCACACCATATAGAGATGGCATTACAAAAGTACGCTCCGCATACGCAGCTACTACTGGTGTGCAAAAAACATTATGGGATGGTAAAGGCTCTCTAAAACTAAATTTTAATAACTTCTTTGGCCCTAATGCTTACCGTGCAAAATATTTGAGCAATAATTTAAATATTGATTGGGTGAACCGCTGGGAAGGGCGCAGAGTTAATGCGAGTTTTAATTATAAATTTGGAAACAAGAATGTAAAAGCAAGCAGGCAGCGTAGTTTAGCTTCGCAGGCAGAAAGAAATAGGGTGAATTTGTAAAAGATAAAACAATGGAGAGGTAAGATATTATATGCATTATCTTTCTATTTATCGTTTTAATAATTCCCACATTTCTATGCTTCATTTTTATAAAAACTTAAAGCGCCACTTGGGCATTTGCTTACAGCTGCTATTATTTCTTCAGTAGTTGCGTTTTCCATTTGTATCCAAGGAGAGGTTTGTGGTTTAAAAACGGAAGATAAATTTTTAACGCACATACCAGAATGTATGCACATGCTAGATTGCCACACAATGGTTATTTCTCCATTGGTATATTCTTTTTTTATATGTTGCTTATCCATACAACAAAAATACTTAACTATTTTTTGAGTGCCAATAGCTTTAGATTATTATTGAAATACCTTTGTACAAATAAATGTTGTGCTACTAAACCATAAAAAACTAACAACCCTTTTACAAAAAGCTTACTCCGCTGAAAAAGCCGCCGCCTTTGCTTACCAAGGGCATGCAGGCTCTGTAAAGGATGCAGTAGAAAAAGCTGCCATTAAACAAATTGAAATAGATGAATGGCACCATCGTGAGTGTGTTTTAAAAATAATGGGAGAATACAATATTCCAATTTCAAAATATTTTGAAGCAAGAATGTATGTTACAGGAAAAGTAATACATATTGGTTGCTACCTCATTGGTTGGTTTATGCCATTTTATTTTGCAGGCTCGTTGGAGAGTGGTAATGTGTGTGAGTATTTTAGAATGATACATTATTTTCATGAGATAGGTATTACAAAACACGACCAAGCATTATACGATATGGGCATAAAAGAAAAGGAACATGAAGTATATTTTTTAAGCAAAATTAAAAATAATAAAATGCTTCCTTTCTTTGAAAAAGTATTTTCTTGGGGAGATAAGAATGCATTTAACGATGTGGACTTAGATAAAAAGTATCCTGTAGAGATGAGTGATTTATATTGTAAGAAATAGCTTGAATTTTCTCTTTTTTTAGGTAAAAAATATTGCCTAAAATTTAATTTAGCGAATGCAAATACAAATCAAACTATTTACAAAATAACCGTTTTAATATTTGTATAAGTTATATGATTGGCGGTTCAAAAAATGATTACTAAAATATATAAGTACAAAAAAAGCTGCTAATTATTTAACAGCTTTTTTTGTGCGTATAATTAACTTCCGTATTTAGCCTTCCATCCTTTATACAATTTCTTATCTATATCATCTATTAAATTTTTGATGGTAGATGCCCAATAATTACGAAACCCAAATCCACCTTTTGCATCAGATTCTACCCTTTCTGTCATTAAAACTTTTTTTGTTTTCATATCTACCAAGGTAACCCAAATAGCGGCATCACCTTTTTTATCTAACTTGCGCATAGCTTCCATTACAAATAGAAGACCTACACCAGTTTTACCAGAAATGTCTAATGCTTTTACCACATTATTGATATCAGCTTCTTTTAAACGAGTAAAATCTGCGGAGTTAGTAGAAAGAATATCGTTGATATTAATCTTTGCATTGTTTTTTGTAACTGCGCTAAAATCGTGTGGTACATTAGATTTAGAGAAAGCTCCAGCTAAGTCAAATTTTTTAGGTTCGTTTGCTATTAGCTCATTAATACTACCGTAAATTCTGTTGCGAATATCATCTGGATTTCCGATATCCAACAAATGGTTTTTGGTAAAATCAATACCTAAATAAGTAAGTGGCGTTTCGCTATCTGTAAATACAGATTTTAATGTTTGTGAAAAAGAAGAAATACTGCTAACTAAAAAAAATAATACGATAAGCAACAAATTAAATCGCTGTGTAAGTTTCATGTTTAGATGTTTTATGGTTGATTAATAAATATTTTCATTTGGCAATGTGCAAGCAATTTGTCATTGCAAGTAATTTTACCCGATATCAAAGTCACATTAAAAATCTGATTTTCTATTGTAATTTCTGTAATTATTTCATCGCCTACTTTTGGAAAGCTATTTATTTGTAAGTTTTTTATAGCGCCTATATAGCCTACTGATACGGGTTTGCTTTCCATGTGCGAAATATAGCCTGCCCTTGCTGCTGCAGTCTGTGCTATATTTTCTACTAGGCCTGGTTCTTTTAATAAACCATTTTCTACAAAAATATTATCAGCATGCACCAAAAACTTAGATTGGGTAGATAATTCGCTAGAGAGCAAAATTTCATCTACCATTACAAATGGCGCTCTTTGTGGAATAAATGCTAGTATGTTTTCTTTTTTGTCCGTCATAATATTAATGCCAAAAATTATAGTAATTAAACCACTGTTCGGGGTATTTCTTCACTTTTACTTCCATCTCATTTTTATAATCCTCAAGTAATTCAGCTATCAACGCACTTTTTTGTGGTTGATTATAACTTTTTATTTTACTTGCAAATAAATGATAATGTAAGTTACTTTCTTTTACTGCAAAAACAAAAGAAACGGGCACTTTAAATGTAGCTGCAAGTACAAATGGTCCAATAGGAAATCTAGCTTTTTCTCCCAAAAAGTTTGCCGTTATTGTTTTGTTGCCTTCTAAAAAACGATCAGCGTGCATGCACACCAGTTCATTATTTTTGAACGCTTCACTTATTTCATAAATATGCGAAAGGTCTTCTTTTATTAAAATAAGATTCACAGCTTTTTCGCCAATAATATTGTCTAAATATTCCTTTATTTTTTCGTGCTCGCCATCAAACATTACGATATTAATTCGAGTTTTGAGGCGTTTTAAGAGGTGCCCAGCTATATCCCAATTACCAATATGTGCACTTAGGAGTATGCCACCTTTTTTAAGTGAAGCTATTTCCCTAAGGTTTTCTTCACCATCAAATTCGTAAGTAAAGGCATTTTTTATACCCGACATTACTACCACCTTGTCTATAATACTTTGCCCAAGCAGGTAACAATTTTTGTATAGCATGCGCACAGCTGGAAGCCAGCTATAGCCAAGCTTACGGCGATATAGTGAGACAATTTGTTTGTTTGCTTTTATTGAAGTAATAAAAAAGTAGAAGGCTACAAACAGTAGCAGAAAATAGGCAGGGAGTACACCAAATTTCTTAAGAATCCATACGAAAATTTGGTAACCAAAAGCTGTTCCTTTAGATTTTCCTTCCCATAAAGACATTATACGAGTTCTTTTGATTTTACTTTATCGATAACATAATCGCAAAAATCTTGATAGGTAACAATGTTGGTAAAATCTTCTGGCTTTACCTTAAAAGAAAAATTACTTTCTATTACCACCACAAGGTCAATGTAGTCTAAACTGTCCAATCCAAGCGCTTCTTTAAAATTAGCCTCAGGAGTTAGTTTATCAGAGTCCACTTCAAACTCATCTGTTAAAAAAAAGTGTATTTTATCTACTATTTCTTTGCTGTCCATTGTGGTAATTTTATTGCATTTTTCTAATAATTAAGGAGGAGTTTGTACCTCCAAATCCAAAAGAGTTAGACAAAAATACATTTATATCTTTTTCAATGGTATTTTTTACCAGATTTAATTTTGCAGAATCTTCATCGGGGTTTTCGAAGTTTATGTTTGGTGCAATAAAAGAATGCTCCATCATTAACATGGAGTAGATAATTTCACTAGCACCAGCCATCCAACATTCATGCCCTGTCATCGATTTTGTGGAGCTTACAAAAGGCTGGTCTGAACCAAAAACCTCCAAAATTGCTTTTGCCTCGCTAGCATCGCCAGCAGGGGTAGAGGTAGCATGCGCATTTATATAATCGATTTCAGACGGCGTTAAGCCTGAATCTTTTAGTGCTTTTACAAGCGATCTTGCTGGGCCTTCTACAGTTGGATTGGATATATGTGCACCGTTAGATGAAAAACCGTAACCAATAACTTCTCCCAATATGGTAGCACCTCGTTTTTGAGCAGATTCTAAACTTTCTAAAATAACTGTAGCACCTCCGCCACTAGGTATAAGCCCATCTCTATCTCTATCAAATGGTCTTGATGCTTTTGTAGGGTCAAGTTCTCGTATAGAAAACGCAGATAATGCATCAAAAGTGCCCATGGCTAAATGGTTTACCTCTTGCGCACCACCACACACAATACAGTCTTGCAAACCCGTTTTTATAAAATGATAACCTAGGCCTATAGAATGAGAGCCACTTGCGCAGGCTGCACTTATGGTGAAATTTATGCCCCTCAATTTGAAAATAGTGGCAAGGTTCATGGTTACTGTAGAGTTCATGGTTTGGAAAACTGCACCCGAACCTACCATCATAGTGTCTTTTTTGTCTCTTATTATATCATTTGCTTCAATTATAGATTTGCCAGAACTATCGTTTCCATAAAGGATACCTATTTCATGTGCTGCTATATAATCTGCATCAATACCAGCATTTTCCAAAGCCTCTACTGTAGCCATGTAAGCGTATTCGCCTTGCTCTGGTAGCATAATGCGTGCCCTTCTATCCAGTACTCCTTTTAATAAGGGTCTTTCTACAAATCCAGTTAATGCAGAGCGATACCCATATTCTTTACGTAGAGGGTCTAATACAATGCCTGATTTGCCTTTGTATAATGAATCTCTTACCTCGCTTAGGTTTTTGCCTATGCAAGAATATATACCCATACCTGTTATAACAACTCTATTCATATTGTAAGTAAACTCCTCTTTGAGTTATATATTGTATAAAATTATTGTAATACTATTTAATTTAAAAAGTATAGTAAAAATGCGATATTAAATGTATTCAAAAATGTTTTTCTGACTTACAAAACTAAGAATATAAACCTCCATTTACTGAGATAACCTCGCCAGTAATATAAGCGGCACCTACAGAAGCTAAAAAACCTACAGTATGTGCTACTTCTTCTGGTAAACCAAAACGTTTTAAAGGAATCATTGTTTTTAATTCGTTTTCGTTTAAATCTTCAGTCATATCTGTTTTTATAAAACCAGGTGCAACAGCATTTACGGTAATTCCTTTTCTACCTATTTCTTGCGCCAATGCTTTGGTAGCACCTATTACACCAGCTTTTGCTGCCGAGTAATTTGTTTGCCCTGGCAATCCTTTTAGACCAGATAAAGAAACAATGTTTATTATTCGACCATATTTTTTCATCAACATGCTATTCACCACAATTCTTGTAACGCTAAAAAAGCCACCCAAGCTTGTATCTAAAACAGTATCCCATTGTTCATCTTTCATCCACATCATCAATGCATCTTCTCTTATGCCAGCATTATTTACCAACACCTCAATGGTTTTTTCTGTGTTTGCTTCTATCCAATTGGTTAATACTTCTTGCACTTGAGTTCTATCCGACACATCGAATGCTATTATTTCTGCAGCCATACCTTTTTCTTCTACTAGTGTACGGGTAATGTTAGCCTCGGTTTCATTCGATTTATAATTAATGAGAATATTATATCCCATTTCTGCTAACTTAATGCATACCGCTCTTCCTATCCCTCTTGATCCACCTGTAACTAATGCAAATTTCATTTTAATTTCGATTTTTTAAATAGGGAATTTATGCCCGATTCGGTTGATTTTTTTACTAATTTGAAGGTATGTATAAATTGCAATTATTTATTGCGCTAAACATTTAGTGTGTCGAAATATTTCCCAATTTAAATGAAATAACGGGATCCGATTTTTCAAAATATTTCTTTATCCTTTCTAGGTCTTTATATTTAGGTACATCTTCAATAAATGTAGGAAATATTTTCCGTATTTCTGTGTAAATATGTAATGTTTCAGAAGATAATCTTGCAGTACAATCCAAATAATCTATTGCTTGCAAAACAGTCATCATCTGAATAGTTAGCACTTCAAATGAGTTGTCTATTACTCTTTTTGTCATAAGTGCTGCATTACAGCCCATACTTACAATATCTTGATTATCATTATTGTTTGGTATGCTATGCACGTACATCGGAAAAGAAAGTGTTTGGTTTTCTGCCACGGTAGATGTAGCTGTAAACTGCATACCCTGCATACCAAAATTAAAACCAAGCACACCAAGGTTTAAAAATGGTGGAAATTTTTGATTTAATTTTTGGTTTAATAAATAGTTTAATTGCCTTTCAGAAAGCATTGATAATTTTGTAATAGCAATTTTAAGCTTATCCATTTCTAAAGACACATAGTCGCCATGGAAATTACCACCATGAAAAATATTTTTATTCTTATGGTCTATTACTGGGTTGTCGTTTACAGAGTTTAATTCATCTACAACTACTTTTTCTGCTTGGCAAATGGTATCGTAAATAGGCCCTAAAACTTGAGTAACACAGCGCAGTGAGTAATATTCTTGTACTTTATCTTCAAAAACTTCTTGGTTCAGGTTGTCTGGATTGTATAGATGTTCCGATCTGCTTCGAATCATTTTACTATCCTTTAAAATATCTCTTAATTGTGCAGCTATTTTGTTTTGCCCTATGTGGTGCTTTACGATGTTTAATTCGTAAGAAAAATGATCATCAAATGCTTCTACCACTTCGTTTATCATAGCCGAAAGCAATACCGACCACTCAAGTAATTTTTGAGCTTGTATGATATTTACCATGGCAATACCCGTCATGGCAGATGTGCCGTTCAAAATGGCCAACCCCTCTCTAATGTGAATATTAAGCGGTTTAATATCTAGTTTATTGTACACCTCTATAGTGGGACGTACTTTTCCTTCATATATAACTTCCCCTTCGCCAATAAGCACTAGCCCAAGGTGAGCCAATTGTACCAAATCTCCACTAGCACCCACACCTCCATGCTCAAAAATACACGGTGTTACATCTTTATTTATAAGTTGTGTAAGCAAGTTTACCACGTCTGTATGTACACCTGAGTAAGCCTGCATCATACTATTTAGCCTAGCTATCATAAGTGCTTTTACAAGCAATGGAGACATAAGATTTCCTCCACCAGAGCTGTGGCTTCTTATTAGGTTATATTGTAACTGTAGTAAGTTTTCTTCGCTCACTTTATATTGAGCCATAGGGCCAAAACCAGTGTTAATGCCGTATATGAGTTTGTTTGAAGAAAAACTCTTTAAAAACTGAAAGTTTACCTCTACTGTTTCTACCGCCGCCGTATCTAAAACCACCTCTTTTTCTTTAAACAATATTTCCGAAAAATCATTTAAAGTAAGCGCCCTTTCACCAACATGTATCATAAGCCAATTTGTTAACTAATCAATTAATTATTTGATAATATGTAAAAATAAACTAAAGATTTTAAAAAGCAGGTATTTAGATAGTAGAGCTATTCACATTTTTCAAAAAAAGAACAATTATTATAGAAAAATATTTCCCTCCAATAGGGTTACTATCTTTGTAAAAAGTGAAAGAGCAAAATGCAAAGACTTTGTTATTTCATTGTTTAATACAAATTAATTAGCAATATTTGCATTCAAAATCAAACTGACTTTATGAAAATCTTAAATACCAAGATAATTGTTGTTTTCTGCTTTTTATTTGCCACTTTTAAGGCAGATGCTCAAGAGGTTGATCTTTCTAAAGGAGATATCTCTATTTTAAAAGAACAAACTACTATAAATATTGAATTTACGTACGAGAAGTTTTCTGTAGGAGATTTTAGCAAAGAAGCTGATTACATTAAAAAAAGAAAGGAAGAATTAAATACCAAAGAAGCGGGTACTGGAGATACTTGGGCTATAAAATGGGAAGAAGATAAAGCAATGCGGTACGAACCAAAATTTATACTGGGGTTTACGAAACAAAATAAAATGACGATAGATAAAGATGCCAAATACACGCTTATCTTCAACTCAAAAGCATTAGAGCCTGGATATAATGTAGGTGTAGCCAAAAAAAATGCAGGTTTAGATGGAGCGGTAACACTTGTAGAAACAGCCAATAGGGTAAAAAAACTAGCTGTATTATCAGTAGAAAGAGCACCAGAAACTAAATGGAGAGGTGCCGCTTTTGATGCAGGCTCTAGAATTGGAGATGCCTATTACATGGATGGTCAAATGGTAGGTAAGTTTATAAAAAAAGAAACAAAATAATTTTTAAAACCAAAAATCAAAAACAAAAAAACAATTTAAAATGAAAAAACTAAACACGGCTTTGCTTATTTGTGCAACAACTTTTTTTTCGCTTACAACAAATGCGCAAAAAATAAAAGTTACAGAGGGCGATATAGCAGCTCTAAAAAATGAAACATCTATAAATGTAGAGTTTACTTACGATAACATGTCAGTAGGTAAATTTGATAAAGAGGAAGATTATATTGCTAAAAAGAAAGGAGAATACAACGAAAAGGAAGCTGGCAAAGGCGATAGTTGGGCTAAGACTTGGGTGGCAGATAGAAAAACTACATTTGAACCAAAGTTTATTGACTTATTTGAAAGCACATCAGGAATGACAGTTAAACCAGCTTCAAAGTATACAATGATTTTTCATACAACTAGTACTGAGCCTGGTTTCAATATATATGTAACTAGAAAAAATGCTGAGATAGACGCACAAGTATGGATTGTAGAAACGGCTAACAGAGCCAACAAAATAGCGGTTATAGATGTAAGAAATGCTCCAGGAAGGACATATGGTGGCTATGATTATGCTACTGGCGATAGAATACAAGAGTGCTATGCTGTAGCAGGTAAAAGATTAGGTAAATTTATAAAATAATAACCTTTTCTAAAAGATAAAACAAAGGTGTTCTGTAAAGAGCACCTTTTTTGTAGAATAAAACAAATTTTGAAGGTTTAATCAATTTAAATATCGGTAATTTTACTAATTAATTATTTACCAACGGTGCAAAGTATTGCGCCACAAAACTAACCTTATGAAATATATAGCCTTATTGGCCATTTGTTTTTGTGTAACAAATTCTTCCTTTGCACAAAGCAAAAAATTTACTTTTAAATTAGGTTCTGAATACGAACTACCTCGAAAATCTCAAGACCTTTCTTTTATTGGAAATGAAAAAGATGGGATAGTAAATCTTTCAATAAAAAAAGATGAACTTAATATTTTAAGGTTTGATTACAAAAGCCTAAATCAAACCAGTGAAAAGGTAATTGAACTGCCTGAAAAAACAAAGAATTTTAATAGCGAGATTTTAGTTGATTTTGGTACAAATTATTTCTGGATACACAGCGACTGGGATAAATCTGCTGAGGTAGAATATTTGTATTACGATAAAGTAGATGTGGTAGGAGGCAAAATTACAGCTACTAATAAAAAAATGATTGAGACCACTAAAATTGCTGGAGACGTTACCACAACTGGCTGGTACAGGTATAAAGTAGGTAATAAATATGGCTTCAATTATGATGCCAACAATACAAAGCTATTGGTGAGTTACAGGCTGACACCAGAAGAAAAAAACGACAAAAAAAATTATGACAAACTTGGTTTGTATGTATTTGACGAAAATATGAATAAGCTATGGGGTGGCGAATTTACCATGCCATATACAGAAGCAATAATGGATAATTCTGATTTTTCGGTAGATTCTAAAGGCAATGCCTATTTATTATCTAAAGTATATGATTCTGAAAAAAGAAGGGAGAAAGATAAAGAAACAGGTAAAGCAGGTTATCATTACGAGGTATTAAAATTTACAAAAGATAGCAAGAAAATTATTAATACAGCCATCTCAATAGATGATAATTTTATTAGAGAAGCCTCATTAGTAGAAAACTCACTGCACGAAATGGTAATAGCATGTACCTATAGTAAAAAAGCAAAAGGTACTGGTACTGATGGCGTGTTTTTGGCAATGATGGACCAAGCAGGTAAAATTAATAAATACAAAAATGGTTATTACGAATTTCCATTAGCGGAGTTGGTAAAGTTTGAGTCGGCAAGAAGTAAAAGAAGAATGGAGAAAAAGGGGGACTATGAAGCACCAAATTTATCGGTAAGAAATATTGTAGTAGAAAATGATGGAAGTGTTTTATTAACCTGCGAAGAATATTATGTAGAGTCAAGCACTTACACATCTGGCAATATAACTTACACTACCTACACTTATTATTATGAGGATATACTTGCAGCAAAAATAAATGCTGCTGGCAGCTTTGCATGGGTAAGAAAAATACCCAAAAAACAAAGAGGAAACGCAGGAAGAGGTACTATGGGTTTTAAATTAGTAAGCGATGCTACTGGGTATTACTTTTTATACTTAGACAATAAAAAGAATATGGAACTTGAAGAAGACGAAGCACCAAAATATCATCAAGACGGATTTGGAGGTCAGGTAGTTGTTGCCAAAATTGACAACGCAGGTATAGTTACTAAAGAATTGGTATTTGATACAAGAGAAGAAGAAGTAAAGCTTTTTCCTGCTCAGTTTAAAAAAATTAATGGTAACCAGTTTATTGGTAGGGCTAGCATTAAAGGGGGAGATTTTAAACCATTGTTGATAACGGTAAATTAGTATTGTTTTAATTTATTTTAAAAGAGGAGGCGTTCATGATTTTGAACGCCTCGTTTTTTTTGTGCCATATATATTCATTTCTTAACCTTTATTGTATAACAAACTTCATACATTTGGATATTGCAATAAAGTATTTTTATACAACATCCATAATTAATTAGGTAAATATTAAATATGCTAATTCAACACAATAATAAAATGCATAATTCTTTGTTCGAAAATTTCTAAGAAAGGTTTCGTCTCTATTTTTTCCACCAAACTAAAAATACGTTCACATCATGGTAAAAAAAATGTCGTTAATACTTTGTGTAGTTTTAGTTAGTTGTTCAAGTTCAAATTTCACTGTAAGAAAAATACCAGTTGTTAGCAATAAACTACACTTAAATGGTTGCTATTATAATAATTTTTTAAATCCTGAGTCGGAAAATGAAGTTTTTATTTACTTTTTGTACTCAAATGGAGTATTTTTTAATCAAAATACAGTATTTAAAACGCTTGAAAATGGACTGCAATACTATAAGGATAATCAGAAAGGTTTGAAAGATAGAAACCATTACCCAATAGAAAAAAGCTACTGGGGTTTATATAGAATTATTGGAGACAGTATTATTTTGGAAAAACCAGAACCCGCAATGGGTTTCCCCGTGCTTAGGCATACTGGTAAAATCTTAAACGACAGTACATTTGTAATAAATAAAGCAAAGGAAGAAGGGCAAAAAGAACATAGTTTTAAAAATGCTTATCATTATTTTAGAAAATTTGAGTATAAACCCGATAGCACCAATAGATTTACAAATTGAAAATAAAATAATAAAGCAATATAGGGATAGGTTGTGTAATTCTTATAAATAATAAAGCCTCTATTACAGAGGCTTTATTATTTATGTTAAGTATTTTATTATCAAACTGCTTGCATCTCCATTTTCTCATAAAACCACATCCTACCTACATCTTGTGTTACTTCATCTCTTGGAGCAATAGCTTCTTCACTTTCTGTATCCAATAACATTGCACCTTCTTTTTTACCAAGGTTTATGGTGTAAGGGTTTACTTTTATTTCTGGGTCGGTACCATTTACCTCGGTACTTACTAGTCTAAAAATAGCCACAGCTAGCTCTTCCAATATTGCCATGTTTTTTGCTATATGCTCTAGCAATGCTTCTGGCTCACGTATAACTTCTATTTCTTGTTGAAATTTTCCTAAAAATGCTAAGTCGAATGGATCTACATATTTATCAGAAAATATGGTATGTTCAAAAGGTAACCACTCTAAAAATAAATCTTGCATTACTTTATTTAAGCGACCAAATTTTCTACCCAAACTATTTTGCGATACAAATAACTCTTTAAGTATCCTAAGGTTTGTAAAGGCTTTGTTGGTAAACAAATGCGCTGGTACCGCCCAATATGTAGCCCAATCCCAAAATATTTTTACCACCATTATTTGGGTATTACCCATTAACAGGTATTTGTTTTGGTACACAGGTATCCAACTGTCTATTAAAGCCAAATGCGATTTTTCGTACACCGTTACCCTACCACTAATATCTTCACCGGCTAAATCTCTCAAAATTAAATCGCTCAACCAAGAGTTGTTCATAGATATAAAATCAGTACCTGGAGAGTAAAGCGGATCTAAAAAAGCACCTGCTTCGCCAGTAACACCCCATCTGTCTTCAGAATATAATCTTTCAGTATGGTGTGCATAATGTTTTAGTATTTTAAAATCTAGCAAACCATCTCCTTCGCCTATCGGCACAAGCATTTTGTGAGCAAGAGGTTCATTAACCCTCATCCACTCTACCGCTTTTTCATATGTATTAAATGTATCAAAAGGATGTACAGCAGGGTCTGCCACTATTCCTATACTGGTGTTTTTTGAACCTAGCGGAATTATCCATAACCAATACCCAGTATCCATAAAATGCACAGTACTCAAATAACGTAAACCGGGCTCTAAGTAATTTTGCCAATCTTTATTTTCAGACCAAGTATCTACATCTATTACGCCTTTTAGCCTCCACCATACTGCATTGCTGTGGTGCTCCATTGGCTTTTGAAATTGTAATTTGCGCTTTAGCACACTTGCTCTACCAGATGCATCGGATACCCAGCGGCAGTTAACTTTTACTTCCTCTCCATCTTTTATATAAGAAATTTCGTGAAGCCCTCCATTTTCACTAAGCTCTACATTGGAAACTTTTGCACCAAGCTCAAGCTCCGTACCTTTTGACTTAGTAAGTTTCATTAAATAATTTTCTAGCGTACCCCTATCTAGCTGATGGCTTGGCACTGGTAGTCTTAAGCGTGGACCAAGCTCAACACGACTGGTAATATCTTCTTTTGTATTCGATTTAAAAAAGAATCTTAAACCATGTTTTGGAAGCTCATGTTCTTCGAGATAACCTTTAAGGTCTAACACTTCTCTCAAATAATGTGTACCTAGCTCCACTGTAGATTCACCTACTTTATGGGCTGCTGTGGAGGCTTCGCTTTCACGTCTTTCCAATACAAGTATGGAAATATCTGGCTTGGCATTTTTAAGTTGCAAAGAAAGCGTAAGACCAGCTAAGCCACCGCCTAGTACAACTACATCATACTGTTTATGCATACATTTATTTTATTGATTATTATTTAGAAGCAGTTACAAAAATACTGTTTATACAAATACGTTTATTGTGGCAAGTCATATTTAACTTATAAATTGCACTATACTAATCTAGTTACGGTAAAATAATTGGTTAGGATTTATAGATTATTGTATAAAAGTAACATTGTTCAGGTTTTTAAAAAAATGAATGGCTATCCGCTATTTGTTGCAAAATAATAATTTAGCAATTTTTTTCTTGTAAATAAAACGTAGGATGTTTTTTAAACTTTAATAATACGAAAAGTTCATCTTCCAGAAAAAATATTACAAGTTTTGCAAGCTAAACTGTGGTTCTGTGGCAAAATTTATGCCTACAGATTACACAGGGCTACAGAAAAACACATTCTATAAAAAATGGTAAGCTATTATTTCAGAGAAAGCAGTTTTAAAGTATCTGAAATTTGAAATATTTGTGTACTTGCCAACTAAGGCAGGTTCGTGCCTACAAAACCTTAAAAGTGTTTGCGCTAGCCAGTTTTTGACTTTTTTAATTCTCCATAACCTCTATTCCGTTGGTTGCATTTAAATTTGTTTCAGTTTGCAAACAGGGTTGTCAACCTTTACGAAGTACGTTTATTTTGAAATTATCAGATAATGTTGACAACCCTTGCGAAATTTTTTAATGTACCCATTAAGTTTTGCAACAAAAAATTAACAACCATTACACTATTTTTGATTTATGAATATGAAAAAACCTTTTGTACTTTTTTATGCGCTTTTATTTTGCTCAGTTGTAGTTGCGCAGCAAAACATTACTGTTTCTGGAAATGTAATAAATGAAGTTACTGGTTTGCCCATGCAAGCTGCATCTGTATTTGCACAAAATACAACCATTGGTACGGCCACGAGTGCCGAAGGAAACTTTACACTGCAATTGCCAGCTGGGGGGTACGATTTAATAGTGAGTTATACAGGATACCGCACAGAAAGTAGGCGTATAACTTCGGCAGATGCAAGCGAAAAAATAACCATAAAGTTGAAAGAGAAAGAAAAAGAGTTGGAAGCAGTAGCTATTATTTCTACCAACGAAGTGGTAGACGGCTTTGCTAAATACGGTCAATTTTTTAAAGAAGAATTTATTGGCAAAACAAACAATAGTGCTTTATGCAATATTCAAAATCCAGAAGTGTTACATTTCTTTTACTCAAAGAAAAGGAACAGGTTGAAAATTACAGCTACTGAACCCCTGATTATGAAAAATGATGGGCTTGGCTATAATATTAAATATACTTTAGATTCTTTTGTGCATGAATACAAAACTGCTTTAACCATATATACTGGCTATCCTCTATTTGAAAATATAGCGGCGGATAGTATGCAAATAAAACGCTGGGAGCTGTCAAGGAGCGAAGCATACCGTGGTTCGATGCTACATTTTATGAGAAGTATTTTTAATAAATCGATAAAGGAACAGGCTTTTGAAGTACAATTTATTATCAAAGAAAATGAAAAGGAGAGCGCTTTAAAGCTAAAAGATGTGTATGGTGCTATTAACTATGCGAAGGATGATAGTACAAACACGGTAGAAATTTTGCCAAATCAGAATAATGTAGGAGTTTTATATTTGGGAGCAAAACCAAGCATAACTTATACAAAAGAAAATGCTGGTGAACCTACCGACTTTAAATTTTCGATGCTCGCTTTTAAACAGAATGAAAGTATTGTAATAGAACAGAACGGATATTTTTATGAGCAAAATGACGTAATATCAAGTGGTTATTGGGCTTGGGATAAAATTGCTGAAATGTTGCCGTACGATTATAGAGAGGAGGCAAGATGATAGACACAAGATGTGAGACACAAGACACAAGATATGAGATACAGGACTGTATGAGATTCACTAGATAGGTTATCTAATATCTTTTGTCTAAAATCTAACATCTACGATTTCATCACCTTATCCCACAGCGCAGGTATTCTTTTTATCCAAATCATTTCTCTTTTTACAGCATTTGCTTCTTGGGCTGGAGCACCCCAATATGTGGTATTACCTTCCAAATCTTTACCTACACCTGTACGGCCAAGTAGCACTGCATTTTCGCCAATGGTGAGGGTTTTATTTATTATGCAACCGCCCCATATGGTTACGCCATCTTTTATAGTTACACAGCCTGCTATAACTACATTGGCAGCCACCAAGCAATTTTTTCCTAGCACAGTATCATGCCCAATGTGAATCATATTATCAAAACGAGTGCCTCTTCCTAATCGGGTATCGTGGCTCACACCTCTATCTATTGTGCAGCCAGCACCAATTTCTACATCATCCTCTATAACAACCCTGCCACAACTTGGCATTTTTTTATACCAAACATCTCTATCTTTTTTTGTATTGTAATAAAATGCATCGCTACCTATTACTGTGTTAGATTGTATAACAACATTGTTGCCAATAACACAATGATCCATAATGCTAACATTTGGGTGTATTACACAATTGGCTCCTATGCTTACATTATTACCTATAAATGCGCCTGGGTAAATGTATGTTCCTTCACCAATTTGGGTAGTGTTTATCAAATGCGCTGCTTGTATAAATGGACGATAATGCGCTACAATTGTACAATATGCCTCAAAAGGGTTTTCTGTAACCAAAATAGATTTACCCTCAGGCATTTCTACTTCTTTATTAATGATAATAAAAGTGGCGGCACTATTTAAACAAGTGTTATAATATTTAGGATGGTCTACAAAAACCAAGTCGCCTTCTTCCACTTTGTGCAATTCATTTATACCTGTAGTATTGCCCCTGTTGTTGCCGACTACTGTGGCATTTATTAAGGTAGCTATCGTTTCTATTTTTACTGGAGTAGGAAATTTCATGATATAAATTTAGATAATGTCGTTTTAATTAAAGTAAATACTATTGTATAAATGTTCTGCTACTTTTGTAGCATCATATTTTTTTAAAAATTCTTTAGATGCCTCTGCAAGGTTAGATTTTATAGTTTCGTCTTTATATAGCAATTGCATTTTATCTGCTATGGCTTTGTCTGTACTTTCTGTATATAAAGCCGATTCGCCAAAAACGCTTCTGTTTATTTCATTATCTACCATTACAACTGGTATTTCTTGTTGCAAAGCTACAAAAGCAATATTATTTGTTTTGTATTCAGAAAAATAAAACAGCCCATTAGATGCAGATACAATGTTTCTTCTATTATTTACATGTTGAATTATAAATATAATTTCATCTCTATATTTATAATTTTTAAAATCAGGTATTAAATTTTCTTCCGACACATCATCTAAAAACAACACTAGTTTCATAGCTGTTTTCTGCATTTTTTTCAATTGTGAAAATGCCTTTAGAACATGTAGAATATATTCTTTAGAGGTATTCGTTACAGAAAATAGATAGTAGTCAAACGCTTTTGCATAAGTAGTTTTTATTTCTTCAATAGTAATGAGGCTGTAGTTTTTTATTTTTCCGTTTAACCCATGAAAAATTGTTTCCATTTTTTGAGCTGGTAGATCATATTCTTTTGCCACGGCATCCGTTAAAAAAGTTTCGGTTGTAAAAATTTTATTTGCTTTTGCTAAAGAATCAACAAATTTACTTTTAAAAACGACATTACTATCTTTCGAAAAGTTTTCTTTACTAAAAAATAAATATTGAGGAATTTTTGATTGCTCACATACTAAACCAGCATCCCCAATAAAAACCATTTTTACCCTTTGTTTTAAAAAATTATGCAGTTTAAATTTATACCAAAAAAGCAATAAAAAAGTATTTTTATGTTTTGGTGAAATGATGATTTGCGTACAATTTTTATTTAATTCTTCAATCAATACGTCTACAAAAAAAATAAATTTTATTTCGGGGTGGTTTTCAGAAAGTATTTTTAAAGAAGTAAGCAAAGGGTTTTCTGTATCCTTGTGCTTTGTAAAATGTGCTGCTATTTGCATAAGTAGTTATAAAGATTTTACTTTAGTTCCGCTTAAGTACTTTTAATTTTACAGTTTCAATTTTTGTATCGCTCATGCTTAGTATATCAAATTCATAATTGCCAATTATGATTTGTTCTTTTTCTTTTGGAATATCTTCGTTGTGCTGTACTATAAATCCAGAGAGCGTTTCAGCTGTTTCATCAGCGGGAAATTCTAAGCCATATTTTTCTGTAATTAAATCAAGCTCCATTCTGCCACTAAACAAGTACTCATTTACTGAAAGTTGTTTATCTACAAATTCTTCTTCATCGTCGTGCTCGTCTTTTATATCACCAAAAATTTCTTCTAGCAAATCTTCCATTGTTACTATACCCGCAGTGCCACCAAATTCATCAATAACCCATGCTATGCTTTTCCTCTCTTTACTAAATTTTGCCATTAAATCTGTAGCGCTCATTGTCTCTGGCACAATGGGTATAGGGAGTATAACATCTTTTATAGCAGTTGGCTTTTTAAATAAATCTAATTGGTGAATATATCCAGTAATGCTATCGATATTTTTATCGAACACAACAAGTTTACTCAATTGTGTTTCTACAAATAGTTTTTTTACTTCTGATATGCTGCTATCTATACTTATGCCAACAATTTCTTTGCGAGGCACTAGGCATTCACGCAGGCGAACCTCCCCAAGCGATAGGGCATTGTCAAATAACTCTTTATTAATGCCAGATGTTTCTTCTTCATTATGCATCTTATTTTGTTGTACATAATGCTCTAAATCTACCCTGTTAAAAGCAACCTTGCGTTCACTTATTTTCACGTTAAAAATATATTGTAAAATCCATTCGGCAATAGAAATAAACAAAGCCGAGATAGAAGAAAAAAGGGAGTAGAAAAATTGAACAATGTATGTTATAAAACCGTTTGAAAGCACACTATTGTTCCTTGCTTTAAAAAAAGCTTTGCAAATAAATTCAAATAAAATAATAATGGTAGTTGCAATAATAATATTAAATAACAGTATTATAAAAGTAAGATATTGTAGCAAGGTTTTGCTGAGGTTTGCTTCAATCCAATGCATAGCTGGCGCCAATAATTGCCCAATTAAAAGACCATAAACTACCAATAAAATACTGGTTATAATAACGATTGTTCCAACAAATTTTGTTGGTTGCTCCGCAAAATTACCCCAAGATTTTCCTGTGTAAGTACCTTGTTTTTTGTTGAGTTCTATGGATAGTTTGTTGGCAGATATGAAAGCAATTTCAATACCAGCAAAAAATCCGATAAGTACTATTGAAATAAAAAGGGCGATAAGTGCTGTTATATCCATGGTATAAAGATAAGTATCTTATGATTTTAAAAAGTCAGCAACTATTTTTTTAGCTTCGGCACAAGCCACTGATAAATCAGCATTTACCACTGTTTTATCAAAATAAGTTTTAAAAGATAATTCGTAGGAAGCTTTATTTACCCTAGCAGCCAATGATTCTTCAGTTTCTGTGCCACGGATTTGCAATCTATTTTTCAACTCATCTACCGATGGCGGCTCTATAAAAAGGCTTAGTGTACCTTCGTTAAATTGTTGTTGCACGTGTATGGCGCCTTTCACATCAATATCTAGCACTGGCACTTTTCCCGCTGCCCATATCTTATCTAGCTCACTTTTTAGTGTACCATAATATTTTCCTTCATACACCATTTCCCATTCTACAAATTCGTTGTGCTGAATTTTGTATTTAAAATCATCGGCACTCATAAAATAATAATCCACACCATCTTTTTCTGTACCCCTTGGTTGCCTTGTAGCGGCAGATACCGAAAAGGTAAGCACTGGAAATTTATCCATCAAATATTTTGTGATGGATGTTTTACCTGCACCAGATGGAGCTGTTATGATGAGTATTTTTTTCATAAAAGTATGTAGTATTGAGTACTTAGTATTTAGACTAGGTTGCAATACTTTTCAGTTATTTTATTTTATTAAAAGTTTATTCATCCAAGCTATTTAAGAAGTTATTTCCATATTTGAGACCCCAGTCTAAATACTCAATACTAAGTACTCAATACTCTCGTTATATCCGCCCCCAGCGCCTTCAGCCTTCCATCAATGTTTTCATAACCTCTATCAATTTGCTCTATATTTTGTATGGTACTTTTTCCTGTGGCGCTCAATGCTGCTATGAGCAAAGCTACACCAGCACGTATATCAGGGCTTGTCATCGTTATGCCACGCAATTGTTTTTCTCTCTCTAGTCCAATAACCACTGCTCGATGTGGATCGCACAAAATAATTTGCGCACCCATTTCTATTAACTTATCTGTAAAAAATAAACGGCTCTCAAACATTTTTTGATGTATGAGTACGCTACCATGTGCTTGTATAGCTGTTACTAAAACGATGCTCAACAAATCTGGAGTAAAGCCAGGCCATGGGTTATCATAAATGGTCATAATGCCACCATCCAAAAATTTATTTATTTCATATTTATCTTGAGATGGTACATGAATGTCATCTCCAATAATATTGAGTTGAATACCGAGTTGTCTAAATTTTTCTGGTATAATTCCTAACTCTGCAACAGCTGCATTTTTTATGGTAATATCTCCTTGTGTCATTGCTGCGAGGCCAATAAAACTACCTATCTCAATCATATCGGGCAACATGCTGTGAGTGGTACCATTCAATTTTGCAACGCCAGTAATCGTGAGCATATTGCTACCCGTGCCTTGTATGTTAGCACCCATGCGTATAAGCATTTTGCAAAGCTGTTGTATGTATGGTTCACATGCCGCATTGTAAATTGTTGTAGTGCCACTTGCAAGAGTAGCAGCCATTAAAATATTTGCTGTACCAGTTACGCTTGGTTCATCAAGCAACATGTAACAACCTTTTAGTTCGTCTGCCTTTAATGCAAAAAAACCAGTATCGCTGTTGTAAGAAAAAGTAGCACCCAATCTTTCAAAACCGATAATATGTGTATCCAATCTTCTTCTGCCAATTTTATCGCCACCCGGCTTTGGTAAGTATGCTTTTTTAAACCTTGCAAGCAATGGTCCAGCAAGCATTACAGAGCCACGCAACCTTCCACTCTTTTTAAAATAATCTTCACTTTGTAAATATTCTACATTTACATCATCTGCTTGAAAGCGGTAACTATTTGCTTGTAGTTTTTCTACTTTTACATTCATTTCCTTCAACAACTCTATGAGCAAGTTTACGTCTATAATATCCGGAATGTTATTTATTTCAATTGGTTCTGCTGTAAGCAATACTGCACTCAGTATTTGCAAAGCTTCGTTCTTTGCGCCTTGGGGTGTTATTTCTCCCTGTAGTTTATTCCCTCCTATTACTTCAAATATTCCCATTGCAAAAAAATGTATTTAAAAAATTTGTGTTTTATTAAAAGATGGTTATAAAAAAACCGGCAGAAAATTGCTGCCGGAAATATTGTCGTTTTAAAAAATTAAAACCTCTTTTTAAAATTTCGGTTGTTGTTGTTATTATTGTTATTGCTGCTGCGAGGGTCTCTGTTTTCTCTATTGCCGCCCGCTTGCCCTGGTTGAGCATTGTTGTTGTTTCTGTTATTGTTGTTTCTATTGTTGTTGTTATTATTTCTATTGTCTCTGCCACCATTATTATCTCTACCGCCAAAGTTTTTACGATACTGATTCCTTCCTGCACCGTATTCATCTCTTTCAATGCGTGGTGCAGTATGTTTTACAAATGGGCGACTGTTAAAAGCCAATTCACCATCTGTCATATCGCTTAGTTCATTCTGAATATTATCATCATGCACCAATTCTTTATGCCAGTTGCTATATGTCAATTTCATGTAGTAAGCAATGGCATTTGCAAACCCTTGTTTCTTCTCTGGGTTTTCTTCTTTCAATGCTTTATCTATTACTACTTCTATATTTTTACCAAGGTGATTAAACTTAGGATACTTTTTAGGGTAGCCCAATATTTCAGGTTTTGCCTTCAATGTTTCCCTTGTTGGGATAGGGTATGGGCTATCTACATCCAGCTTAAAATCGCTTATTAAAAAAAGATGATCCCATAATTTATGGCGAAAATCTTCCACGTTTTTTAAGTGTGGATTTAAGAAACCCATCAATTCTATTACCGCATAAGCATTTTTTTGGCGCTCTTGCTTATCTTCTAGTGTAAGTAAATACTCCACCATTTTTTGAATATGCCTACCGTACTCCCTCATGGTGAGGTGGTTACGAGTAGTATTATATTCCATGTTGTCAACGTTCATCATATAGGCAAATATAAGCGTTTTTAGGGGTATTTATATGAAGTTAGCTACCAAAAAATTTTTTGGAATGGTATTTGGAAAACGTATTTTGTTAAAAAAATTAATTTGGTTATTAAAATCTACTACTCTACTTTTGCACTAGACTAATAAAAATGAACAAAAACTTTTCAAATATTATCATGATGTGTTGTATGTGTTGCATGTGTATGCGACCAGCAAGGCTTATGTATAGTATGAAATAGTTTCTAATAATATTTTTAC
Organism: Ferruginibacter sp.; assembly: GCA_031408295.1. Lineage (GTDB taxonomy): Bacteria > Bacteroidota > Bacteroidia > Chitinophagales > Chitinophagaceae > Ferruginibacter. The sequence continues at coordinate 69,356 of JANNVW010000055.1, forward strand.
TTCATTAAAAAAGCCTTGCTACCAAATAGCAGGGCTTTTTTATTTCCAACACATTTTTTTAATAATTAAAAACAAATCAATCATGAGCAATTACAAATTTGAAACCTTACAACTTCATGCTGGGCAAGAAGTGGACCCAACTACAAAATCAAGAGCAGTACCCATTTATCAAACCACCTCGTATGTATTTAACGATACTACACATGCTGCCAATTTATTTGGGCTAAAAGAATTTGGCAATATTTACACCCGAATAATGAACCCCACAACCGATGTTTTTGAAAAAAGAATAGCAGCACTAGAAGGTGGGGTAGCAGCATTAGCAACAGCTTCGGGGCAAGCGGCACAATTTTTAGCGCTTAGTAATATTCTTCAACAGGGCGATAATTTTGTATCCACCTCATTTTTATATGGTGGTACATACAACCAATTTAAAGTACAGTTTAAACGCTTGGGAATAGAAGCTCGCTTTGCTGATGGCGATTCGCCAGCCGCATTTGAAAAATTAATAGACGATAAAACAAAAGCCATTTATTTAGAAACCATTGGCAATCCTGAATTAAATATTCCAGACTTTGAAGCCATAGCTGCTGTAGCAAAAAAACATGATTTGCCAGTAATTGTGGATAATACTTTTGGCGCAGGTGGGTATTTATTTAAGCCATTAGAACATGGTGCTAACATTGTGGTAGAGAGTGCTACAAAATGGATTGGTGGGCATGGTACAAGCGTGGGCGGTGTTATTGTTGACGGCGGAAATTACAATTGGGGCAATGGAAAGTTTCCACAGTTTAGTGAGCCAAGTGAAGGCTATCATGGCCTTGTTTTTTCTGATGTATTTGGGGTGAACAATCCATTAGGATTACCAAATATTGCCTTCATTATACGTGCACGTGTAGAGGGTTTGAGAGATTATGGTGCAAGCCAAAGTCCGTTTAATTCTTTCTTACTCTTGCAAGGTTTAGAAACACTTTCATTAAGATTAGAAAGAGCCAATAGCAATGGACAAAAATTAGCAGAATATTTACAACAACACGCTTTGGTAGAAAAAGTAAACTATGCAGGATTACCTAGCAGTAAATATTATGCATTGGCACAAAAATATTTGAAGAATGGTGTAGGCGGCATGCTGAGCATAGAAATAAAAGGCGGAAAAGAAGCTGCTGCAAAATTCATCAATGCATTACAATTGGTAAGTCATGTAGCTAATGTAGGCGATTCAAAAACATTGGCTATTCACCCAGCTAGCACTACGCACGACCAACTAGATGCAGAAGCACAGTTGCGCAGTGGTGTTACGCCCGGGCTTGTGCGCATATCTACGGGTATAGAGCATATAGATGATATTATTGCAGATTTTGAGCAAGCATTACAAGCTAGTAAAGTGGGTGCAACAAAGGTATCGGAGCAATTAGAGGGGGTGCTGAATTAATGAATGTGCAAGCCACAAAAAGCAAATTGATTGCTTAGTAATTCAATGTTGTTTATTTAAGGAGTTATGAATTGCCCTGTGCTTTAGCACAGGGATAAAATGTACTTAATAAAAGGGCTTTAGCCCGATTATGTTGGCTTTGGGGCTAAAGCCCCTTTTGAGGAAATCTTTTTAACACCGACCTAAAGGTCGGTGCAATTAAAAACCCTCTTAGCTAAATGCAATTAATTTATAACAATAAAATAATCACTAAAACAATCTTAATCAATTT
>JANNVW010000056.1:0-88739 GCA_031408295.1 Ferruginibacter sp.
ATAACTCTTTTTTAAAAGATGATACCAATAAAAATGGGGTAGTATTATCTCTAGTAAAAGATATTACAACAAGTAAACTTACCCAAACAGAACTTGTACATGCAGAGGCTAAATTTAGGGGATTGGTAGAGCAGTCAATTGTGGGTGTTTATTTGCGTAAAGCTAATAAATTATTATATGTTAGCCCAAGGTTTGCTGAGATATTTGGATATGAACAACATGAATTATATGGTGATTTTGATAGTTATAATCTTGTAGGCGATGAAGATAAAGAATATCTAAAGCAAATTACTATTGCCTACGAAGAACAAGGTTTAAAAAGCCATCATTATGAGTACAGGGCAAATCATAAAACTGGAAAAACAATAGATGTAGAAGTTTTTGGCTCTGCGATGATGTTAGATGGAGAAGAGGTAATTATTGGCACTTTACTAGATATATCCGAAAGAAAAATAGCTAGTGAGCAAGCTAAAATAACTGCGGCTGCATTAAACCTTACCAACGAACGTTTTGAGCTGGTAGCAAAAGCAACTAATGATGCTGTTTGGGATTGGAATATGCACACAGACCAACTTAGTGGTAACGAAAGTTTTTGTAAGTTATTTGAAATTCCCATTGGTTCTTTCATAAAGTTTCAAGATTTTATGGATAGAGTACATCCAGAAGAAGTTGCTGGAATAACTGATAATTACAATGAAGCTATTGCCAATAAGCAAACTTTGCTAACAGAAGAGTTTAGATTTAAACAAAAAAATGGAACCTATAAAGTAGTATTTGACAGGGCATATATTTTGTACAACGAAAAAAAGAACCCTTACAGAATGCTCGGTGCAATGCAAGATATTACTGGCCAAAAAGAAATAGAACAAAAATTGTTACTCGAAAAAAGCTTATCAGATAGCATAATAAATAGCTTGCCAGGTATTTTTTCATTGTTTAATAAAGAGGGCAAATTTTATAGGTGGAACAAAAATTTTGAAACAATAACTGGTTATAGTGAAACTGAAATAAAAAAAATGAATGCCTTAGATTTTTTTCTAGAGGATGGAAAAGAATTGGCTAAAGAAAAAATTAGAAATGTTTTTGATGTTGGAAAAGATTTTGAAGAAGGTTTGCTACTACTAAAAAATGGGCAAACAATTCCATATTATTTTACAGGAATGCTAACAAACTATGAAGGCGAGCTTTGTTTATTGGGTATTGGTATCGATATTTCTGAAAGAAGAGCAGTAGAAGAAGTGTTAGTAGCTTCTGAAAATAAATATCGATTGTTGTTTAATGAAAATCCGCTACCAATGTGGATATTAGACCCTTTACAAAATAAATTTCTTGATGCAAATACTTCTGCTATAAAAATATATGGATATGAAAAAGAAGCGTTTTTAAATATGCCTATTACGGATCTTCATCCCCCAAATAATATTGGTTACAATAATTGGAACGCTAAAACTGACGAAGAAAAATTAGATGCAGAAATGTGTTGGGAGCATCAAAAAAAAGATGGGAGTATAGTAAAAGTTATAATTCTTTCTAACGAAATACTATTTGAAAATAAGAAAGCTTTTTTGGTAATGGCAAATGACATTACTGAAAAGTATGAAGCAGAAGAGAACTTACAAAAATCGAAAGAAGCTTTTAGAGATTTAGCAGCGCATCTTGAAACGATTAGAGAAAAGGAAAGAACCCATATGGCTAGAGAAATACATGATGAGCTTGGGCAACAACTTACGGGCTTAAAAATGGATATTTCTTGGATAAATAAAAAAGTAAAATCGGAAGATCCACTAGTACAACAAAAAATGATTGACACAGTAGATTTAATAGATAAAACAGTAATTACGGTAAGGCGAATAGCTACTCAGCTTAGACCCAGTATTCTAGATGACCTTGGGCTTATTTCTGCCATGGATTGGCAAAGTGAAGAATTTAGTAAAAGAGCAGAAATAAACTCTACATTTACTGCTAATGTTTCGCATGTATCTGTAACGCCAGATGTAGCTACAAATCTGTTTAGAATTTATCAGGAAAGCCTTACCAATGTTACACGACATTCAAAAGCCACATCTGTAATATCAACATTAATTTTAGAAAAAGATTTACTAACATTAACCATTTCTGATAATGGAATTGGCTTTAATGAAACTGAAATTACCAGTAAAAAAACACTAGGCTTACTGGGTATGAAGGAAAGAGTTTCTTTAATAAATGGCACATATAAGATAAGCGGAAATATTGGAATCGGTACTTCTGTAATTATTTCTGTACCTTTAAATATTACCACTATCATTTAACAAAAACATATATGATAAGAATACTAATTGCTGATGACCATATCGTAGTAAGACGAGGCCTTAAAATGATTTTAGCTGAAGGATTTCCAGGTTCGTTTGTTGAAGATGTAGGTGATGCCGAAGACTTGGTAAAACAGGTAATAAAAGCAGACTGGGACGTAGTTATAAGTGATTTGAATATGCCAGGTCGTAGCGGTTTAGATGCACTGGTTCAAATAAAGCAGATAAAACCATCTTTGCCAGTTCTTATTCTTAGTATACACTCCGAGGAGCAATATGCAATAAGGGTGTTAAAAGCCGGTGCTTCTGGCTACCTAAGTAAAGATACCGCACCCGACGAACTAGTAAGTGCTGTACAAAAAGTTTTATTAGGTAAAAAATATATAACTGCTGCTGTGGCAGAAAAACTTACTGCTACTTTTGACCAAGATCAAAATAAAGCCTTGCACGAGTCATTATCTGATAGAGAGTTTGATGTTTTAAAAATGCTGGCTTCTGGTAAATCTGTTTCCGAAATAGCGGAGTTACTTTTTCTTAGTGTAACTACTGTAAGTACATATAGAGCACGTATAATTACTAAGATGAATTTAAAAAACAATGCGGAAATTACGTTGTACGCTATAGAACATAAACTTATATAGTATAAAATTTTGTAGTAGTTTTACTAATGGTAACTACTAGAAACTACTACAAGCCATGCAACAATGTCTGCTTATGTTTACAAAAATCATAAACCACTGCTGCAGAATAGAAAAATAAAAGTATTACTAGTAGATGATGCTATGTTGATTACCAAACGTTTATCAGAAATGGTTGGTGAAGTAGAAGCTGTGTCTGACATTTTTGTATCCTCAAACTATGAAAATGCTGTAAACATTGTTCAGGCCAATAAACCTGATTTAGTGTTGTTGGATATACATTTACCAGACAAAAGTGGAATAGAGCTATTAGGGTATTTACGTATTAATCATCCTGATTTAATTGTAATAATGGTTACAAATAAAGCATCACAATATTATAGAGACCTTTGCCAGCAAGAAGGAGCTCATCACTTTATAGACAAATCTAAAGAGTTTGAAAAAATACCTGACATACTTAGAACTTATTGTCAATAATTATTGATAAATACGATTTATTGCAGGCTTAAATTTTTCCATTATTACTTTGCGCTTAAGCTTTAGTGTTGGGGTAAGCTCGCCACTTTCAATAGTCCATTCGTTAGCAAGTAATTCAAATTTCTTTACCTGCTCTACATGGTTAAAAAACTTATTAAAAGATTCAATAAGTTCTTTATACAAATCCCTTACCTTAGGATTATTTACTGCGTCTTCGTTGGTTGTAAATGGAATTTCTTGGCTGCGCATCCATTCTTTTATGTTTGGGAGCGATGGAACAATAAGTGCTCCCACAAATTTTTCTTCAGCACCTATAATCATTATTTGCTCTACAAATGGAGACTCTTTCATTTTATTTTCTATGGGTTGTGGTGCCACATATTTACCCCCACTTGTTTTAAACAATTCTTTTTTACGGTCAGTAATTTTTAAAAATTTACCTTCTTCAAAAACACCAATATCGCCAGTAAGCAACCAACCATCAATAATTGTTTCTGCCGTAAGTGTTGGTTGTTTATAATAACCCATCATTACACTAGGCCCTTTTACACAAATTTCTCCATCTTCTGCCAGCCGTACTTCTTGCCCTACAATTACAGGCCCCACGCTTCCAAATTTTGTCCCACCTTTTTCTTTTCTATTTACACTTATTACAGGGCTGTTTTCAGTAGGGCCATATCCTTCATAAATTGGAATTTTAGCAGCTGTAAAAATTCTAATTAATCTAACTTGGCAGGCGGCACCACCTGTTATAATACCAACTATATTGTTCCCTAATGCTTCTCGCCACTTGCTAAAAATAAGTTTGTTTGCTATAGCTAACTGCATATTATACCATACCCCTCCACTTTTTCTGTTGTCATAATTATTTGCCAGGTCTACTGCCCAAAAAAACAATTGCTTTTTTATACCAGTAAGCTCAGCACCCTTTATCATTATTTTTTCATACACTTTCTCTAGTAATCTAGGCACGGTACAAAAAACAGTTGGTTTCACTTCTTTCAAATTCTCCCCAATAGTTTCCATACTTTCGGCAAAGTAAATGGAATGTGCTGTGTATATAAATATGTAACAAACTATTCTTTCAAAAATATGATTGAGGGGTAAAAAACTTAAAGACCTTCCATTAATATTATCTTCAAAAGGAAAACTTTTCACACCATTTAAAATATTACTAACAATGTTTTTATGGCTGAGCATTACCCCTTTTGGAAAGCCAGTAGTGCCCGAAGTATAAATGATGGTAGCACAATATTCTGCTTTTATATTTTGCTTTACTTGCTCCATTAATTTTAAATCTTCATCAGTAACACTTAATATTATGGTTTTCCAAAAAGGAAAATCAAGCTCCTCATCAAATGAATAAATGGTTTGTAAAGATTCTACTTTTTCTTTTATTGATTTTACTTTTTCTCCAATTTCCTCGCCACTTACAAATGCAATTTTTACAGTTGCATCATTAAAAATATATTCTAATTCGTTTACGGTAGTGGTTGGATAAATAGGACAAAGTATAGCACCAATTTGTTGGCATGCCATATCTAAAATGAGCCATTCTGGTCTATTTTTAGATATTAGTGCTACTTTATCTTGATTTTCTACTGTAAAATCATTGCCGCCAATACCGAGTTTCAACATGCCTGCGCTCAATTTATTTACTAGTGTTACTACATCTTGTGTACTAAGTGGTTGCCAACTATTGTTAATTTTTGCAGTAAACAAATCTGCTTTTGGAAATTTATCTAATTGGTAGTATAAAAAATCGAATAGTCTTGATTGTTCGTTCATGGGAAATTTTTAATCGTTAGCTAGAAATTTGAGTTTTTAAAAATCATTTTTAAAAACCATTGTTCATAAAGCAATATCTAAGATATATAAAAAAAGCTACAAAAAATGGTAGCTTACAAAAATAGTTAATAATTGTATTACACTTTTCTTGTTTTATTGTCTTTCATTAATCCATTCCACACTTTCTTGCCCTGTATTCTTCTTACCAAATACATTATTCCAACGAAAATAAAGAAGAATGGTCCTGCAAAACCGAGAATGCCAATCCATCTACCACCATAAAATTGCTCCATAGGGCGTTTTAATCTTTCAGCAATAATGTACATACTTGGTACCATTATTAGCGTAAGGAAAAATGCAAATATTAATCCGAAAATAATTGTCCAACTTAGTGGGCCCCAGAAAACAACACTATCTCCACCAAAGAAAATATGTGGATTTAAATGCTGGAAGAAAGTAACAAAATTAATATTGAAACCTACAGCCAATGGCAATAAACCAAGCATGGTGGCCAATGCTGTAAGCAATACTGGTATAATACGAATTTTTCCTCCTTGTATGGCTGCCTCACGCATGCGCATACCACGCCCACGAAGTTCATCTGTAAATTCTATTAACAAAATACCATTTTTTATTACAATACCCGCAAGCCCAATAATACCTACGCCAAGCATAATGGTAGCTATCGTCATACCTGTAAATGCATAACCTAGCAACACACCAATAATAGAAAAGAATATTTCGGTTAATACAATAAATGGTTTGCTAAGTGCATTAAATTGTAGCACCAATATTAAGAAGATTAATGCCAATGCACCAAGCAAAGCCATGCCCAAAAATTTAGATGTTTCTGCTTCTTGTTCACTCTGCCCTGACTGCCTAATTGTGATTGATGAAGGTATTTTTGTGATGGCTTTAAAGTCTGCAATTTTATCGGCCAATTCTGCATTTACCCCTTGCACCATAGATTGATCTAACACATTAGATTGAAGCTGTATGGTACGTTTTACATTTTTACGAGCAATAGCACCTGATGTATTTGTATAATCAATAGTGGCTACAGCACCTACTGGTATAGATTTTATACCCATCGTATTCATATCCATAAAAGTAATACGAAGGTTCATCAAATCAGTGATATTGTTGCGAAGCAAATCTGCTGTTCTTAATTGAATTTTGTATTCGTCTTCTCCATCTTTTAATTTACTCACTTCTTTTCCAAAAACGGCTGTGCGTAGTTCCATACCTATTTGCCCTGTGCTCAAGCCTTGCGCCATGGCTTTTTCACGATCTATGTTTACGGTTATTTCAGGGCTATTTAAATCTACATCGGTATGTAAATTTTCTATTCCTTTTATTTGATTTGTGTCTAAATAATTAGATAAACTCGTCGCTACTTTTGCAATTTCATCATACTCGTCTCCCACAATTTCTATATTTACTGGGGGGTCTGTCGGTGGGCCACCGTCTTCTTGTCCTACTTCTATACTTGCACCAGGTATGCCTTTCATGGCAAGCCGTATATCATCTAAAAAGGGTTTTGTTTTCTTTCCGTCTCTTTTTTCATATTCTACAAACGATACTTGTATGCGCCCAAGATTTGGCTGTACACTTCTATTATTATCTCTTGGGTTGTTGGCACTATTGGCTACGTTTGCTATTACACTTTCTACAATACCACCTGGTTGTGTAGGCAATTCTTTAGCCAATACTTTTTGCACCCTTGTTTCTAACACACGTAAAACGCTGTCTGTTTTTTTAATGGAAGTACCCACAGGTAATTTTAAGTATACATAAATAAAATTAGGATCACCACTTGGGAAAAATGTACTTTTATTTCCCCTTGCCATTAATAGTGCTACAGATATTGGAAACAATAAAAACAAACTCACCAACAGCCAAGCAGGTCTGGTGCCCTGCAATACCCATCGCAATAACTTTTCGTATTTCCGCATTAAGCTAGGTAAAATTCTATCTTGAAAAGTATGTATAATATTTCTAAATACATACCTGTTTAATATAGAAAGTAATGCCATAAATAACAAGAAGTTACCATAGCCGTGAAGAGCGTTTTTCTGATTTATAATATCTGTAAATAATCTAGTACCTTCCAAATAAGTATTTCCGCTGCCAACAACAAAAGCCATCAAGTTAAATATTACGCCCATTATTATTGCCGCCCAAAACCACCATTTTTTAAATAACAATGATTTCTTCTCTTCATGTTCTTTACCCTCTGGTTTCATAAAAGAAACCGCAAATACAGGGTTAAAAATAAATGCTACTATAAGCGATGCTGCTAAAGTGAGTATGAGCATGGTGGGCAAGTAAATCATAAACTTACCAATAATACCTTTCCAAAATAATAAAGGAAAAAATGGCGCAAGCGTAGTGGCTGTGCCTGCTAGCACAGGAATAAATATTTCACCAGCAGCTTCTTTTGCACTTCTTACAATACTTACTTTTCCATTATTATAAATTCGGTGTGTATTTTCTATAACCACAATAGCATCGTCTACAATAATACCAAGCCCAAAGAGTAGTGCAAATAATACAATAAAATTAAGTGTGATAGGTGTGCCAACTATAAAATTACCAAGCGGCAAAAACATGAAGGCAACAAAAATACTCAGCGGTACACTTAGTGCCACAAAGAATGCATTGGTAACGCCCATAAAAAACATTAGCACGAGCAATACTAGTATAAAACCAATGATTATCGTGTTCACTAAATCATTAAAAGAGGTTGCAGTTGTTTTACTTTGATCTCCAGTAATTACAACATTCAAATTTTTAGGAAGCTCTTCACCATCCTTCATTTCTTTTACAATATCTTTTACTTTTCCTGCTGCACTAATAAGATTTTCTCCAGAGCGTTTTACAATATTTAATGTTACTACATTTTTACCATCTAGGCGAGCGTAACTTTCTTTCTGCTTAATGGTATCTTTTAGCTCTGCAATATCTTTTAAATACAATGATGCTCCACGAGAGCTACTTCTTACAATAATATTTTGCAAATCCAATGCAGAAGTAAATTGTCCTTTTACTTTTATGGTGCGTTTCATATCACCTACTTCTATTAGCCCGCCAGTGATATCGTGGTTCTCTCTATTCACCGCATTTTCTATATCAGTAAAAGAAATGCTTGCAGCTTGCATTTTGTAAGGGTCAGCATTAATTTGTATCTCACGCTCCGGCGCACCAACAATTTCTGCTCGAGTCAATTCACTCAACTCTTCAAATCTATCTTGTAATTTTTGAGCATACTCTTTTAATTTTACACCATCATAATCACCACTTACGTTTACAAACATGATGGGCATTTCGCTAAATGCAAACTCTTGTGCATTGGGCTGTGAGGTAAGGTCGTTGGGTAAATCTGTTTTGGCTTTATCTATGGCATCTTTCACTTTTAGTTTTGCCAATTCAGTTTTTACATCACTATCAAATTCTACAATTATTAAGCTATAATCTGTTTGTGATGTACTGGTTATTTTTTTCACCTTGGCACCGCTTATTCCTTTTAGCTGTTTTTCTATTGGTCTTGTTACAAGGTTTTCAATATCTTTTGGGGAGTTACCTACGTAAATAGTGGTAACACTCACCGTGGGCATTACAATATCTGGAAACTGCTCTTTTGGTAATGTATTAAATTGATACATGCCTATAAAAGTGATAATAGCTGCAGTAATGTAAATAACTGTTTTGTTATCTACCGCCCAAGAAGTGGGTTTAAACTGTTTAAATTTTTTTGCAATGCCTTCTATGAAATGTTGCATAAATATTTTTTTATTTTCTTCTAAATATTATAACGATGTAGCAATAGATTGATTCTCGTACAAGTTTTGATATCCTTCTGTAATCAATTGCTCACCACCTGTAAGTCCCGTTTTTACCTCTACGTTATTACCATAAAACTCTCCAATGTTTATATTTTTCTTTTTGGCAATGGCTTTACCATTACTCAATTTTTCTAATACATACACATATTTTCCTGCTTCATCTGTTTGTACAACATTTACAGGTATTACCACTACGTTTGCCGCACTGTAATCTAGTATGCGCACTTTAGCACTTTGGTTTGGTTTTAAACTAGCATCGTAAGGTATTTTTATATCCGCAGTAAAACCACGGTTTACATCTACAGATTGGCTAATAAGTGATACAGATGCATTGAATGTTTTATTTACATCAGGTACAGAAACTTCTGCTGGTATACCTGTACGTATGCGTGATAAATAATTTTCTGGAATACTTGTTACTACTTTAAGAGCAGATGTGTTTACAATTTTTATTTGCGGACCCATTAAACCCATTCCTGTAAATGTTTCACCAATTTTTATGTTTACTTGGTCTGCTACGCCAGATACATCGCTATATACATTGGCTGTATTCATTTGCTCTTTTGCAAGGTTTACTTGTTCATATACCGCTTTTACTTGTTCTTCTGCAGATGACAATTGGTTTTCTAAACCTGTTACATTTGTTTTTGCTGTTATCAATTGTACCTCGGTACCAATGCCTTGATCCCAAAGATTCTTTTGGCGCTGATAAATATTTTTAGCAAAATTTAATTGTGTTTTTATACCATCTAATTGTTGCTTTGCAGCCTGCGCTTGTTGCCTAGCGCCTTGCACTTGTTGGCTTACAATGGCATTGTCTAATCTTAAAACAAGCTGTCCTTTTTTTACATACTGCCCTTCCTTTACATAAATGGCTCTTACTTGCCCGCCCATTCCACGTGGAGATATGTAAGAAATATTATCGGCATCAATCGTACCTTGCAAATCTATATAATGCGAAAAGTTTTGTACAGCTACTGGCATGGTAGATACTAGTTTTATTTTAGCAGCCTCACCTCCACCACTTGCATTTACTTCTTCTTGTAGCTTTTTTATTTCTTCTGCTTTTTTAGCATTGTCTGCTTTTAGTTTTTCTATAGCAGCTTTTTTATCATTTAAGTTGGCTGTAGCATCTTTTTTTGAACTACAAGATGTAGCTAATAAAGCCAATGAAGCATAAATAATAAAGGTTGTTATTCTTTTCATCTTTCTATTTTTTATTCGTTTATTTCTTTAAAGTTTTAAATTATTAGAGTGTCAGTCTGAGCTTGTAGAAGACGAGGCTATTTGCCACATAGTGCCTTCGGCAAGCTCAGGCAGACGTCTAACGAGTGCTACTTTTCTATAATTTACCCACCGCTTTTAAATAATCAATTTTTGCAATTACAGCATCGTACAAAGCAGCGTAGTAATTTGTTTGCGCTACTTTAAGTTCTGTTTGTGCAGTATATATTTCTTGATTGCTGCCTAAGCCTGCTTCGTATTTTTTCTTGGTAGTATAATATACTTTTTCTGCTAGTGTTACATTTTGTTTTTGATTGTCTATTGTAAGTATGGCAGATTTCATTGTTATTCTTGCATTGTTTACATCATAATCTATAGACTCCCTAGTTTGTTCTAAAGTATTGTTTAGCTTTTGAACCTCATACTTTGCTTTTTGCATTTTTGCCCTTCGTGCATTGCCATCAAAAATTGGGGCAGATAATCTTATACCTACTAGAGATGTGGTAAACCAATCCCCTTTTTCAAAAAAGTCAAATTTTGTACGTTGCGCATTTTTTTGATATGAGCCAGTAGCAACTAAACTTGGGTATTTACTTAGTTTAAAGCGCTTAACATTGTACTCATTTAATTTTATGGCAGTAGATAAAAGTTGTACTTCTTTTCTATTTTTATAATCATAGGCTTCATCTAAAATATTTTCTTTTAGTGCCTCTTCGCTCACAGTGTCAGTAAGTACTAGTATTTCTTTTTGTGGCATGTTCATTAAAAACTTTAAGCCTGCAATGCCTGTTTCTAACTGGTTATCTATTTTAAATTTTTCTGTTTTTAAATTATTTAATTGTACTTGTACTTTGTCTATATCAAGTTTTTCTGCAAAGCCTTGTTTGTAAATTTCTTTTACATCAAAAAGCAATTTTTCAAAACGTTCTATGTTGGCATCAATACTTGTAACTTGTTTTTTACCTACCGCTATTTGATAATATATTTTATAAATATTTGCCTTTATTTGTTCGGCTGTTACCTCTGCTGTTTTGGTAGCTAATTCCATAGCAGATTTACGAGCTTTTAGTCCTATAAAAACTTGACCATCAAAAAGGATTTGGGAAAAATCTAATCCTCCGTTTACTGTCCAAGGCACACCAAATTGAGCAGCGATATTGCCAAAGCCTCCCGCCGGAAATTGTATTGGATTACCAGCAGCATCTTTTACTCCCTCTTGTACTAATACTTGGTATGTAGACGGTGCTATAAAATTTGGCAAGGATTGCACTGGGATATTAAAATAGTGAGTGCCCGCAAGACTTGCACTTATTTGAGGGTACGCATTGGCAGTAAACTCTCTATTCGTTTGCTTTTGAATTTGAATATCTATCAAAGCATTTCTTACTGTTACTGAATTTTTTATTCCATAGTCTACCGCTTGCTTCACCGAAAATTCATTTTTCTTTTGTGCTGTTATTTTTGTGGATGAAACAATCATCATCGAAAATAAAAGTGTGTTTAATATTAATTTTTTCATTTCTGTATTACTTTTTTTGTCTATTTTCTTGATATTTTAGTGCCAATTTAAAACCCTTTGGTGTAACTAAGCCATATAAAAAATGCAGGGTAAGCTCTTCTTCTATTACCGCAAGGTTATCTTTTATTTTTGCCTGAAATTCTGGACTAAATGGCAACATCATACTCTCTACCCTAAACCTTGCCAAAATTTCTTTTCTTAAATCTTCTCTATATAATTCTTCTGCAATACCTCTTTTTAAATTTTGTAAAATAACCCCGTATAAAAAATTGTCTTTGTGTTGTACAAAGCGCATAAAAGATTTTGGGTGATATTTTTGCAAATCAAATAACAATGATGGATTCATTGACTTAAACATTTCTACAATAAACTCTATGGCTAAAAATATTTCGTGAATGGCATTTTCAGATTTTGCCCTATCCCTTTCACAACAAAATTCATCATGCTCAAATACAGAAGCTATTACAGCATCTACTAAGGCATCTTTATCTTCGTAAAATTGATAAATCGTTTTTTTACTTATACCAAGGCTTGATGCTATATCATCCATACTCACGCTACGTATGCCGAATTTTAGACATAATTCGTGTGCTTTTTGTTTTATTCTTTCACCTGTATCGTTTACCTCTGTCATAATTTGGACACAAAACTACGGAAACTTTTTGTGTAACCAAAGTTTCCATGTTATTTTTTTATAAATAATTGCATATTTGTTTATCAAATTCTTTGCTTCTAGCTATGTAAACAATAAATTACCTTTGAAAAAATAAATGACAAAACATGGATCGCCGTTTTGAATACCGAAAACTTTTGCAATACTTTTTACAAGGGGTATTGATATTAGCGCCCGTAGCTATTACGTTTTACACCTTGTTTTTTGTAATTACGACTATTGATGCCTGGCTACCTATTTTTCAATATAAAGATGAGGCAGGTATTCCCCATGTGCGCAACTATGGGTTAGGCTTTATCATTATTTTGGCAGCGGTTGTTATCATTGGGTATTTTAGTTCATTTTTTATAACTGGTCGTATTGTTAGTTTTATGGATAGGATATTAGAAAAAACACCAGGCTTAAAACATATATATGGTACTACAAAAGATTTTTTTGAAGCGTTTGCAGGCGATAAAAAGAAGTTTACCCAAAATGTATTGGCCAATGTAGATGATAACGATGTGTGGCGCATGGGTTTTATAACAAAAGATGATATGAGTGATTTTGGTTTGATAGATTATGTGGCTGTGTATATTCCAATGGCATACTCTGTGGCGGGTAATGTATATATTATTCCAAAAAAAAGAATAAAACCCATTACCAATATTACAAGTGCACAAACGATGAAGTTTGCGGTGAGTGGGGGGGTAACGGATATTACAGAGGAATAATTAGCCAATGTGCTAATTCGATAATTTGCTAATGTTTTATAACTCTAATCTTTAATAGAAACGGAACATCGAAATAATTGTATGAAAAAAATATTAAAATCAAGTTTATTGTTTCTTGTATTAATGATGATGTATTTGCCATCATTTTGTTGGGGGTTCTATGCGCATCAAAAAATAAATTCTTATGCCTGTTTTTTATTGCCGCCAGAAATGATGGTGCTATATAAACCCAATATTGATTTTATAACAGAGCATTCCATTGATCCAGATAAAAGAAGGTACGCTGTAAAAGAGGAAGGGCCAAGGCATTATATAGATATTGACAAATACGGTGAATATCCATATAATGAAGTGCCTCGCAAATGGAAAGATGCCGTTGCAAAATTTTCTGAAGATTCATTAATGCTCCATGGTATTGTGCCCTGGCATATACAAGTGATGTTGGGTAGGCTCACCGCAGCTTTTAAAGAAAAAAATTATAGTAAGATTATGAAAAATAGTGCCGAAATAGGGCATTACATAGCAGACTCTCATGTGCCTTTGCATACAAGCAGCAACCATAATGGGCAGCTTACCAATCAAAAAGGGATACATGGCTTTTGGGAAAGTAGAGTGCCAGAATTATTGGCCGAAAAAGAATGGGATTTTATGATAGGCAAAGCACAATATATTAAAGACCCATTAAAATATACTTGGGATAGGATATTGGAAAGTGCAAAGGCAAGTGATAGCGTTTTAAGCATAGAAAGAGAGCTTACAAAACAATTTTCTGCGGATGCTAAATACTCTTTTGAAGATAGAAAAGGAAAAACAATAAAGCAATACTCATCAGCATTTACCATTGCATTTAATAAAAAATTAGATGGTATGATTGAAAGAAGAATGCGACTTTCTATACAAAGTATATCATCATTTTGGTTTACAGCTTGGGTAAATGCTGGGCAACCAGATTTAAAGAGTTTGGTAAATCAAAAATTTAGTGCAGAAGATGCAAAAGAGTTTGAAGAACTAAATGCAAAATGGAGCAGTAGTGAAAAGATGATTGGAAGGGAGGAGTAGAGCAGTTGGCAAAAGGCAAAGAGCAGTTTGCAAAGAGCAATTGGCAGTTGGCAAAAAGCAATTTATAGTTTGCAATAGGAAAAATAATTTTGCAAAATGAAGACTTCATAACCTTCAACCTTCAACTTTGAACAGGCTACCCGCCTCCTTGTGTTCTCTTTAATTCATCTTCTAAGCCAGAAGCCCTATTGCGACTGCTTTTTATCTGATTATTACCAAAACGATATGTAAAGTTTACTTTAAACTGTCTTGACTCTCTCTTAAACTTTCCCTCTATTACTTGTGCACCAAATGTTGTGAGGCTTCTATCATAATTTGTCCAAAAAATATCTGTTGCCGAAAATTTAATATTACCCTGCCCTTTTAAAATTAATTTTTGTGCGCCAATATCAATTCCCCACTTCACTTTTTCTTTTGCAGCTGCATTTACGGTTGGCGAATTATAATTTCCATTTAACTCAAGCGTCCAGTCGTGTATAAGTTTAAAACTATTTTGCATAGTAATAATGGCTGCTATAGCTTTTGTATTTATAACTCTATTTCCACCACCAAAATCGGCTTTAAAATTCGTATAAAAAACATTGGCAGTAAAAGTACCTGTGTACCATTTGTAGTTATACTGGTAGCTTTCAAAAAATGAAATTATATTTTGCGTAGCAATATTTCTTGGGCTTATAAAACTTTTACTTCTTTCTGTAGTATCTATCACTCGGCCAATAAAATTGGTAATGTTACTGAAACTCAATTTAGATATCAATTTATTTTTATAGGCATTTGTTACAGCAATGTTGTAAGAAAATTGTGGTATCAATCCTGTATTTCCACGCCTAGATGAGTACTCGTCTATCTTAAATTCGAATGGGTTTAAATCTTGGTAATTTGGTCTATCTACTCTTCGCCCAGCCGTTATATTCCATGTAGAAATTGGATTTTTTACAAAACTAATTCCAATAGAAGGAAACAGGTTTACATAATTGCGTTTGAATTGTTTTACATTATTGTAGTCAACTATTTCATTTAGTAAAATAGCATAAGACGTACCACTGGTATGGGTTTGCTCGCCACGTAAGCCTGCTTGTAATTGTATGTTTGCCCAACTGCGGTTATAATTTACATATAATGCATTTACATTTTCTCTGTAGTTGTATTGGTTACTTTTACTAACATCTAAAGTTTTTAAAATTGGAGTTAGTACATCATATCTTTTAAAATTATTGTCACTTGTAACATAAGAAAATTTGCCCCCAATACCAAGCGTTCCTTTTGCAAATGGTTGTTCATAATCTGTTTTAAAAGAATAGATATTTATGTCAGCCATGGAAAGTAAGTTGTAGTTTACTTCGCTTAAAATATTGGTTTTCGTAGCGTCGTAATAAATATTTGGTTGGTAAAGATCTCTAGCAAGTTTAAATGTACCAAAATCTGCATCAATATTCAATACTCTATTTTTGGTATTAGCATATTTATAGTTAGCATTAAAATTTACATTGTTATCGTTTCCTTTTTGTGTGGAGTTTGACTCTAAAATTTTTGTAACTGTATTTGTATTATTTGCAGTAACAATATTATCGCTTGTGCCGCCTGGGTTGGAGTTTGTAAGGTTGCCTGTGATTAAAAACCCCCAAGTGGTTGTTTTATTTTGAAAAATATCTATACCTGTTTTAAACCCCTGCGTTTTGTTTAAAAAATTCCTATTTGCTTTTAAGTCAAAAGTAGTATCTGCTAATTTTCTATAGGTTCTAAAATCAATAACATTGTTTACGTAATTATAATTGTAGTTAGCAAAAACGTTTATTTTTTTTGTGCGGTTATTTATATTAAAACCTGTGTTGTATTTACTTTTTACCCCTATTGCATATCCTGCGAGCACGCTCCCGTTTGTGCCAATGGTTCTATTTTTCTTTAATCTAATATTTATTATACCAGCATTGCCAGCAGCTTCATATTTTGCACTTGGGTTGGTTATTAATTCAAGAGCATCTATTTGCGATGATTGTAAAGATTTTAAAAAATTTGCTAAATCTTCACCAGTAAGTGGGCTTGGTTTTCCATCAATATAAATTTGTACCCCACTCTTGCCGCTCATTTGTATATTTTCATCTTTATCAACTGCTACACCAGGTGCTTTTCTTATAAGTTCCAATGCATCTGACCCTACTGCATTTATTGTACCCTCTACATTTACAACCATTTTATCTGCCTTCACCTCTAGCATTTGTCTTTTGGCTGTTACTACTACTTCGGTTAAATTATTCTTAGTTTTTTGTAAAACAATATTCGATAACAACGTTGTTTCGTTTGGCTTTAATGTTAAAGCAGCCGTTTTAAAATCCATATACCCTACATACGAAACAGCTATTTGAAAACTATCAATTTGTATATTTTCAAAAGTGTATTCGCCCTGTTTATTTGTAGTTGTAAGTTTTACAATCTTTTTAGTAGCAATATTGGTAAGCGTAATGGTACAACCTTCAAGTTTGCTAGAATCCTCATTTAAAACTACACCCACAATTTTTTGAGCAAAACCCGACAAACTGCTCAAAATAATGGCAAGTATTGTTACTATTCTCTTATTCACGCTTTTACAATTTTTAATGTTGCGCAAATTACAGCTATTTTTTGGGGTCTAGCGATATTGCATAGTATTTTAAAGTTAAAATTTTTCCTTTTTCTTGTTTCTTAAAAGTTTACTTTTGCACCTCATTTCAATCAAAAAAAGCGTGGTTTACAATTTTAATGCTGGTCCATCTATATTGCCAAAAGAAGTTTTTGAAGAAGCTGCAGCAGCAGTTTTAAACTACAATAACTCAGGGCTTTCCATTTTAGAGTATGGTCATCGTACGCCAGCTTTTGAAGGTATTATGCAAGAAGCTAGGTTGCTTATGAAGGAATTGATGAGCCTAGATGATAACCACGAAGTACTTTTTTTACATGGTGGAGCATCTACACAATTTATGCAAGTACCCATGAACTTACTCGATTTAAAAGATACAGCTGCATATACCGATACAGGCGTGTGGGCTGCAAAGGCCATAAAAGAAGCAAAATTGTTTGGTAAGTCAGAAATCGTTTGTTCATCTAAAGAAAAAAATTATACTTTTTTACCTAAAGATTTTGCCGTGCCTAATGATGCCAAATATTTGCACATAACTACCAACAATACTATTTACGGTACACAGTGGCAAAAAATACCAGTTACTTCAAACTCTATGATTGCAGATATGAGCAGTGATATATTGAGTAGAGATATGGACTTTAATGCCTTCGATTTAATATATGCTGGTGCTCAAAAAAATATTGGTGCGGCAGGTGCTACCATTGTTGTAGTAAATAAAAATATACTTGGAAAAATAAAACGCAATATTCCAACGATGATGGATTACCGCAATCATATTGCCGAAGGAAGTATGCTAAATACACCACCCGTATTTGCGGTTTACACTTGCATGCTTACGCTGCGTTGGTTAAAAAAGCAAGGCGGTGTAAAAGCTATTGAAAAAATTAATAATGAAAAGGCTGCTTTGTTGTATGGAGAAATAGACAGAAACAGCTTGTTTAAAGGTACAGTAGAAAAAGAAGATAGAAGTAAAATGAATGTATGCTTTGTAATGCATGATAGCAGTAAAGAAGCAGCATTTTTACAATTTGTGACCGATAAAGGTATTATAGGAATAAAAGGGCATAGGAGTGTAGGTGGGTTTAGAGCATCTCTGTACAATGCAATGCCACTAAGCAGTGTGCAGGTGTTGGTAGATTTGATGAAGGAGTTTGAAGGCAGTAATTAGTTGATTGGTTATTGGTTGATTAGCAGCTATTTTATATTCCAAATACAGCACAAACTAAACTTCTAAACCCCTAAACTTCCTAAACTAATTAATAAAATAACTTAAAGAATAAAACATGATTACAATTTCACCATTTGCAGCATTAAGGCCAGAAGTAGAGCATGCTAAAGAAGTAGCATCTAGACCGTACGATGTAATGAGCGTGGCAGAAGCAAGAGAAGAAACACTAGGTAACTCGAAATCTTTTTTACACATTACAAGAAGTGAGATAGACTTACCAGAAAATGTAGATGTACATGCCCAAGAAGTGTATAACAAAGCCAAGGAAAATTTGGCTGCATTTATAAGTAGAAATATTTTATTTATAGAAAGTAAGCCGTGCTACTATATTTATGAGCTAACAATGAACGGTAGAATACAAACTGGGTTAGTGTGCGGGAGCTCAGTAGATGATTATGAAAATGGATTGATAAAAAAGCATGAGTTTACAAGACCAGAAAAAGAGCTTGACAGAATTACACATATAAAAACAACCAGTGCGCAAACAGGCAATGTTTTTATTGCTTATAAAAATGTACCTGCAATAGATGCAATTATAGACACATGCAAAACCGATAAAACACCGCAATACAGTTTGATAGCAGAAGATGGTATTGAGCATAAAATATGGGTAGTAAACGACGAACAAACAATTGAAAAAATAACAAGCTTGTTTAAGGAAAACGTACCCGCTACTTACATTGCAGATGGGCATCATAGAGCAGCATCTGCCGCTAAGGTAAGGGCTGCATTGGGAGCAGATGCTACAGTAAATGCTAATATATTTCTTACAACACTTTTTCCATCGAACCAATTACGCATTATGGATTATAATCGTGTGGTAAAAGATTTGAATGGACTTACTGCCGAAAGTTTTCTTGCAAAAATGGCTATCAATTTTTCTATTGAAAAAGTACAAGAGGCATATAGGCCTAGTGAAAAACATGAATTTGGTTTATATATCAATAAGCAATGGTATAAGCTTATGGCTAAGAAAAATATTATAAAGAAAGATGTGCTAGGTGTTTTGGATGTAAATATTATGCAAGAAAATATTTTATCGCCTATCTTAAATATAGTAGACCAACGTACAGATAAAAGAATAGATTTCGTAGGTGGAATAAGAGGCCTAGAAGCTTTAGAGAAAAGAGTGGATAGTGGCGAAATGGCATTGGCAATAAGCCTATATCCGGTAAGTATTGAGCAGCTTTTTGCTGTAGCAGATAGCGGAGATGTAATGCCGCCAAAGAGTACTTGGTTTGAGCCAAAATTGAGAGATGGCTTGCTTACACATTTAATTAACTAAAATACAGGGCGCTTTTTAAGCGTCCTTTTTTATCTTTACAGCATGATGAAAAAATTATTACTATTTATACTAGTGGCATTTGGGTTTTCTATGCAATTTTCTTTTGCACAAACAGTGGCTGAGTTACAAAAAAATGCACAGGCCTTTATGCGCCAAGGCGACTACACAAATGCTGTACTAATATTAAACCGTTGCATAGAAAAAGAACCTACAAATACAAGTGTGGGTAAAGATTTGGCACTAAGTTATTTTTATACACAAAATAACAGCAAAGCGTTAGAAGTTATAAAGCCTGTATTGGAGAGCAACGATGCAGATGACCAGTGTTTTTTAATAGCAGGCAATATTTACAAACAGCTAGAGCTGCCAAAGGAAAGTGAGAAGGTTTACAAAAAAGGGATAGTAAAATTTCCTGAAAGTGGTCCTATTTATAATGAATTGGGGCAAATACAAATAGCAGCTGGTAGTAGAGATGCTATAAAAACTTGGGAGAAAGGGATAAAAGCTGACCCATCGTACAGCAAGAATTATTACAATGCAGCTAGGTTTTATTTTTTTGAAAAAGACTATGTGTGGAGCATTTTGTATTGCGAAATATTTGCCAACATGGAACCCAATAATAATTTAGTATCCGAAATAAAGAAAATGTTACTGGAGAGCTACAAGCAAATGTTTTTGGATACAGATTTAGATAAAAATAATAAAAGTAAAAATGCATTTGTAGGTAGTTATCTTGGCGTAATTAAAAAACAAACTGGAGTGCTTTCAAATGGCATAAATGCAGAAACACTTTTTATGATACGCTCCCGTTTTATCATTGATTGGTTTGCAACAAATAATAAACCTGCATTTCGCCTTTTCGATTACCAACAACAACTGTTGAGGGCAGGTATGTTTGAAGCATACAACCAATGGCTCTTTGGTATCACCGAAAATTTAGGAGCTTATCAAGTTTGGGTAAAAACAAATGCAGAGGAGAATAAAGCGTTTTTAGAATTTCAAAAATCTAGGATATTTAAAATACCATTGGGGCAATATTATCATTAAAAATATAATGCACTTATAAAGTACATTTCAAAAAGTAACAATTTTATTTATTTCAATAACAATTAAAAAAAATTAACATGAGCAACGGAAAACAATTTGGCGTATGGATGGATTCTCAACATGCAGCAATAGTAGGAAAAAACGAAGCGGGTGAGTTTGTGCTAATTGAACATGTAAAAGGCGAAGAAACATTTCACAACTCAAGTGAAAAAAATGCCAACAACCATGAAAGAATGGCGCAAGCAAAATTTTTTAAAGAAATAACAACGCATATGCAAAATGCAACTGAAATACATTTAACAGGCACAGGAACGGCACAAGAACAATTTATACGCTACCTAGCAGATACACCTCAATTTAAAAATACAAAAACGGCAGAATCTACTTCCAATAAAATGAGTGATGAAAAACTGATTGAATTTATTTCAGAAAAAATGAATTAAAGTAAATACAAAAGCCGCAGATTTATTTTGCGACTTTTGTGTTTTATAGAGTAGCAAGAACAGGCGTAGGCGTAAGTTTTTTCACCTCCTCAAAACAACTTCCCTTGCCCACCAGGCACTCTAAAAATACTTGTATCCAAACTCCACTCTTCGGCATTCATATTATAGAGTAAGCCATATTTTTTATATTGCTGTGCCACCATTTGTGCAATATTACCTTCGCCCCGCATGCGCACACCCCAGCGGGTATCGTTTACTTTTCCATCGTGGCTTTGCTCTATAAGGTGCCACACTTTATCTGCGTGGTTAGGAAAATTTTTGTACAACCAATCATGAAACAAAAATTTTATAGCACCATTCAACCGTACAAAAGTATAAGCCGTAAAGGTAGCACCATGGTCTGCCGCCGCTTTCATAATGCGTTGCATTTCGTGCTCGTTAAGGCCGGGTATCATTGGCCCCATCATAATGCCCATGCGCACGCCAGCTTTGCTCAGTTCTTCAATTACTTTTAGTTTTTGTTTGGCTGTTGTAGTGCGTGGCTCCATAATGCGGCGCAGGTCTTCGTTAAAAGATGTAATAGATACCATGGCCGATACAATTTTTTTCTTCGCCATTTCTTGCAACACATCTTTGTCTTTTAGTATCCACGAGTTTTTGGTAAGTATGCCTACGGTTGGTTAAATTCGTTGCACACTTCTAGCAATCCACGTGTGAGGCGGTACTGCTGCTCCGCAGGTTGGTAGCAATCTGTATTTCCGCTCAGCATTATGGGTGCACACTCCCATTTAGGATGCATCAAAAATTTGCGCAACAATTGCGGTGCATTTTTCTTTATCAAAATCTTTTGTTCAAAATCTATACCTGCGCTGTAACCCCAATACTCATGCACATTGCGTGCGTAGCAATATATGCATCCGTGCTCGCAACCTGCATACGGGTTCATGCTATAGCCCATGCCCACATCTTTACTTTCCACTTCATTTACAATCGTTTTCGATTGCATTTCTATGTACTGTGTTTTTATATTAGATGCTTCCCAATCATCAATGGCTTCTACATTTTCTTGCGTTATCTCATCTTTTAAGAATCTGTTTTTGGTATTTATTTGTGCCCCACGGCCATGATGGTATTGCACTTTTTCTTCTTGCTCGGTGGCTTTTACTTTATGGTGGTCTTGTTGTAGCATGTTATTGTCCATGGGTTGCACCCATGGTTACTTATAGTGAACCCCGTTGGGGTTCGTTGTGAAAAAATGTTGTTCTTGTTTTTATTTTATCATTTTTTTTGTTTGGGGGTGTGAGCAGAAAAAACTTTATTGAACTTTTGCTCGGGCTATTCGTTACAATCTTTTTTGCCTCAAAGGCAGGCAAAAAAGGATTTCCACTTCTATCCCGCACGTGTCCCGATATTCTTGTCGGGAGCTTTTCATCAGTATATCTTTTTTCAACTTTTATTATGCAATAGATTACGTCTTGCACAATGTTCAACCCCGTTGGGGTTGTGTGTTATGATTGTGTTGTAGTCCATGGGTTGCACCCATGGTTACTCAAAGTGAACCCCGTTGGGGTTCGTAATTCCAAGGCCTCATTAGCTATCATCATCGCTACAATCTTCTAATCAATCTTCTAATCAATCTTCGAGTCAATCTCCCAATCGGTCTTCGAGTTCTCCCTCTCTACGAAGTGGAGAGGGTAAGGGTGAGGTCAATCTCCCAATCGGTCTTCTAGTTCTCCCTCTCTACGAAGTGGAGAGGGTAAGGGTGAGGTCAATCTCCCAATCAATCTTCGAGTACTCCCTCTCTCCCGCACTTGTTGCGGGATGGAGAGGGCAGGGGTGAGGTCTCAAAACAACGCCCCCTGCGCCACACCCACATCCAGATTCTCAAATTCAAACCTTGCAACTATTTCATATTTCATTTCTCCAACAGGTCTTTTCAATAACAACATGGCATCGGCAATAAAGCGCCCCGTAAAATGTCGGTGACTATATTCCAACCACCCTTTTTCGTATTGCCATGGTTGTAGTTTTCTCGCAATGGTAATGTATGGGTCTAGCATAAAATGTGGCTTGTGGTCGTCATCAAACTTCATTAGTTTTTGTGCTTCGGTTCGTATTTGCTTTACCAAACTTTGTATGGGTACTTTGCTCACTACGTTTATATATATGGTATGTGCGGGGAAACTTCCATAATCCCGCATTTCTATTTTTACAGGTTTAAAGCCCATGGCAATCATGTGTAGTCGATTTATAATTCTTTTTTCTGCTATTTCGTACTGTGTAAAAGTTGCTAGCGCAACATGCGGCTTGCTAAATAGTGCAACAGATGCTTTGTAACTATCATAAAATTCTTTTTTTATACCCATTATTTTATTGCGCAAATCTTCATGCGGATTAAGCACCAACAAATACTCGTACGCTTTGTAGCCAGGCATTGCCATTATATTTTTCATGTTGTTATTTTTAAAATTATTTTTCTAGATAACTATTTTAGCATAAATTTACTAAATATTTTAGTAAAACAAAACTTTTTTTATGGAAGTGGAAAACTTTTTTGGTAGTAGCTACACAGGTAGCAAGCGTTATACGCAGCATAATGTAGTAACCGCAAACGCCACAGGCTTTGGCGCAGCAGCCGATGATTATGCAGAACGAGGCATAGACCTCAATGAACAATTGATAAAAAACAAGCCTGCTACCTTTTTTATGAAAGTGAGCGGCAGCAGCATGATAAACGCAGGTATTTTTAGTGGTGATGTGGTTATTGTAGATAAAAGCATAAAAGCTAGTAACGGCAAAACGGTAATAGCTGTGGTAGATGGAGAAATGCTGATACGTCGCTACGAACAATCGTTTAATAAACTTTTTTTAGCTGCCGAATCACCAAGGGTTGCAAAAATAGAAGTAAACGAAATGACGGATTTTAAAGTATGGGGCGTGGTTACTTGTATTTTGAGGATGTTGTAGGATTAACTTTATTTATTAGAGAGGTCGCCAAAACCCTGACGGCGGGTTTATCCCCCGTCAGCGGTTTAAGTGGAGACTTTCCTGCTCAACCGCCAACGGGGCTTGAAGCCGCCGTTGGGGTTGTACAAACGCTTCAATAATTTAAAGATGTTCACGAAAACCCTGACTCAGTTTAAATAGAAACTTTCCTAAATTTATATATCAGTTTTTTAATGTATTTCTAAATAAACCAAAATGGAAACGAAACCACTAACAGAAGGTAAATATTTTCATATTTACAACCGAGGAATAAATGGAGAAAATATTTTTAAAGAAGAAGCTAACTACTATTATTTTTTACAACAATATAAAAAATATTGTGCTGATGTTTTTGAAACATATTCTTATGCGTTACTAAAAAATCATTTTCATTTGTTTGTTTATGTAAAAGAGAATGTAATTGTAAAAAGAGATGATGGCAAAGGAGAAATAAAATTAAATGCATCAAAACAATTATCTCATTTTTTTAATTCTTACGTACAAGCTATAAATAAATCTTGCAATAGAACAGGTTCCTTATTTGAATCTCCATTCGAAAGAAAGATAGTGGATAATGACAATTATTTTACTTCAATGATTTATTACTGTCATTACAACGCACAACTGCACCAAATGGTAGAAGGCAGTTTTAAAAATTGGCCATTTTCATCTTATCATACAATAATAGAAAATGATAATAATATTGTTGCGGTTGATAAAGTATTAGATTGGTTTGGTGGTAAAGATGCTTTTATAAAACAACACGAGGAAAGATATGAAAATAAAAAATTTATAAATTTTGGAATAGAATAAATATTTCTCGTTTTTAAAAAGGAGTAGCCAAAACCCTGGCGGCGGGTTTATCCCCCGTCAGCGGTTTATGCAGAGACTTCTTACTAAACCGCCAACGGGGCTTGAAGCCGCCGTTGGGGTTAGACGACCATCCTAAAAAAGTAAAGATAAAAAACATGAAAGCCATCATAGATTGTAACAGTTTTTATTGCTCCTGCGAAAGATTATTTCTGCCGCATTTAGACCATAAGCCAGTTGTTGTATTAAGCAACAATGATGGCTGCATTATATCTCGTACCGACGAAGCAAAAAGTATTGGCGTTGAAATGGCGGGACCATATTTTAAAGCCAAACCATTGATAGAACAATATGGGGTAGCTACATTTTCATCTAACTATAATTTGTATGGCGACTTGAGTTGGCGTGTAATGGAAACGCTACGCATCATGCTAGGTAAAGAAAACGTAGAAGTATATTCCGTGGACGAAGCATTTTTAGACCTAGACGAATTTGCGGATAAAGATTTGCAACAAGTAGCATTGAACATAAGAGAAACGGTAGAAATGTGGACAGGTATAAAAGTTTCTATTGGTGTAGCACCTACAAAAGTATTATCTAAAGTGGCTAATCATTTAGCTAAGAAAAATAAAATAGCCACGCAATGTGTGGTGGTGCTAGATACAAAAGAAAAAATTATAAAAGCCTTACAAGACACACCCATTGGCGAAGTGTGGGGCGTAGGCAGACAGTATGCAGAAAAGCTAAGAGATATGAATGCCGTTTTCACAGCATTTGACCTTACCAAAAAAACAGAAGAGTGGGCTCATAAAAATTTAGGCGGTGTAGTAGGAAAACGTTTACTACAAGAATTGAAAGGCGAACCATCT
Source organism: Ferruginibacter sp. (assembly GCA_031408295.1). GTDB lineage: Bacteria > Bacteroidota > Bacteroidia > Chitinophagales > Chitinophagaceae > Ferruginibacter. Next base: position 25,512 of record JANNVW010000056.1, read on the forward strand.
ATACAACATAAAGAAGAACTAGTGGTAAAAAAAATGATTGCTACCACAAGAATGTTTGGTAGGCCTGTAAAAAATATTGGCGAAATAAAAGAAGCCATAGCCACATATACATCTCGTGCTGCAGAAAAACTGCGAAGGCAACAGAGTGCTGCTAGTATTATAAATGTATTTGTTGTGCCAAAGGAGCAGAGCCACAATACTTATTTTAGGCACGGACCAAGTGTAGGTAGTTATGTAACGCTTCCTGTGGCTACATCTTGTACCAACGAACTTATAAAACCAGCGGTACAATTGGTAGATAAACTATATGAACAAGGTCGCATATACAAAAAAGCAGGCGTAATGCTCAGTGGTCTTGTGCCTGATGCAACCATACAAGGCAATTTATTTTTGCCACAAGCTACTAACAGCAATCGTTTACTCATGAGTACGCTAGATAATGTAAACTTTGCTATGAGAGATGATGTGGTAAAATTTGCAGCAAGTGGTACCAATAGAGATTGGAAAATGCGGCAAGAGCTACGCAGTCCACGTTATACAACAAGGTGGGAAGAAATGTATGTGGTGAAGTAACTTTGCAGAAAGTAAACACAACTTGTCCCGCAACTGCGTGGATAGGCACATTAGACACATAGTATCACAGTAGAAAATTATGTGAAACTATGCTCCTATGTTTCTATGTGTTAAAATAATTTTCCCTAATCAAACAACCCCTTCTGCTGCACAACAAAAGTCGGTTTTTGTAATTGCAACCCACACAAAGCATTTAATTTATCTGCAAGGTAAACAGTAAGCTCAGGCGATGTAGCCTCGTCGTGCATGTGCATGAAAAAATACAATTCTTTCAAGCCATCATCTATCCAATATTTTATGCGCTCACACCATTCATCTATTCTTGTATAATCGCTTTTGTGCAAACTATTGCCTACATATCTTATAAAAGCTTTGTCTGTTGTAAGATGCATATGTGCACAATCTCTGCGCCCAGCAGCATCTGTAATAACCGCACCCATATTCAGTTCTTGCAAAGTTTCAAAATACATTTTACTTATTGCAGCATTGCTAAACCATTCATGATGGCGCACTTCTACAAAAAAAGAAAGGTCTGTTGGTAATGATTTTAAGTAAGTAAATAGTTCTTCTTTTCTTTTCGGAGAGAACAGCTCACTTACTTGTATAAAAATAGGCCGAGATGATTTTTAAATGTAGCAATGCCTTTCAAAAATTTATCGCTAAGCGCTTCTTTTCCTTGCAAACTGCCGTAATGTGTAACGCCATTGTACATTTTTGGGCAAAATAAAAAATCTTTATTAGCTGCTTTAGCCGCCCATTTTTCAATCATAGCCGCATAATATACTTTATAATGTGTGGCGTTTAATTCTATACTATTATAGTGTTGAACATATTGCTCTAGAAAATCTTTTTCTTTTGTTTTGGGTGGATAAATTTTGCCAACCCATTCAGGTCTGCCCCATTTTGCACAACCCATATATACTTTTGGATGCTGCGTAGCTTCGCCACTTAAAATATGTTTATTAAACGTAGGCTCGCTGGGCAAAGAAAAACTGATGCCTTCCAATTCGCTTTCTGTTACTCTTCCAAATTCCACGAATGATTATTTGATTAATTGATTATAGAAGTATAAAAGTATGCCTAATTTAATCAGAAAAATAAATGTTGGTATGATTTTTTTATCAATGTGAATCAAATAACTCGTTTCAATTATACTTAATTTCGCAGGGAAACATCAGCTAAATATTTAGCTATCGTAAAAAATAAAAATCATTGCGCTTATTTACTTGCATATTATTACTATTTCTTTTTTCTTGTAATGCGGCATCAAAGCATGAGGTAAGAAATGTAGAACGCTCTTTTTATTATTGGAAGTCCGTTTTCAAATTATCAACTACAGAAAAGCAGGTATTGAATGCATTGCAAATAAAAACCCTATATCTAAAATTTTTTGATGTTGAATGGGATGAAAATAGTAAAGCCGCTATACCAATAGCACAAATGCGGGTAGCCGATAGTGTGTATTTGCAAAAAAGTAAGCTGAATATAGTGCCTACTATATTTATTACTAATGAGTGTATGTATAAAATTGACACAGGGCAAACAAGGTTATTAGCAGAAAAAATATTGATACTAACAAAAAAAATAATTGCTAATAATGGCTTACAAAATATACAAGAAATACAAATAGATTGCGATTGGACGGCAACCGCCAAAGAAAAGTATTTTGCTATTTTAAGTAGATTAAAGGAACTGGAGAAGGAAATTAATTTTTCTGTAACCATAAGATTGCACCAAATAAAATTTTTAAGTAAAACAGGTGTGCCGCCCGTAAAGCGTGGTATGCTTATGTGTTATAACATGGGCAATCTTACAAATGTAGAAACTAAAAATTCTATTTTAGAACCAAAAGAACTCCAAAAATATATAGCTGATTTACAACATTACCCATTAGCCTTGGATGTGGCTTTTCCATTATTTGATTGGAAAGTATTGTTTCGTAATGGGAAGTTTAAAAGTTTGGTAAATAATTTGCATGATAGCTTATTGGCAAAAGATATTTTCAGTAAAAATGATGAAAAGTATATGGTATTGAAAGATACCGTACTCAATGGCTATGAATTTGAAAAAAATGATTTACTGCGTAATGAACAATCAAATTATAGCCAAATATTAAAAGCTTCAGAGATGATAAGTGAAAAACTTTCAAATAAAAACCCTCGTGTTTCACTCTATCATTTAGATACGTTAACTTTAAAGAAATATACAATACATGAAATGGAAAATATTTATGATGCTATGGATTAGCAGTTTTTTAATTTCTTTTCCGCAAAATATTATTGGGTGCGGCCCAAGTGTAGATGCGTATGATTATTTCACCAGTTTTTTTAATCCAGATATTTCGGAGAGTAAAGCGCTAAGGCCATTTTATTACACCAACTACGAATTTTTGTATGACTCCGAAGAGCAAGTAAATACGACAGATATATTGGCAGAAGAGTGGCAAGCATATTGTGAAAAAAATGTAACACTAAAAGATGCCAAGACATTTGTAATGGAGTATGCAGAAAAAGATATTACTAACCTATATTATAGTATTGAGAGAAATCAGCCATTAAAAATACCAGATAGTGTAAAGAGAAATAGTATGACTAATTACTTTACTACACAAAAAGATTTTGAAGCTTTAGGGTATATAATTTTTGCAAAAAAAGCTGAACCCTTTGTTATAAGGGATTACAATAGCTGGGAGTCTTCGCAACGAGATAGCATTGGTATGGAAAATCTTAGAAAGAATGGGCTTCAATTATATACCGCATCAAAAAAGGAATTATTTAAATTAAAATATGCTTACCAAATTATAAGGCTAGCACATTATAATAGAAACTATAGAGATGCAGTAAAGTATTACGATGAGCTTGTTTCCCAAAATAAAACAGAAAGCGTTTTGAAACCACTTGCGCTAGCACTAAAAGCTGGGGCTTTGTATCATGCAGGAAATAAAAAAGAAGCAGTTTACCTTTTTAGTAAGGCATTCAGTGGAACGGATGCTAAAAAAGTATCTAATTATATAAGTTTTAACTGGGCAACAGAATCAGAAATTAGTAGAAAAGAATATCTAAAACTGTGTATGAATAATGTGGAACAAGCTAATATGCTTTCACTTTTTGCAATGGGTAGGGGGGGCAGCGAAACACAAACTATTGAACAGATTTTTAGTTTAGATCCTAACAATAAAAATATTGAAACCCTTGTAGCAAGAGAAATTAACAAATTTGAATCTTACTATTTTAGCCCGATGCTAAATAAACAAAAAGGTGGAAAATTGTTTTATTATAGTTGGGATGAAACGCCTGCGGATAGTACTTTAAATGAAGGTAAGAAAGAGGTAATAGCCTTTACAAATCTTTTAGTGAAAATGAGTGCTGCAAACAATAGCAGTGCCCCGCTATACTTTACTACTGCTGCTTATTGTGGCTTGATGATTAAAGATTTTGATAAGGCTAATAAATACTTAACTGCTGCAAAAAAAATGAAATTAACAACTAAAGTTAATAATCAATGGATGCTTACCAACCTACTCCTTACAATTAATGAATCTAAAAAAATTGATGCACAAGCAGAAGAAAAAATGTTGCCATCAATAAAATGGCTTCAGCAAAAAGCGGTGAATGACCAATCAATGAAACTGGGCTGGAGTGACATTACCCAATGGAAAATATTTTATAGAAATATAATGACTGTTGCACTGGCAAAAAAATACCATGCACAAGGGGATGTGTATAAGGAGGCCCTTTGTGTAGGCGCTGCGGATAAAATTTATGGAAATGAATCATTTTATTCTTCTTTGGATTTTTTGCGAAACGAAACAGATTTAAAAGATATAGAAAAACTGTATGCCTTAATAACAAACAAAGGAGCTAGTGATTTTGAAAATTATTTAATAAAAAATAATGCTATTTCAGTTACACATGTTACAGATTTTGCAGGAACAGCTTATTTGCGTAATTACGATTATAAAAATGCTATTCTATGGCTGGAAAAATCTGGAGCATCTAAAAAAGATACCATTTTCAAAAGTGCTTTTATTGAATTATTAGATGATGCAATAGAAAGATTGCCAACAGAAAAAAAAGCAACTTCCAAACTTTTATTTGCTCAAGAAATGTTGCAGGAAGAAGGTTTGGCAAAAACAGATAAGAAAAATGCAGCCAAACATTTTTATAAAATAGCAACAGGACTTTACAATATGACCTACTACGGTCATGCATGGGAACTAGTGCAATATTACAGAACAGGAAGCGATGGGTATGCCATACCAAAGGACGCTACTGAATTTCAAAAGCAATATTATGGCTGCTATGCTGCGCATGATATGTTTAAGAAAGCAATGGATGCATCTACGGATAAAAACTTTAAGGGGAAATGTTTGTTTATGATGGCTAAATGTTCGCAAAAAACAGTAGGGAGGCCTAGGTATGAAGATTTTGGTAGCAACTATGAGCGATATGAGCAAGCCGGTAAGGATTTTTTGCCAAAGTTTATGAATAACAAATATTTTCCGCAGCTAATAAAAGAATATAATAATACTGCTTTTTATGAAGAGGCATTAAGTAGGTGCAGTTATTTAAGAGATTTTGAAAAAAGAAAATAATTAAAATTGAAAACAGTCCTACAAAGAGTTTCATCTGCATCGGTAATAGTAGATGCGCAAATAATTTCTTCCATCAACAATGGACTGCTTGTTCTATTGGGTATAGAAGATGCCGATGCTATTGAGGATATAGAATGGTTGAGTAATAAAATTGTGAACCTTAGAATTTTTGATGATGAAAATAAAGTGCCCAATTTCTCTGTAAAAGATATTGCTGGAGATATTTTATTGGTAAGCCAGTTTACACTGCAAGCCTCTATAAAAAAAGGGAATCGACCATCATACATAAAAGCGGCAAAGCCTGAAGTTGCTATTCCGTTGTATGAAAAATTTATTGTGCAAATTGAGAAAGATTTTGAAAAGAAAATAGGTACTGGAAAATTTGGAGCAGACATGAAAGTGAGTTTAATAAATGATGGTCCTCTAACTATTATAATTGATACAAAAAACAGAGATTAATATGAACGAAATTACAATAGCCCAAGCCCAACAAAAAGTAGATGAATGGATAAAGACATATGGTGTAAAATATTTTGGGGAGCTTACCAATCTTGGAATTTTGATGGAAGAAGTTGGTGAGTTATCTCGTTTAATGGTGAGAACTTATGGTGAACAATCTTTTAAAGAAACCGACAAAGGGAAAGACATTGCAGATGAAATGGCAGATGTATTGTGGGTACTCATTTGCTTAGCAAATCAAACAGGCGTAAACCTAACAGAAGCTTTACAAAAAAACTTTGACAAAAAAATTAGCAGAGATGCCACTAGGCACATTAATAACGAAAAGTTACAATAGTAATTAGTTATTAGCGTTCTTGATTTATTATTTTTGCACAAATATTTTTATGACTCGAATTGTATTATTTTTTCTGTTCATTTTTTCTGCAGTAATATTATCTGCACAACAAAATAAACTTATAAGTGGCCCTTGGGCAGGCAATGTAGGCTTGCGTACCGCTACAATATGGGCAGACGTAGTACCAGAAGTAAAAAAAGTATCTGTAAAATATTTTAATGCAAACAGCAAAAAAGAATATATAAAAAACTACAAAGGCGAATTAGGAAAAGATTTTAATCCCATAAAGATTGAACTAAATGGATTAGATTTTAATACAACGTATTATTACAATTTGTTTATAGACGATAAGCAAGTAAGTACAGGATTTGTAACCAAATTTATTACCCAAGACTTGTGGCAATGGAGAAAACCTTCACCTGATTTTAGCTTTTTGGCTGGCAGTTGTGCATATTTAAATGAGCCAATATTTGATAGACCAGGAAAGCCTTATGGTAGCGATTCTTCCATTTTTGAAACAATGGCAAATACACCCGCAGCTTTTCATGTATGGATGGGCGATAACTGGTACACACGTGAAGTGGATTTTGAATCGGTATGGGGATTAAATTACCGTGCCACGCATGACCGTTCTTACAAAGTGTTGCAAAAATTTATGGCAGCAATGCCGCAATACGCTATTTGGGACGACCATGATTATGGCCCAAATGATGCAGGCAAAAGTTATATTTTTAAAACCGAAACTAGGGAAATATTTAAAAATTATTCTGTAAACCCTAGTTATGGTGAAGAGGGAAAGGGTATATACACAAAAATAAATTATAGCGATGTAGATTTATTTCTTACAGACGATAGGTATTTTAGGAGTGATGATAAAATGCCTGATAGTATTAATGGATTATCATCATCCGATAAACATTTTTTTGGACCGATGCAAATGGAATGGTTGAAAAATTCGTTATTGTTTAGCAGTGCAACTTTTAAAATTATTGTAGTAGGTAGCCAAGTAATGAACCCTTTAAATAAGTATGAGACTATGCAGAAGTATAGTTTTGAGTACAACCAATTATTAAATTTTATAAGAACCCAAAAAATAAATGGGGTTGTGTTTTTTAGTGGAGATAGACACCACAGCGAAGTAATAAAAGTTGAGCAGTCAGATTTTTATCCTTTATATGATGTTACCATTTCGCCATATACAGCAGGCATAAGCAAGCCAACTGGTGCTGAAAAAAATCACCCGAATAGAATAGCTGGCACTTTGGTAGAAGAACAAAACTTTGGAAAAATCTCAATAAGTGGAGATAAAAGTAATAGAATATTGAAAGTGGATTTTATTGGGATAAAAGGTCACCAACTTGGTACTTGGAGTGTGGGTAGTAATGAATTAAAAGTGACTAAATAATACTATTTACAGCAATTAAATTTTCTTAAATGAAATATTATGATGCTTAGCTATTGGTCTTTATCTTTGCTGTATGACATCTACATTGTTTACATATAACAAACCTAAAGTTATACAAGCGTTACGCTATCATTTTTTAAGCCGCCCCGAAATTAAAATAATGATGGTAGTGGTAAACATTTTTGCCATTGCTGCCGCTGCTTTATTCTTTTTTAAAAAAATAAGCCCGATTGCATTTTTGGTAAGCTCTTTTCTATGGTTTTTTCTAATGATTCTTTTTTGGTTTTTGCTTCCGCAAATAATTTATAAGCAATCAGCAACTTTTAAAGACTCCTTTAGGGCTGTGCTTGGCAAAGAACAATTTGCTATTGAAAATGATAGGGGGCACAAAGGCTGGGACTGGAGTGGTTTTAGTACATGGATGGAAAGCCCTCATTTCTTTCATTTGTATTTTAATCCACGCTCATTTTTCATCATTCCAAAAGATGCTTTTGAAGGTGATGAAGAGCATGAAGCAAGAAGAATATTTGCTGATAGAATAAAAAAAGCATAACGATAATAATCTACTTTATAAAGAAAAATATTCTACAAATGAACAACGCATTTTCAACAAGAATAGGAGAAGAATTAGTAGAAATAAAAACGGCTGGGCTGTTTAAAACGGAGCGTGTAATTAGTAGCGAGCAAGGAGCAGAAATAACAGTAAATGGTAAGCAAGTTTTAAACTTTTGTGCAAACAATTACCTCGGCCTTTCTGCCCACCCAAAAGTAGTAGAAGCAGCAAAACATTATATTGATACAAGAGGATACGGCATGAGTAGCGTGCGTTTTATTTGTGGTACACAAGATATTCATAAGGAGTTGGAGCAAAAGCTGTCTGCATTTTTAGGTACAGAAGATACGATTTTGTATGCCGCAGCATTTGATGCAAACGGAGGTTTATTTGAGCCGTTGTTTAATGAGCAAGATGCTATAATAAGTGATGCATTAAACCATGCAAGTATTATAGATGGTGTGCGGTTATGCAAAGCACAGCGTTATCGCTATGAGCATAATAATATGGCAGATTTAGAAGAGAAATTAAAAGAATCTGCAAACTTACGCAGCCGTATAATCGTTACTGATGGCTCATTTAGCATGGATGGCACCATTGCGCAGCTAGATAAAATTTGTGACCTCGCCGATAAATATGATGCTATTGTAATGATAGATGAATGCCACTCATCTGGCTTTTTAGGCAAGACGGGTAGAGGCGCACATGAGCATAGAAATGTTGTAGGAAGAATAGATATTATTACAGGCACATTAGGCAAAGCACTCGGTGGAGCAAGTGGTGGTTTTACAAGTGGTAAAAAAGAAATTGTAGAAATGTTGCGTCAACGCAGTCGTCCATATCTTTTTTCAAATACGCTAGCACCGAGTATTGTAGGAGCATCTATTGCCGTGCTAGATATGCTTAGCGAAACTACAGAACTTAGGGATAAGCTTGAATACAACACAACATACTTTAGAGAAAAAATGACTGCTGCTGGTTTTGACATAAAACCTGGTGAGCATCCTATTGTGCCTATTATGTTATACGATGCGGTAATAGCGCAAACTTTTGCAGCAAAATTATTAGAAGAAAGTATTTATGTAATTGGCTTTTTCTTTCCTGTGGTAGCAAAGGGGCAAGCACGCATACGTGTACAATTGAGCGCAGCGCATGAGCAAGCGCATTTGGATAAAGCTATTGCCGCATTTATAAAAGTGGGTAAAGAATTAAACGTAATTAAGTAATAAAGATGATACATTATTTAAGAAAATTATTTGGCCTTGGCCCTACAACAGATTATGCGCAATTAGTAAAAGATGGCGCTATAATATTAGATGTACGTAGCAAGGGTGAATATGATGGAGGTCATATAAAAGGGTCTATCAATATTCCTGTAGATGCACTTTCAAATAATTTGAATAAGTTGAAAGATAAAAACAAAACAATTATAACTTGTTGCGCAAGCGGCATGCGTAGTGCGGTTGCAAAAAACACATTAAAGTCCAACGGCTATGGACAAGTCTATAATGGCGGTGGTTGGAGTAGTTTGGAGAGGAAATTGTAATTGAATGGTTCTTGTTTTAAAATAATTATTTTAACTTTATAAAAAATATTATGGATACTACATTGCTAAATAGAATAACAACAAACCCAGAAGTGCTTGTTGGGAAACCAGTTATTAGAGGAATGAGAATATCTGTTGAACATATTCTTAAAATGCTTGCTAGGGGAATTTCTCATGAAGATATTTTTGCTGAGTATGATTTTTTGGAGGAAGATGATATAAAAGCATGTTTACTGTATGCAGCATCTAAAATTTCAAATGAACAAGAAATAGCCGCATGAATCCAATAAGTTTTATTGTAGATATTGGCGTGGGGAAAACCATTGAAAATTGGCTTTTTGATCAAGGTTATTCTATTATTTCAATCTCGAAACTTAATCATGAACTTTCAGACAAAGACATCATTTCATTAGCAAATGAAAAGCAGTCTGTAATAATAACCATGGATAAAGACTTTGGTGAGTTGATTTTTAAAGAAATGTTGGTACATAGTGGCGTTTTGCTTTTAAGACTTGAGGATGCTGTTGCAGAAGAAAAGTTGGCTGTGCTACAAAATATTTTGCCAAAACATATTAATGATTTAAACAATAATTTTTGTGTTTATCAGAATGGTAAATTCAGAATCAAAAAATAACCATGTCAGAAACCTCAGATATATTTATAGAAAAAAGTGAAATTAAAGCGGTTGATTTAGAGCACCGCAAAAAAATAAATTTCAACATTGGTAGATACAATGCTGTAGTACCTGTGGGTAAAACCCAATTTGCCGATGAGCACCTAGCAAGGGAGCGTGCCAAAAATACCAAATGGCGAGCTATAGAAAATCTAGATCAAAGCTTGGAAACATTTGAGAAAAATTTTACCAGCCGAGGTGGAAAAGTTATTTGGGCAGAAACAGCGGAGCAAGCTATGGCAGAGATTATAAAAATTTGCGAAGCGAAAAGTTGTAAAACTTTAGTGAAAAGTAAGAGTATGGTTACCGAAGAAATTCACTTAAATGATAATTTAGAAAAACACGGTATTGATAGTATAGAAACAGATTTGGGAGAGTATATACAACAATTAGATGGCGAAACGGCTTACCATATTGTAACACCAGCTATGCACAAGAGTAAAGAAGATGTGGCAAAATTGTTTCATGAAAAATTGGGCACGCCAATAGATTTAACCCCAGAGCAACTTACTTTAAAAGCAAGAGACATTTTAAGAGAAAAATATGTGGAAGCAGAAGTGGGTGTAACAGGTGCAAATTTTATTGTTAGCGATATTGGCGCTATCGCCGTTACAGAAAATGAAGGCAATGGAAGATTGAGTTGCGCATTTCCTAAAACACATATTGCCATTGTGGGTATAGAAAAAGTAATTCCATCGCTTACAGATTTGGGATTGTTTTGGCCGCTACTAAGTACGTTTGGTACAGGGCAAAAAATAACTGTGTATAATAGTATTATTGCAGGACCAAGACAAGCAAATGAAACCGATGGACCTGAAGAAATGTATGTGATATTGTTAGACAATGGTCGTACAAATATTTTGCAAAACCCAAAGCAAAGAGAAAGTTTGTATTGTATAAGATGTGGCGCTTGTTTAAACGCTTGTCCAGTTTATAAAAACATTGGCGGCTTTAGTTATGGTACAACATATAGTGGTCCTATTGGTAGTGTAATTACACCAAACCTTCAAGGCATGGAAGATTTTAAACACCTTAGCCATGCATCATCACTTTGTGGAAATTGTACAGAAGTATGTGCGGTGAAAATAAACTTACATGAGCTTTTATTGGATAATAGGAAAGAGGCAGCGGAAGAAGGGTTATCAAGCTTTGGAGAAAAAGCTGCTTGGAAATTATGGAAATTTGCTAGCATGCATAGAGGAATGATGAATATGGGTACCGGACCTTTAAAAAATGCTTTTGTAAATAATGTTTTTAAAGGCTGGACGAAGCACAGGGGGGATTTGAATTTTAGTAAGAAGACTTTTAATGAAATGTGGAAGGAGAAAAATAATTAATACATTTGTTAATTAAATAATTTTATGGAAAAAATATTTACAGCTCATATTGAAAAAGATATAGAGACAAATTATTTTGTAGGAAGCATACCTTCAATACCTGGTGCATATACTCAAGCTAAAAGCTTAGACGAACTTACAATAAGGCTTAAAGAAGTTCTAGAACTCTGCTTGGAAGAAATGAGTGAAGAAGAAAAAGCTAACTTGTCTGTTTATTTTGGCACACAACAAATAGCTATTGCAGTATGAGTAAGTTGCCAATACTAAACGCAAAAGAACTAGAGAAAATATTGTTTCACCTTGGTTTTGAAATAAAACGACAGAAGGGAAGCCATAAGTTTTACAAACATTTGGATGGTCGTTATACGACAATTCAACATCATACAAATGAAGATTTGTCAAGGCCTCTTATTAGAGCAATTTTAAATCAGATTGATTTATCCGTAGAAGCATTTATAGATTTATTGAATAATTAATCATGCTCCTAATATACACCCCACAATCTACCACCCGCCTGCAATACATCTGCAAATTTATTTTTGAAGAAATTTTGCGTACTAGTTATAGCCTTACAGTTGATGAGGCAAGTTTTAATAAACATGAAGGCAATAAAATAAATTATAGCCATAAAGAATTTAAAAATAGTTTTCAGATAGTGCCGCATGGGTTATTACTTCAAAGTGGAATAAAAGCACAACAAATATATTGTGTTAAAGAAAATGATGCTACTTATTTTTTTAAAACAAACAATGGAGATTATTCCTTTGATATTTTTGCAGCTACTTTTTATTTAATTACACGCTATGAAGAATATTTACCTCATACAAAAGATATGTATGATAGATATGCACACGAAAATTCCATTGCTTACAAAGAAGGTTTTCTTAATATTCCTTTGATAAATATCTGGCTAAATAATTTTGGAATGCAACTGAAAAGTCATTTTTCAACCTTGAACCTTCAACCTTCCGCTTTCAACTTTCAACCTTCCTACGATATAGATATCGCTTGGTCTTATAAAGAAAAAGGGCTACTAAGAAATATTGGAGGTTTCTTAAAAAGCGCATCGATAGATAGATTAACAACACTTCTTGGTAAATCTGAAGACCCTTATGATTGTTATGATTTATTAGACGAGTTACATATACAGCACAATTTAAAGCCGCTTTACTTTTTTTTAGTAGCCAAAGAAAATGGGCAATTCGATAAAAATATTTTGCCAGATAATGAAGCAATGCAAATGCTCATAAAAGCACATGCCGAAAAATATGATATTGGTATTCATCCATCTTGGAAAAGTTATGAAGATGTAGAATTACTAAAGGAAGAAAAAAATAAACTAAAAGAGATTTCAACAAAAGAAATAACATCATCAAGACAGCATTACATTAAATTTAATTTACCCGATGGCTACAATAGGCTTGTTGATGTAGGCATAAAGCAAGATTATAGTATGGGGTATGGAACAATAAACGGTTTTAGGGCTTCTGTAGCATCATCATTTTACTGGTACGATTTAGTCAATGAAAAAATCACTACCCTTCGTATTCACCCATTTTGTTTTATGGATGCAAATTGTTTTTACGAACAAAAATTATCAATTGAAGAATCATTTGAAGAATTAATGCATTACTATACAGAAAACAAAAAAATAAACGGAGAAATGATTACTATTTTCCACAATAGCTTTTTGGGTACTGCTAAAGAATTTGTTGGCTGGGTGGAGTTGTATAAAAAATTTATATCTCAGGTTCAGCAATAATTCTTTCTGATTTTTTTATGGAATAGTTTACCAAAAAAACTCCAGCAAGTGTTATAACAGAACCAATAATAATATTTTTACTCAATGGCTCATTTATAAAAAAATAACCGCAAACCATAGCTACTATTGGATTTATATAAGCATACAAAGATGCTATAGCAGCTGGCAACTTTTTCATACTATATATAAAAGCTACAAATGCTATTAAAGAACCCAACACAACTAAATACAAAATTACCCACCATGCCTTTGCAGATATTTCAAGAAATGGAGTAACTTCTTGGGTTGTTTGCATAATTACAAATAAAATAATACTGCTCATTATCATTTGCCAGCCTATGCCATAATAAGGATTTATTTCTACCTTATTTCTTGCAATGAAAATTGTACCAATGCTCCAAGATAGCATGGCAATAATAGAAAGTGTTATACCAAACAAAAAATCTTCTCCTTTAGCTTGAAAAGCATTTTCGTAAAACACCATTGCAATACCTGCAATACCAAGAAATAAACCAATAAAAGTAATAGCTGTCATGCGTTTGCTATTAAAGAAAACCCTTTCTAAAATAACAACACATAAAGGGTACAATGCACCTATAAGTGCGCCCAAGCCAGCTGGAATATATTTTATAGCCCAAGTGCTCAATGCATTTGCAGATAAAAACATGATGATGGACATGATAAATAACCATCTAAATTGTTTTGCTGTAGGTAGTGCTGCTTTTTTATAAAAAATGAAAAATCCTAAAAATAATACGCCAGCAATAAATTGACGTATGTAAGACATTTGCAAAGCTGGTATTTCATTTACACCAATTTTACTTACTACCCATGTGGTGCCCCACACAGTACTTGTTATAAAAAGTGCAAAATATCCTTTGGCTTTATCTGATTGTGGCAATGAAAAATTATTAATGTTTAAAATGTCTTGTACCTGTAATCACCATGGCAAGGTTGTTTACTTTGCAATATTCAATACTGTCATTATCCCTTATGGAGCCGCCTGGTTGTATAAATGCATCAATACCTGCGGTATGTGCTATGCGTACACAATCATCAAATGGAAAAAATGCATCGCTTGCAAGTGTCGCCCCTGTTGTGTCTGCGCCAAATTGTTTTGCTTTGTCTATAGCGTTTCTTAATGCATCTATTCGGCTCGTTTGCCCACAGCCTTTGCCAATAAGCTGATTATCTTTTACCAAAGCAATGGCATTACTTTTTAAATGTTTGCATAAGATATTTGCAAAAGTTAAGGAGTTTTTTTCTAATGTTGTCGTCTCTCTTCCACCTACTTCTTTCCATTCTGCAAAATTACCTTCATCAGTTTTTTGTATTAAAACACCATTCAATAAAGATTTCGTTTGCAGCTTTTGCTCAGGGTATTTTTTTACTTGTAATAAAATCCTGTTTTTCTTTTGCTGTAATATTTGCAAAGCATCTGCGCTAAAAGATGGCGCCATTAATACTTCAAAAAATATTTCATTAATGGCATTTGCAGTAGCTTCATCAATTTCTACGTTAGAAATTAATACTCCACCAAAAGCACTTTCTGGGTCGCCTGCTAGTGCGGCTTTCCATGCGCTTGATACGTTTTCTCTATTGGCAGCACCACATACATTGGTATGTTTAATTATGGCAAAAACCGATTCCTTCTCTTCTTTAAATTCGGCAATTAATTGCAAAGCCGCATCCACATCTACCAAATTATTATAAGATAATTCTTTCCCATGCAATTGTGTAAATATTTCACTCAAATCTCCATGAAAACTTGCAGCTTGGTGAGGGTTTTCGCCATAGCGTAGTGGGCTCTTTTCTTTGTTGAACGGGGTGGTAACTTCTAAATCATTAAAATAAGATGATATTGCATTATCATAATGTGTACATACATCAAATGCTTTAATGGCAAAGCTTTTGCGCTGCTCTAGTGTTGTTTCTCCATTTTGTTCTTTCAATAAATTTTCAAGCAAGCTGTAGTCTTTCTTAGCGGCTATTACCACAACATCTGCATGATTTTTTGCAGCAGCACGTATCATACTTGGACCACCAATGTCTATTTTCTCAATAATCAATCTTTCTCCGTCTCCGCCCTTCAGGGCGGAGCTATTCACCGTTTCGACGGTTTCTTCAAAAGGATATAAATCTACAATCACTAAATCTATTTCTGGTATTGCATGTTGCTTCATTTCGCTCACATGCACATCATCATTTCTTTTTCCTAAAATACCTCCAAATATTTTTGGATGCAAGGTTTTTACTCTTCCGCCCAATATTTCGGGGTAAGCCGTTACATCTTCTACAGGTACGCATGGTACACCTAAGTTTTCTATAAATGTTTTAGTACCACCTGTACTGTAAATAGTTACGTTTTGTTTGTTTAAAGTGTGTATTATTTCTTCTAACCCATCTTTGTAAAAAACAGAAATAAGTGCTGATTGTATTTTTTTTTGCATGGCTTGGTCGAGCTGTTAAAAATGTGTCAGACACCTCTATCAAAGACTATAAAATTTTAATTTTTTGCCTAGGTGTCAGACACATGGGCAGGATTTAATTATTTCGCATCTAAAATAAAAGCACCTTGTTCTCCTGTAATAAAGTACTGCAAATGTAGTTCTTCGCATTCTTTTTTCCATTGTGCAATTTTCCACAGACTGTTAGAAGCGTCAAATACAATAATGGTGGGTATTACAGCGGTAGCGATATCTGCAATCTGTATTATGGGATTTTTACTAATCAGTAATACATCTACCGATAGTTTATTATTTACAGGCTCAAATTCTACAATAGTATCAATTATCATTATTGATTTATTGTAAAATTGCCAAATTCTGTTTTTGTTACTTAATCCTATTATGATATCCTTACTTTCTTCTACTTGCATAGAAACTCGTGTAGGTTTTAAATTAAAATTTTGTAATGCCCCATCTTTTCTAAAATCACCATCGCCATAAAACCAAAATTTATTGTTACTTACAAAATCAATTGCAGTATGTCTGCTTACATTATAAATGATTATTTTTTTCTGTTGAGTAAGGTTAATTTTTCCGTAAGCCCACAGCCCAACAAATAGAAACAAGAAACCAAAAGATATTTTCATAAGGGTTTTGTTTCTTCTGAGCAAAGCGGCTGTTACTAAAAAAACAAAACCATACAATGCCCAAGTAGTAAATGCTGTAGCATATATTTTATCTAATAAAGAAAATGGAAGCTTGTTAAAAAATTCTATCAGCGCATTCATACACCAAGTAAGCACATAAATGAATTTACCAATAAGCAAGGCTAGCGGGGGAAAAGCTGAACAAATAACCAATGCAATTTCTGCAAATAGAACAAATGTAGAAAGCGGAACACAAATTAAATTGGTAAATAAAAATGTAGTAGGTATTTGGTGGAAATAATAAATACAGATGGGCAGCGTTAAAATTTGAGCTGCAATGGTTATAGAGCACATTTCCCATAAATACTGAATAGCTTTATGCTTGGAATAGTATAAATCTTGAATCGGTTTTTGCAACCATACAATACCAACCACAGCAAAATAACTTAATTGAAAACCTACATCCCACAATAAAAATGGATTGAAGCATAACAACAAGAAGGCAGACGAAGCAAGCGAATTGTAAATACTTGTTTGTCTGAAAAATTCTTTTCCAATAATAATACATGTAAACATCACTGCACTGCGTAGCACAGAAGCCGATGCGCCTGTAATTAAACTAAACAACCACAAACAACCAAGTATTAAAATTACCCTAGTAATGGCAGAGCGTTTTATAAATGGCAAACGAGAAAATAACCAAACCAATCCGACATATATCAACCCTAAATGCATACCCGATATGGCTATAATATGCACTACACCTGTATTGCTGTATGCCTGTACTACATCTTTATCTAAGTCTTCTTTGTAGCCAATAAGCAAAGCTTCTGCTATGCCACTTACTTTTTTACTGCCAACAATATATTTTTGTAAAGTATTTATGGTAGCATTTCTTGCCCAAAATATAAACGAATACAATTTATTTTCGCTGTGTTCATTTAGCAAAATAAATTTATCTTTCTTTAAATAAACTTGGTGCAGTGTCTGTTGAAAAATCATATACCTGCTGTAGTTAAAGCCACCCGGGTTCCCTGCATTTTTTATTTGTTGTAGCCCGCCTTGTATTAAAATTTTATCCCCATACCTTGGTAGTACCATACTATCTTCTTTAGAAAAATAGATTAACACTTTCCCTTCTACCTTTTCTGTTGTTCCATTTTGAATAATTGCTTCCACAACAGCATCTGCTTTTGTAGATTTTTCTTTTACAATGGGAGATTCATTTATTTTTACAATTAAGGAACAACTATCATTGTAGTATTTTCCAAACCAATTTTCATTGTTCTTAATATCTTTTTGCCAACAAAGAAAAATAGCAATACAAAAGATAGTTGCATTTATCAATAATCCTTGTAACCATTGATACTTATAGCGTTTTTCAATAGATAAAAAATTAAAAGCTAATAAAAGAATGAGTAAGGATACAACACAAATTGCATTTACTAAAATAGGAACTTTTAGATACCATTGAAAAATAATACCCAAAACCAATGGCAATATTAACCGCACAAATGGCGATGATTTCCACAAGGGTATGTTGTACGATTTTGCCATTCAGTAGTTTTGGTAAATGAATGTACAAACTCAAATTTAGATTATGGAATTAATTGAAAGGTATTTTTTCGCTATGCGCCATTAAGCTATAAAAAGTTTCTTCGTCCAGCTCTTTTATTTTACCGGGTTCTATATCTCCCAATAAAATATTACTTATGTTTAGCCGTATAAGCCGAAGGCAACGATGCCTCACCGCCATCACCATTTTGCGTACTTGCCTAAACTTGCCTTCGGTAAGGGTAATGAGCAACCATGTGTGTGGGTATATTTCTCTTGGGTCAGTAGCGTGTTTGTATAATAAAGTTGGCTCAGTAATAATTTTTACAGAATATGGTTTTGCCAAATAAAACTCCGTATCGTTTATGGGAATGTTTATACCCGCTTGTAATTGCAAAAAAGTTTCCTCTTCCATTTTATGTTGCACCATTACCAAATAAGAACGGGTATGTGCTTCTTTTGCTAAAAATAATTTTCGGGTTACGGTTTTGTCTGTTGTTAAAATTAATAATCCTTCCGACGGGCCGTCTAATCTTCCTATGGCGTGCGTACCTTCAGGGAAATCAAAATCTATTTCTCCCAATAATGGCACTTCATGGCTACTTACAAATTGTGAAACCATATTGTAGGGTTTGTTAAGGAGGAAGTAGCGGTTAGGTGATTTATTTATTTCTTGCATTTGCATTGTTGCAAACCTAAACAATTTTAAAAATTATAATGTAATTAAAAGAATTATTTATATTTGACTATTGATAGTAAATAGTAAAATATAAAATGACTGTAAAAGTAAACATACTAAACCTGTTTGATACTTATGCTGAGTTGTCTGTAAATGAGCTTGTTAATAAAATAGGTGCATCCAAACAAATGGTACATATTGCAGTAAAGCAACTTGTTGATGAAGGCATTTTAGTAAAACTTGGGTCAGTTCCTAAAACGATTTATAGGAAAATAACGGTTGTAAAACCCAATGCAAATGAGCAGGGAAAAACAACCATTATTACAGAAGCAGAACTTACATTTTTGCAAGACAATTTTCTAATTGTTACAGATATAGGCAATTTGGTAGAAGGTATAGATGCATTTACATATTGGTGTAAACAAAGAAACCTGCCACTTGAAAAAACCATCAAAGAATTTATTTTAACCAAAAAAAAATACGAAACTTATTATAACAAAGCACACATTATTGACGGTATAGAAAAAATTAAAAACACAAAAGAATACGAAACAATTTGGTTAGACAAATTATACTATTTGGATTTTTATGCCATTGAAAGATTTGGAAAAACAAGGCTAGGTACATTATTGCATTATGCAAAGCAAGGGCAAAATAAATTTTTGATGAACATAATGATGCAGGAAATAGATGCAAAACTAAAATTATTCATAGAAGAAAATAATGTTGATGCCGTAGCTTTTGTGCCACCAACAATAAGGAGGGAAGTGCAGATTATGAAATTTATGCAGCAAAGATTGAATTTGAGTTTGCCACAAATTGGTATTCAAAAAATAAGCGGCATCATACCAATACCACAAAAATCATTATCAAAAATGAATGAGCGCATAAGAAATGCGCAAAACACTTTTGCTGTGGTGGACAACAGGCAATTTAATCATGTGCTGCTTATTGATGATGCTGTAGGCTCGGGCTCTACATTAAATCAAATTGCAGAAAAAATTAAAAACAAACAAGTAGCTAAAAAAGTTACAGGTATTGCTGTTGTTGGCAGCTTTAAAGGATTTGATGTAATAACAGATGTATAATCTTACTTACTCAAATGCATACTCCTCTCTTTATACAATTGTCTAAAATAAGGGTCACGCAAATCCTTTATAAACCGAATGGCTTCTCCTGTACTTTTCATTTCGGGGCCAAGTTCTTTGTTTACACCAGGAAATTTATTGAAACTAAATACAGGCTCTTTTATGGCAAAGCCTTTTAGGTTTTTCTCGAAAGTAAAATCTTTTAACTTGGCTACCCCAAGCATTACTTTTGTAGCAATATTAAGGTAAGGAATGTTATACGCTTTTGCAATAAAAGGTGTGGTACGACTAGCTCTTGGATTAGCTTCAATGACATATACGTTACCATCTTTTATAGCAAACTGAATATTGATAAGTCCTTTTATATTTAACGTACGTGCAATTTTTTCTGCATATTCTTCCATGGCATGTACTACCAATGGTGTAAGGTTAAATTGTGGCAACACGGCATTACTATCACCACTGTGTATGCCCGCAGGTTCAATATGCTCCATCAATCCCATTACATGAAAATCTTCTCCATCAAAAATGGCATCTATTTCTGCTTCTTGGCAGCGGTCCAAAAAATGGTCAATTAAAATTTTATTGCCAGGCAAATGTTTTAGCAAACTCAATACGCCTTTTTCTAGTTCGTCATCATTCAATACAATGCGCATGCGTTGCCCGCCAAGTACATAACTTGGGCGAAGCAAAACAGGATAACCAACTTCTTTTGCAACTTCTATTGCTTGGTCAGTATCGTAAGCAGTACCATAATTTGGATAGGGAATTTCCAACTCTTTTAAAATATCACTAAAGCGCCCACGGTCTTCGGCTATATCCATACTATCGAAAGATGTGCCAATTATTTTTATACCTTTCTCTGTTAATTTTTTTGCAAGCTTTAAAGCTGTTTGCCCACCAAGTTGTACAATAACACCTTCAGGTTTTTCGTGTTCTATTATTTCCCAAATATGCTCCCAATACACAGGTTCAAAATACAATTTATCCGCCATGTCAAAATCGGTACTCACCGTTTCAGGATTGCAGTTTACCATGATTGCTTCCATGCCCGCTTCTTTTATAGCAAGCAAACCATGCACACAACAATAATCAAATTCTATACCTTGGCCAATGCGATTTGGACCGCTGCCAAGTACAATTATTTTTTTCTTATTGGTTACTATTGATTCGTTGTGTGTCATTATTTTGGTTCGTATAATTTTAGAGCGTCTATGAATTTATAATCTTTAGCATTCAAACTGAACAAAGGGATTTCTAGCTGAATCGCAGTCGCAGCAATAAATGCATCTGCTAAAAGTAAACCATGAGAGGACGAGTATTTAAGAATTAAATCTTTAGCAATATCCCCTATACTAACTGTAATATCAATTTGATTAAAAAAAATCAATTCTTTAGTTAATTGCTTTTTATCAAAATTTGATTTATTTCCTTGCAAAATCTCAATTGCAGTTACCAAAGAAATATTAGGAGTGATTCCTTTTTGTTGAAAAAGGTTCAAATTTTTCTTTACTAATAAATGAAATATTTTCTTTTCATCAAAAAGATTAATCAGGACATCTGTATCAATTAGAATTCTGCTTTCTTTCTTCTCCATGCTTTTTCTCTTATAATTTTAGGGTCTTCAAAATTTATATGGCTAAGTGAACCAGCCATTTTATCTACATTTAATTTCCCTTTCCCCTTCCTCACTCTTACTCCATTGATATAGAAGAATTCATCTGTTTCCTCTTCCTTTTTTTCTGTTAAAGTGATTTTCATTTCTTTAGCAGCAGCTTTAATAACCTTCATGGCAGCTTTGTTGTCTGATTCTAAAATAAATGTTTGCATAACCTAATTTTTTAATAATTCAAATTTACGAAGAACTATTCTCAAACGTACTATAAAAATATGGCGTCTTAGCCTCAAACTCTGCACTACAGGTATCTACCATTTTAAATACTCTTGTTATTCCCAATGCTTTTCTACGCTCATACATAGCATCCGCATCACCATCTTGCATAATGCGTACCATTTGCTCGTCAGAAAAACCAATCATTTTTGCTTCTCTCAATAATGCTTCAGGCAAAGATGCAAAATTATATTTCGCAATTTCTTTTTCACAATCTGCTATTTTTTGAATTTGGTAAATAAACCAACGGTCTATTTTTGTGCTTTCGCAAATGCGCTTTACGCTCACACCCGCCATCAATGCATCTTTTATGCGAAATACTCTATCCCATTTCGGTATTTTTATGTACTCAATTAGCTCTTCGCTGTGCATTACACTCTTGCCATAATAACCCAAACCAACCGCTTCGTTTTCTAAACTCACACAAGCTTTTTGTATGGCTTCTGCGAAGCTTCTGCCAATGGCCATTACCTCACCAACGGATTTCATTTGAAAACCAAGCGTATCATTAGCACCTTTAAATTTATCAAAATTCCAACGAGGTATTTTTACAATTACATAATCCAATGCAGGTTCAAAATAAGCTGATGTGGACTGTGTAATTTGATTTTTAAGTTCATCTAAATTATAGCCTATGGCTAGCTTGGCAGCTATTTTTGCAATAGGATAACCCGTGGCTTTGCTTGCTAGCGCTGAGCTACGGCTCACACGAGGGTTTATTTCTACTACAATTATTTCTTCTGTATGTGGGTTCAATGCAAACTGTACATTACAACCACCAGCAAAATTTCCCAGATTACGCATCATAGAAATAGCCGTGTTGCGCATCAGCTGATAAGCCGTATCGCTCAGCGTCATGGCAGGCGCAACGGTTATGCTATCGCCTGTGTGTACACCCATTGGGTCAAAATTTTCTACCGTGCAAATAATGGCAACGTTGTCTGCATTATCCCTCAACAATTCTAATTCAAATTCTTTCCAGCCAACAATGGCTTTTTCTACCAACACCTCATGTATAGGGCTTGCGGTAAGCGCATTGTTTAATGCTTCGTCCAAATCTTCTTTTTTAAATACAATGCTACCGCCGCTACCACCAAGGGTAAACGATGGGCGAAGGACCAACGGATACCCAATTTCTTGCGCAAATTCCTTCCCTTCTAAAAATGAATTGGCAATATGTGCTTCGCAAACAGGAATACCCATTTCTATCATCCACAGCCTAAATTTTTCTCTATCTTCTGCTTTGTCTATTGCCTTAATGTCAACACCAATCAATTCCACATTATATTTTTCCCAAATACCCAATTCATCCGCCTCTTTGCATAAATTCAAGGCTGTTTGCCCGCCCATGGTTGGCAGTACGGCATCTATTTGGTTTTCTTCTAATATTTGTTCAATACTTTCTACCGTAAGTGGTAGTAAATAAACCCTATCGGCCATCATAGGGTCGGTCATTATAGTAGCAGGGTTGCTATTGATTAAAATAACCTTTACGCCTTCCTCACGTAGGCTACGAGCGGCTTGTGTGCCGCTATAATCAAATTCGCAGGCTTGCCCAATTACAATGGGGCCGCTTCCAATAATTAAAACTGATTGTATTTTTTCGTTTTTTGGCATGTAGAAGATTGCCTTTTGTGTGGCGTGCAAAAGTAACGGGAAATGAGTGGAAAAGCAAATGGAAATATTTTGGGGCTGTGTACAAATACCAATAATCAGCTTTTGTCCGCTGCCCGCCTCTCAATCTTTTTTGTCCGCCAAGGGGCGAACAAAAAAGGATTTCCGGCTAAGCAGCGCAGCCATTCATCAGAATACCTTTTCTCAACTTTTATTATGCAATCCAATTAATCGTATAGTACAGCTAATTCCAAAAAGGGTAATAGCAAATTTTATGCTATTGCAGCAATAAATTGTTGCATCTCTTGCATTGTACCAACGGTAATTCTTGTCCACTTACCTTGCGCTTCGTATATTTTTGTACCAATGATATTATTTGCTTTTAATTGTTCAAAAAAATCTTTTTTATAGTTTGCTAAAGAAAAATAAATAAAGTTTGAATTGGAAGGGATACAAACAAGCTGTAATTTTTCAAGTTCTTCAATGGTATATTTCCTTGCTTTTTCATTTAAAATAGTTGTATCGGAAACAAATTTTTCATCTTTTAAAGATGCCAAAGCCCCAGCAGTAGATGCTACACTAATACTACCGTTCACCCAAGATTGTAATTCGCTAAGTTGTTCAATTGTTTTTACATTAGCAATACAATAGCCAATTCTTGCGCCTGCTAATCCATGTATTTTTGAAAAGGTTTTTGCTACAATAAGGTTTTTATTTTCAATAGCGAGTGTACTTAAAGATTGTTGGTCAGTAAATTCAATGTAGGCTTCATCAACCAAAACCATTGCCTTTTTTGTTGCTTCACTAATAAAACCTACTAATTTGTTTCTATCGCAAATTGTTGCAGTGGGATTGTTAGGATTGCACACATAAATTAATTTTGTATCAGGCCTAATAGCCCTTAGCATAGCATCTAAATTAATTTTTTTATCTGTTGTTAGTGGTACGGAAATCTTTTTGAGTCCTAATTTTTGGGCAGTCTCTGTCCAATACCCATAGCTTGGGTCTGCTATAATAAAACTGCCTTTTTTTAAAGCCGCAAATCTTGCCACTACATCTAAAATTTCTGTAGAACCAGCGCCCATCAAAATATTATCAGTAGTTACATTATTTTTTTTAGCAATTGTTTCTATTAGCTCAGCAGCAAGTTGCCAATTATATCTATTAGTAATATTTATGCTTTCAACCATTGCTGCTCTTGCTAATGGCGAAGGACCATATGGGTTTTCATTTGAACTTAATTTTATTGGTAAGTCGTCATTACTAACCTCAAATAAATCTTTCTGAGCAGAGGCAAAAGTTTTTAAATTGGCAAGTCCAATTCCAGCTACACTTAAGCCAATTTGTTTTAACCAAAGTCTTCTATTCGTTTGCATATTGTCATTTTTAAAAGTGTTAAATTTAAATATGTAGTAAAAACAAAAAAGAGTCCACTAAAGTTTCATGTAATAACAATTTGTACTAATATAAATATCATTAGTGCTCACTCGTAAATTAGTAACCACAAAAAAATCTTAAGCAGTCGGCGGCGTAGTCGCATCCCCCTTCTTCTCAAATAATTCACTCATCATCTTCTCTGCATCTGCCATATGTTCTTTTAAAGCATCTGCACCTTTTGTTTTCAATTCTTCAAAGTAATCTTTTGCTTTTTCGGCAAAGCTTTCTGCTTCATCTTTTAGTTGGTTTGCTTTACTTTTTAAATCGCCTGCTAGTTTTTCTTTTTCTTCGGGGCTCATGTTCATGTATTTGTTGGCAGCCAATGCAGCTGCGGCTCCTAATAAAAATGTAGCTATATGTTTTGAATTAACACTCATTTTGTCGTTTTTAAAGATTTAATAAATTATTTTTGTTGCTTAACTAAAGATATGCGTTTTTTTAAATTTGTTTTAATAATAATTTTTTGTACTGTTTCGTCTATTGCTAAAGCGCAAACTTTTACTCCTAAAAACTACCCTAAAAATTATTTTACTTGGCCTGTGGGTGCTGAAATTGGCATTGTAGCAAATTTTGGGGAACTACGTCCTAATCATTACCACATGGGGCTTGACTGTAGAACAGATAAGAAAGAAAACGCTCCTATTTATGCAGCAGCAGATGGATACATTGCCAAAGTAAAAATAGAGCCGTATGGTTTTGGAAGGTGCATTTATATTAATCACCCCAATGGATTAACAACCGTGTATGCACATTTAAATGCATTTGAGCCAGCACTAGAAAAATATATAACAGACCAACAATATTTTTTGCAGCAATGGCGAGTATTTTTAGATATCCCTGCCAATTTATTTAAAGTAAAACAAGGAGATTATATTGCAAACAGTGGCAATACAGGTGGCTCACAAGGCCCACATTTGCATTTTGAAATACGAGATACAAAGTCAGATAAATGTTTAAACCAGCTCATGTTTGGCTTGCCTATACCAGATTATGTAGCACCAGAAATTATTAGGTTAGCTGTGTATGATAGAACCAAAAGTACCTATGACCAATCGCCAAAATTATATTCACTAAAAAAAGTAAATGGTGCATACACCGTTGTTGGAGGTAAAATCATTGCTCCATCAAACAGAGTAAGTTTTGCACTAACTATGCAAGATAGAACCAGTTTGCCAGGTGGTGCAAATGGTGTGTATGCGGCGGCTGTGTATGACAACTATACTCAAATTAGTCGTTTTGAAATTGATAGTATTAGTTATGCTGAAACCAGATATTTTAATGCGCACATAGATTTTAAACTACGCAGCAATGGCGGGTCTTGGTTGCAACATTTATCGCCATTGCCAGGTTATGAAAATTATATTTACAAAACAGACAAACGTAAAGGAGTTGTTGTATTTTCTGATAGTGAGGCACATCTTATAAAAATTATTGTAGCAGATGCAAATGGCAATCAATCTAATTTAAATTTTGAATTAAAAGCGCCAACAAGTATTACTGAAAGAAAGGCGATTGTTGCCACACAAAAATTTGTACCCAACTACATAAATGTTTTTGAAAATAACAAAGTACAATTTTATTTACCAGAAAATGCTTTGTACGATACGGTATATTTTTCTTACAACGAAATGCCATCTGCCACAGGAAAAAACATTTACCAATTACACAATGCTAACACACCTGTGCATTGCATGTACCCCGTAAGCATAAGAGAAAACTTTGCTACCGAAGATACAGGAAAGATAGTGATGGAGCGATTTTATGGAAGTAAAAAAGATTTTGCAAAAGCCAATTTTAAAAATGGTTGGTACACCGCATCGTTTAGAGAGTTTGGAAATTTTAGATTATTAATAGACCGAGAACCACCAACGATTACACCCATTGGTTTTAGAGATGGTATGAATGCTGGAAGCTTAAAAAGAATATTATTTAAAATAAAAGACAACACAGAAGATATTGTAAATTTTAATGCATTGCTCGATGGAAAGTGGCTTCGTTTTAGCAACGATAAAGGCATAAACTTTATTTACAATTTTGATGACCGCTGCGAACCAGGTGAGCATGAATTAAAAATTTCTGCCACCGACCAAGTAGGAAATGTTGCTGAAAGAACATATAGATTTACTAGATAGAAAATGGTATTTTTATGAAATTACTAAGTGGATTTTTGTATGTTATTCTAATATTGATTTGTTTTGCCCAATGCAATTATGTTTCTTATACGCCTAAAAGTAAAAGGGATAGAAGTTTGTCAAGACCTTCGGCACTTATATTTGATAGGATGGTAGATTTTAGAATTGAGCAAGGTAGTTGGCCAGCCTCGAGGCAGGATTTTATTGGCAAAGGAATAAAATATTATGAAGTACTAAATGATTTTCCATATCAAACTACCGAGTTTAAAATAAGGGATAGCAATACAATGACTTTTTATTATAGCAACCACATAAAAGATATCAAACAATATAATAAAACAAAAAAAGTTGATTTGAATAGCTACAGTGGGCATGTGGATTTTTATAAAGAAAATAATAAATTTCTTTGGAAAATTATAATGAGAAGGTAAAAAGATACACTTAGAAGCTATATAAACTTAACAATACAATTATTTTGTAAATAAAAAAACATGGAAGAACGTACAGAAATATCAACACTTGGAGAATTTGGTTTAATAGACCACCTTACACAAAATAACGAAACCAAAAACAGCTCTACTGTTTTAAGTGTAGGCGATGATGGAGCCGTAATAGATCATTTTGGTAGGCAAACTGTAATATCTACTGATCTTTTATTGGAAGGTGTACACTTCGATTTATCTTATACACCACTAAAACACTTGGGCTATAAAGCAGTAGTAGTAAACCTTAGCGATATTTATGCCATGAATGCTACGCCTACTCAAATAGTATTGAGCATAGGTTTTAGCAATCGCTTTGCATTAGAAAGTTTAGATGAATTTTATGAAGGTGTATATGCAGCTTGCGAAACCTATAATGTGGACCTTGTAGGTGGAGATACAACCACTTCCTTAAGAGGATTTGTAATAAGCGTAACCGCTATTGGAGAAGTAGCACCTGATGCTTATGTAAAAAGAGATGGTGCAAAAAGTGGTGAATTAATATGTATAAGTGGAGAGCTAGGCGGAGCATTATTGGGACTTACATAATTAGAAAGAGAAAAAAAGATTTTTGAAGAAACGGGTGCACAGCCAGACTTAGAGGGGCAAGCATACATTGTAGGAAGGCTTTTAAAACCTGAAGCTAGAAAAGATATTATTGAATACTTTGCCGAAGAAAACATATTGCCCACAAGTATGATAGATGTGAGCGATGGCCTGAGCAGCGAAATTATGCATATTTGTAAGCAAAGTAATGTTGGTTGTGTGTTGTACGAGGATAAATTTCCGATGGCAGACGAAATGAAAAATTTTGCTTATAAATTACAAACAGACCCTACAGCATGTTTTCTTAGCGGAGGAGAAGACTATGAACTATTATTTACTGTGCCACAAACAGACTATGACCAAATAAAACTAAACCCTGCTGTAACCATCATTGGCTACATTACAGATGCAGGCGAGGGTAAGCACCTAATAACAAGAGGAGGAAATAAACATGCTTTAGTAGCTCAGGGGTGGAATCATATGAAGAAGTAAAATAGATGCAGATTTATTTGAAATTACATTAAGTGCCGTTTTTGTGTAAATAATCACACAAAAGCACATTATTATGTGTAAAATTTCACATAATTGACACTTATTGGTTTTCGTTTGTCTATTTACTTACCAACATTATAATAAAATATAAGGCAAACAAATAATAACCTGTGGTGGAAATAAACATACGACGGTGGCTCATGGGAGGAATAATATGAAGAAGTAATTTTGAAATATTGTTTACTTTCCTCTTTTTTATTTTAAATAACATTCATAATTTTTATTGTTGTTTGGTTTGCATTAATTTCATTGCTAATTATGAACAAAAGCTACTCCATTTTCTCTCTCTCCATACTTATTTTATTTTGCGCTTGCACTACCAGTAAAAAAAATTACAACCCTGCAAAAAAATATGCGCCTGAGGCATTACAAAAAGATTTTACACTCTTACGAAACATACTAGAGGCGAAACATCCAGCTTTATATTGGTACACACCCAAAGAAAAAATGGATGAATATTTTGATAAGTACTATGCAGTAATAAGAGATAGTATGACGGAGCAACAGTTTGCTTGGCTTGCTGTAGCACCATTAGTAAATAAAATTCATTGTGGCCATACGAGTATTAGCCTTAGTAAAGCTTATGGCAAATGGGCAAAAGGGAAATTAATTCCATCTTTTCCGTTATATATGAAAGTGTGGAACGATACTATGGCGGTATACGCAAACCTTAATTATAAAAAAGATAGTATTTTTAAAAGAGGAGTGTTGGTTACTTCTATAAATGGAGTATCTAATAAATTGCTTACAAAATACATGTTTGAATTTTTGCCTGTAGATGGGTATTCAAACAATATCAGTTACTACAGGCTTAGTGCAAATTTTCCCTATTACCATAGAAATATTTTTGGTTTAAGTAAAACGTACACCGTAGACTACATAGATAGTTTGGGAGTAGCTCAAAAAACAACATTGCCATTATTTATACCAAAAATAGATTCTGCAAAAAAAGGAGATTCAAGTAAAAAAATAGTAGCTAAGCCACAAAAAATTAGTAGAAAAGAAAAATTGCTGCGGTACAGATATCTCAATATAGATAGCAGCAAAACTTATGCTACTATTACGCTCAATACTTTTTCTGATGGGCATTTGCGCAAATTTTTCAGGCGTACGTTTAAGCAATTGAAAAGGGAAAATATTAAAAATATTGTAATAGATATACGCAGTAATGGTGGTGGGAGAGTAGGGTTGAGCACACTACTCACAAAATATATTTCTAAAAAACCTTTTAAAGTTGCCGATTCTCTGTATAGCCCAACACGTGGGCTGGGTAAGTATGCCAAATATATTACAGGCAATTTTTTTAATAGTATTCAAATGTTTTTTATAGCTCGAAAAAATAAGGATGGCAATTTTCATATTCGCCGAATGGAAAACCATTATTATAAGCCTAAAAAAAATAATTACGATGGTAAAGTATATATTATTACTGGCGGCCCTACATTTTCTGCATCATCTATTTTTTGCAATGCTGTAAAAGGGCAAGAGGGTGTTTTGCTGATAGGCGAAGAAACAGGAGGCGGTTGGTATGGTAATAGCGGCATTATGATACCCGATATAAAACTGCCCAATACTGGCGTAAGGGTGCGCCTGCCATTGTACAAACTAATACAACAAAACCATGGGCAGCCGATGGGCACTGGTGTAATACCAGATGTACTCGTAGGGCCAAGCTACGATGCACTTTTAAATGGGTACGATAAAAAAATGGAAGAAGTGAGAAAATTGATAATGGCAGATATAAAAACGAATTAAAAAACCGCTTACTTTTTTACTTGTTTAATAATGTTGTAATAAAACCGTTGTAGCAAGCGCATATCTTGTGTTATTATTTCTCCTTGCGCCTGCAAGCCTTCTCTAAATTGTACTTGCTTTTTATAACTTGTGCTTAGCCCATTGGGCAAAATTACTTTTGCTACATAGCCACTATCCGTATTTATATTACTGATAAAATCTATCTTTCCATTTACGCTACCATATTCTTGAAACGGATATGAGGGAAATTTTAATAACACTTCTTGCCCTGTTCTCACTTTCCCAAAGTTTGTTTGAGGTATATAAATTTCTGCATAGTACTCTGTGTTTTCGGGATTTATAAAACAAATAACTTGCTCAGACTTTAACTGTTGGTTTTCTTGTAAAAAAGTAGCAAAAGCTATTTTGCCATCTATTGGCGCTATTAATAAATATTTTTTCTTCCAATCTTCTATTTGGCTTTTAAATGTATTTAACGATTGAGAGAAAATATTTTTTTGCTGCGCAATAGTATTTTGTAATTTTGCAATTTCTTTTAGTTTTTCGTTTTGTTGCGCTTCGTTGCTTATAATATTAGAACTTATTTGTGGTAGCGAAAGCTTTTTACCAATCAACTTGCTATTTTCATTTCTATAATCAAAGTCAGAAATTACTTTATCATCATTTAATGTTTTATTGGCATTAAATGTTTTTTGTGAAAGACTCAAATCTTCTGTACTCAATCCTTTTTGCTCTATTAAATTTGTATGCATTTTTTGTAGAAATGCTAAATCTTTATTAAGCATATTTACTTTTGATAAATAAAATCCTCCTGATAAATAATTACGAAACACATTATAGGATTGCTCAAAAGTTTGATATGACAATTGTAATTCTCCTAAGTTCTGGTAAGTAACATTTAAAAATGTAAATATTTTTTCAATTTTATTTTTATTCAATAAGCTTTGTGTACTATCTATATTTTCAGAAATAGCCAACACCTCTGTATGGTTAGCCGTACTTTCCATATACCCTAATACATTGCCCTCCTGTGTTTGCTCATTTTCTTTTGCAAAAAGTTTTACAAGCTTGCCTGCTGTTTTTGTAACAACTTCTTTGGGTGCGTTTATGGAAGTTAATTTTGCATTGGTAGTAGTAATGTCGGGGTATTGGATAAACCAGCAAGCCGCTACTAATAAAATAAGAATAGCAAGAAAAAATACAATACTATAGCGTATAAGAAAACCAGGTTTGTTTGATACAATTTCTTGTACCATTTCAGAACGTTGTGAACGCCGAGCCACCTCTACCTCTACTCCGTTAGGCGGAAGACCATTATCTCTTGTATGTATATTTTCTATTGGCATATTAATTTCCTAATTCAAGTTGATTTTTAAGCCCCTAAATCCCCAAAGGGGACTTGGCATCGTTATTAAGTAAATCTAATTTCCTAATTCAAGTTGATTTTTTACTAATTCAAAATATTTTCCTTTTTTTAAAGCTAGTTCTTCATGATTTCCTTCTTCTATTATTTCTCCATTTTCTAGTACAATAATTTTATCAGCATCTTTTACTGTACTTAATCGATGTGCCACTACTATTACAGTTCTACCTTCAAAAAAGGTTTTAAGATTTTCCATAATGGCTTTTTCATTGTTGGCATCTAGTGCATTGGTAGCTTCATCAAAAAATAAAAACTGTGGGTCTTTATAAACTGCTCTTGCAATTAATAAGCGTTGCTTTTGTCCTGCACTTATACCATTACCCTCTGCACCTATTTTTGTATTAAAACTTAGCGGCATACTTTCTACAAAAGATAATATATTAGCCACTTTGCAAGCATGTATTAGTTTTTTGTAATCAGGGTTTTCATCCCCTACAGCTATATTTTTTTCTATACTATCGCTAAAAATAAAACCATCTTGCATTACACTACCTGTTATACTTCGCCAATAATATGGACTTATATATTTTAAACTTGAATCTCCAATTTTAATATCACCTTCATAATTTTCATAAAACTTTTGTATTAGTTTTAAAATAGTCGTTTTACCACTTCCACTCATACCTACTATAGCCGTTACCTTGCCACTTGGGAAAGTTGTATTAATATTTTTTAAAACAGGTTCATTGCCTGCACCTGCATAAGTAAACTTTAAATTATTTAGCTGTATGCTGTGGTTATCCGATAAATGATTATTAAAAGAAGCTTCGCTCGGTTCCTCATCATCTAGTTGGTGTATTTCGTTTAAACGTTCTAAACTAATTTTAGCATCTTGTGCTTGTTGGGTAAATTGAATTAACTGCTCTACAGGACTATTTAACTGCCCAATGATGTATTGAATAGCAAGCATTTCGCCAAGGGTAAGGCTACCTTTTAGCACAAGTGTAGCCACTATATAAGTAATTAAAATATTTTTGCCTTCATTAATAAAAAATGCACCTGCTTGCTGGTATTGGCTGAGGGATAAAGATTTGAAATTTAGTTTAAAAAGCTGTGCCTGCAAGCCTTCCCACTCCCACCGTTTTAAATGCTCTGCATTGTTTAGCTTTATCTCTTGCATGCCTTGTATAAGCTGCATGGTAGTGGAGTTTTCTCGTGCGGCTACTGCAAATTGCTTATAATTTAATTGACGACGATATTTTAAAAATATCCTGATCCATAAGAAATATAAAACACTACCAGCGACAAAAATGAAAAATATGTTTGCGTTAAAATATAAAAGAACGATAGAAAAAGTGATTAGATTGAAAAGTGAAAATATCGTTTGAATAGCAGTGCCTGTTATAAAGCCTTCAATTTTTTTGTGGTCATTTATACGCTGTAAAATATCGCCCGTTTGTTTTGTATCAAAAAAGTTTAAGGGCAAGCGCATAAGTTTTATCCAAAAATCAGATAATATAGAAAGGTTTATGTGGGTGCTTATAAAAAGTAAAATCCTGCTGCGAATAAATTCTACAACTGTGCGTGCAAAGAACAAAACAAATTGTGCTATTAAAATTAGTTGTATAAAATTGAGGTTGTGTGTATTTATACCTGTATCTACAATACTTTGTGTAAGAAACGGAAAAATTAATTGCAATAAACTGCCAATGAGTAAGCCTAGAAATAATTGTACAATTTGGGCTTTGTACCTAAAGGTATATTTTAAAAGTAACCCCCAGCCTATTCGTTTATCTTTTTCGTTTTCTTGTTCGTAGAAAGCGGTTGTTGGCTCTAATAATAACGCTATACCTTTTTCTTCCTCCTTATCACTTACCCAACTTTGTTCAAATTCTTGTTTTGATAATTTAAGAACACTTTTAGCAGGATCTGCAATGGTAAAACTATTTTTAGTTACCTTGTATAGGACTACAAAGTGGTTTTGATTCCAATGGAGAATGCAGGGGAGAGGGACTTCGGTTTTTAAAGCTTTGATACTTATGCATGCTGCTAGTGTTTTGAAACCCAAGCCCTCTGCGGCTTTGCTGATTCCTAAAAATGAGACACCTTCTTTGCTATACTGGCTTTGATTGCGGATATTATTTATGCTTATTTTTTTACCATAATACTTTGCTATCATGTGCAAGCATGTAGGGCCGCAGTCCATGGCATCAAGTTGTTTATAGAAAGGGAAAGTTTTCATTAATAAACTCAGGGAATGATAGTATGAAAAAATAAGTTAGAAAAGTATGATTATAATTAATTTTGTTGTACCCAATGCTTTATGGACTTGTCGAAAATTACGCCTCAGCAACATCTGATAGGATTACACATTAACGGCGCAAAATATTTTTTACACGTCAGAACCTCAAGGCAAGTATATGTAATTTGAACGCTATAATTACCAAAAGTCTGCTGGGACAAAACTGTTGATTCACCTCATTCTTTTACACTGGGCTATTCTTCAAGAATTTTAAACGTAGCTTTACCAGAGCGACAATATATCTTAATATCTTTTTCTATGTCTTCTGTATTCTCATATAATCCCGTCCATTCACCAACACAATCAGTACATTCACATAAATATTTTTTCTTTATTATGATTTTGATATCTTGGTTTGTTTCATTTTTATTCTGATACAATTTATTTTGATTTACATTATTATTAATTACTATAATCGCTTAATTGGTTTTTTAATACTTCAAAATAACTAGGTGAAGTTGCATCTATGTTGACAATTACCCCATACCTATTTACAATCATATATCTTGGCACCCTCATACCAAAATCTTTTTCTGTATCTGTAATTTTTTTTATACTATTTTTTAATTTTTCGTTCGCTAGATAATGATAGCCTCCCAACTTATACTTATCAATGTCCCTCCTCCAATTTCCTACATTTTCTTCATTATCTATTGATATATACAACTTCTCAAAATTTGACGTAATAAGAAGAGAATCTAATTGCTGATTATAAGAAAATGCATCTTTACAAGGTCCGCACCACGTTGCCCACATATCAATAAATACTGGTTTATTTTTTGGTAATAGTTTTAGTAATTCATTTAAGTCGCTTGCCTTTTGAGTTGAATCAATAAATGTTATTGGACTTTGTAATTTATACACTACATTTTCTTTCTTTTTAAATTTTTCGTATTGAATTCTTAAATATTTTTCCCATTTATTATTTGGAAATATTTCTGAGTATTGCGTAATTGCCGACTCATCGAGTACGCCTCTATAGCATGAAAAAATACCCAACATATTTAATGCCCAAAAATCTGCCTTTGCTTTTTTATCTTTAATGTAAGTATAAGGAATTAAGTATTTATTTACTAGTAATTCTTTGCCTTCAATATTTATAGTTTTATCTACCTCTGTTAACTCATCTACATATTCCACATTTGCTTCTTTACAAGCTTCGTATTGATAATAAGTACTTGTATATAACTCTGATAGAAAGAGTCCTTTAATATCATCATTAAGTGGCGATAATTTTTCGAATAACTTTTCAATTATATATTTTCTCCTCATTTTAGGTATTCTGCCATTTGCCTTTGAAAATCTTGTTAATTTGTTACATACATCTTCATAAAGTAAGAGAGTGAAATTTAAATCCATAAAATATTTATATCTTTTTGTGATTAAGTTCTTCTTAAATAGGCTGTCAAATTGATTTGCGTAAGTGTTTACCACGTTTACTATATTTCTCAAAAAAAGATTTTCGTTTTTATCTTTAATAAACTGGTCTGACATTTTAAATATTTCTGAATATTTCTCTATTGGAACATAGTTTATTTTATTAAAAAGCTTATGTCCTTCTGCATTTGAGCCTGTATATTTAGCCCATTTCGGGTTATCTATTTGTAAATTAAATTCAATATTTACAGAATCACCAGGCATAAGTAGTAATTCACATCTGTTTATAAATTCTGAAGCCTTTGCATTCAAAAAAATGATACTTATTACTGAAGGCTTTTCAATGAATATTTCTTTTTTAATATGGGTGTTAGATTTACTTAATGGTACGTTATCAATTTCTTTTGTTTCTATATTATTTATATTATGATAACCATTAATTGGTTCACAAATATTTACAATGTAGTTATCGTTTGTTATTACAGTAGCGGTAATTATAGCTTTAGTTTGAGATTTAACTACAAACTGGAGTAAGGTTAAACTTATAATTATAAAAAAGTATCTCATTGGAAATTTATTTTAAAATAAGTTGTGAAAATATTTAATGGAGCTGCATTTTGCAGCCCCATTAAATGAAATTTAATAACAATATCCACCGTACCTACAATAGAGAGCTATAGCAGCGGCATTACAGCCTCCCGTCCAAGTGCCAACCATTAGATAGCACTGTCCACCATGTGGAGCTTCATTCAGCCCACCCAATACATTCTTCATTTCAGTCCTGCTAAGTTTGCCTTTAATTGTTTCAAGGCTTATTTTTTGTGTTTTCATTTTTTAAAATTTAAATGTAATTAAAATTGTTATGCCTTTATTTTTTAGTTGCTTAGACTTTAACCGCCCTGCCACATAGCTGCAGCAATGTGTAGTTCCGCAGGGCTTTTTTGCAAGGGAACTATTCTTGCAAAAAATATTCTAAATCCTCAATGCTATATGCATCAGGAAGCTGGTATCCATTTATAAAAATTGTTGGTGTAAAAGTTATTCCTGTAGCAATACACCATTTATCCATTGTCTCTATTTTATTGCCTTGCTTTTCCAATTCTCCATTCATTTGGTGTTTATTAGCAAAGGTTTCATAATTTTTTTTAGTGGGCATGTACCAATCATCTAAAGCTTTTTTAGTTTTAGCACTATTCTTTTCTACGGCTATTGCTAGTAAATGTTTTACTGGTTTTATAGCTTTATTGGTCTCATCATTCGGAGTTGTAAATATTACTTTCGCTTTTATATTTTTATTAAACTCTAATAATGCCTCTATTTGTGGGTGAGCTGTAGCACATGGCCCACAGTATGGGTTACATACTTTTATAATAGTATTGGTAGCTGAAGGGTTGCCAATATCTATGCCAATGCCATCGGTAGATATGGTTATTTGCTTTTGCTTTTTTAAAAGTGTTTCAAATATTTCAGTATTAAATTTTATGCGTAAATATTGTCGCTTAGTAGTTTTATTGTCTTGTAATTTTAGTACAAAAGGTTTTATACTATACCAAATTAGTGCTGGCAGGGCAAAAAGCAATGTGCAGTTTGCAATTTGCAATATTGAAAATGATGGGAACGAGTGCAAATAATTACTTGCTATAATATTTACTGCCCCAAGCACAAACAATGCTTGCACCGCTAGGCAAAGTACACACCATTGCTTGGCTACACGCCATTGGTAATACACACTAAAAACAGTATAAGGCAAAGCCAATATATTTAGCCAAGCCAAAATATGTAT
Organism: Ferruginibacter sp.; assembly: GCA_031408295.1. GTDB lineage: Bacteria > Bacteroidota > Bacteroidia > Chitinophagales > Chitinophagaceae > Ferruginibacter. Next base: position 62,400 of record JANNVW010000056.1, read on the forward strand.
AGCACTTGGTACAAATAAAAGTGTAAGTAAACTACCTATAAAGTAGAAAAAGCCAACTTCGCTCCAGCTTAACCAGCTAAATACTTTTGCAGCTTTACCTGTTAGTATAGCATTACAATCCCCCTTGGCAATGCCAGTACATACTTTTTGTAACAAAGGATTAGTTTTATCTATTTCGTACCAAAGCAACAATGCTGTTACTACTGCGCCAGTAAGTAAAATAATATATTGAAAAGGAATCCCAAAATTTTCCATTCCAATACTATTAGTATTTCTTAATGCAATAAAACTTAGTAATATAAGTGTTAATATAGTAACTGTAGGTATCAGCTTATTAAAAAAAGCTTTTTGTTTATTTGCCTTATAGCCATGCTCTAAAGAAAGTTCGTTCGGCTCAGCTATCAAATACATACCGTCCCATCTTTTAAAAAAATCTTCTTTAGATTCAGTAATTGGTTTATCATATTTTTTTTGATAAACCTGTACTGTAGTTTCAGTAATATCAGTAACTATTACAAATTGTTTTCCATTGTCGTTAGTATATGCCATGAAAGGAACAGGCAATTCATCAATTTTATCTTTGCCTATTTTCCCCGCAGCATTTGGTATATTCCATTTTTGTAAACTATCTGTAATGCATAGTATACTTGGCCAGTCAGGGTGGTTTTGCAAAGTTTCATTAACCGTATCATTATTTACTTTTACTTGCAGTAATTTCAAAAATGCAATAGTTGCTTTTACATTTGGTTCAAATTGGTTAAACATATTTGCGAAGTAATTTTTATACTGAAATTTTTGATCCGCTATTTTGAGTTCATTATTAAAACATAAAATTAAAAGTACTCAACGCCAAAAAGTGGCGGGCTAATTTATTTCACAATAATTTTATATATTTTTTCTTTCTTACAATATTCAATTTGGCTGCCATCGTCTTTTAAACGACTAACCATTCTAGAAACTGTTCTGTTAGAAACACCTAATTTTTCTGCAATTGCATTTGGCGTATTAGCCCATTTGTTTTCTATGTAATGCAGTACAAGCCCCATCTTTTTTGAGTACGTTTGAAAATCCATGTAATAGTTTTTGGTTTAATAAATTTAATAACGTTAGATATACATATTAATAGAGGGGCTTTTTAAATGTATAATATTGTGAGATGGTATTTGCAGTAAATATTTTCTACGTTTAATTAATGCAAGTGTAAAATATGTTTAGTTTTTTATAAAGAATTGTTATAATAATTTTAAAATATTTTTGACACTTATTTTATTTATGCAAATTATTTTTATTTTTTTATTTAAAATGTAGTGTTTAACCTACAAGCAATTATGACAAACCCTACAAAAAAGTAGTTGCTTTAGTTGCATTTCACTTAAATAATTTTCTTTAATTGGTTTTTAATTTTATTACAATCATAAAATTTCCTGTTTTAATTCACTATAATCTTAAAATAAAGATAAACACATATTCGTGTTTATAGAAAAAATATTTTGTTCGTTCTTGCTTACTCTAAAATGGGGCAAGTAAAAGATACCATATTAATAAAAAAAATTGCTATTGCTTTAAAAAAATTAAGAGAGCAAGAGGGTTTAACCCAACTAGAAGTTTTTTATGATACTGGTCTTAATATTGGGCGTATGGAATCTGCTAAAAGCAACCCTAGCATCAGCACCCTAGCCGCCATCTGCAAATATTTCAAAATCTCTTTATCGGAATTTTTTATACTTATAGATAAAAAATAAAGCCATTACGCAGCATTTTTATCCTTAATCTTTTCCGTTTATAAAAATTCCTTTCCTACATTAGCGTACAAACAATATTTTTGTGTATGCGAATTTTATTAACACTTAGCTTTATTACCATTATTGCAAGCAGCAGCCAAGCCCAACAAAAATGGAATTTAAAAACCATTGTAGACTATGCCATGGCTAATAATATAAATGTAAAGCTTACCGATGTGCAGACTAAAGTGGCAGCCATTAACTACAAGCAAAGTAAGCTTGCACAATACCCCAATGGCAATTTTACTACCAATACTGGTGTAAACTCGGGTAACAACCAAGACCCTACTACTTTTAGCCGTATTACACAAACGTATTTAAACGCAGGTTTTCAGCTTCAAACTAGTGCCGATATTTTTAATTTTTTTAGCAAACAAAATACCATTGCGGCAAACAAATGGGAAATGAAAGCAGCCGAAGTAGCTACAGATAAAGTAAAAAACGATATTGCACTTACCGCAGCAAATGGTTACTTGCAAATATTACTAAGCAAAGCGCAAGAAGAAATAACCGCAGTACAAATAAAACAAACGCAAGACCAGCTTACCAATACCCGTAAGCAAGTAAATGCGGGTGCGCTACCCGAGCTTAATGCCACACAACTGGAAGCCCAACTTGCACAGGATAGTGTAAATTATATTTCTGCAAAAGGCAATACCACACAAGCTATTCTTGCTTTAAAAGCCAGTTTAAATATAGATGCTGCTGCTCCCTTTGAAGTAGATACACCGCCTGTAGATAAAATACCTGTAGAACCCATAGCTTCTTTGCAACCAGATTATGTATACGACTTGGCAGTAAAAAATTTGCCCCAACAGCGTTTTAATGATTACAAAATAAAAGCGGCAGAAAAGAATGTAGCCGCAGCTAAAGCTGGCTTATACCCCACATTGAGCGCATTTGGTGGTTTGGGCTCTTCGTACATTGCCTCTAGAACTGCAGCGGTTTCTCCCGTGTTAAATGGCTTCAAACCTAGTGGATTAATAGCAGATGCTGGTGGGGGTGTACGATATAATGTGTTGGAACCAGATGTTTCTTTTGTAAAATCTGGTGGTTACAACAAAACAGGCAATTTTTTCGGTCAGTTAGAAAATAACTTTCAAAAATCTGCTGGGTTAAGTTTGAGGATTCCGATTTTTAATGGTGCAACTGCCAAAAGTAATTATCAAAGAAACAAGCTAAACATCGCTACTATTAATTTGCAAAAAGAGCAAGACAATCAAAAACTAAAACAAGATATTTATCAAGCATATAACGCTGCAATAATAGCCCTCGAAAAGTTTAATGCTAGTAAAAAATCTGTTGATATTAACGAATTAAATTTAACTTATGCTACCAAACGCTTTAATGTAGGTATGCTAGGAGGGTTCGAGCTGATAACAACACAAAATAATTTATTGAGAGCAAAATTGCAATACGCACAAAACCAATTTGATTATGTGTTTAAAATGAAAGTGCTGGAGTTTTATAAGGGGATGGGGTTGAAGCTGTAGAGTATTGAGTACTTAGTATTGAGTACTAAGACTGGGTCGCAAGTGTGGAAATATTTTTTTAAATAGCTTGGATGAATAAATTTTTGATAAAACAAATAAACTGAAAAGTATTGTGACCTAGTCTAAATACTAAGTACTCAATACTAAATACTATTACAAACTAATCTCAATACTAAGTACTCAATACTAAATACTTTGAACTCATGAAGAAAAAAACGAAATGGATTTTAATTGGACTTTCAATTTTGGTGGTGTTGCTTATTGCATTATCTAAAATGGGGGTGTTTGGTAAAGAAGAAGGTTTAAAAGTAACTGCCGAAAAAGTAAAGCAACGTACCATTATAGAAGTGGTAAATGCTAGTGGAAAAATATATCCAGAGATAGAGGTAAAGGTAAGTCCGGATATTAGCGGTGAGATTACCGAGCTGAATGTAGCCGAAGGCGATACGGTAAAAAGGGGGCAAATTTTGGCTCGTATTTATGCGGATGTGTACAATATTCAACGTACCCAAGCTGCAAGTGGTGTGGCGCAAAGCCAAGCCCAAGTGGGTGTGCAGCAGGCTCAGGTGAGTAATTCGCAAGCCGCACTTGGTGCGTTGCAAGCACAGCAAGAGCAGGCAGAGCGTACGTACAATATGCAAAAGCAATTGTTTAACGATAAGGTTATTAGTGCCTCTGAGTTTAACGTATCGGATGCAAACTATAAAACAGCAAAAGCAAATTACAATGCTGCGGTGCAAAGTATAAATGGGGTAAAAGCAAGTGTACAAAGTGCAAGGGCTAATGTACAAACGGCGCAAGCAAGCTTGCAAAAAGCCAATACAGACCTTGGGCGCACAGCAATACTAGCACCAAGCGATGGTGTGGTAAGTTTGCTCAATGTAAAAAAGGGAGAGAAAGTGGCAGGTAATAGCTTTAATGTAGGTACAGAAATGCTGCGTATTGCAGATATGGATAAAATAGAAGTGCGGGTAGATGTAGGGGAGAATGATGTACCAAAAGTAAAACTTGGTGATAGTGCACTCATAAGTGTAGATGCGTATAGCGATAGAAAATTTAAAGGAATAGTTACACAAATAGCCAGCAGCAATAATGGTGCTGCCAATAGTGCACTTGGTGCAGCTACAAGCGATGTTACACAATACAAAGTTTACGTACGTATTTTAAAAGAAAGTTATGCTGATTTATTGGGTAAAGGTAGTTTTCCTTTTAGGCCAGGCATGAGTGCTAACGCAGATATACAGACAAAAACACAGGCAAATGTAATTAGCACTCCAATAAATGCTGTAACCACAAGGGATAGAAATGATAGCACCGATAAAGAGCCAAAAAAGGATAGTAAAGCTAAAAAAGACGATAAAGAGGAAACTACTAATAACAGCGAAGAAGAAATAGAAGTAGTAGTATTTGTAAAAGGCGCTGATAATAAGGTAAATAAAGTAGTAGTAAAAACAGGTATTCAAGATATTAATTATATTGAAATAACTAGTGGGCTTAAAGTAGGCGATGAAGTTATTACTGGTCCTTATGACGTAGTAAGCAAAACACTTAAAAAAGGGAAACAGGTAAAAGTGGTAGATAAAAAAGATTTATACGATAGTGATAATTAATTGATTTGTGACAAAAAAATCTTAAAACCGTTTACCCCGAATTGTTGTTACATTTGCATTCGTTTAAAATAAAAGTTGTAACATCTAAAAAATGCAGCTTTGTAATTGTAATATTTAAAAGTTTAAGAATTTGCGGTTTAAAATCCTCTTATCAGCAGTGTGTTTAATGCTGTCTACTGTTACTATAGCTCAAACTATAGATGTAAAAGTTGTTGTAAAAAATGACAAAGATGAACTTGTTTCAAATGCTACAGCGCAGGTATTAAACACTGTAGATAGCTCCGTATTATTTGTAAAAACAATTAAAAATAATACTTCGTTTTCGCTTAATAAAAACAGTACTTATTTACTTCGAATAAGTGCAGTAGGCAACAGTATTGTATATAAAAATATACAAACTGGCGATGTAGATACACTCATAAATGTAACAGCACAAACCACTCCTAAAAATTTAGATGCGGTAACCGTTACTAGCCGCAAACCCCTCATAAAACAAGAAGACGACAAAACAATTGTAGATGCAGAAGTACTAGCCAATAGCAGCACCAATGCTTACGAAGTTTTAGAGAAAACGCCAGGCACTATTGTAGATCAAGATGGAAATGTATATCTAAACAGTGCTACACCTGCTATAATTTATATAAACGGGAGGGAGGTGAGACTAAGTGCAGCAGATTTAACTTCTCTACTTAAAAGTTTACCAGCGGGCAGTGTAAGCAAAATAGAAATACTAAGAACCCCTTCTGCAAAATTTGATGCAGCAAGCAGTGGTGGAATCGTAAATATTGTTTTAAAGAAAGGCGTAAAACTTGGCACTAATGGAAGTGTAGATGTGTCGCATTTTCAAGGAGTGTATGCTACAGAAACAATTGGGTTTAATGTAAACAAAAGCGAAAATAAATTAAATACTTACTTCTCTTACAACTATACAAATAGAACAAATTTCAATGTATTAACTTCTAGTAGAACAAATACAGACACCTTGTTTACCCAATATGCTTTTACCAAATTTCCAACAACTACACATTATGCAGGTGGTGGACTAGATTATCAAATAAACAAAAAATGGAACATTGGTTATGATGTAAGATTTACGGCAAACAACAACCAAAGTTTTGTAAATAATGATATAAATATTTTTAAAGCACAAAATAAATTTGGACAAAATAGGTCCGATGTACAGAATACTGGTCTTACATTTTATTTAGGTAATACCATTTCGACAAAGTATAAAATAGATTCTGCTGGTAGTGAATGGACAAATTCTTTGGACTATAGTTTTTTTAAAATTGATAACAACCAAACATATCAAAATATAAATATTCAGCCTGCAAGAAAAACGTTGTTTGGAGATGGGGCTATTCTAAATAAAAAAAACATAGTAGCTTTTAAAAGCGATTTAATTTTAAAGACAAAAAACAAATGGACATTAGAATTTGGATTAAAATTAAACATTGCGTTAAGTAAAAATAATGCGTTGTATTTTTCTGACACAAGTACAGGAAAATATTTGAATACGTTTCAAACCAATGGGTTTAAATACACAGAAGATATTGGAGCTGTGTATGCGCAGGTATCAAAAACATTTAAAGGGTTTACCATTAAGCCAGGGCTAAGGTTGGAATACACTGATATTGCTGGGCGACAGTTGATACCAAAAGACACTACGTTTACTATAAATCGTACAAATCTTTTTCCATACATTTATTTGCGCAAAGGAATTGGGAAATTATTTGGTTTAAAATTCACGGGAAATCTAATTTATAGAAGAAGTATTACTAGGCCTTTTTACGAAGCACTTAATCCTTTTCCAAGGTATGCAGACCAATATACTTACGATGTAGGTAACCCCAATTTACGCCCACAGTTTACCAACAATTATGAGTTTAATATTACAGCCAATGAATACCCAGTATTGTCTGTTGGGCTAAATGATATTAAAGATATTTTTACAACACTTACATATCAAAAAGACAATATTTTGTTTCGCACATATGATAACCTCGGAACAAACAAAGAGGTTTATCTGAGGCTAATTGCTGGTGTGCCACCAGGTAAAAAATATTTCTTTTATGCAGGTACACAATTAAATGTAATGAACTACAAAGGAAAGTATAACGGTTCTCCATTTACATACCGTAGAAGCAGCTGGAATGTCTTTATGTTTCATAATTATAAACCTACGCCAACATTTAATATAAGTTTGAATGGATGGATGAGAATAAAAGGCGTTTACAATTTCTTTGAAACAAAAACGTTTGGCACTTTAAATATTTCTGCTAACAAGAGTATTTTAAAGAAAAAAATGAATGTTATTCTTTCTGTAAATGATTTGCTGCGCACAAATATTACAAACTTTAATATTGATGTGCCCAACTTTATTGGAGAAGGGCGACAATATTCAGACACTAGAAGGGTAGGGCTAACACTAAAATATAATTTTGGATTAAAACCAAAGGTAGAAAAAAGACAAGGGTTTGATGTGCCTCAAGAGGCGAACTAAATTGTTGTAGCAAAAAGAAATACTTTAGAAAACCACACAGATTTGCTACTGTTTAGCTAATTTTTCTCCAAAGGAGAAAGCATTTGGACTAAGTGGGTACAGGCTGAAGAGCCTTGATGAAGCTTTATTGGCGACGCTCCGTTGAAATTCAGGAATGCTATTTTACTTTTATTGTGCAATATTATCTACTGCAAGAAATAGTTCACAAATCTTTGCTTCAATCTTAGAGATTTCCTTCTCCCCCTCTGGAAGAAGATAGAAGAGGGGCATCTAAAATATCTCCTCCACCTTCTTAAACCTATAATCAAATATTTCCTTCAACTGTGCTTTTACAAAGAGTGTATTAGCAATATCTCCTAAAAACCAAAATGGCAATTTATAATGTACCAAATCCGTCATTTCTACACCGCCTTCTACAACTTTAAAATGATGTTGATGATGCCACATCGTATAAGGACCAAATCGTTGTTCATCTACAAAAAACTTATGATGCTCAACATGGGTTATCTCCGTCATCCAATAAAGCGGAATACTAAGCACGGGGTGTACTTTATATTCTATCACTTGTCCAGCATACATTTCACCAAGGTTCTCTGAAAGTATTTTAAACTTTAATTTATCAGGTGTTATTTTTGAAAGATTAGCAGGACTACTGAAAAACTCCCAAGCCTTTTCCATAGTTATGGGTAAAAATTGTACGGTTTTAAGATTATATACTTTGCTCATTATTTTTATATTGAATAACTTGTCCACTGTTAGGAGGATTAAACTAAATTGTGTGCTTACTTTATTTATTTGCACTAAATACGAAACAAATGTAAAGTAAGATGTAAAGGCAATTTCAAAAAATCTTTTCAAATCAGTAAAGTCATATAAATCAGCGTTCAAAAAATGCTCACAGATTTCTCTGATTTACACAGATACAAATTAATTTTATTTGTTGTAAAGTAAAAATCTGTGCAAATCTATTAAATCTGGGAGCTAAAAAAATATGTAAATGCAAACCTACCAACAACAGCTTCAACAAAAATTTGAAGAAGAATACGCAAAGCTAAATCCGCAGCAACAAAAAGCGGTGGATACTACCGAAGGGCCTGTAATGGTAATTGCAGGCCCTGGCACAGGCAAAACGCAAATACTAGCAGCACGCATTGGTAAAATATTAATGAATCCTGATGTGTTGGCAGATAATATTCTTTGCCTCACCTACACAGATGCGGGCGCTATAGCCATGCGCAGGCGCTTGCAATCGTTCATAGGGGCAGATGCATACAAAGTAAATATTTATACGTTTCATGCTTTTTGCAACGATGTTATTCAAGATAACTTATCGTTGTTTGAAAAGAATAGTTTGGATGCTATATCAGAATTAGAGAATATAGAATTGTTTAAAAAACTCATTGATAATTTTTCCAAAGACAATCCACTAAAGCGGTACAGGGGCGATGTGTATTATGAGATAAACAATTTGAAGCAATTATTTTCTAACATGAAGCGGGAAGGTTGGACGCCACAATTCATCAACCAAAAAATAGATGAATACATAGCTGACTTACCAAGTAGGGATGAATATATTGCCAAGCGTGCCACTAAAGAATTTAAAAAAGGGGATGTACGTACCGATAAAATTGAAGAAGAAAAAGAAAAGAAAGAAAGACTACGTGCAGCGGTAAATGAATTTGATAATTACCAAACCCTCATGCGGGAGCGCAATCGCTACGATTTTGATGATATGATAAATTGGGTGATAAAAGCATTTGAAGAAAACCCAAATGTACTATCCAACTACCAAGAGCGTTTTCAATATGTATTGGTAGATGAATACCAAGATACAAGCGGCACACAAAATAAATTGGTGCAACAACTCATTAGCTATTGGGATACACCTAATGTATTTGTGGTGGGCGATGATGACCAAAGTATTTACCGCTTTCAAGGTGCCAATGTAGAAAATATGTTGGGCTTTGCAAACCATTACAGCAGCGAAATGGTAACCGTAGTGCTTACCAATAATTATAGAAGTACACAACCTATTTTGGATATTGCCAAAACGCTTATTGATAAAAACGAAGAGCGTTTGGTAAAAAATATTGAAGGGCTAAGTAAAGATTTATTAGCTAGCAATGATAAAATAAAATCGCTCACCAATAAGCCTAGCATAAAAGAATACAATTCTGTAAAAGAAGAAATGGCGGGCATTACAGCCGAAATAGCTTCGTTATTAGAAAGCAATGTTGAACCAAGAAAAATTGCGGTTATTTACAAAGAAAATAAATATGGCGAGGCACTAGCAGAATATTTAAGACTAAAAGGAATACCCGTTTTTAGCAAAAGAAACATCAATATTTTAAGCAATGCCTTTGTAAATAAAATTATAACTATCATGCGTTATTTAAATGCAGAGCATGATATTCCGTATGGTGGCGATGAATTATTGTTTGAAATATTGCATTACGATTTTTATAAAATTGCTCCAATAGATATTGCAAAAATTACGGTAGAAGTTAATGCAAAAAATTACTCAGGTGAAAGAAGCTCCATTAGAAAATTATTGTTTGACAAAGCTAACCAACCACCAAAAGATTTATTTGATAGTGGCATAGACCAACGATTAAAAAATACAAGTGCTATTATTGAGAGCTTGATAGCAGATGTATCTAATGCATCGCTACAACAATTATTGGATAGGATTATACGCAACGGTGGTGTGCTCGCATACATTATGCAGCACGAAGAAAAATTGAAATTACTACAGCTACTCACAGCCCTATTTGATTTTGTAAAATCAGAAACAGCTCGTAATCCATATTTGGATTTAAGACAATTTATGGATGTGTTGGATTTAATGAAAAAAGAAAATCTGCCACTACCATTAATAGAAGTATCAGGCAATGAAAAAGCCGTAAACTTGCTCACAGCGCATGGTAGCAAGGGGTTGGAGTTTGAGTATGTGTTTTTTGCAGGTGTAAATGCATCCTCTTGGGAAAAGAAAAGAAAGCCACAAAGCGGCTATAAATTTCCAGATACGATGTTTACCTCTTCCCCCTCCACCAGTGGAGGGGGGCAGGGGGAGGAAGGAGAGGAATTAAGAAGACTTTTTTATGTAGCACTCACAAGGGCAGAAAAATATTTAAACATTTCTTATGCAAAGTATAGCAACGAAGGCAAAGGTTTAGAGCCATCTGTTTTTATTGCAGAAATACAAGAAGTACATCGGTTAGAAGTGGAATATCCGAGCATTTCGGAGAATGATATGGCGGCTTTTAATTTGTTACAGTTTACTGCACAAGCCCCTGAAATAGCGCATGCAGAAGATGATTTTATAGATGGTTTGCTCAGTAAATTTCAAATGAATGTAACTGCATTGAATAATTATATGAAATGCCCGTTGCAGTTTTATTTTAATAATATGATACGGGTGCCATCGGGCATAAATGAATCTACCACTTTTGGTAGTGCTATACATTTTGCCTTAGAAAGGCTCTTTAAAAAAATGCAAGATGGCGGCAAAGAAAAATTTAATGGCAAGGAAGATATGTTTGGTGATTTTATTTGGTATATGCGCAGGCACAGGGAAAATTTTACCAAAGAATCGTTTGCAAGGCGCATGGAATATGGCGAAGGTGTGCTGTTTAATTATTACGATAAATACATCAATACTTGGAATAAAGTAGTAGCTATAGAAAGAAATATACGAGGCGTGGTGGTAGATGGCGTACCGCTAAAAGGTAAATTAGACAAGCTAGAATTTGATGGTAAAACAGTAAACGTGGTTGACTATAAAAGTGGTGATATTGAAAAAGCCTTGCCATCGCTCAAAGGACCAAATGATAAAGAACCCAATGGTGGCAACTATTGGCGACAAGCAGTTTTCTATAAAATTTTAATAGACAATTACGACCAAAAGGATTGGCAGGTAATAAGCACCGAATTTGATTTTGTAGAACCCGATAAAAAAAAGGAATACCGCAAAGAGAAAATTGTAATTACACCCGAAGATTGCAATATTGTAAAAGAACAAATTGTAACCGCTTGGGAAAAAATACAAGCCAAAGATTTTTACACTGGCTGTGGCAAAGAAGATTGTAGGTGGTGCAATTTTATAAAGGAAAATGAACTAGCTATTGAGCTACATGACTTGGAAGAAACTCAAACTGAATAAATAAAAATATAGGATTAGGTAGATAATGCACAAAAGCTTATCAACATTGACAAGTTTAAAAAACGCTCAAGTTAAATTTCGTTTTAAACATTATCAGCCTTAGCTTGTCGAAGGCGGTGCAATATACTGTAGAGGCTTCTTCTCAAATGCTTATACGCCTTCGACAAGCTCAGGCTGACCCTACAATAATAGTTACTTTCTCGCTTTTTTTATGTATAATATTAATGGTTTGAGAACTATCAACCTGATTCTAAAAAATTATTTAGACAATTCTATCTGTGCCGTATTGTACACAATAATTTCTGGTTTGTCTTTAAAGATAATAACCTTACCAGTAACACAAATATTTTTTTCTTTTAATTCTATTTCAGGCGCATAACCCATTTTACTTCTCACTGCACCAGGTATCATAATGGTAAGTGGACTATTTGGGAATGCTGCACCCATATTTAAAAGCGTAGGAGCATTGTTTGATGTTTCAAAAAACCTGCCACCAAATATTTTACCGCAAACCTTAATGCTATCGTTAATATGACCAACCGCCTCTTGGGGTGAAAAAGTTTGAGCGCTGGCAATTTTTGCAAAAAATATAGTGAACAATAAAATGTACATTTTTCTCATAGGTAATTTTTTATAAAGCTACTATTTATCTTTTGTAGTTAAAAATTTTTCTGCTATAAATTACCCACTTTTAGGACTATCGCTTGTGGTATAACACAATACAGCAGGGACTTCTCAAAAATAAACAGTATCTTAACTAAAACTTAACGAAAGGTTAATGGTTTTTTTTGTTATAAATCCAAAAAAGTTATCCATACTATGTGCATTATCCACGTGGAAAACTTCTAAAAAATGCTGCATCCTATGCCCGTATTGCATTAAGCACATTTGTAAACATGCTGTGAAAAACTATTAGAATAATTTCTATTAAATGAGTTGTAATATTGTTCTCAGAGAGTACGGAAACACATATTTTGATGAAGTAAGATAAACGAGGAGCATCCCACAAGTACTTTTTGCAAATAACAAAATTTCTTAAAATTATATAGATGAATATCGAACCGCTTTTAGCAGATAATAAAGACCGCTTTGTACTTTTCCCAATAAAGCATCAAGACATTTGGCAGATGTACAAACAAGCAGAAGCTAGTTTTTGGACAGCGGAAGAATTAGACCTTACAACAGATGTACAAGATTGGGCTAACAAGCTTAATGATGACGAACGTTATTTCATAAAACACGTATTGGCGTTTTTTGCAGCAAGCGATGGTATCGTAAATGAAAATCTTGCAGTAAACTTTTTAAAAGAAGTACAATATCCAGAGGCTCGTTGTATGTACGGCTTTCAGGTGATGATAGAAAATATACACAGTGAAGCTTATTCATTATTGATAGACACTTACATAAAGGATGTTGTAGAAAAAGATAGATTGCTTAGAGCAATAGATACAATAGAGTGTGTACAGAAAAAAGCAGAATGGGCGCTTCGTTGGATAGACAAAGGAACATTTGCCGAAAGACTAATTGCTTTTGCTGCGGTAGAAGGGATATTTTTCTCTGGTTCTTTCTGCTCTATTTTTTGGTTGAAGAAAAGAGGCTTGATGCCTGGGCTTGCTTTTGCAAATGAATTAATCAGCAGAGATGAAGGATTGCATTGCGATTTTGCTTGTATGTTGTACACTCAGCATTTAGAAAACCCATTACCAAAAGAAACCGTAACACAAATAATAAGAGACGCTGTAGAAATAGAAAAAGAATTTGTAACAAGTGCATTGCCTGTAGGCTTAATAGGTATGAACTCAAAATTAATGTGCGATTATATTGAGTTTGTATCTGATAGATTATTAGTTGCATTGGGTTGTAGCAAAATATATAATGCTATTAATCCATTTGATTTTATGGAAATGATTTCATTACAAGGCAAAACAAACTTTTTTGAAAAAAGAGTAGCAGAATATCAAAAAAGCGGTGTGAAGGAAAATGCTTCAAAAGCTTTCTCAATGGACGAAGATTTTTAGGTTCAGGTTAAAGGGTTGTCAGGGTGAGCTTGTCGAACCCGGTGTGATTAGTGAAACCCGCCTTCGACAAGCTCAGGCTGACACCCTTCAAATTAATGAAATTAATTCGAACAGAAATAAATACAAAACAAACATAAAATAACAAAAGAGTAAAAACAAGGTGAGGTCTCCGAATTTAGTTCTCTAAAATCTAATGTCTATCATCTAACATCAAGAATTAAACTACTAACCACTCAATTATATTACACCTATGCAAGTTATTAAGCGCAGCGGCAAAAAAGAATCAGTACATTTTGACAAAGTAACATCCAGAGTTACGAGATTAAGTTATGGACTACAATTAAAATCCGAAGACATTATTGAAATATCTAAGAAAGTGGTTTCGGGTATTTTTAACAATGTAACTACTACTGAATTAGATAACTTAGCAGCAGAAACCGCTGCATCGTTTACCACAAAACATCCTGACTTTGCAGTGTTGGCAGCAAGGATAGCGGTGAGTAACTTACATAAGAATACAAAAAAATTATTCAGCGAAACGGCTGAATTGATGTTTAATTATATAGACACAAAAACAAATGCACCTGCTCCGTTGCTTGCAGATGACATTTACGAAATTATAAAAGAAAATGCAGATGTATTAGATGCTGCTATTATTTATGAAAGGGATTATCATTTTGATTTCTTCGGTTTTAAAACTTTAGAGAAGTCTTATTTGCTAAAAGTAAATGGTAAGATAGTAGAGCGTCCGCAACACATGTTTATGCGTGTAGCATTGGGCATACATAAAACAGATATTGATGCAGCTATTGAAACATATAATTTAATGAGTGAAAAATGGTTCATTCATGCTACGCCAACATTGTTTAACAGTGGTACACCAAAACCACAAATGAGTAGTTGCTTTTTGCTAAGCATGAAAGATGATAGCATTAATGGTATTTACGATACACTAAAAGATTGCGCATTAATTTCTCAAAGTGCAGGCGGTATAGGTTTAAACGTTCATAACATTCGCAGTACTGGTAGTTATATAAAAGGAACAAACGGTACAAGCAATGGTATCATACCAATGCTTCGTGTGTTTAACGATACTGCTCGTTATGTAGATCAAGGTGGTGGAAAAAGAAAAGGCGCATTCTCTGTTTACTTAGAACCATGGCATGCAGATGTATTTGAATTTTTAGAATTAAGAAAAAACCACGGCAAAGAAGAAATGCGTGCTAGAGATTTATTTTTAGCATTGTGGATTCCTGATTTATTTATGAAGCGTGTAGAAGCTGATGCGGAGTGGAGTTTGTTTTGCCCTAATGAAGCAAAAAACCTGCACACTACACATGGTGCGGAGTTTGAAGCTTTATATACACAATACGAACTAGAAGGAAAAGCAAAGAAAACAATACAAGCAAGAGAATTGTGGAACGCTGTATTAGAATCGCAAATAGAAACGGGTACACCTTATGTATTGTATAAAGATGCGGCTAACACAAAGAGCAACCAACAAAACCTTGGCACTATTCGTTGCAGTAACTTGTGCACAGAAATTATAGAGTACAGTGATGAAAACGAAACAGCGGTCTGTAATTTGGCTTCGCTTTCTTTACCAAGATTTGTGGAAGGAAAGAAATTTAATTTTGAAAAATTAGTAGAAGTTACAAAAATTGTAACACGGAATTTGAATAAAGTTATAGATGGCAACTACTATCCCATTCCTGAAACAAAAAGAAGTAACGAGCGCCATCGCCCAATAGGCTTAGGTGTACAAGGTTTGGCAGACGTGTTTATGATGATGGGTTTGCCTTTTGAAAGTGAGATGGCAAAACTATTAAACGTAAATATTTTTGAAACAATATACTTTGCTGCCATGACCGCAAGTTGTGAGTTGGCTAAAAAAGATGGTGCTTACCAAACATTTAAAGGTTCACCATTAAGCGAAGGTAAATTTCAATTTGACTTGTGGAATGTTGCACCTACAGAGCGTTACGATTGGGCTGCATTGCGTGCTGAAGTAATGGAGCATGGAGTGAGAAACTCTTTATTGCTTGCGCCAATGCCTACAGCATCTACATCACAGATATTAGGAAACAACGAATGTTTTGAACCATACACTTCTAATATTTACAACCGCAGAGTATTGAGCGGAGAGTTTGCTGTAGTAAACAAACATTTATTAAAAGACCTTGGTGCTTTAAACTTATGGAACGACAATATGAAGCAACGCATTATTGCAGCCAATGGTTCTGTACAAAATATAGAAGAAATACCTGCTGACTTGAAAGAGATTTACAAAACAGTATGGGAGATAAAGCAAAAAACGGTGATTGATATGAGTGCAGATAGGGGTGCATATATTTGCCAATCGCAATCATTGAATTTATTTGTAGAGCAACCAAATTTTGGTAAACTTTCTTCCATGCATTTTTACACTTGGAAAAAAGGATTGAAAACAGGAATGTACTACCTGCGTACAAAAGCTGCTGCAGATGCAATTAAATTTACAGTAGATGCAGATGTACTAAACCAAACAAAAGACGAACAACAAGCAGCTATTTCATGCTCATTGGATAATCCGGAAGGGTGTGAAGCGTGTGGGTCTTAAGGCCAAACTAATTGCTTATATAAACCGAAGCGAAAAGCTTCGGTTTTTTTATGTTTTAAACAATGCCTTTTCATAAATGTAAATACCATATTATGGATAAGTAAAATCTAGTTGTAATAAAGTGCTTGCTTTATGGCGTAACTTCTTTATCTCCATCCAATACTCTACCCATTACTTCAATATGAACACCTGAAACTTTTTTTGATTCGTTTCTAAAAAATGATGCGACACCTTGATAACTAGGAATAGTGAACTGGTCTGTGCCTTCTCCTTTTTCTAACTCAGCATTACCCATTTTAGATTTTAAAACTAGCTTTCCGTTTTCTATTGCTACAGTCACTTCAGCAACGGGGCTACCTTCGCCAAACTTATACTTGCCTACATAAATACTAATTGAATCTACTATTTTAGCTACAGTGCTGTCTTGCGCCTTTACTGATAAAGTGCTCAAAAAAAGTACAATCGAAATAGTCATAATTTTTTTCATAATAGTTTGTTTTAAGTGTTACGTATATTTGGGTTAAAAGTTACATAAAATTCACTTTAATTTTTTTAGTAAATTTATTTATTGCTGTAGTTCTTTAAAGTCTCTTCCCACCCACTATCCTCCAAAAATTTCTTATAATCTTGAATGTGCAATATATCAAACAAAGCTTTCCTTTTATCAGTAGCTTTATCGTAATACGCTTTACATATTTGATACCCTATCCAATAACCTTGGTCAGAGGGGTTGTCAGGCGTTTCTTGGTCGGAATTTGCAATCCAATTTTCATATTTATCAAGGTACATATCTGGCACAAAACGGTTCCATATTTTTTGCTCTTTTCCTTTTGCCCATGTATGTAAACGGCCGTTGGAATTTTTGCCACTTATAAGTTCTCCAATAAAATCTGCCATACCTTCCCTTATGCAATTGTATAGTGTGGTGGTATCTTGTTTCAAACCATCCTGATGAGCATGAATAAGCTCGTGTGCTACGGTATATTTTAGTTTATACAATTCTGCAAAATTATTTTTTTGCCAAAGCGTAAGTTCATCAGTAGGTATATCGTTTGTTTTTACCATTTGGTTTATGCCAAGTAATAATCCTTTGGGAGAAACAGTCCCTGCGCTGGTAAATGCACCCATCACAAAATACACATCAGGAAAAACGGCTGGTTCATAAATGCTTTTAAATTTTTTAAACGATGCATAAAAATCTTTTTTATACTTATCTACTTTATAGGTATTAGCTCGTATGGCAGCATAAAATTTTGGTCGCTCTTTTATATGTTTTATAAACGCTTTTGTATTCCTTACTTTTAAAGCCATATAATCATTCATACCTGCAGACCCTTTTTCAAAATATTCAGCTTTAAAAATGCGCTGCATGTTGGCTGTGTCAGCCATCGCTTTATCATAAGCTGCCCAAAATAGTTTTATATCTTCTGTATGAAAAATGGCTTTTGCTGGAATTCTATTAGCGGTACTTGGGTCTTTTACCAATGATAATAATTGTTTCCATCGAAGCGAATCTTTTCGTAGAAAATCAAAATCCGTATCTGCCATTAAATTTTTTTTATCATCAAAACCATTGTTGATGGCTTTCTTTAAATATGCAATAGCAGAATCTTTCTTGCCGTATAAAGAATATGAGCAGCTTGCATTGTAGAGGTTACCCGCTTTTTGTTTTTTTACTTCATCAATAGATGCTGCTAGTTTATAATTGTCGGCAGCAGCGCCATAGCTTTTTGCTTTGTACAAACTATCGGCTGTTTTTTTATAGTTTGGCTGTGCATCGCCATTTATAAAAAATACAATAGTGGCAATAATGATGAGTAGTAAACTTTTCATTAAAATTATTTTTAGTTATTACGTTTGTAAATAATAAGAAGTTACAAAAGACTAGTACATTTTATAAAATTAATAAAATAATTATGTATATAGTTACCGCTCACATATATGTTTGCTCATTTAAGCCGCCTATATCAAATTTTATCCGTCTGTAAATAGTGTTAATTAATTATCTTGTTTATACTAATTTTACTAAAAACTAAAATACATGAAATGAGCCATAACAAAACATTTGATAATAGCAAAAATGTTTTGTTGGCGAATAAGATGTGACAATTAAAAAACAATAAAAATAAACACATGAAACAAAATAATCTATTCATTTTCTCTAATGGAAAAGTAGCCGCTATCAATAAAAAAGATGGCAGTATAGTTTGGGAAGTAAAATTGAAACAGTATGTAAAATCAACAACATCTTATGTAGTAGGGCAAATAAGTGTAGAGGGTGATAAGCTATACATTGGCGTAAGTGGAATATTGGTTTGCTTGAAAGCAAAAGACGGCTCACTTGTGTGGGTAAATGAGCTTAAAGGATGGGGCTATAGTTTTGTAAGCATGGCAAATGTAAATAATGACGCCAACGTGGCGGCAATGCAAGCTGCTGCTAATGCAGCTTCTATTACTGCTGCTACAACTGCAGCAGTATAAAAAATTAAAAACTTAATAGCTGTATCAATCAATATAATTCTATGAAGCTATTTTAATTAAATTCTTTCAACACAATTTTATTTTTTATCTCATTATCACCGCTGGGAAAATGAGATAAAAGAGCTGATGAGTTTTTAAAAAAACTACGGGCACTCTAAAATAGCTTTTAAACAATAAGTTTATAATCGCAAGCCATCTTTGAATTTTATAAAAAAAGCCTCTCATTATTTATGAAAGGCTTTTTTTATAAAATATTATGATACTATAATTTTACAATTCTAAAAGATTTTGTAGCTGATTCTCCAGATACTTTTACCACATACATGCCTTTGGCTAAATTGCCAATGCCTAGTAAATTGTCTCCACTAGAAAGTGTTTTCGTTAATACAACTTTACCATCAGTATTATAAATAGTTGCATACGGAGCTTTATTACTTGTTGTAAACACATGAATAAGATCTGTAGCCAAATTTGGGTAAACATTTACAGATACATTGTTACAATCCGAAGCAATAGGGATTATTTTTGAGTAGGTAAATTTCCCATCATTATCAATAAACTTTACTCTATAAAATGCTTTGCTTTCGCCCACAGTGTTGGCATTAAAAACATAATCAGCCCCCGAAGAAGCGTTTCTTGGAGTTACCACGCCAACCGTTTTGAAATTAGTTGCATCTAAACTATACTCTACGTTAAACTGTTTTGTATTGGTTTCAGAAGCTGTTTTCCATTTCAATGTTGTAGCACATTTACTAGACGAGCCAGAAAAATCTACAAGATTAATGGGTAGTATACAGCCAGGGCTCACACAAAGAAATGCATCATCAATATTAGCAAAATCATCCATATTAAATCTTAGTGTATAAGTACCAGGTGCTAAACCCGAAGCTGTCCCTGTAACTTGTTTCCAAACTTCCTCGCTTTCGCTAGATGTAAAACTTACACTAGATGAAGTAGATATAGTAGCATTTGAAGCATCAATTACATCCATAGTTGAAGTAAAGCCTGTACCACCTGGTTCTCTTCTCGAAAACCAGCCACTGTACTCAATAGTAGATAAACAAGTAATAGTGAAACTTTGTTGAACAAAACCTCCAGCACTGTTTATATCTACATATTGGTTTCCAACATTATGGGCATTATCTGGACCACCAGAGTATACAGTGCCATCTACTTTTATTACATTAAAACCTCCTACTGGCACACCAGCTGTGGCACTAGGTATTGTCCAACCTCCAAATGTATTGTATGGTGGCGGAAAATTATTGCCAAGTGCTGCCTGTACTGGAGCCTCAAAGCTTGGGTTTGTTAAATAATTAATTGTGCATTGTGCAAAGGAATTATGCACAGAAGCAAAAAAATAAATGAGGGCAATAAGGTAAATTTTTTTCATAGGTTATCTTTAAATTAAGACCCAAAATTAAGATAAAAAGTTGCTTTTGTTACACATATTTATATAACCTATATGTAGCGCACCTACAGCTACAATCTATTCCCCTTAGTCAAAACTCTTCGCACTGCCCGTAGCGGCTATTTTTAGCATTCTATCAAACTCCTCAGCATTAAGATCGTTGTAAAAGAAATATACAGGGTCTACTGGCGTGCCATTTACATGTACTTCGTAATGGCAATGCGGCCCAGTACTGGCACCAGTAGTACCAACCCAGCCTATTACTTCGCCACGTTTTACTTTTGCACCCACACTCGTTTTTATGCGTACCATATGCATGTATACCGTTTCATAACCATAGCCATGGTTTATAATTACATGGTTACCTGTACCGCCACCTACACCTGCGGTGGTAATCTGTCCATCGCCTGTAGCATAAATTGGTGTGCCTTGTGGCGCAGTAAAATCTAGCCCATTATGCATTTTTGCTATGCCATAAATAGGATGTATACGCATGCCAAAACCGCTGGCAATTTTAGAAAGTTCTTTATTACTTACGGGTTGTATAGCAGGTATGCTGGCTAATTTTTCTCCTTGATTTTGTATTAATTTTTCAATACCAACATAGCTATTTGTTTGGTATTTTATACGTGCATCCAAGTTGTTTAATTGTGCAGCTATATCTTTTCCAATCACATCATCACTCAAGCCCGTTACTTTATCTACCTCTTTTTGTTTCTCAATTAATTTCGCTCTAGCACTATCTGGCAGCGGGTTTTGTTCAAAAATAGAACGATACACTTCGTTATCTCTTTTTTCTAAAGTACTTATTTGTGCTTCCAACGAGCCTACCTTGTTTCTTAAAATAGTATAGTTTTCACGCAAGGTTTCGTACTTACGATTCACCTGCATATCAGTAGGCTTTGGAATAAATTTATTGTATAAGTATATCACAATACCAGAGCTTACGATAAGTGCACTCAAAAATCCAAAAAAACGCAGCAGCCTAACCCTTAGTGGGGTAACTAATTTTTCGTATCGTAACGAGTTGGTGTTATAAAAATATTTTATTTTTTTCATTGTATAAAACCCCCAAACAAAACTTTCATTAAAAAATATGGGCGTGTCCCCAAGCTATCGCAAGGGGTCGGGCTTTCCGCTGCAATCTTTTTTATGCCCAAAGGCGGCATAAAAAAGGATTTTCGCTGCAATCCCTCACGCAAACTGTCGCAATTATTAAACGAAAAAGCTATTTTTGCCAGATTACAAATATAAAGGCTAATAATATACAAATACTGCATTTATAACCTTCATGAATACGCAAATGAGCAATAAGGACAATTTTATGACATCAAGCGAAATACGCCAACAGTTTTTAGATTTTTTTAAAAGTAAACAACATGTAATTGTGCCATCTGCACCTATTGTGGTAAAAAATGACCCCACATTATTGTTTACCAATGCGGGTATGAATCAGTTTAAAGATTATTTTTTGGGCAACCAAGTGCCACCTTATGGTCGTGTGGCCGATACACAAAAATGCTTGCGGGTTAGCGGCAAGCACAACGATTTGGAAGAAGTGGGTGTAGATACTTACCATCATACTATGTTTGAAATGTTGGGCAACTGGAGCTTTGGTGATTATTTTAAAAACGAAGCCATTGGTTATAGCTGGGAATTACTAACCGAGGTTTATAAAATTCCCAAAGACAGATTGTATGCATCGGTGTTTGAAGGCGATGCAAAAGAAGGTATTCCAGCATCAAAAATTGCATTAGAAAAATGGAAACAATTTTTGCCAGAAAGCCAAATCGTATATGGTAATAAAAAAGATAATTTTTGGGAAATGGGCGATACTGGACCATGTGGCCCATGTAGCGAAATACATGTGGATTGCCGACCCGATGAAGAAAGGGCATTGATACCTGGTAGAGATTTGGTAAACAAAGACCACCCACAGGTAATAGAAATTTGGAATAATGTTTTTATACAATATAATCGTAAAAAAGATGGTACGCTTGAGCCATTACCTTCTACACATGTGGATACAGGCATGGGTTTTGAAAGATTGGTACGTGTTATTCAAAATAAAACGAGCAACTACGATACCGATGTTTTTAGTGGTACAATAGAAGCTACAGAAAAAATTACAGGTAAAAAATATACGGCAGGTGATGATAAAGCAAGTGTAGCATTTCGTGTAATAGCAGACCATATTCGTGCAATAAGTTTTACCATTGCTGATGGGCAATTACCTTCAAACACAGGCGCAGGTTATGTTATACGTCGTATATTGCGTAGAGCAGTACGTTACTATTATTCTTATTTAGATTATAAGCAACCGCTCATGCATCAATTATTGCCAGTAATAGCTGAGCAATTTGCAACTGTGTTTCCTGAACTAAAAGCACAACAAGATTTTGTAGCAAAAGTTATAAAAGAAGAGGAAGAAGCATTTTTAAGAACATTGGATAAAGGTTTGAAAAAAATTGATGAACTAGTAAATGTATCAAAAGCAAGTGGTATAATAAATGGAGATGCTGCTTTTGAATTGTTGGATACGTTTGGTTTTCCTATTGATTTAACAACATTAATTGCATCAGAAAATAATTTGAAAGTAGATGAAGTAGGTTTTGATAAAGCTTTGCAAGAGCAAAAAAACCGTAGTCGTGCAGCCACAGCAATGGATACAGAAGATTGGCAAATTGTAAACGAGGGCGATGTAAAATTTGTAGGCTACGATTCTTTAGAAACAAAAACAAAAGTTTTACGCTATAGAAAAGTAAGTGGCAAAGGAAAAGAATTGTATCAAATAGTATTGGAACAAACGCCTTTTTATGCTGAGAGTGGGGGGCAAGTTGGGGACAAGGGGCAGTTGGTCCCGCTTTCAGGCGGGAGCAGTGTGCAGTTGGCAATTATTGATACAAAAAAGGAAAATGATTTAATTATTCATTTTACAGAAACGATACCTGCAGATTTGAGTGGGGAAGTTGTAGCAACAGTTAACGCAGAAAGAAGACATAAAATTACGATTCACCATAGCGTTACACACCTTATGCACGCTGCATTGCGTAGTGTACTAGGTACACATGTGGCACAAAAAGGTAGTTTGGTAAATGATGAATATTTGCGTTTCGATTTTAGCCACTTTGCAAAAATGACTGATGAGGAAATAGCACAAGTAGAAAAAATAGTAAACCAAAAAATAAGAGAGAACATACCCGTAGTTATAAAAAGCATGAGTAAAGAAGATGCTATGAAAACAGGAGCTATGGCTTTGTTTGGTGAAAAATATGGCGATATGGTTCGTGTGGTAACGATAGACCCAAATTATTCTATTGAACTTTGCGGTGGTACGCATGTGGGACATACTGGTGAAATTGGTTTCTTTAAACTACGCAGCGAAAGTGCTGTTGCAGCAGGTGTACGCCGTATAGAAGCAGTAAGTGGAGAAGCTGCGGAAACATTGATTAATGCTGCGTTTACTGACATGGACAAAGTAAAAGTATTATTAAAAAACCCAAAAGAAATTGGTAAAGCTATAGAAGCACTACAAACAGAAAATTCATTGTTACAAAAAAGAATCGAATCTTTAGAAGCAAGACAACTTGTAGGCATTCGAAATGAGTTAATGACCAAAGATGAAATAATAAATGGAGTAACTTTTGTGGGTGATATTATAGAAGTGCCTAATGCAGATTCGTTAAAGAAATTGTGTACCGATTTAAAAAATCATTTACACGACCATGTGGTAGTATTATGTGCAAACGTAGGTGGCAAAGCACATGTAGCCATCAGCATAAGCGATACGGTAGTAGTTGCAAAAAATCTTGATGCATCAAAAATGGTAAAAGAAACGGTGAGTGGTTTGATACAAGGTGGCGGAGGCGGACAAAAGAATTTGGCTACAGCTGGTGGGCAAAATGTGGGAGGATTGGGACTGGTTATTGAAGAGGTGAGGAAATTGGTTACGGGTTAAAGAGTTACGGGTTAGGAGTTGTGGGTTATGGGTTAACAGTTTTTGGTGTTGATATTTACACTTATTATTTCCATTATTTAAAAAAATATTAACTTTACTACATGGGAGTTGTTGTAAACATATCAGAAATAAAAAATCTTTTTCCTGATGAATGGGTATTATTGGGTAATCCTCAAAATGATACCAATGGGATTGATGTTTTATCTGGCATACCTCTTTATCATAGCAAAGATAAAAAAGAGGTATGTTATATAGGAAGAGATAAAACAGAAGGCTACGAGAAAATAACCCTTATTTACACAGGAAATTTTAAGCCGTCGGTTAGAAAACTGACTGGTATATTTAGAAGAATTGAAATATGACATACTCCATAAAAAGAGAACCTAACAGCAACCTTCTTATTCTACTTGTTGAAATTGATACCATCTTTGAATTGAGAATGATCTTGGACACAGGAGCCTCTCACACTACAATAGATAGCAATGCACTTCACCTTTTGGGATATGATTTATCCGACAGCGTAGGTACAGTAGAGATTGAAACTGCAAACGGTATCATTCAAACAGATGTATTTGAAGTAACTACTTTCAAGAGCCTTGGTATAGAAAAAAATAATTTTCAAATTCAGGTATATGATTTTTTAGCACACAGCATTTTCTCTGACTATAATGGCTTACTAGGATTAGATTTTCTAGAAGGTTTAAATTTTTGCATTAAAACTAGAGAAAATGAAATTAGCGTTACTTAGTTCGTTTTACTAAAGTTGGGTATGCTTTTTTCAATTACCCCACCAACAAATAAAATTTTGTTAAAGCAAAAAAATAATCTCCGAAATATTTCGTAATATGAAATTAATTGCTACATTTGATGTACAAAATATTTCGTACTTAAAATAATTACAATGAAAAAGAACATTATACTTGGCATTTTAGGATGGATTTTTACAAGTTTTATAGGTCATAAAACCATGGCACAAACGGTAACTATAGAAGAAGCACCTAAAGTTAAAATAGAAAAAGCAGAAGGCAAAGTGGTAGAAGTGAGCCCTAGTAAAAGAGAAACCCAAGAAGTTATTATTCGTAAAAATGGAGAGAAAGACAGCAAAGTAACTGTAGAAATTACAGGCGATAAGGTGTTAATTAATGGAAAACCCTTGGCAGAGTTTAATGAAGAGGGTATTACGATTAATAATCGTAAGATGATTATTAGAGACGGCAATAACTTAAGTTTTAATTTAGACGACGGTAGAAGAATTTTGTTAGATAAACGCCTTGGTGATTTAGACCAAATAGAAAGCTTCGACTTTAGTTTTGATGATGATATGCAAACTGAAAATGCTAAACCATACACTTTTTTAGGAGTAAGTACAGAAAAGAGCGATGATGGGGCTAAAATTTATAACATCACAAAAGAAAGCCCAGCAGAAAAAGCTGGTCTACAAAATGACGATATTATTTACAAGATAGGGGATGAAAAGGTAGTTGACGCTGCAACATTATCTAACATAATAAAAGCAAAAAAAGAGGGCGACAAAGTAAATATTTACTTTTTGAGAGATGGAAAAAAGAAGGAAGTAAATGCTACACTTGGTAAACATAAGTTTTCTGTAAATGTAAATAAAGTGTACTCGTATAAAATGCCAAATGGCAGAATGAAATCGCTTACGGTACCTACGTATCCTAATAATCAAAATGATCTTTATGACTTTGATAATAATTTACTTTATTTAGATGTACTAAGGCCAAAGCTGGGTATAAAAATACAAGATACTGAGGAAGGTAATGGTGTAAAAGTATTGGAGGTGGAACCCGCTACAGCTGCGGCTACTGCCGGGCTTTTAAAAGATGATGTAATAACTGCTATAGGTACTGTAAAAGTTAATAATACTGATGAAGCAAGGGAGCAATTGCAAGAAAATAAAGAGAAAACAGCATATGAAATAAAGGCAAAAAGAAATGGCACTGAAATGACTTTTAATATTAAAATACCTAAGAAATTAAAAACAGCCAACCTGTAAAGATGGTTTATTAGTTAAGTGTAAAGCCGTTGCAGTTACTTGTAGCGGCTTTTTTAATGTAGTGATAACTTATTCATTTCTATTATTAGATTTAATATTGAAAGGTTTACAAACTAAACTGTACATCTGTGGCAATAAATTTTGCCACAGATGCACAGAAAAATACATTAGACCTCTAACATAATTAAAATAAATATTATTCCCATGCAGCGTTTGTCAGTTAATAATGATCTGATTTAGATGCGATATACAGAAATAGAAAACACAAAGGAATCAATATTTAAGCGCCTCACAGGTGTAAAGAAAG
>JANNVW010000057.1:0-118675 GCA_031408295.1 Ferruginibacter sp.
TGAGTTTAGAAGAATGTATGGAGTACATACAAGGCGATGAGTGTATTGAGGTAACCCCAAAAAGCATTCGTCTTCGTAAAACAATTTTAGATGAAGATGCACGTAAGCGTGTAAGCAAAAGCATGAACGCAGAGTTGGCATAAGCTCATTTTAATATTATTTAATCCCGATTGTTGTAATGATGGTCGGGATTTTTTGTGATATATTTTTCCAAAGCCAAGGTTCGTGTCTCACGAAACGTTCGCAATATCTTTTTTAGGAGCATGGGCAATATAACTTTAATGAACATTTGTTTCCGCCTTTCTGTAGTAGTACTGCACGCAAGTTTATTATACTTTAAAGTGTGTTATGTGCAGCAGCTACTACTGCCTAGGCGGGCTATGCCCAGCAGATATTCTTTTCTCAACTTTTATTTTAGCGTAGATTGAAGCGTACGTTTCGAGGAGACTCTAAACGAAGCGGAGGATGAGGTAAATAAAAAATTTATAATCAAAAGGGAATTTTAAATATTAAACTACCTTCTGATTATAAAATGAAATTTTGCAAAAATAGTATGCAATTTTAGTACCCACACTGATTACATAGACTCTTCATCCCTCGAACTTGTTCCACAATCCTTTTCAGCTGCTGTTGCCCCTGAATCACATGTGTAAGAACTAACAGTACCATTAGAACCATAAACAGCTACACAGACACCTGCTTTACCTGTAGGGCAACCTGCATTTGTTGAAATTGCTGCAGCAATAATTACAAACGCAATCATAAAAATTGATAAGATTTTTTTCATAACTTTTTGTTTTTTGATAAAAAATAATTGTTGATTTAATTATTAGCAATTTAATGAAGCATTTGTTATACAAAAATTACTATTTGTAATAATTTATACAAATGTCATATAAGCATTTTAGTTACTGAATTCTTTGTGCTTCGCCAGAGATTTCTGTGGTTTTTTTAGCTGCAATTTTAGAAATCTTTATATTAGAAAATCTATACCCAAGTCTAATTTTTAATAACCGATAAGGCTCTATGGTATTTGTAAATACTTCAAAACCTTCTGCTTTGGTAAAATTCAGTCTGCTTCTATTTTTTAATAAAAATTGGTCTGCAATTAAAGTAACCATTAGTTTTTTCTTAAAAAATTGATTGGCATACTGCAAGCCATACATTCTAGTGCCTTGTACATAACCTTGCCCTGTAGTTGGGCTTGAACTAAAAAAGAATCTTAGTGCTAATGTTCCTTTGTTTTCACCAAACTCCAATCGGGTATTCGATTCGTAATAAAAAGTAAATTTGTTAAATGCAGTATTAAATAAGTTATTTCTATTAACATTTAAAAATACACTTCCTTCTGAGTCAAACCATAAACTTTTTGATAACTGTTTTTGATAGCTAATTGTGTTTAAAAATTGATAAGATTTTAATCCATTATTTGCAAAACTTTGTAATATACCTGTGGTAGCATTTACCGTTCTAAAAAGGTCATACTGATCAAAGCCATATACAATGTTTATACCATAAGTAAACGTTGCCTTTTTTCGCCTTACCCATTCTACACCTGTAGTAAAAAATTTACTTGGCTTCAATTTAGCATTACCTACAACTTGTTGCTGAGGGTCATTAAAGACTTGTACGCTTGATAGGTAGTCAATATTAGGCTTTTGTAATTCTATCCTGAAGCTATATCGCAACGAATGATTACTGCACAAAATTTTTCTGTACCCAATAGTCAAATTAGGTACAAAAAAAGTTTGTGCAGTTACGCTGCTATTTTTCATCACATATAATTCAGGAAAAAATGAAATGTTTAGCCGTTTTGTTTTAGAAATATTATTTGACCACCTTACATAAGGGCGTATCGAGTATTGCTTCGTGGTAAAACTATCAATCTTATTGTACAATAGTTGCCCTAGTTCATTGCTGTTGTTGTCAATATTATACCTATTAAAATCTTGTGTAAGGTCTCTATTATAAACCTTAATACCAAGTTCTTTTTGATATCGTTGATTTCTATTGTCCAGTATATTATACTCTGCCACCCAATACAATTCATAAGAAGGCGTGCGTATTGCCGCACTATCTGTTTGCTTTGGATTGTAAAACGCTAGGTTATTGCCCTTAGTTTCGTTGGCATAGTTTGTAGCAGCAATAATGCTATAGGTAAGCCCTTTCTTTTTTCTGAATACATAACTAAAATTAGCTCTCAATTTATCGTTACTAAATGTATTCGTAATACCAATTGTATTTATACCAAACTGATAAGTGGGCGTATATTTTGTACTATAAGTTGTAGATATACCTGAAATATTCAGTCCAAAATCTATAAGGCTATCTTTTCTAAACCCAATATCTATGCTGGCGTTCTTCGTTTCAAATATGAGTTTTGATTTTACATCTAAAGCTGATTGTAAAATATTAGCAGCAAATACTTCAGTTTTTCTATTGCCGTTTTGGTTATCTTCAGCTTTACCCACATTGATAGATATATCGAAACGCTTAAGTAAAAATGTGGCAGATGCAGATGTATTTATATTATTTCGTTGATCATAAAATAATGATGCATTAAAACTTTTGCCATAAATATTTGCGTCAAGTGTTAAAATATTTATTATTGCTTCATACCCTTGGTTTTTAATTTGTATAGGTATATCCTCTTTCAACTCTACTTTATACACATCCTTTCCTTTTATAATACCTAATATAGTTGCCCAATTATTTTCTATACCTCGGCGTTGCTTTCCATTTATTATAAATAAAATTTTCCCATCTTGGCGATATTTTGGCACTGATTGGTCATCATATCCATTAATAAAAGGTAATCTTTGTAGACCCATTAAAATTGATTTCTCCCTCAATAAACTATCACTCTGCGGATAATAATCAAAGCCTTGTGTATTTTCTGATACTAGTTGCTTTTTAGCTTTTACCACTACCGTTGCTAGTGCTGTGGCACTAAGTTGTATTGTAGTATCAGCAAAAATTTTAAGACGCCTAAACCCATCCAACTGCAAATCTGAATTAATAAAATCTACAGAAAATTCCGACCCTAGTTTTACTTTTATATAATCATTTAAGCTTGCTTTCAAAATTTTATTGCCTTGTGCTATTTGCACTTTGCTGTTCTTAGTTTCGTTAATTAAAGTTGTATCTAAAATAAATTTTATAGAAGCAGAATCTTTATACACTTGAGCATGTACATTTACTGCTTGAAAAACTAACAAAAAGTAGACTACTATTTTAGATGCCCTCATAATTAGTATTATGGTTTAAAAGATTTTGTTACTTTAATTCTTCCGTTTACATTAGATAATAGCAATGGATAAATATCACTATAGTTATTTGGATATTTAAAAAGGTTTGCAGTGTCTAAAATAACGTTTTTATGATTTATAAAATCTACACCAAATCTATTTCTAAATAATTTAACAGATTTAATTTTAGTAAATAAAAAGTATTTGTTGGGCTTGTTTACGTTATTTATAGCAAGTGTTTCAATATCTGAAATACAGCCTGTACAACCACTACCAGGAATTATATAGACATCGTCTTTATCTTCTAAGACTGCAAGTTGTTTAAATACGTGTATACTTTCTAAATTATCGTTTGGTTTACAACTTCCCAGCAACAGTACTATCAAGGGCAAATAAGTCAAAATATATATGTTCTTCATCTTTATTATCTTTTAATTTTTGAATTAATAATCCTTTGGGGTGTACTAAATAGGTAGGGTTTGAGTATAAACTCCCTTCAATTTGAGTAAATCCCAAATATTTAAATGCAGCATCGTAGACTAGTATTTGTTTGTCAAGTTTGCCAATGCTATTCTTAATTTGGTTGTCTATTGGAATAGGTTTAAAAAGAATTCGATAATAGATATTCCGGTATTTATCAAATATGATAGCATGAAAACTATATTGCTTAAAAAAATGTTTTGCAATATCAATTTGTTTTTTATTTAATTCTTTCATTGAGCCAACTGGGGCAACTACACTATCAATGTTTGGATAACAATTAATGTATCGGGTAGTATTAGTTAATATGTTGAAGACTGCTAAGTCGCTTGAGGCAGGAAAAGAAACTACCATCAAACTATCACCTACGTTTGTACCATATACCATTCTCAAATAAGTCCCTCCCCAATTTTTGCCATTATAAGATTCTGGGTAATTTACATAAAAAAAATTCTCATTTCTACTGCTTGCGCATAAAACAAACCTAAGATTTTTCTTATCATAATTTCCTTCTATCAAAGCGAATCCCAAAGAATGAACAATACTATCTTTTATTAGCAGAGGTTGAATTGTAGATACTAAAGGGTTATCTGTTATAACTTTTCCAAGATTAGATTCGTCGGTCTTTGCTAGTTGAAAGCTATCTAATAAAATTCCGTTCAAATTAAATATAAATCCTTTTTTAGATTTAGCTTTTACTGCAAAAACCTTTTCTTTTTGAATCCAAAGAGTGGAAAACTTCTGTACTTTTCCAAACCTTTTGAAGTTTAAAACAGTGTTTGTAATATGGTTTGTATTTATATTTATTTTCGTAATCAAGTCTTCTTCTGGATTACATATATACAGAAATGAATCTATTAAATAAATATTTTCTGAGTTTGGTATCGTCAACGAATCTAAATCAAGTTGAAGGGAATCAATAATTTTTAAAACACCTTCGTTAGGCAAGTTTAGTACTGGTAGTTTTTGTTCAGGATTTTTGCAAGTTGAGCCAAAAATGGTTAAAGCCAATAAAAAAGTAATTAATCTCATTTGTTTATATTTTCGAATCAAAATCAAACAAATCTCAAAAACAATTTTCGGTAAAACTATTTCTATTTGAGATACATATATTACATTTGGTTATAAAACAAGTTAAATATGAATTTTGGAAAGAAGTTGAAAGATATTAGACAATCGAATAATTTAAGCCAAGAGGATATGGGTGAAATATTATTTACCACCCAAGGAAATATTAGTCAGTATGAAACTAATGCACGTAAGCCCTCAATTGATCAAATAAAAATATTAGTGGAACGTTTTAATTTAGATGCAAACTGGTTACTTTCAAATAATGAAGATCAGATAGTAAATTTTTACGACCAAAGTAGTTGTAACATAGCTGCTTTAAAGGCTGAAAATTATTATTCAGTTTCATCGGATAAAATCGCAGATATAGAAAATAAACTAGACTTAATTATTTCTAAATTATAGACATGTAAATTGCAATTATCAAGTGATATTGGCCATGTTTTTATTCTTTGTCACCTTAATAAGTTTCTTTTATAACTTTTTAGGGGGAATTTAAAATCCTCTGCCCAGTTTCGAGTCTCCTCGAAACATCCGCTTCAATCTTCGCTAATATGTTCTTCATAATAAAAGCTGAAAAAAGATATACTTACGAATGGAGCCCTTCGATAAACCCAGGATAAACTAGCCAATGAGCTCCACATAGCTGCTTCTTTGCTCGGACAAAAAAACAATTTACCCATTAAACAATGTAACAATTTACTACCTCCTACTTGCTATCAACAAATTTAAATCTGTAAACTTAATGTTAAACCTTTCGCTTAAATGAAAATTTGTGAGCGAACCTTTAAACATGTAAATACCTGTACGAATATTTATTTTATGCCAAATCAATTTATCAACGCCTCCATCTTCAGAGGTTTCCAAAAGCAAAGGCATGAGCACATTGCTAATGGCTTGCGAGGCGGTGCGTGCAAAGCCACTTGGAATATTTGGTACACAATAATGAATAACATCAAACTTTGTAAAGGTGGGCTTTTTATGTGTTGTAACAGTACTGGTTTCAAAACAACCGCCATGGTCTATACTCACATCTACAATTACACTTCCTGGTCGCATATTGCTTACCATACTTTCAGTAACAACCAATGGTGTTTTGCCGCCATC
Source organism: Ferruginibacter sp. (assembly GCA_031408295.1). Taxonomy (GTDB): domain Bacteria; phylum Bacteroidota; class Bacteroidia; order Chitinophagales; family Chitinophagaceae; genus Ferruginibacter. The sequence continues at coordinate 5,904 of JANNVW010000057.1, forward strand.
ATTGCCCAAAGCACCAACTGCCACATCGCAGGTTTTTAATTGTTTGGAAAGTATTTTTGGTTCTATTACAGACGTCCACAAACGCACACCAATATTATTTTGCAATCGCTTTAATCTATAAATACTATTATCAAATATTTTTACACTTGCCCCCATGGCTAGTGCTGTACGAGCAGCATATTCACCCACAATACCTGCACCAATGATAATAACTTTTGTTGGCGGAATACCACTTATGCCACCCACTAAAACGCCTTTCCCATTATTAGCATTGCTAAGGTATTGCCCTGCAATAAGCATTACTGCCGAGCCTGCTATTTCACTCATGCTACGTACAATAGGGTTATGCCCGCTGTCATCTTTTAGATTTTCAAAACTAAGTGCAGTTATTTTTTTCTGCATCATTTTTTCTAAAATTTCCTTTTTCATTTCTGCTAAATGAATAGGAGAAATAATGTACTGATTTAGTTTTAGCAACTCACATTCTTCCAAACTTACAGGTGCACTTTTTACAATAATATCTGCTTCAAATACTTGCTTTTTATCATAACAAATTCTTGCGCCAGCTTCACTATAATCAGTATCGGTATAGTTGGCACCCAATCCTGCATTGGTTTCTATACATACTTCGTGACCATTGGCTACTATTACACTTACCGCATCTGGCGTAAGCGCAATACGATTTTCATTAAAAGAATCTTCTTTTGGAATACCAATAAAGAGCGCTTCTCTTTTTGGTTTTATATCCAAGGTTTCTTCTAAGGTTTCGTAGGTTAGTGAGGGTGATACGAAGGGTTTTGTTGTTGCCATGTGTTGGTTGATTTGTTAATTGGTTGAATAGTTGATTTTAACCACTCTAATATTTTGTGCTATTGTTAAAAATTTTATTGCTGTTTATCTGAAAGAAGTACAATTTAAACAAAACTTCTCAATCAACTAATCAACCAATAACTAATTTCCTTTCTTTCTCTCCAGAAACGGATAAATAACAATGTACCGTATCATTAGGAAACAGCGCAGGCGTAATCTCAGGCCATTCTACCAAACACAAGTTGTCACTATAAAAACAATCTTCCACTCCTGCATTAACGGCTTCTTGTTCATCTTTTAAACGATACAAATCTAAATGGTAAATTACTTCGCCTTCGGCAGAATTGTATTCGTTTATAATGGAGAATGTAGGACTGCTTACGGTGTCTTTTACTTTTAAAACGTCACAAATGGCATGCACAAACGTGGTTTTGCCTGCGCCCATTTGCCCATGTAGGGCTATTACTTTTTTGTTGCCAATGGCTTGTAGAAAAGTTTTTGCTGCTTCATATATATTATCTAAAGAAAAAATTACATCCATGTTGCAAAGATAATACCGATGTGTTATCCGTAATCGCCCAAAAATTGGCTCAACGGCTAACCAATCGGCATTAAACAAAAATAATTATAAAAAAGCTGTTTAAATTTCTTATTAGGTAAATAGTTACAACAAATGCAAGATAATTTTGCAATATGCAAAAAACAGAATTGACAGTAGAAGGAATGACATGTAGCAACTGTGCATTGAGTGTAACAAACTATCTTAAAAAGGAAGGATTTTCTGATGTGCAAGTAAATCCAATTACTGGAGCAGTAAGCTTTGGTTCGGATGCAGCTGTAGAAATGATAAAAATAAGAGCAGGCATTAAAAAACTTGGCTATACAGCAATAGATGAAAATGAAACCGTGGCAGAAAAGAAGAAATCATTTTTATCAAACAATAAACAGCGATTTTTATTTACACTGCCGTTTACACTTATACTCATGCTCCACATGTTGCCCATGAGTGCATACACGCATTGGCTTATGAATCCGTGGGTGCAATTGGCATTGTGTTTACCAGTATTTATTATTGGGATGTATTTTTTTGGAAGAAGTGCTGTAAAAAGCTTGATGCATGGTACAGCCAATATGAATGTTTTAATTTCAGTTGGCGCATTGGCTTCGTTCATTTATAGCCTTGTTGGCGCTTCGTTAAATCTTGGTGAGCATTATTTATTTTTTGAAACCACCGCATCCATCATCACATTGGTTTTCTTTGGCAATTATTTAGAAGAGGCATCTATACAATCCACACAAAAAGCGGTGCGTTCGCTTACTGCTTCGCAAAAAGTAATGACCAATATGATTGCTTTTGATGATGAGCATAAGGAACAAATTTTTCCGCTTGAAAATATTTATTTGAAAACGGGTGATTTGGTACTCATAAAAAATGGGGAACAAGTACCTGCAGATTGTAAAATTTTGTGGGGTGACTGTATGGTGAACGAAGCTATTGTAACTGGCGAAAGTTTGCCTTTGGCGAAGACGAAAAAAGATTTTTTAATTGGTGGAAGTGTGTTGGAAAATGGGTTGGTAAAAGCACAAGTGACTGCTGCGGGAAAAGATACCGTGCTATCTGGTATTGTAAAAATGGTAGAAAATGCACAAGCTGAAAAACCGCCTATGCAAAAATTGGCAGATAAAATAAGTGCCATTTTTGTACCTGTAGTTTTAGTGTTGGCTACACTTACTTTTTTATTGAATTATTTTGCATTTAATATTGGTAGTGGTGATTCGTTGATGAGAGCAGTTGCTGTATTGGTAATTTCTTGTCCTTGTGCCATGGGGCTTGCTACGCCTGCTGCCATTGCTGTTGGGCTTGGTCGTGCTGCTAAAAAAGGCATATTGTTTAAAAATGCATCAGCATTAGAATTGTTTAAAACCATACAACAGGTTGTGTTTGATAAAACTGGTACACTTACTACTGGTAAATTTTCTATTAGCAATTTTTCTACTAACATAAATGAAATTGAGTTTAAACAAATTGTTTTTTCCTTGGAAAAATTCTCCAATCACCCTATTGCAAAAACAATTGTAGAGTATTGGAAAACCAACGATATTATTTCTTGGAAAAAAATAGAAGAGATAAAAGGGATTGGTATAAAAGCTACAGATGCAAATGGAAATATTTTTGAAGCAGGGTCATACAAAATGCTTTTAAAAGATCATGCAGCTTCACACAATATTTATATTTTAAAAAATGGACAACAAATAGGCTGGATAGATGTGCAAGATGACATACGCCCTGAAGCGAAAGAAATAATTACATGGCTACATGCAAAAAATATTAAAACCATTTTGCTAAGTGGCGATTTGCAAAATAAATGTGATTACATAGCAAAACAAGTAGGTATTGATGAAGTTTTTGCAGAACAAACGCCAGCACAAAAATTAGAAAAGATTGCTCAATTAAATGCAGTAAAACCAACTGCAATGGTAGGTGATGGTATAAATGATGCACCTGCATTAGCAAAAGCCAGCTTGGGTATTTCTTTAAGTGATGCCTCGCATATTGCCATGCAAAGTGCAGATGTAATTTTGATGAATAGCGGAATAAAAAATTTACCACTTGCGCTAGGTTTGGGCAAGCATACATTTACAACCATTCAACAAAATTTATTTTGGGCATTTTTTTACAATATTATTGCTATACCTATTGCTGCTTTTGGGTTGCTCACACCTACGCTTGCTGCATTAGCCATGGGTTTTAGTGATATTGTGTTAGCAGTAAATTCGGTAAGGTTGTTTGTGAAGAAGGTTTTGTAAAAAATTGTATATTTGAGTATTAAATTTAAAGTAATGCAGGTAAAAGAAAGTATTCTTGTAAAAGAAAAAAAAAGGAAAATTAGTAAAGAAAAAATTGAAATTATTTTTAAAAAGAAATCTGTAGCACAATTTTTTGGAATTGATAAAAATGAAGTAGATGGGCTCACATATCAAAAAAAAGTAAGGAATGAGTGGAAATAATATTGTTGTAGACACAAATATCCTTCTTTATATAATTGGTGGCGTAAAGCAAACAAAAAAAATTAGTGAAGCAAATCTTTTTATTTCTGAAATGACAGAAATTGAAATGCTAGGAAATAAGGACATATCTGAAATACAATTTAGAAACAGAACCAATATTATTGATAATTGCCTAATTATTAACATGTCAACACGTATTAAAAGAATGACAATCGGGTTAAAGCAAAAATATAATATTAAAGTACCTGATGCTATAATAGCGGCTACTGCTATCTACTTGGACTTGCCATTTGTTACCGCCGATAAAGGTTTCAAAAAAATACAAGAATTAGATTTACAACTTTTAGACCTCAAATAATTTTTGATGTCTCCACACGAAATACTAAAAAAATATTACGGCTACGATAACTTTCGCCCACTACAGGAAGACATTATCAATTCTATTTTACAAAAAAAAGATACGCTTGCATTATTACCAACCGGTGGTGGGAAATCAATTTGCTTTCAAGTACCTGCATTAATGAATGATGGATTGTGCTTGGTGGTAAGTCCGCTCATAGCACTTATAAAAGACCAAGTAGAAAATTTAAAAAAGAAAGGCATTGGCGCATTGGCTATTTACTCAGGTATGAGTTTTATAGAAGTGCGACAAACATTGCAAAATGCATCGTTTGGTAATTTTAAATTTTTATATGTATCGCCAGAGCGGTTGGAGACAAAATTATTTTTAGAATATTTACCTGCGCTCAAACCAAGCCTTATTGCGGTTGACGAAGCACATTGCATTTCACAATGGGGGTATGATTTTCGCCCTTCGTACATGCGCATAGCAAACCTGCGGGAAGAATTGCCAGGCGTTCCTATAATTGCGTTAACAGCATCGGCTACTGTTTCTGTACAAGATGATATTTGCAAAAATTTATTGTTTAAAAAAGATAGCAATAGTTTTCAACAATCTTTTGTACGACCAAATTTGTCGTATAGTGCCTTTAAACCTGTGTCTAAAGAAAACAAGCTGTTGGAAATTTTACAAAAAGTAAATGGCTCCTCCATTGTGTATTGCAAAAGTAGAAAACAAACCATAAAAATTGCAGAACTACTTCGGCTCAACAAAATAAATGCAGATTTTTATCATGCAGGGCTATCGGCAGACATGCGTACAAAAAAACAAGACGATTGGATAAACAACAAACTACATACCATCGTTTGCACAAATGCATTTGGTATGGGTATAGATAAGCCCGATGTACGAGTGGTGGTGCATTACGAAGTGCCAGATTGTGTAGAGAATTATTATCAAGAAGCAGGAAGAGCAGGCAGAGATGGCAAGCGAGCTTATGCGGTTTTATTACACAGCGCAAAAGAAACAGATGATATTTTATTTAAGCTAGAAACTAAGTACCCTACTGCTGAAAAACTAAAAGCTATTTACATGGCGCTGATGAATTACTTGCAAGTAGCTGCGGGTACTGGTGAGGGCATAAGTTTTGATATGGATGTAGCCATGTTTGCACAGCATTTTAAATTAAATATTTTGCAAGCTACCTATGGCATACAAGCATTGGCACAAGAAGGACTGGTTAGTTTTAGCGAAATAATGTTTAAACAAAGCACCGTGGAATTTTGTGTAAACAAAAACGACTTACAAGAATTTCAAACGCAACAAGAAGATCTTGCTGAAACCATAAGAGGATTACTACGTTCTTATGAAGGCATATTCGATTACCCTTGTACCATTTATGAAAACTCATTGGCAAAATTTATAAAAATACCTGTTGAAGAACTTTTAAATAACCTTACAAAACTTCATCAATATAAAATAATAGATTACAAACCAGCATCTGATAAGCCGCAAATTTTATTGCTACAAAATAGGATGTACAATGACGATTTTGTTATTGATTTAAAAGCAATGAATATTAGAAAAGCAGAAGCAAAAAAACGTGCTGAAGCTATTGCTTATTTTGTGCATGCCTCTACAAAATGTCGAAGTAAATTAATAGCCAATTATTTTGGAGATAACAATGTGCCTGATTGTGGCATTTGTGATAACTGCATAAATAATACCGATGCAAAATTACCTCCCAAAGAATTTAAAGCTTGTGCTGATAGAATTGTTGAACTGCTCAAAAATGAAAAGCTTTCTTCAACAGATATTTTAAAACGGTTGAAACCCATTAGACAGCGGTCTATTTGGTTAGTGCTTAACTTTTTATTGTCGGAAGGAATTATTGAAACTGATGATAAAAATTACATCGTTTTAAAATAACATATATCTAAAGAAATTTAATTTAAGAAAGTAAAAAGCATAAAAAAGGGACCAAGATAAAAATCTAGTCCCGCTTTAAAATCCAATATCCTATGAAAAACCGTAGTAAAGATAGGAAGCTAATAGTTCTTAAACAAGCTTTTTAAAACTTTTTTTAGAAAAATTTCTACAGATTGTAGCTATTTCTACAAATAAAAATGCAATATATTATAAATCAATATATTGCACTTTTATTTGTAACTTTTAAAATTTTAGAACCAACTCTTTTTCCTAGAACCAGAAGCCCTTCCACCCAAACCTAAAGCACCTAGCAATGAGCGCACAATTCCGTTTCCAGCAGTACGCATCATACTCTTTACTACAGTATTACTCGCTATTTTTTCAAATGCAGAAGGTTCTTCTTTTGCTTGCTTTCCTGTTTCTTTTTCAGTATCTGCGTTATTCTGTTCTGCTTCTGCTAATTTTGCTGTTAGCATTTCGTAAGCACTTTCACTATCAATATCTGCTGCATATTTTGCAACTAACTTGCTTTTGCCGTTAATTGCATCTACTTCTGCTTGTGTAAGTACATCCATTCTACTACGTGGGCTACACAACATTGTGTGGGCCAGCGGTGTAGGAATACCCTTTTCACTCAATAAGGTAACGAGTGCCTCGCCTATACCGAGTTGGGTTATTAAGTCTTCTGTTTTATAAAATGCAGTTTCAGGATAGTTATCTGCGGTTTGTTTTATTGTTTTTCTATCTGCCGCCGTAAATGCCCTTAGTGCATGTTGTATTTTCATACCAAGCTGCCCAAGTACGGCTGCGGGAATATCCATTGGATTTTGCGTGCAAAAGAAAATGCCAATACCTTTTGAACGAATGAGCTTGATAATTGTTTCAATTTGCTGTACCAATTCGGTACTTGCTTCTTGAAAAATTAAATGTGCTTCATCTATAATCAATATCAATTTTGGCTTATCTAAATCACCCTCCTCTGGCGATGATGCATACAACTCTGCCAACATTTGCAACATAAAAGTTGAAAATAATTTTGGTCGGTCTTGAATATCCATTACCCTCAAAATATTTATCATGCCTTGTCCAGAATCATTTATACGCATTAAATCTTCTACCTCAAAACTCTTTTCTCCAAAAAAAATGTCTGCCCCCTGCTGTTGTAATTCTATTACTTTTCTAAGAATTGTACCGGTAGAAGTAGTAGATATTTTACCATATAATTTCTCAATCTCTGCCTTGCCCTCATCGCCTATAAACTGTAGTACTTTTATAAAATCTTTTAAATCCAGCAATGGCAATTTATTATCATCGCAATACTTAAAGATAAGTGCTACTACACCACCTTGCGTATCATTTAAATCTAATATTTTACTTAACAATACAGGCCCAAACTCACTAACAGTAGCACGAAGTTTTACCCCATCTTTACCTGTAAGCGAAAGCAATTCTCCTGGAAACAAAGCAGGCTTATACGTCATTTGCATTTTTTGATAACGGTCTTTTACCTTATCATTTTCAGCACCCAAGGCGGCAATGCCACTCAAATCTCCTTTTATATCCATCAATAAAACAGGTACACTTGCATCGCTCAAAAACTCACTAATCATTTGCAACGTTTTTGTTTTACCAGTACCTGTGGCACCAGCAATAAGCCCGTGGCGGTTCATTGTTTTTAGTGGCAAAAATACTTTTGCTTCTGGCACTACTTCGCCATCTAATACTGCTGCACCAATTTGTACAGATTCTCCTTTAAATGTGTAGCCATCTGTAATGGCTTTTATAAATGCTTCTTTGTTTGGCATGGGGTTAATTTTTGGGAAAGTTACAATCTTGTTTTTGAAAAATATGTATTTGGTTATTTTTCAATACATAAAAATGATTTTATGACTATATTTTGACGATAAGAAATAATTTATTATTGTTTATCAATAAATATTATACCTTTATCAAAACTATTTGTATGAAATATAGCTTTAGTATAATTGGAAAATTGCGAACCATTTGTTTCATTTGGTTTGTATTGAGCATAATTTGGTTAATAATTGTCTTATCTAGTATTTGTTTTCCAAATACCGATTTCTTCATTAAAAATGGTAATGTTAGATTTGGGACTAAAAATAGTTTAAAGGAAGGCCTTGAAGTACCTGTTAAAATTAGCGTCAATATGCCTGCAGACACAATCATAAAATATGCAAATGGAAATACTTCTGGTCAAATTAATTTAAATAAAAGAGATGAAAATATCAGGTCATATTTAGCAGACTCTATCTTAAATGACATAAAAATTAAAAAAGAATTTTATTTTTCAAAATGGGTTATTATGCAAAGCTTCTTAAATCATGAGAATGAAAGTGTATCAGGAAAAAATCAATTTGATGTATTTAACAATGAAATAGCTGCTAGCACAAAAGTTATAGATGTTTATGTTGAAAAGAATTATTTTTTCGATGCAACAATAAAAATGAAAACAAAAGGTATTTTTAGAAACCTTTTACTTTCCTTAAATATGTTTGTAAGTATTGTCTTGTCGTTAATCGTCTCATTTCAATTTATGAAAATTTTTGACCAACTATATAAACGTATTTCTTTTTTACAGAATTTTTATAAAAGACTTTTTTCAATTGGTTTAGTAATAATTATTTCTACTTTACTTAAGCTTTTATTAAGTATTATTTTTTCAACTTGGTATGGTGGTGTTAGATTGATATCAGCAACCGATAATATGTCGTTATCTTCAGGTGAATTTAAAGTTCAATTTAACCCAACCCTAGATTTTAATTTTAATTATTTTCTATTAGGATTATGTATAATTGTACTTTCCTATATTTTTAAATATGGCAATGCTATTGAACAAGAAAACGCCTTAACCGTTTAACATGCCAATAGTAGTAACCCTAGATATAATGCTCGCTCGCAGAAAAATGAGCCTTACACAATTGAGTGAAAAGGCGGGCATAACTATATCCAATATGAGCATACTAAAAAGTGGGAAAGCAAAGGCCATACGTTTTAGCACTTTAGAAGAAATTTGTATAATATTAGAGTGCCAACCCGGTGATATTTTGGAATATATGAATGAGGAAGATTATATAAAATTGATGGGTTAATTGGTTTATTTTTGTATAGATGAAATCAGTAATTATTTCTTTAGCCATTTTAAGCAGTGTTTTATCTGTTGCTTTTTCTTTTAAAGGAGATGATGCGCCGATATCCAAAGCCACCCTCGGCAAAAAACTTTTCTCCGAAAAAATACTCTCCAAAGATTCGTCAGTAAGTTGTGCTAGCTGCCACAACCCAAAATTAGCCTTTGCCGATACCCTGGCCTACAGCCTCGGTATAAATGGCAGTGAAACAAAACGCAATACTCCCTCTGTGCTCAATATGAAAAATAGACCCTACTTTTTTTGGGATGGACGTGCAGCTACACTCGAGGAGCAATCTTTAATGCCAATAGCCAACCCCGAAGAAATGGGCTTGCCGTTAGAAGAAGCCATACAAAGACTCAATAAAAATAGCACATACATAAAATTGTTTTTGCAGGTATTTAAGCAAAAACCAGCTATAAAAAACTTGGCTGCTGCGTTTGCTGCTTATGAGCAAACATTGGAAACTGTAGATAGTAAATACGACGACTGGGCAAATGACAAAGTAAAATTAACAGCAGCCGAAGAAAGAGGCAGGGTGCTGATTATAGGCAAAAAAGCAAAGTGTTTCGATTGCCATTTTGGAGATGATTTTACAGGAGATGAATTTAAAAACATCGGTTTGTATAACGAAAATTTTCTTACCGATAGTGGCAGATATCGTATTACCAAAAAAGAAAGCGATATGGGCAAATTTAAAGTGCCAGGCTTACGTAACATAGCCGTAACCGCTCCATATATGCACAACGGCATGTTTGCCACTTTAGAGGAAGTGCTTCGATATTACAATAACCCAAAGGGCTTTTTCCCACATCAAGTTAATATTGATACAACTTTTAGTAAGCCATTAAACCTTTCGGCAAAAGAACAATCGGATATTATAGCATTTTTAAAAACTTTAACCGATAAAGCTTACAAAAAAAATAGCTTAACAAAAAATTAGGTATTATATTAGCAGTATCAATTACTAATCAATTTTATTTGTATAATAAATATAACAATTATGGAAGCAGTTAAACCCAAAATTTTACTATGCGAAGATGATACTAATCTTGGCATGGTACTTAAAAATTATCTTGAACTTAATGATTATGATGTAACACTAGAAAGAGATGGGAGACTGGGGCTTGCAGCTTTTCAGCGAGAAAAATTTGACATTTGTTTGTTAGATGTAATGATGCCCAATATGGATGGCTTTACAGCTGCTGAAGAAATAAGAGATGTAAACCCCGATGTTCCTTTGTTTTTCTTAAGTGCAAAAACAATGAAGGACGATATTATACAAGGATACAAACTTGGTGCAGACGACTACATAACCAAACCTTTTGACAGCGAAGTATTATTGCATAAAATAAAAGCCATTCTTAAGCGTAACGAAGAAATGCACAAAGAAGAAGCTAATGCAGAATTTGATTTGGGTATATATCACTTTAACCCAAAGCTTAGAGAATTAATCGTAAATGGCAAAACACAAACACTTTCTCCAAAAGAAAATGAATTGCTAAAAATGCTTAGCGAATACAAAAACGATTTGCTATCAAGAGAAGTTGCACTTAAAAAAATATGGGGTAGCGATACTTATTTTAATGGAAGAAGTATGGATGTGTACATTGCAAAACTTCGTAAATATTTAAAAGAAGATTCTAAATTAGAAATTGTGAATATTCATGGAAATGGATTTAGGTTGGTGGTGACGGATTAGATATGAGATGTTAGATTTTAGACATAAGATAGGGCTTCGATAATTTCGAAGCCCTGTTTGTTTTAGGGAAGCTTTGTTAATTATTTTAATTCTTCCTTGCCAGTACAATTGTATTTTTAAACTTCTTTGTTTTTCCATTTAGGTTAAACACTTCGGTGTAAATGATATAAATGCCTACGGGTAGTTTTTGTTGTTTTTCTCCAAGGCCATCCCAACGGAAATAGCCTTTTGTGCCGCATAGCGTATTACGTTCCAAATACCTTGTTGGGCGACCAGAGGCATCAAAAATAGTTATATTGGCAGTGTAGCCTGGCTCAGGAAAACTATATTGTATCGTTGCAAAATCATCTAATCCATCATTATCGGGGCTAACAATTTCGGGAGTAATTTTTATATCGCCTTGTGCTTCTGCATCTATTCTGTTTTGCGAATTTTTATAGGTTGGTGTACCATAGCCAATAGTACTAGCAGCGCTATGAAAATTACTTTGCACACTTGCCGCATCTGCATTTATTCTTTCTAGAGAAACTGCTTCTTCATTACTTATTAATGCAAAATGCCATTTCGCACTATACTTTACTTCATCAATAACTTTTCCTTGTTCGTTTAATAAAATAACATTTCCATCATCATCATTAAAAGATGGCAGGGTATTTAAAACGATAATGGCATTCGGGTCATTGGCTACAAAATCTCTTTTAGTTATATCTGCACTTTCAGTAACCACTATATAATCTTCTGGAAAAAATAAATAATCTTCCGTTGTAAATTGATAAATGCTAGAAATAGTACCTAATGAATTTCTATTGGCAATAAATGCATTTTTAAGATTTAATATTTTTTTACTACGGTTGTAAAACTCTACATAGTCAGTACCGTTTGATTTTGGGTTGAATAAAATTTCGTTTACTACCATATCTAAGCTATCGGTACTTGCTACCAAACCAACCTTTGCCGTTTTGCTTACGCTGATAACATTGCCACTACAATCTTTTGCATTGTTAGCAGTAACCGTATAAATTTTATTGGCCACAAGAGGCGTAGAAAGTGTAAGCGAAACTCTATCAAACGAAACAGATAGTGGCAAAGCGTTTGTAATGCCTACGCCATCGCTCATGCTGTAACCTGCAACCACAGAGGCATTAGCACTGTCCACAGGTTCGTTAAACACAAGTGTAACATGTGTTGGGTCTGGCGCATATGCACGCAACAATTTTGGTGCAGTTGCATCTGTATTAATAGCATCTGCACTATTTTTTGCTGCTGGCGAGCCACCTCTAGCATCTGTACTTGCTTTCCAATTATCAATACCAGTGCATGGGTTTTTTGTGTCTATCATTTCCAGTGTCCACCCGCCATCTTTTTTTAATTCGTTTTTATACCAAGCATCCGTATAATTTACAGAATGTATAATAGTGCCTTGAGGTGCACGCAAATAAATTTTATCTGCATCGTTGTTTAAAGATGGAAAACTCGTAACCGCAATCGTTGGCCCATACGCACTCATAGCCGCTACTGCACTGCCCGTACACACAATTACATAGCCACCCGCAGGTAACACATACGAGGGCATTGCGCCGCTTTCGCCAGTGCTTTTGCCAAGTTTATAATTTTGAAGATTGATATCGAACGTGGTAGTATTTTTTAATTCCAGCCATTCGTTTGTTGGTAAACCAACAACAGGTGTAGGGTCCGCCATTAATTCATCAATAACAATATCGTATTGAAAAGGCACGAAGTAGCTAAATACTTTTGTGCCGCCGTTTAAAATATTGCTGGACAAATCTGCCACGCCATTTACAGTAAGGGTAACATTGGTGCGTGGTGGAATATTTGTTGCAAATGTTAAATGGACAAGCGATGTATTGGTTGCATCTCTTACTGCACTTGTTGGTACACCTACCCCATTGCTTACAGAATAATTTGTAGCAATTTGGCTAGTGGTAAAATCCACAGATTCGTTAAACAACACATCAACAGCAGTAGCAGAAAGCGCTGTAGCAGATACGATGCTTGGCGGCGTTACATCTGGCACATAAGTTTGTATTTGTATATCATCGAAAAAATGCCGCTGAAAAAATGTTGCGGTACTTTGTTTTATCAATATGCCAAAAAATGCTGAGGTAGAAAATGTATTATCGGTAACTGTGCCTTCGGTAAAATACGAACTGCCCGTACCAGTTAAATCTCGGCTAAGTGTCCACACATTTGCAGCGTTGCGCACAACACGAATTTTTAAAGTATTATTGCTTGTATTTGTAGTAACATCTACGCCATCAATTATTTTTGTAACAGCTCCGCTCGCATCTTTTCTGTACAAACAAATTTCATCTAATGTATTTCCTATGCGTACAAAATAGCCTGTGGTATTGGTAAGGGTTAAATCACTTGCCGATGCGGTAAGAAACACATCTGCATAGTTAGTGCCCGAGGTAGCAAAAGTTAGATTACAATAAAAATCCCACTGTGTAGCAGTAGCCATGGTGCTTGCTGTGCTTAAATAATAGGTGCTGTTAACAACGGTATTGTTGCTCTGCAATTGAAAGCTGGGGTTTACAATCCAATCTGCTGTACCGCCTACCCACGCAGGGTTTGTGGTAAAGTTACCATCAGTGAAAGTTTCGTTTAGTTGGGCTTGGGTGTTGGTGAGGCAGCTTATGATTAAGATGAGGATGAGTATTGTTTTCTTCATGGTGGTAAAGTTGGGGATGAAGTTAGGGGATTTTGGGGAAATTTTAATAGTGAGTGTATTACTAATTAATTATTACTTAATTCAGCATATAAAGCATTTTCAACGCAGCGTTAATGGTAAATAACTTATCCTTGTATAATATATTAAGAACTAACTCTCCAATAGATGAAATTAAAACTAACTTGTTTTATAGTCTTATCATTTTTATTTCTTGCAACACTTTCTGCCCAAAAGAGCTGGTTGGAATATGATAACGATATTCGATTGGGTAAAAATTTTGTATTTCTTGCTAATAAGATTGAACAAATAAAAATAAATGCTTTGGATAAGCAAGAATATTTTTTGGCTGGAAGATGTTATGATGCATTGATAAAAATTAAGGATAAGAAAACCGAGGATACATTGTATTTTAAAAATTCGTTTATTATTGATAGTATTTTACAAAATGCAAATTCTCCTATTCAATTGCAATCTGTAATGCATATACTACAAGCAAAAAGGCTGTCAAGTTTTTTGGATAGATTTTTTAGTAGAACGAATAAAAATTTGTATAGGAATTATACATCTAGCATACAATATAACAAACTAACTAAACGAGAATTAGATAGTTTGGTAAACATGCATTTTGAAAATGCCAATACAATAAGCAAAACATTAAGTAAAATAAATATTGATGATGCGCTTTGGTTATCATCTGACCCTCTGGTATTTTTCTTTAAACCTACATATACTGATATAATTTATGCAGAGCAGATTAATTATTTTGAATTGAGAAAAGATAATTTCACTACAACTAATACTTATGAATGGCTAACCATAACGCCGAATGAATTTTTAACAGAACCTACAAAAGCAAAAGGAATGTATGGTTTTTTAGAACCAGTACATAAAATATTTTGCGAATGGGGATCTTATAACAAAGCCAACCTTGCAGCATACTATTTTATTGAAAGTTTGGCTAGAAAATACATGTATAAAAATAGTAATCAAACTGAAAAAGTAAAAAAATTATACGAAGCGTATTTAGAAAGACAATCAACATCTGAGTACAGTGCCGTGAAAGCTAATGCGGTTTATCAACTTTGTTTGTATTGGAATATAGAAGCTGTAAAGTATAATAATGAAGGAAATTATGCGTACGATTCTTATAGTAATTATAACGTGAATACAAATAAATTTAATCTGGAATATCTCTATCATTATAAAAAGGCATTGGATTTGTACTTACAAAATGAGCAAATGTTAGATAGCTTTTCTTATGTAAAAGATATTCTTTACAAGATGAGAGAAAGGATTTTATTTCGTACTTTAAATATAGAAACACAGCAATCACATTTGCCAAATGAAACCATAGCGTTAAAAGTAAAATGCAAGAATGTAAAAACACTTTTTATAAAAATAGTTAAGTTAAATGCAACGGAAGAATTAACAGGTAGTCATGAAAGCATTGTTAAACGATTGCAAAACTTTCCTGATTTTTTTGTACAAGAAATTAATTTACCCGCTACAGATGATTATCAATTACACAAAGTAGAGATTGATTTAAAAGGTTTGCCCATTGGACACTACGCCATTTTATATAATGATACATTAAACTTACCGAAGGAAAAATCGAAGTCAAATTATGTACTTATTAATGTAACAAAAATGGCTGTAATAAATAACGACAATCGTTTTTTTGTACTTGACAGAAAAAGCGGTTACCCAATGAAGAATACGACGGTACAAATTAAATATAAAAAAGGAAGTGTACAATCGCTTATTCCAGCTGCACCGAAAAAAGTAAATAAACAAGGATGGGTATTTATTAAAAATGATGATGGTGAAAAACTATATGTTGTAAACGAAAGTGATACACTGGTGGAAGACTTTTCAATTGATGGGCAAAATTTGCCGGATGAGATTTTTGGTAAAGAAGAAGATGATGATTTGGTAGGATATTATGAAGATAACTTGAAGTTACACATGTTTACAGATAGGGCCATTTACAGGCCTGGTCAAACTGTGCATTACAAAGGGATTTTTTTAATACCTAATCCATTTACTGGAGAGCAAGTTGTGTTGAATAAAGAAAATCTAAAATTCTCATGGCTAAAAAAGATATTTAATAAAGAAGTAAGAACATTTGCTTTAAAGAAACGTGAAATATATATTGATGACGCATTTAACAAAACGGTAGATACCATTAAAGCAAAACCAAATGAATTTGGATCTTTCAGCGGCTCTTATAAAATCAGCAAAGATGCACCAACAGGTGAGTGGAGATTTGATGCAGAAGATATTGGCGATGAAAGAATCGCTGGTTTTAAAGTAGAGGAATATAAAAGACCACAATTTGAATTGACATTAGAAAAACCGACTAATTATTTACAATTGGGAGATAGCTTTATGCTGAAGGCAAAAGTAAAATCATTTGCTGGCGCTTCGCTTAACAATGTAAAAATTAAATATAAAGTTTCAGCAAATGGCAATTTGCCAACAAGTGATAGTTTGTTAAATAGCAATATTTCTTTAAACTGGAGTAATAAAATTTTAGATACAATTGGTTATACAAATAAGGAAGGTGTGGTTGAGATAAAAGTAAGTAGAAATTATTTAAGAGGATATACATTCAACTATGAAAAAAACTTCAATGTAAATTTTTATATTTCTGCTGAAGCCATAGATGAAAGCGGTGAAAGCCACGAAGAAAACACAAGAGTAGTACTAAGTAATAAACCAATAAAGATTAATTACAGCATTGAAAAGATTGTTGATAAAAGTTTATTGGTACCGCTGTACATAAGCACAAAATCAGCATTTGCAGGAGAGCTTAAAAAAGAAGTAGAGGTAAAGCTTTACAAAATAAATAAAAAAAATGAAGTGGAAAGTAATGTTCTGAATACAGAAGATGATTACCAATTGGAAAATGGCAAATGGAAATATATTGGAGATGTAGATGACAAAATTACAGAAACCCCAGAGCTAACAATTATTTATACTACCAAAATAAATACTGGAGGAGACGAGAAATTTATTTTTCCAAAGGAATTAATGAAAAGTGGATTATATGGTATAACAGTTTTGTGTAAAGAAAACGATAAAGTAGTAGGAGAAAACTCTATAGATTTCAGTGTGTTTGATAAGGAAGCTAATACTTTGCCAGATCCAACAACATCATTTCATTATATACAAAATAATACTTTTGCCACTGGCGAAAAAACGAAATGGATTATGGGGAATAGTGATAGTAGTATTTATTCTATTTACCATGCACAATATTTTACAAGAAACAAGAAAATCACAAAAATAAAATACGATTACGATATAAAACAAGATAAAAAAGGTATTAATGAATGGAGCTATACCATCCCCCAAAATGTAATAGATGAAATTGAACTTACGCATATTTATATTTTGGATAATGAATTACATAAAGAAGTAAAATCAATTTATGTAAGAAAGCCTGTAACGGAAGAGCCAGAAATAATTATAGAACAGTATAGAAAAAAATTAATGCCAGGTAGCAAAGAAACATATGTGATAAGTATAAAAACCAAAGATGAAAATGTAGTAGCTGAATTAATGACAACCATGTACGATGCATCTTTAGACAAAATAGAAAAGCACGAATGGAATTTGCCTAGAAATGATGTAAGATTTAACATCTCTAATGATTGGACTATTGGTATTAACCTAGTTGTAGGAATTTATAGGCAACAGTCAGAATTATTTGTATATGGGGAAAAAATAAAGAAAAATGGCGCCTTATTCTGGCTAAATCCATTGGACTATGCATATAGTGAGCTAAAAATAAAAAGCGGGTTAAGTTTTGATGAAGATGGCGAACCAGTTGGAGGATATTTACAAGGTAAGGTTTCAGGATTAAATATTACAAGTACGGAAGGTTTACAAGAAGTTGTAGTAACTGGCTATGGTTTACAAAAACAAAGCAGATCAATGGCATTTTCTTCTGTCGTAATAAGAGGCGCTACATCACTTACAAGTTTGAATGCTCCAATGATAATTTTAGATGGAGTAATTTATAATGGGGATTTAAGTAAACTAAATCCTTCATCCATTACCCAAGGCATTATTTTGAAAGGTGCCGATGCCACGGCGCTTTATGGAAGCGAGGCGGCCAATGGGGTTTTAATTTTAAGTACTAAAGGCCCAATTATTTTACCGAAGCCCGAGGAAGCACCAATTGTAGTAAGAAAAAACTTTTCAGAAACGGCTTTCTTTTACCCCAATATTTATGCTGATGCGGAAGGTTTTTACAATATAGAATTTACCATGCCCGAAAGTGTAACCGAGTGGAAATGGAAGTTATTGGCACATACAAAAAAAGCAAAATTTATTTCAGCTGAAAGAAATATTGTAACACAATTGCCCATGATGGTGCAGCCAAATATGCCAAGGTTTTTGTACCAAGGCGATAGAATTGTTTTGCAAATAAGAATTACAAACTTAGATACTACAAATCTAGAAGGCAATATAAATTGTAGAATTGAAGATGCAGTAACGGGAGAAGATTTAACAGCAAACATCATTACTAAAAAGCAACAAGTATTTTCTGTTCTTCAAAAATCCAATAGCAATGTAGCGTATGAGTTTGCCATTCCAGAAAATTTATTACACCCTTTAAAAATAAAAATTACGGCAAGGGCAGGCAGCTTTTCAGATGGGGAAGAGCATACGATTCCAATTTTAAGCAAAAAAATATTGGTATCGCAAAATGTAGCTTTTGTATTGACTAATACTAAAGATAGTTCTATTAACACACCTCTTATGCCTATCGATGCTGTGCCTTATGCTATGGGTATGTACATTACACCAAAGCCGCAAGCTGCTATGATGAACGCTTTGCCATATTTAGCTTTTTACAAATACAATTGTGCAGAGCAAACATTTAATAAATTATTGGCGCATAGTATTGCTAATAATATTTTGCGTACAGATAGTATTGCACAAAAAACAATGCAAGCAGCAAAAGCCAAAGAGGTTGCAAATACAAAAATAAATGCAGTGCCAGATGAATTGAGTGAAGAGACAATGCCTTGGTTACAATTGGGAAATGCAACCATGTTACATCAAAAAAACTTACTAAAGCTTTTTGATACACTGAACGGTAACATGCAAATTGAAAAATACATCAGCGATATAAAAGATTTACAAAATACAGATGGCGGTATTACTTGGTTTAAAGGTGGCAGAAGCAGTAAATATATTTCTAATTATATTTTAGCAGGTTTTGCAAAATTGCAAAAACAAAATCTATTATTTTTTAAAAGCAATGAAAACAAAATTAAATTCGAAACCCTTATTCCATCTTTAGTAAATTTCTGCGATGCTTCGTTTATTGATACTATAAATTATAGAGGCGATGATTTAAATTATATTTATGCAAGATCTTTTTGGGTAAAAAATTATCCTATTCCTTCAATAAATATAGCAAGGATTGACGAGGTTTTAAAACGTTATTGGCTGCATATAGATAATTATTCATTAAACAATCAAGCATTGGTAATTATGAGTAGTTTGATGTATGCAGAAAAAACATCTACATTTTATAAAAATGCTGTAGCACAGCTTGAGTCCATAAGGCAATTGGCTATAGATGATAATGTAAACGGCATTCGCTGGAAAGATATTGCTGATACGGATGATTTGAATAGCAATAACGAAGAAACGGTAACACATTTAGCAGAAGTGTTTGAAGGAATGGGAGAATCTAAAGAAACAATTAATGGAATAATAAAATGGTTGCTCAATGCAAAGCAAGATCATAATTGGACTACTACAAAATCTACAGCAGATGTGGTTGGGTTGTTATATCGTAATCAAACTTCTGTAGTGGGGCTGCCTATTAGCCTAAAAGCAAATATTAATAATTTCGATATTACTGTTACAGATAATTTGTTGAATGGCAATTTGTTTTCTTCTGTTGTGCTTCAAGAATTTCCTGCTGCGGTTTCTGTAAAAAAAGACAATGAAAAATTAGCAAATGCTGGATTAAATTATTTTTACTTTACAGCTAACCCTCCAATAAGTACAAATGAGAATGCCTTAAAAATTTCGAAGGAAATGTTGTTTCTTAACGAGAAAAACACGTGGGAAGCTATAAAAGAAAGTACTGTTTTAAAAATTGCAGATAAAGTAAAAACGATAATTACCATAGACGCACCAAAACAATTAAAATTTGTGTCTATTGATGAAAAAAGAGCTGCTACACTAGAACCTACCGAATCAAACAGTGGCTACGAATATGGAAAGGGATTTGGGTATTATAAATCGGTAAGAGATATTGGATACCAATTTTTTGCAGAGCAAATACCATCAGGCATATCTACAATCGAATATGAAACTGTTGTAGCAAAGGAGGGTAAGTTCTCTAATGGGCCTGTTGCTTTGCAGTGTATGTACAAGCTAGAAGTGAAGGCGTACGGGGTAGGTTCGGGTTTAATAGTTAAATAAAATTTACTAAAATCTCCCCACCTTCCCCCTCACCCTCCCCATAAACTCCCCCTTCACCACTTCACTCAAAAAAGATTTTTCTACCAATGCTTCTACCAAAGAAATGTTTGATGAAAATGCATCCACAATACGAGCCGCTCTTTTTTCTACAATGCCAAAACGTTTTGCAAGTTCCATAAAATTTTCTCTGCCATAGTGGCCGTAAGTGCTGTAGTAGGTGCTGTTTATATCGCCTTCGTATAGGTCTAGCGCTACTTCGCTTTCGAGTGGCGTGTGCAGGGCTGTACACATAAGGTCGTACGCAGGTGTAAGTATGTACTCGCCAGCGTCTGTGCGCATGAGGGAGAAGTTTTTTAAATGTGCATCGCCATTAGAAAAAATATAATTAAATACAATTATCTGAAATAATTTTTCTAAAGTGGGTATGGCAGCGGGTACAAATTTTTTAATGAGTGTGCCTATTTCTTCATAACTGCTATCGTATTTAAAGGTTTCGCCGTGGGCTTCTTTTGTGCGGTTGCTGAGCTGTGCAAAATCTTCTTGCTGGTATTTTGTGCCATCGGGTTTTACATCAAAGCGTTTGGTAATGTATGCTGGCTCGCCATCTTTAAAATAAATAAGTGCATTGGCAGCAGTGTTTATGTTGAAAACCTGCGCTGCTATTTGCATGGTAAGGTGTTCGTTTTCTGGTGCACTGTCTATTTGCATTAAATGCTTGGCAGGCGGTATGGG
Source organism: Ferruginibacter sp. (assembly GCA_031408295.1). Lineage (GTDB taxonomy): Bacteria > Bacteroidota > Bacteroidia > Chitinophagales > Chitinophagaceae > Ferruginibacter. Next base: position 26,720 of record JANNVW010000057.1, read on the forward strand.
CTTTAAAATATATTGTGCATTTTTTTCGTTGAGTACAAGGGTATTTTTTTCTAGCGTTAAAGAGTATTTTAACTGCATGCCAGATATAGACAATCGTTTTGTATGCTCTTGAAAGTACATGGTATTGTCTGCCCTTGGTGCATCGAACGATAATATGGATGGTATTTTTGCCTTACCAAATAATTTTTTTCTGCATGCTAAACAGTAACCTTCTTTTACTTCAATATAACAGCCTAAGCAATTCATCGTTTTCTGGTTTTACGGTTATGGCGCCAATGGTATCTTCTCTTGTTGTTAATAGTAATCTTGTAAAATCATCTTGCTCATCTATTTTATACAGCTGGCATTGTATGTCTTTATTTATACCTTCAGAGAGTAGTCCTGCAAAAAATGAAAATAATTTTTCGGAAGTATATGTTTGTTTTGTTTTTGGCAGCGTAAGACTAATGGATGAATTATTAGCATTTGCAAAATAGGCATCATCATATTTGAAAATGTAATTGCCTAGCTCATCTTTTTCTATAAAGCCTGCTCGTACATTATTATTGAACACTATGCCTTTCATTCAATGGTCGTTTTTATTTGTATTAATAATGCTAATCCGAGTATTTCAGATAGTTTTTGCAATGTACTTAGCGAAGGATTGGCTTTTCCATTCTCAATATTTTGAATCGTTTTGGTGCTTATTCCTATCATCTCGGATACATCTTCTTGCTTGAGCGCAAGTTTTAGTCGCCTTTCTTGTATTAAGATGCCCATTTCTTCATTTTTCATCGGTAATATATTTCTTATACACCTCAAAAATACGATTTTATAGTAAAAGATAAAGTAAATAAGAATTATATTTCTTGTTTACATCAAAAATAAAATCTGCATGGGCATATGAGTATTAGTAATATGCTCCTTCAGAAATTAATGAAAAACTAGTTTCAATATTATTCAACAAAGTATATTTTAGCTGGAATATTATTTCTCCTTTTTTAGAGAATTGCTGTTACACAAACAACATCCCATCTCCCATACCACTCCTAGGTGTTTTACCCAAGTGTTTGTACGCTTTTTCGGTAGCTTCTCTGCCTCGGGCGGTGCGCATTATAAAACCTTCTTTTATAAGGAATGGTTCGTATACTTCTTCAAGCGTGCCTGGCTCCTCGCCTACTGCTGTAGCTATGGTGGTAATACCCACTGGGCCTCCTTTAAATTTATCTATGATGGTACTTAGTATTCTATTGTCCATTTCATCTAACCCATACGCATCTACATTTAGGGCATTGAGTGCATGATCGGTAATAGCCATATCTATTACACCATTACCAAGTACTTGTGCAAAATCTCTTACTCGGCGCAGCAGTCCATTTGCTATACGTGGTGTACCCCTGCTCCTGCCTGCTATTTCTGCTGCGGCATCGCTGGTAAGTTTTGTATTTAAAATACCTGAGCTGCGCAATAAAATTCCTTTTAGCGTAGCTGCATCATAATACTCTAGCCTGCTTTTTATACCAAACCTAGAGAGCAATGGAGCGGTGAGCAAACCACTACGAGTAGTAGCTCCAATAAGTGTAAATGGATTTATATCTATCTGAATACTCCTTGCAGCTGGGCCACTATCTATCATTATATCTATACGATAATCTTCCATTGCGGCATACAAATATTCTTCTACCACATTGCTTAGCCTATGTATTTCGTCTATAAATAATACATCGTTTGTTTCTAAATTGGTAAGCAAGCCTGCTAGGTCGCCAGGCTTTTCTATAACTGGACCACTGGTTTCTTTTATATTTACATTCAACTCATTTGCTACAATTCTGCTAAGTGTAGTTTTGCCCAAGCCCGGTGGGCCATGAAACAAAATATGGTCTAATGCTTCGCCTCTGAGCTTAGCGGCTTTTATAAAAATGCGTAGGTTTTCTATGGTTTGTGGTTGCCCTTCAAACTGTGCTATTTCGCTGGGGCGTATATTGTTTTCAAACTCTTTTTCGGCAGTAGTTTGTTTGTTTGCATCTGTATTCAAATTGGGGTTTGCCATGTTGTAAAAATAATGAAATAAATTTCTACGAATGCACGAATGAAATACAATATTAAATATTCGTGTATTCGTAGCACAAAAAATCCCCCGAAGAAAAACACTCGAGGGATTTTATTAAATTATTTGTACTAATTATTTAGAAGCAACTTTAGCAGTTGTTTTTCTATCTGCTGCCATACCAGATTTATCGCCTGCTTTTGCAGTTGCAAATTCAGAACCGTAACCTACAGCTTCTTTAATTTGTGTTGCACCTGCACCATTAGCTAATAAATCTTTCATTACTTGGCTAGCTCTACTTTGAGACAAAGCTTTGTTTTTTGTAGCGTCACCAGAAATATCAGTGTTACCTCCTACTTTGATAACAACATTAGGATATGCTTTTAAAATAGACCCAACATTTTTAATTTGTGCCATTGCTTTTGGAGTAGCATATGTAGTTTTTCCAGAAACAAATTGAACATCATGCAAATTAAACCAGTTAGCACCTTTATTCACCGTGTCGATAGTACCAGATTTAATAAAGTTTACCAATGTATTTTCAAAACCATTGGCTGCTACGCCTGTTAGTTTAGTACCTCCTGGCAATTCTAAATCTCCAAGTGCACCTAAGTCATAATTTACCAAACCTGTAAGAGAATCAACTGTTACTTTTGGCATTTCAACTGTAGTGGTAGCAGGCTCTATAGATTTATCTGCATTTGCAGAATCACCACCTGGTGCTACAATAGTTTCTGTAGGTGGTTTAGTACAACCATCTTTAAAGAAATAATATGCTGCGGCAGCAAGCCCTGCAAGCAATAACAATGGCAAAAGCCATTTCATGCCACCAGCTGCTTTTTCTTCTACATTATTGTATGTAGCATGAGCAGTATTAGATACACTTGCTGCGGCACTGCTAGCACCACCTGTTAATGATGATAAACTAAATCCTTCTGGCAACATGCTCATTGCAGATTTTTTTTGCTCTCCTAGCATAGATGCCATACTGCTTGCAGACATGTTGTTGTCTTTAGAATGTTTTCCTATAAGACCAAGTAAAGCTGGTGCAGCCATACTTATTATTGTACCTACACTAGATCCTTTAACACCTGCAAAGCTAGATATAAGGGTTGTAAGCATGTTGCTCTGTCCGCCGTTGCCAAACAAAGAACCAATAATACTGCTTCCTTTGCTTAAAAGGCTGCTATTGCTATCGCTATTAAAAAAACCACCAAGGGAACCTAATATACCTGAGTCGTTTTGCTCAGAAGCCATTTGCATAACAGAATTTGCTCCGTCATGAGATGAGGCTTTATCGGCAATAGTGCCAATAAGTGAAGGGATAGCAGCACTTATTACTTTTGAAATACCTCCTTCGCTTTCGCCAAGGTGAGCACTTGCTTTACTAATTAATTCGTTACTGAAATAGCTTTTAGCCATATCCAGAAGGTTGAATGTTGACATGAGGGGATGTTTTAATGATAAATAATTTATAACGAGTACAATATTATGTAAAAAAGATTAAAAATTTCTTACATAAGTTACTTTTTTTTAACCTTTCAACCGTATTATTTACCGACCTTACTTTTTATTAGCTTTAATGATGCTTACTAACTTTAAATTCGTGCCATATGAATAGACAAACACGATATTGGATATGTCAAATTGGGGGGTGGGGATTTTTGTCGGCATTCACGATATTTCTTGTGTATAATTATGGTTCTGATGATTTATTTAAAGTTCCTTTAAAGAGAAATCTTTTTTTATACTCCGTTCTTTGTGCTTTAGTTGGTTTAATATTATCTACACATTTACTAAGGCTTATTTTAAAAAAATTGAACTGGCTTAGTTTTACTCCTCCAAAGATATTTTCTATGTTTTTGATAGGCGTTACTATAACTACTTTTTTGGCATATTACAGTACTGAATTTTTAGAAAAAATACCTGGCAATACTTTTGAGAAATACGAAATTAATGAGCGTAGGGAAAAGGCTATTGCCATGGAGAAAGATATGAATGTGTCTGCAACGGATTACTATTTATATGAGCAAAACAACATACTAGATTCTATTAAATACAAATCTTTTTTAAAAATAAAAAAAACAACTAGCTGGTACAGAGATAAAAATAATAAATGGCAATTTGAAGAACAACGCAAAGGTAAAATTTTTGGCGGGCTATTCAATAATTTCATTCTTATAGCCTTGTGGTTGCTTGTATATGTTGTAATACATTATGTAGAAAAAAATAGAAATAACCAATTAGATAAATTAAGGTTAGAAGGCGTTGTAAAATCGCTTGAATTAAAAACCATAAAATCGCATATAAATCCACATTTTATTTTTAATGCGCTAAATAGTATTAGGGCATTGGTAGATGAAAACCCTGCCCGTGCACGTACCGCCATTACAGAGCTAAGTAATATTTTGCGAAGCAGCTTGCAAGCAGAAAAATTAGAAACTGTACCGCTAGAGCAAGAGCTTGATATTGTACAAGATTATTTGGCATTAGAGCATATGCGGTTTGAGGAAAGGCTAAAAATAGAAATGCATATTGATCCAGAAACATTATCGCAACCTATACCACCTATGATGTTGCAAAACCTTGTGGAAAATGCTATTAAACATGGTATAAGTAAAGATGTAAACGGAGGTATAGTTATTATTCGCTCTTATTTCAAAAATAACCAACACGAGCTTGTTGTTCAAAATACAGGCAACCTACAATCGCTGAAAAAAGGTGACTCAGGTGGGTTTGGGTTAAGGAGTACACAAGATAGATTGAACCTACTTTACCACAATAAGGCGCTGTTTGAAATTGAAGAAAAAAATGGCAACATTGTGCAATCAAAAATTATAATGCCAATTATACACACTACACAAATAGCATAAAAAATAATACCACATGTACAAAGCACTTATTATTGATGATGAAAGGCTTGCTAGAAACGAATTAAAAAAACTACTCGCCGATTTTTCAGAGATTGAAATTATTGGCGAAGCAGCCAATGCAGATGAAGGAATAGAAAAAATAGACACCCTTGCACCAGACCTTATTTTTTTAGATATTCAAATGCCAGGTAAAACAGGATTTGATATGCTACAAGAGTTAGATAAAGCACCGCATGTAATTTTTACAACCGCATACGACGAGTTTGCCTTAAAGGCTTTTGAGGTAAATGCATTAGATTATTTGATGAAGCCTGTAGAACCAAAGAGATTAAAAGAAGCTATACAAAAAATGCAACAAGTAGAAGAGCGTGAGGCTGCTGCTTCGCTTGCAAGTAACCATAGGGGTATGCTTGGCGAAAATGACCAAGTGTTTGTGAAAGATGGGGAGCGTTGTTGGTTTGTAAAACTTGGTGAAGTTCGCCTATTTGAGAGCGTAGGTAATTATGCTAAAGTTTTCTTTGGAAATAATAAACCCCTTATTTTAAAATCGTTGAATGCGCTTGAAGAAAGACTAGATGAGAAAGTATTTTTTAGAGCGAATAGAAAACATATTATTAACCTACATATGATAGAAAAAGTAGAACCCTTTTTTAATGGTGGCTTGATGCTTGACCTTAAAGGTGGTGAAAAAATAGAGGTTAGTAGAAGACAAGCGGTGAAGTTTAAGGAAATGATGAGTCTATAATCTGTTTGTGGTTTGGTGTTGGTTCTTTTCTGGTTGGTACTTTTTTCGTTTGTGGTTTGTTGTTATTTTGTTTGGTGTTGTGACATTTCTCGTTTAGCCTTATTGCGTTTGGAGTTTTATTTATATTTTACCTAATTAAATTGTTTATGTTTTTAAAGAATATTTCTCTTTTTTTTATTTTTTCTTTGTTTAATGTTTTTTCTTTTGCGCAACAAGCCGATAAAATATTGAATGCCACAGAGGCACTGCGTATAGAAAGTTTTTTAGCATCTGATGATTTGAAAGGTAGAAGAACTGGTACAGCGGAGATTGATAAAGCAGCTGATTTTATTGCAGAGGAATTTAAGAAATCAGGGTTAAAAACATTTAGTGGGCTGCAAACCTACAAGCAATCATTTACTAATATTCGCACAAAATTTATCTCGGCTTCTGGCAATGTAGATACTACTTCTATTGACGCTTCAAATATTATTGCTATTACTACAGATTCTTTGGTAAAGTTTAATGAATTATCGGGCTATAAAAAATTAGTAATTGGAAATACTGATAACTTATTCTTTGCAGCAGAAGATGCTTTAAAAGAAAGAAAGAACACTGTCGTATTTGTAAATAGCTTTTTTAAAAATGATTTTAATAAGTTAAAACGCTTTAAAAGAGAAGGATTGAAAACTAATTATTCTGTAGTATTTGTTTTGAATAATACAGAAGGGCTGAAATATGATTTTGAAATAAGAAATAAGATTACAGAATTAAATTTTAGTAATGTAATTGCTGTATTGCTTGGAAAAAAGAAGAAAGAAGAAATGGTTGTTTTTTCTAGCCACTACGACCACTTAGGCACTAGCAAACCTAATGCAAAAGGAGATTCTATTTATAACGGTGCTAATGATGATGCAGCAGGCACTACGGCCGTTATTATGTTAGCAAATTATTTTGCAAAATTAAAAAACAACGAACGTACATTAATTTTTGTTGCATTTACTGCCGAAGAAATTGGCGGTTTTGGCTCTCAATATTTTTCTAAAAACATAGATGCTGATAAAGTGGTTGCTATGTTTAATTTAGAAATGATAGGTACAGAAAGCAAGTGGGGTAAAAACAGTGCTTTCATAACTGGTTTTGAAAAATCGGATTTTGGCAAAATATTACAGAAGAATTTAGAAGGTACAGCCTTTCGTTTTGAACCTGACCCTTATCCAAAAGAAAATTTATTTTACAGAAGCGATAATGCAACCCTTGCTGCGCTTGGTGTACCTGCGCATACCATTTCTACATCCAAGATGGATAGTGAGCCCAACTATCACAAGTTATCGGATGAAATAGCATCGCTAGATATGAATAATATGGCAGAAGTAATAAAAGCGATTGCGCTTAGTAGCAAGACTATTGTGAGCGGAAAAGATACGCCGACGAGGGTGGAGAAGCAATAAAGTCAGTTGGCAATAAGCAGTAGAGTCAGTTGGCAAAGGGCATCATATTATTTGAGAATCATAATGAAGTATACAATCTATTTTTCAATTTAGTGCATAATCTAATGCATAATAAAAGATGAATATAGATTTGAATTCGAACGGAGCGTCGCCATTGCTGTTACACACAGCTTCTTCTTTGTTCGGACAAAAAAATAGGAGAAATATTTAAATAAATAATTTTCTTCAAAGTATTGGAGACTAAAGTCCTTCGCCATAAGGCGGAGATTTAAGGGGCTGCATTCACAGGCACACTATGCACTGCTGCAGCAATCTCTTTTATAAGATTGGCATCTTTTTCAATTGCATTTCCTACTACAATTACATCTGCACCAGCCTTGCAGTTTAAGTACGCTTTTTCTGCAGTAGTAATGCCACCTCCAATAATTAGAGGTACCTCTATACAGCTTGATACTTTTTTAATCATAGATTCTGAAATAGCACGTTTGGCACCGCTTCCAGCATCCATATAAATCAATTTCATACCTAGCATTTCGCCAGCCATAGCCGTACACATGGCTATTTCATTTTTGTCGGATGGTAGTGGCGATGCATTGCTAATATAAGAAACCGTAGTAGGTGCACCCCCATCTATAACCATATAACCAGTAGGCATTATCTCCAAGCCGCTTTTCTTTACTACCGGAGCCGATACCACATGTTGCCCTATAAGCAACTCAGGATTTCGACCACTTATAAGACTTAGATACAAAAGTGCATCAGCATACTTACTTACCTGCGATGGGCTACCTGGAAAAAGAATTACAGGGATATTGCAACTGCGTTTTATAAGTTGCACACATTCGTCTAGGTAGCTAGAAATAACTAGGCTACCTCCTACTAAAAAATAATCTACTTGGGCATCAAGCGAAAGTTGAATGAGTTCCACTACGCTATTATCATTAACCTTATCGGGGTCTATTAGCACAGCAAATGATTTTTTGCCTAGCCTTTTTCTTTCAGTAAGTGATTGATAAATATTGTTCAACATAAAACTGCTCCCGTTTAATGCAAAAATGCTTGTTTTTTTCTTATTATAGAAATATTAACCACACAAATAATGAAGGATTTCCTTTTTCCTATCAATAATAAGTAATTTTGAGTGATATGACACCTGATTTTTCAAACGAAATAAAATTTAAGACAGCCCGCAGTGGTGGCAAAGGAGGTCAAAATGTAAACAAGGTGGAAACCATGGTAGAGGGTTATTGGTATATAGAATTATCTGAATATTTTAGTACGGATGAGAAAAAATTGATAATTGAAAAACTTTCGAATAAGATAAATTTAACAGGTAATTTGCTTGTAAAAAGCCAAGCGCATCGCACCCAACTGGCAAATAAAGCTGAGGTTATTAAAAAAATGTTTGCACTAGTGGCCAAAGCATTAATTGTTCCTAAAAAAAGAAAACCTACAAAAATACCAAAGGCTGTAGTGGCAAAAAGATTGGATAGTAAAAAGAAAAATGCTGAAGTAAAACAAGGTAGAAGAAAAATTTCGAGCAATGAATAAGTATATGTTTTTATTGGGTATGATTATTTTTTCGCTTAAGTGTTTTGGGCAGAAAAAAATTATTATACGCTTTGAAAATATAGCAAATGGCAAAAAAATAGTGTTGCATGATGGTTTGTATGAAAATAATTTTGGAGAGAAATATACCGTGAGCAAATTGAAATATTATATAAGTAATATTCAATTTGTAACGAAGCAATCGCAAAATAAATCGCAAAATATATTTCTAATAGACGCCTCAAAAAATGATTCAATAAGTTTAGAGACGACAAATAAAAACATTATAGCAATTATATTTTGTATTGGCGTGGACAGTGCATTAAATTGTAGCGGCGCACAAAGCGGTGCACTTGACCCATTAAACGATATGTTTTGGACATGGAACAATGGGTATGTAATGTTTAAGTTAGAAGGAAAATCTGCTTCATCTACAGCAGATAATAATAGAATAGAACAACATATTGGTGGTTACAAAGGAGAATATAAAACGATGAGGAGAATTTTTTTACCAATTGATGAAAAATATTTTTTGAAGAATAATACTATTACCATACAAATGAATGTAGATAAATATTGGGATGGTATTAAAATTGCTGAAATGCCTGTGATAGCTACAGCAGGCTTATCAGCAAAAAAAGCAGCTGATAATTTTATAAAAATATTTTCTGTGAAAGCGTTGTAACAATAATTGGGGTGCCAGCCTGAGCTTGTCGAAGGCGGGTTTCATTTGATGCAACGGGTTCGACAAGCTCACCCTGACAGTCTTTGATATTAAATTTTACTCGTTTATAAATTTTGAAAATAAAAATTACCATATACTTTTCACTCTTTATCATTGCTTCGCTTTTTTTAATTGCAGCAGGTAAAAAATTGTATGCACCTACGCCAATAGCTTTTATTATTCCAAAAGGTTTCCCCAAACCACCTACAAATATTTTTGCAAAAAATACATTAACAGAAGAAGGGTTTGAGCTTGGTAAAAAGTTATTTTACGATGCAAGGCTAAGCAAAGATGGGCAAGTAAGTTGCGCAAGCTGCCACCAACAATTTGCTGCTTTTTCTACCTATGACCATGATTTGAGTCATGGTGTTTTTGATAGTTTTAGCAATAGAAATGCACCAGCGCTCATTAACCTTGCTTGGATGAAGGAATGGCATTGGGATGGCGGTATAAATCATTTAGATAACCAACCGCTTTCGCCACTAAGTGCTGCAAACGAAATGGGCGAAAAATTGGATACCGTTTTACAAAAAATAAAAGCAGATGAAAATTATAGTACTTTATTTTCAAAAGCATTTGGTGATGCAAATATTACTACCGAAAGAATGCTAAAAGCTTTTACGCAATTTGTAGGAAGCCTTGTGAGTGCAAATAGCAAATACGATAAAGTAAAACGAGGCGAAGAAAAATTTATTTTGCCTGAAGAAAAGGGCTACGAAGTTTTTAAAGCCAATTGTAATACCTGTCACCAAGAGCCATTGTTTACCGATAATAGTTTTAGAAATAATGGAATGACATTAAGCCGATTTAATGATGTGGGAAGACAAGCCGTTTCTTTAGATAAAAAAGATTCGTTAAAATTTAAGGTGCCAACTTTACGCAATGTAGGGCTCACACTTCCCTACATGCACGATGGACGTTACAATGCGCTTGACAAAGTAATAGAGCACTATACAAGATTAGATACTACTCTAATAAACCTTGACCCATTGCTAAATAGAAAAATGATATTGACGGAGAAAGAAAAAAAACAATTGGCATTGTTTTTATATACACTTACTGACACAAGTTTTACAAAGAATAAAAGGTTTGCACCATAAGAACCAACTACTAGTGTATTCCTACAATCCAATTCCTTACTTTTGAAAAAAAATAGTCATTGAGCAGTATAAAAAAATTAGCAGGAGAAACATTATGGTACGGCGGCAGCACTATTGTAGCTCGATTTTTAAATTATTTGCTAACACCTTTTCTTACATACAATTTAGCAGAGAAAAGTGATTTTGGTAAAATTGGATTAATTTATTCTCTGATACCCATCTTTAATGTAATTTTTACGTATGGTTTTGAAACAGCCTATTTTCGTTTTGCAAGCAATAAAGAAACAATAAAAATATTTACAGTACTGCAGCACTCTCTTTATTTGTATCTACAGTTTTATTTACTATTGTTTTATTTGCAAACAAACACTTACTTGGGCAATCTATAGGGCTAGAAGAATTTCCTACCATCATTACATTAATGATTTTAATAATTGCGGTAGATACACTTTCGGCTATACCATTTGCAAAACTTAGGCAAGATGGAAGACCAATAAAATATGCCGCAGCAAAAATTGTTGGCATATTGGCTAATATTTTTGTTACTTGGTTTTATGTAAAATATTGTCCTGCTCATTATAAAAATAGTACATGGCTCAGCAGCATTTACAATCCAACTACCAATGTGGTTACTTATGTTGTATTTGCAAATCTTGTACAGTCCATTATCACATTGCTTTTTCTTGCTACAGAAATATTGCAGATTAGGTTTACATTTAATACTGCACTCTGGAAACAAATGATGATATACGCTATGCCGCTTATTTTGGTGGGTATGGGTGGTGTAATAAACGATACAATGAATAGGATTATGCTGCGCTGGTGGCTGCCTGGTGATGATGTTTTTAGAGAAGCACAAGTGGGTATTTTTAATGCATGCGCAAAGCTTGCCATTTTAATAACTTTATTTGTTCAAGCATTTAAAATGAGTGCAGAGCCTTTTTTCTTTAAGCAAGCAGAAGCTGGCAATCCACAAAAAGTATATGCACGAGTAATGAAATTTTTTGTAATCATTCTTTCTGTTGCTTTTCTTGCGGTAAGTTTATTCATGTCTATTTGGAAATATTTTATTGGGCCAGAGTACAGAGAAGGGTTATCAATTGTACCCATTTTACTTATAGCTAATATTTTTTTAGGTATTTATTACAACCTTACCGTTTGGTACAAGCTTAGCGATAAAACTATTTATGGCGTTTGGATTACGCTCATTGGTTCTGCCATTTCGGTATTGGTAAATTATATTTTTATTCCTCGCTATGGGCTTATGGCTTGCGCTTGGGCTACTTTTCTTTGCTATGGTACAATGATGGTTACTTCTTATGTATGGGGGCAAAAATTTTATCGTATTCCTTATGCTTGGAAAAAGTTATTGGCCTATATGGTTATTGTGGTGATAATATTTTTTATACACAAAGGCCTTACACATTTTATACCAAATATTTATTTTGATTTTGCTCTGGGTGTTATGTTAATTGCCTTGTATGCTTGGTTTTTAACAGTAGTAGAACATAAAGAGTTTTCTAAGTTACCATTTATTGGGAAATATTTTCAACAGAAAAAAAATACTGCTTAATGAAAAAGCTGTTGCAATATTTGTTTAAACGACCCATTCTTTGGGTAGCACACCGTTTCTCAGCAGCACCACAAAAAGATATTGTATTTGCATCGCTTACCGATTTATATGCTTCTGCGCCAGATGATACAGATAATAGGGTGAAATTAATTTCCACTGATGTATTATCAGCCAAATTTATCATCTTTAGCGACCAACACAAAGGCGATAAAAGCGCAGCGGATGATTTTAAAAAATGCGAACGAAATTATATTGCAGCACTAGAATTTTATAACGAAAACAAATTTAATTTTATAGACCTTGGCGATAGCGAAGAACTTTGGAAGTTTAAAGCAGATAAAATATTGCCTGCCAATAAAAAAGCTTTAACAGCGGAAGCCGCTTTTCATCCAGAAAGATTTTATAAAACATTTGGCAATCATGACCTCATTTGGAAAAATAAACCAGATGTTTTCTTTTTACTTAGAAAATATTTTACCATGCCATTGCCTGTTTACGAAGGCATTGTTATACATTTAAAAACTTCAGAAAATATTTTAAAAATATTTCTTACACATGGCCATCAAGGCGATGCCATGAGCGATAATAATGGATTTAGCACATGGATAATTGCACATATTTGGTTGCCGCTACAACGATATTTAAAGGTAAAAGTAAATACCCCAAGTAAAGATTTTTCACTACGCAATGAGCACAATATTATGATGAGTGAGTGGAGTGCTTTACAACAAAATTGTATTCTCGTTACTGGTCATACACACGTGCCAGTATTTGCATCTGGGAGGTATTATAATCATCCATCTAATATTATCCCTGGCAAAAATCAGCAACAAATAAAACCCTCGTACTTTAATACTGGCTGCTGCTGTTTTGATGATGGTGATATTACTGGGGTAGAAATTGGAGATGGTTTTATAAGACTTATCAAATGGCATAAAGCAAATGGCAAATCCGAAAGAAAGGTATTGGAAGAGATAGATATTGAGAATTTGATTAACGATTTAAAAAACTAAACTTTTATTACCTCCTCTATTTGCCGTTCCATTTTCATTAATGCTTCCGCTATTTCTTTATTGATAGCCACGCTACCATTGCCGCCTACATTTTCGGTAGCATACCATATAATAACCATGGCTATATAATCTTGCATATCCTTGCCTGCAAATTGTGCTTTAAATTCGAATAACTTATCGTTTATCATTTTTACCGTTTTACGAATTACTTCTTCGTCTTCGGGTCGTGTTTTTATTCGATAGGTTCTATCCGCTATTACAATATTTACAGGTATTAACTCACTCATTACACATTTGATTTATGGCTTAGTAAAGAAATGCATTTATCAATATTTTTTATATAGCCATTTATTTTTTGTTCCAATTCTTTCTTTTCTGTCTCATCCATTTTATCAATAGATGCTTTAAGAATCAGTTGCTCTTGACGTAAGGCTTCTAATTTTTCTTTTTGTTGTGCATCATTTTGCTGCAACATTTCAATAAGCTTTTTCTGTTGCTCATTTTCATGTTGCAATTTGCTATGCTGTGTTAGTAGGAGTTGCAGCTTAGTATTTACTTGTTTTATATGTTCGTTAATTTCTGCCAATATCTATTTTCTTACACTTGCGTTTAATTGTGTTTCAAGCGATGTTATTATTTTGTTCATCATGCCTTCTGTATCTGCATCTTCCAATGTTTTTGTATCGTCGCTAAACGTAAAGTTTACTGCCATCGATTTTTTATCTTTTCCAAGTTTTTCGCTTTCAAAAATATCAAATAGTTTTATAGATTTAAGCGATTGTATTTTATTTGCTTTTATATTTTTTTCTATATCGGTGTAAGCAACGCTTTTATTTACAATCAAGGCCAAATCCCTTTGTACAGAAGGGAATTTAGAAATTTCTTTGTACGTAATATTTGTTTTTTGGTTTAAAGCCAATACTTCATCCCACAAAATATCTGCAAATAAAACAGGCTCTTTTATACCAAATTGTTTCAATGTTTTCAAGTTGATACTTCCTACTTTACCAATGATAATATTGCTTGCTTTTATGCTAATGCCATAATCCAAATCTTCATCTGTTGCTATTTCTATGCTAACATTTTTTATACCTGCATTAGAAAATATTTTTTCGCACAAGCCTTTTACATAATAAAAATCTGCCTTGCTGTCTTTTTGCTGCCATCCACCTTCTGCTACAGTTCCGCTTGTATAAATAGCTAAATGTATTTTTTCTTCGTAATTGCCTACGCCAGTTGTATGATATGTTTTACCAAATTCATACAATTTTAAATCGGTATTTTTTCTGTTGATGTTATAGGCAATAACTTCTAAACCCGTTTGCAAAAGCGAAGGACGCATCACATCTAAATTTGCACTAAGGCTATTAATCATTTTTACGGTACTTTCTAATGTAGCTTCGCTATAATATTTACTATCGGTAATGCTATTGGTAAATATTTCGCTAAAACCATTGCTAGTAAGGTAATTCGCTGTTTTGTCTGCAAGTGTTGCTCCTCCATTATCATTATCTGCTGAAGGCGCAATTGAAATGGTATTGGGTATTTCTACATTGTCTAACCCATCAATCCGCATTATTTCTTCTACAATATCTGCAGGTATAGCAATATCTGTTTTGCTAAAAGGTACGTTTACAAAAATTTCATCTACCCCTTCTTTTTGTATTTCAAAACCAAGTGCCGTTAAAATATTTTTGATGGTATCTGCATGATAATTTTTACCACTCAGTTTTTTTAAGTAATGGTATTTTAAAGCTACGGTTGTTTTTTCGGCAGGCGTAGGATATACATCAATTACATCACTACTTATTTCTCCACCTGCTATTTCTTTTATCATAAGCGCTGCACGCTTCAATACATGTACGGTATTGCTTATGTCCACCCCTTTCTCAAAACGTGTGGCAGCATCGGTTCTAAGCCCATGCTTTAATGATGTTTTACGAACCGCTTCATTGCTAAACCAAGCACTTTCTAAAAATATATTTATCGTATCATTTGTTACACCACTTTCTGCACCACCATACACACCAGCAATACACATGTTTTCTTCGCTATTTGCAATCATTAAATCTTCTGCAAATAACTTCCTGTCTTTATCATCAAGCGTTTTAAAGGTTGTTCCTTCGATAGCATTCTTTACAACAATGCTATTGCCTTTTATTTTTGATGAATCAAATGCATGTAATGGTTGGCCAGTTTCGTGCAAAATAAAATTAGTTACATCCACAATATTGTTGATAGACCTAAGGCCAATTGCTTTCAATTTGTTTTGCAACCAAGTAGGACTTTCACCAACTTTAATATTACTGATACTTACACCTGCATAGCGTTTGCAAGCATCGTTGTTTTCTATTTTTACATCAATAACCAACTCGCTATTGTCCGCTTTAAAATTATTTTTAAAAGGAGAAATAGCACGAAGTTCTTGTTTATCATGGTGCCACAGGTACGCACATACATCACGTGCTACACCTAGGTGGCTCATAGCATCCATGCGGTTTGGCGTAAGGCCTATTTCGTAAATATAATCGGTGTATGTTTCAAAAAGTTCTGCCGCTTTTGTGCCCGGTATTTTATCAGCATCCAAAACCATTATCCCATCGTGACTTTCACCCAATCCAATTTCATCTTCAGCACATATCATCCCAAAGCTTTCTACGCCACGTATTTTTGCTTTTTTTATTTGAAATGGCTCACTGTTAGAAGGATACAACATAGCACCAACAGTGGCTACAATTACTTTTTGCCCTGCTGCCACATTGCTTGCACCGCATACAATTTGCGAAGGTTCAGCTGCGCCAATATTTACGGTAGTGATTTTTAATTTATCCGCATCAGGGTGTTTTTCGCAAGTAAGCACTTCGCCTACTACAATACCTTCTAGCCCACCTTTTAAAGATTCGTATTTGTGCAGGCTCTCCACTTCAAGCCCAATAGAAGTCAATATTTTGCTCAATCGCTCTGTATCAATTGTTACAGGCAGGTATTCGCTAAGCCAATTGTAAGAAATAATCATTTGCTGTGTAAAAAGTTAAGTTGCGAAGATAAGAAATTTGGGATGGGTGAGAAAGTTAGGCTTTTGGAGCTCTTCTATAAACAAAAAAACCATCTTTTTAGATGGCTCAACTAATAAAATATATTTTTAAAAGGGTAAGGGGTTCTTCATTTTAGAAAGAATCTCATTTGCCTTCGCTAATTTTTCAGGAAACAAAACCCTACCCTTATATTTTTCATCTAATGATTTATCAATAGTGATTTTAACGCCAAAAACTGTAGCATTTTTGACTACTTTCCCAAAATTATTTTCCATAATGTTAATTGAGCTAACTGTTTCTATATTAAAATCAAATCTCTTTTATATTCAAAAAAGCCATTCAGACCTAAGTCTTCGTTCAAATCAGGCCAATAAATTCCATAATGACCTATTTCAAAATTATTTCTTTCTTTTTCTGTAGCATTTAATAATGTTGGAAACCAACCAAGTGGATTACCTAAAATATGTCCTACATCAGTTTTGATAAAAATATAATCATTATCAAACCATACTTTTTCTATCTTCATTTTGATGAATTTAAAATTATTTATCAAAAACTTCTTTCCATTTTTTAATTATTTCTTCCTTCTTTTCTTCTATCAATGCTTCTGCAAGTACCAAGTCTTTTGGCTTTATTCCTTTACTTTCTATTAATCTTACAATTTCTACTTCAAATCTTGCTTCACCGTCTGCATTTTTTACATGTATGTGTATTGGCAAATGGTCATTCATGTAAAAGAAAAATCGCATTCCAAACATTCTAAATAGTTCTGGCATTTATTAAATTTTTGTAGATTAAAGGTACAAAATTTACTTGGAACTAATTATTCTCATTAGTAAGGTTTTTCTTCAAATTATCACCCTTTATTTTCCTTTCTAAAAACATTTCAACGTGTAAAAAAAGAAAAATAAAGAAAGCGAATTTGTTAATAAATAGAACGATTGCAAATAAACATTGAAACCTTGATGTTAATTATTTTGTGAATAAGGCAAATACAACTGTGTATAAGCTACCTTTATGTGTGAATGTAGGGTTAATAAATATAAAAAAGCAGTTAATAACAGCGGAATGTTAATTTAATATTACCGAAATGTTTTTGGATACATTTATCTTCGTCGCCCTGCGGGAAAATACTTGGTATTTTTTCACAGAGCCCAAAACAAATTAACAATCAAGTATAGGAACAATTTATAATGGAGTTAAAAAATTTTAATAAAGACAAAGTAAGGCGTAAGCCAATTTTAGAGAACAGTAGCTTGATGTTTGGTAAAATACCGCCGCAAGCAAAAGATTTAGAAGAAGCCATTTTAGGGGCTATCATGCTTGAAAAAGCTGCATTTGATACGGTAGTAGAAATTTTAAAACCCGAGTGTTTTTATGTAGAAGCGCATCAAAAAATATACAAAGCCATGCAAGGCTTGGCCATAAAAAGTTTGCCTATAGATTTGCTCACGGTTGTAGAAGAATTAAAATTTAGAGAAGAACTAGATTTTGTTGGTGGACCATATGCCGTTACTAAATTGACGAACGCTGTTGTATCATCTGCAAATATTGAAGCACATGCTCGTATCGTTTTACAAAAATTTATACAAAGAGAACTGATAAGAATTAGTGGTGAAATAATTGGTGAAGCTTATGAAGACAGCACCGATGTATTTGATATGTTGGATTTGGCTGAAACAAAATTGTTTGAAATAACAAACAATCACCTTCGCAAAAATTTTGATGATATAGAAACCGTGTTGGTAAAAACCATTAACCGTATTGAAGAAATGCGCAACCGTCAAGATGAAATGACGGGTGTACCTACAGGTTTTCCAAGCCTAGATAAATTGACTTATGGATGGCAACCAACGGATTTAATTATTTTAGCTGCAAGACCATCGGTAGGTAAAACAGCCTTTGCACTTAACCTTGCTCGTACAGCCGCATTGCACCCTACAAAACCTACGGCTGTTGGCTTTTTTAGTTTGGAGATGAGTAGCAGCCAATTGGTACAAAGAATACTGAGTGCCGAGAGTGAAATATGGTTAGAGAAAATAGCTCGTGGAAAATTGGAAGAGCATGAGATGAAACAATTGTATAAAAAAGGCATTGATAGATTGAGTAAAGCGCCTATCTTTATTGATGACTCTGCAGCATTAAATATTTTTGAATTGCGTGCAAAATGTAGGCGTTTAAAAAACAAACACAACATTGGTATAATCATCATTGACTACCTACAGTTGATGAGTGGTAGTGCAGACAGAAATAGCAATCGTGAGCAAGAGATAAGTAAAATATCAAGAGATTTAAAAGGCTTGGCAAAAGAGCTACAAGTGCCTATTATTGCGCTTTCGCAGCTAAGTCGTGAGGTAGAAAAAAGAAAAGAAGGAAATAAAATTCCGCAACTAAGTGACCTTAGAGAATCAGGTGCCATAGAGCAAGATGCAGACATGGTAATGTTTTTGTACCGCCCCGATTATTATGATGTAACCACCAACGAAATGGGCGAGAGCAACAAAGGTGAAACTTATGTAAAAATTGCTAAGCACAGAAATGGTAGTTTGGATACGATAAAATTAAAAGCAGAATTACACATACAACGATTTATAGAAGAAGAAGGTGGTGGAGATTTTAATCCAAACCTTGGCGGTGGTAGTTGGAAACCAGTGCAAGGTGGTGGTGAGGATGGCGCAAGCATGTATGTACAAAGAGGCAGTAAAATGAACGATGGTCAGTTTGATGATGAAGCACCGTTTTAATTTTTTGTATCAATATTTCTTTTTAAATTTATGCAAAATTTTGTTTTATGGAAACAGCAATTCAAATAAAGGAAAGAATTTTTAGTAGGATAAATAGTATCAATGATATGGAACAATTAAAAGATATTGAAGATACTTTGTTTCCTACTGATGAATGTGAACTCACTAAAGAAGAAAAAGAAATAGTGGATAGAAGGACAGCGAAATATCTAAAAGGAGAAGCAAAGACCCTTTCGTGGGAAGAGTTAAAATCTTTTGCAAAAGGACAAAACAGTGCTTATGCGTAAAATTATAATTGATGATGAAATCAAAATTAATTTAAGAGAAGCTTATGAATGGTACGAGAGGAAAAAAGAAGGATTGGGAGATAATTTTTTAGAAGCATTACAAAAATCTTTAGATGCATTAGCACAAAATCCTAATAGTTATTCTTATACTGATGAAAGTAAAAGACGAATAATTATTAGAAAATTTCCCTATAAAATTATTTATCAGGTATTCGAAAATGAAATTTACGTTTCTGCAATTTTTCATTTTAAACAAAACAAATAGCTTTCTTTATTCTCATAATGACTAAATGTAATTTTATGAAGACTATTGATGATATTAAGAAAAGACTTTTAAAGCATATTGAAAATGTAGAAAGTGTCGATTTTTTAATTGCTATAGAAGAAATAGTATTTCATATTTCAAGGGAAAATGATGATTTTGAGCTTTCTGAAAGTGATATAGCAGAATTAGAAAGACGAAGAGATGATTACCTTTCAGGAAAGGATAAAGGTATTACTTTTGAAGAGGTGAAGGCTAGGATTTTTGATAAATATGGTTTTTAATATTTTCAAGAAACATTTGTTCTCCATAATTTCTATCCGAAATGAAATTATTTTGAAAAGCCAAAGCTAACCATAAAAATAAATGAACTTCATAAAGTATAAACATATAATTGCATTCTTCATTATTGGATTTATAATTAATTTATTTGCGTCTCTGCAAAAAATATTGCACAGTCCTATAGCAAATATGATGTTTACTATAGCATTTTGTATAATGGCTGCAAGTGGACTTGTGGCAGTAATCAAACTAATAGCAACAAAAGATAAAAATTCATTTTTAGACAAATAATAAATTTTGCCCCTCCCATTTTTCTATACCGCCCCCATTCCTACTTCCGATAATATTATTGTATTAAATGAAGAAAACTCCAAGCATATCGTGCAAGTACTTCGCATGCAAAATGGCAAGCAAATAAAACTGACTGACGGTTTTGGTAATGTTTTTTTAGCAGAAATAACAGATGCACATAAGAAAAAATGTACCGTAAAAATCATTGAAAGAACCAAGCACGAAAGCCCTGCAAATAAAGTTTGTATTGCTGTTTCTCCCGTAAAAAATACTAGCAGGCTAGAGTGGTTTTTAGAAAAAGCAACAGAAATTGGTGTGGCAGAAATTGTATTGCTCATGTGCGATAGAACTGAAAAGCAAAACATACGGATGGATAGAATGAAAGGTATTTTAATAAGTGCCATGCTGCAATCTCAACAAGCATGGTTACCCATTTTAGAAGAACCAAAGAAGTATCTTGAGTATGTAAAGTCTGTACAAAGTACAAACAAGTTTATTGCTCATTGCGAGGAGGAAAATAAACTGTCATTAAAGAGTTTCCTTTCAACCCTTCAACCCTTCAACTCTTCAACGGTTCTTATTGGCCCCGAAGGTGATTTTACCCCACAAGAAATCGCATTGGCTTTAGAAAATAATTTTACTCCCGTGGCATTAGGCGATACACGCTTACGCACAGAAACCGCTGCATTGGTGGCTGCTGCATTGCTTTGTGTGCAGTAAAATTAATGCGCACTATCAGAATCAGAACTTTTAACATCATCTTCTGGCAGCATTGGCTCATTCAACTCTACCACCTTTCTTTTTTTAGCTTTTTTAAGCATTGTCATGTTTAACAATTCCACTAAAAAAGAAAATGCCATACCAAAATAAATATAGTTTTTTAACCCAAGTTCGTGCGCTTTTTCAGGCGACCAACCCTCAGCAACAAGGCTTATACCTATCATTACTAAAAAGGAAAGCGCAAGCATTTTAAGTGTAGGGTGCTTATGAATAAAAGAGGCTATTTTAGGGCTAAATAAAAACATTATGGTCATAGCAATAACAACAGCGGCAATCATAATTTCTACATGTTTTGCTGTACCACCTGCGGTTATAATACTATCGAAAGAAAATACTGCATCTATTATTACTATCTGCGTAAGCGCCTTCCCTAATATGAGGGTATTGCTATTTCCCTTTCCTTCACTAAGGTCTTCGCCTTCTAATTTTCCATGTATCTCCTTTACCGATTTGTATATTAAGAATAAACCGCCCACAAGCATTACAATACTTGCCAAATCAAATCCTTTGCCGAACCAACTTTCAGGTATAATATAATTTCCCTTTTGAGATAACAACCAACCAAGTGCAAAAAGCAATAAACTTCTAACAATAATGCCTGAAATCATCCAAAAACGCCTAGCTTTTTTTATCTTTTTTTCATCGGGCAATCTGTTCATTATAATGCTTACAAAAATTACATTATCTATACCCAATACAACCTCCAATAAAACCAGCACAAAAAAACTTATGATACTTTCCGATGTAAATAAATGCTCCATTTCCCTAAATTATTATGCTTAATTATTTGCTTAGTACTTATTAATGCCTGCAAGATACGAAGTAATTTTTTTTACAATGGCAGGCCCTTCATACACAAACCCTGTCCATACTTGTACGAGGCCTGCACCTGCATCTAATTTCTCTTTTGCATCAGCTCCCGTAAATATTCCTCCGCTTGCAATAATGGGTAACTTACCATTTGTTTTTTGGCTAATATATCTTACCATTTCTGTAGCCCTTTCTTTTATTGGTAATCCGCTTAAACCTCCTGCACCAATGGTTTCCAGTTCTGAGTTTGAGATTGTAAGTTCACTTCTATCAATGGTAGTATTTGCAGCAACCAAGCCATCTAAATGTATTTCTTTTGCCAAATCTATTACATCGTCTATTTGTGTTAGCGTAAGATCGGGTGCAATTTTTAAAAGAATTGGTTTTTGCTGCGCAAAGTTTTTATTTAGCGTTTGCAAATGTGTCAATATTTTTTTGAGCGGTTCTTTTTCTTGTAATTCTCTTAAACCTGGTGTATTGGGACTGCTTACATTTACCACAAAATAATCTACGTAATCGTGTAAGGCATTAAAACAAATTTCATAATCTTTCCAAGCCGTTTCGTTGGGGGTGTTTTTGTTTTTGCCGATGTTGCCACCTATTATTAATTGTTTGTTGTTTGGTGTTTGGTGTTCGTTATTCGTTATTCGTTTCTCGTTTCTCGTTTGCCAGCCTTTTAATCTTTCAGCTACAATATTTACACCTTCGTTGTTAAAACCCATCCGATTTATGAGTGCTTTATCTTTTGGTAATCTAAATAAGCGTGGGGTTGGGTTTCCATCTTGTGGCAATGGGGTCACCGTGCCTATTTCTACAAAACCAAAACCGAGTGCTTCTAATTCGTTTAGATACTTTGCATTTTTATCGAAACCTGCAGCAAGTCCTACAATATTTTTGAAGGGAAGTTCTAAAAGTTTCGGGTTGCGAGTTAAGGGTTTCGGGTTGTTTAACTCGTAACTCCCAACCCGTAACTCGCAACTACGATAATTTTGAGCTATAATATTTTCTATAAATTTTACCTTGCAAAGCAGCCTCAATCCACCCATCGAAAAATGATGCACTTTCTCTGCATCGAACATAAATAAAATACTACGGATGATTTTGTACATATATTAAATCACTTTTTTTCTTTCTTTTTCTTTTGTGTAGATGATTTAATACTTTTTATATGGATAATTTCTATCAATTTTAATTCCTCTAGTATTTTTAAAAGCTTCAAAACTTTCGCTTTCTTAACCGTTATTAATATTTGTTTTTCCATCAAAAATCATTTTTACAAAAATACAGTTTTAATACTCAAAAATCTCTAACTTTGACATATGGTTGCATAAACAACTAAATTAGACTTTAGAGTATAGATATTAGATTTTAGAGAAGAAATAATGTAGATTTAATATGTAAATAAAAGTTGAAAAAAGATTTACTGAAGAGGAGCTGCGGGATAGAAGTGGAAATCCTTTTTTTGAGGAACGAAAAAAAAGATTGTAACGAATAGCCCGAACTGAAGTTGAACAAAGTTTCAATGTCAACAGCCCAAAAAATAAAATAAAACGACAAATTCGCTAATATCTTCGCACAACCCTCTACACACAGTGGAGAGGGAAGGGGTGAGGTTCAAAAACATAATCAAATGCAAGAAGCATACATAGTAGCAGGCTTTAGAACTGCCATTACAAAAAGTAAAAAAGGTGGATTTAGATTTACTCGCCCCGATGATTTGGCGATAGATGTAATAAAAGGTTTATTGGCAACCGTACCACAGCTTGACCCAAAACGTGTGGATGATGTGATAGTAGGAAACGCTGTACCCGAAGCGGAGCAAGGCTTACAGGTGGGACGTATTATTGCCGCAAAGGCTGTAGGGTTTACTGCACCTGGCATTACCATCAACAGATATTGTGCAAGCGGCTTAGAAGCCATTGCTATGGCAACCTCAAAAATTCGCAGTGGCATGGGCGAATGTTTTATAGCAGGAGGAACAGAAAGTATGAGCCTAGTACCAACAGCGGGTTGGAAAACCGTGCCCGCATACAGCATCGCAAAGGATGAACCCGATTATTATTTAAGCATGGGATTAACAGCCGAAGCAGTGGCTGCAGAATATAAAGTAAGTAGAGAAGACCAAGATTTATTTAGCTTTAATAGCCATGCAAAAGCGGCTAATGCTATAAAAGAAGGATATTTTAAAAGCGGCATTTTACCCATAAATGTAGAACAGGTTTATGTGGACGAAGCTGGCAAGCGTAAAACAAAATCGTACATTGTGGACACAGATGATGGGGTGCGTACAGATACGAGCCTCGAAGGATTGGCAAAACTAAAACCTGCCTTTGCAGCTGGTGGTGTTGTAACCGCAGGTAATAGCTCACAAACGAGTGATGGTGCGGCTTTCGTGCTTGTAATGAGTGAGCGTATGGTAAACGAATTGGGTTTAAAACCTATAGCTCGTTTGGTAAATTGTGCAAGCGCAGGTGTGCATCCTCGTATTATGGGCATTGGCCCTGTGGAAGCTGTACCAAAGGTGTTGAAACAAGCAGGTATGTCGTTAAATGATATAGATTTATTTGAATTAAACGAGGCATTTGCATCGCAAGCACTAGCGGTAATTCGTGAGCTTGGTTTAAACCCTGATATTGTAAATGTAAATGGCGGTGCTATTGCACTTGGTCATCCGCTTGGCTGTACGGGTTGTAAATTAACGATACAATTGGTAAATGATATGAAACGATTGAATAAAAAATACGGTATCGTAACGGCTTGTGTTGGCGGCGGGCAGGGTATTGCGGGGATTATTGAAAATATTGCATAAATAATGTAATATTGGCATAGTCAATCTATTTTTTTTAACTCAAAAATGTAATGGGAGAAAAAAGATATTTTGCTTTTTCTCCCATTACATTTTTTAAGTTTTTTATACATCTAAAGCTGTATGAACCTTTAAATCTTTTCCATCAAACCATCCACTATTCCGTAGGCTACTGCTTCTTTAGCATCCATCCAATAATCACGGTCAAAATCTTTCATTATTTGCTCACGGGTTTTACCGCAGTTTTTGGCTAGTACATCGGCACCCATTTCTTTTACTTTTTGCATTTGTATGGCCATAATTTCTAAGTCGGCACTTACCCCTTGACCACCACCACTTGGTTGGTGTATCATTACCTCGCCACTTGGAAAAATAAAGCGTTTGCCTTTTTCGCCACCACTAAGTAAAATGCTACCCATACTTGCTGCCATACCCATACAAATTGTACTTACTGGGCTGCTTATCATTTGCATGGTGTCATATATAACCATACCACTGGTAACTACACCACCTGGGCTGTTTATGTAAAACGTAATTTCTTTGCCTGGGTCTATGGCTTCTAAATACATTAGACGGTTGGTAATGTCTTTTGCACTTTTATCATCTACCGCTCCCCACAAAAATATTTTGCGTTGCTCTATAAATTTTTTATCAAACTGCCAGCCTGACATCATTTTTTCTATGGGTGTTTCGGGCAGGTCTTTTGGGTTTTCTTCTTCGTCGTTAAAACGAATATTTTTTGAATTGATCATTTTATAATTTGGTTTAGAGGTTTAGGAGTTTAGAAAGTTTAGTTGTGGAACTTTTTAAACTGTAAACCATTTTTTATTTTTTTACTGTGCTTATTCTACTCCATAATCTAATGCATAATAAAAGATGATAAAAGATGATAAAAGATATACTTTTGAATGGAGCGTCGCCACTGAAGTTCCCCATAGCTGTTGTTCTAGTTCGGCTAAAAAGCAACGCTTTTTAGCCGAAGGTTTTAGCAGTTTTTTTGCCAATTGCTAACTGCTCTTCTAGTCTTTCTTTTGCTTGCGGGCATTTATCAACAACACTTCGTCCACCAAGCCATATTCTTTTGCTTCAGTAGATGTCATCCATTTATCCCGCTTACAATCTTCGGCAATTTTTTCTATTGGCTGCCCTGTATGCAACGAAATAATTTCGTACAACTCATGCTTTACCTTTTTCACTTCGTTTACAGTAATTTCTACATCGCTAGCTTGCCCGCCTGCGCCAGCGCTTGGTTGGTGCATCATTATACGGCTATGCTTAAGCGCTGTGCGCTTGCCTTTGGCCCCTGCACACATAAGCACTTGACCCATACTTGCTGCCATGCCTGTACAAATTGTCGCAATGTCTGGCGTAATAAACTGCATGGTATCATACATGCCAAGCCCTGCATACACGCCACCGCCAGGGCAGTTAATGTACATTTGTATGTCTCTTACACGATCGGTGCTTTCTAAAAACAACAATTGTGCAGTTACAATGTTTGCTACTTCATCATTAATGGGGTAACCCAAAAAGATAATACGATCCATCATCAAACGGCTGTAAACGTCCATTACGGCTACGTTCATAGGGCGCTCTTCGATAATGTTTGGGGTGAGGTTGGTAATATTGCCCCAATCTGATAAAGGATTTTGGCTTTCAAATTGTTTGGCGTTTATTTTATTATAACCGCTAAGCGTATTGCTATTTATTCCTTTATGCTTTATGGCATATTTCTCAAATTCGCTATTAAAATTCATTCTGTATAAATTAGGTGAGCAAATATATTGCTTAATTGCTTTCGTTGATGGCAAAAACTATTCCGAGTGGGATTGTATGACAGAATTGCGGGGAGGTAGAAAGTTACTGGTTGCGGGTTATTGGGTTTCGGGTTATTGAACTTTATAATTATCGTTAATAATTTTTTGCCACAGAAGGCACAGAAACACAGTTTGGGTTATTAAAATTTAAGACTTCTTTTACTTGTAATTGCAATTTTTTAGGATGTACTTTTCTGTGTTTCTGTGGTATCTGTGGCAATATCTAAATAAAATTCATTCGCTCAAAACTATTGCCTAGTATGGTTTTATCGTCCACACCTAGCCATTTGTTGAGTACGGTTGCATACACATTTCTAAAATCAACCTTGTGTTTTAGGTCACCATCGTTTAGGTCTGTTAGGTCTGGCATTTCGTTTAGTATACCTTTTTGTTTTAACCCTCCTCCTATGAAAAACATATTATTGGCCGTACCATGGTCGGTACCATTGCTGGCATTTTGAGATACTCGTCTGCCAAATTCTGAAAAAGTCATCATCAATACATCTTCAAAGCGACCATTGCTTTTCATATCTGTAGTAAATGCTTTTATGGCTTCGTTTAGTTCATCGAACAATCTTTTTTGCTGCCCTTCTTGCCCTGCATGGGTATCAAAACTACCAAGAGAAACATAATATACTTTTGTATTTATATCGGATAATATGAGTGATGAAATTGTTTTTAAATCTTTACCCAATTTTGTGGCAGGGTAGTTTTGTGAAGAAGGGTGCAACATACTTTGTTTAAAAATATAATCGGCACTGCTTATGGTTTCACTCATGGTTTTGTAGAGATAATCTACTGTGTCCTCTGTTTTGCTATGTGCGGCATTTATATCTTTAAAAAATTTTTCTCTACTAGTGCTATACAAACTGCGAGGGTCTTTAAAAGCTAATCCCTTGCTTTCTATTCCTTTTAAAGCTAAGCTAAGTGTGTCGTCTAGTTCAAGTGCTTGTGTTGGCTTATCACAGCCCTTGCATTGTGCATCTAAATATCTACCTAGCCAACCTGTATTTACATATTCATTGCTTGCACTGGCGCTATGCCATATATCCATACTGCGAAAGTGTGAGCGGTCAGGATTTGGGTAGCCCACATTATTTAAAATAGACAAACTACCATCATCGTATAATCCTTTAAGAGCCTCTAAAGATGGATGTAGTCCAACTTCTTGGGTAAGCCCCAATGCCTTATCTTTTGCAATGCCAATGGTTTTTCTTTCTTTGTAATAAATATCATTGGTGATGGGTATAACGGTATTGAGTCCATCATTACCACCGCTAAATTGTATAACCACTACTACCTTGTTTCCTGCTGGTACATAGTTTGGATTTTCAAATGCTTTTAAAAATTTTGGCATCATTAAAGATGCAGTGGCTAGTGAGCCTATTTGGAGGAATTCTTTGCGTTTAAATAACATGTTTTAAAGTTGAAGGTTGTTGAAAATTGTTTGAAAGGTTTAAGGTCGTTCGTCGTCAGTGGTCTGTTGTCTCTTCATCTTGTGTCTAACATCTAAAAATCTAATATCTAACACAACTGATACTCTGGCGTGCTCATTACATTTATAACTACACTTTTTATATAATTCTCTCTACTTTCGTTGTTGTAATAATTGGAAAGTGTATTGTCTGTTACACGCCCTTTTGTTTGTAGCAATGTATCTACGATGGTACTAGCAAGTTTGGGTCTTTCTGTTTTTGTAAAAATATTTTCTACTACTTTCCAGTCTATAATTGAGCTTGCACCAGTTTTGCTAAAAGCAGCTTTTTTACCTATACGCATTCTCTTTTCTTCCATCATACCCATGTTGGTATCATCATCAGCTTTTGGTCTTATTTCTATCGCATCTTTGGAGCTAAGTGCTTGTGGTATTTGTAGGCGTACCATTAATGTACTACTGTCTATCCAGTTTTTGCCGCCTGGCCAGCCAGCTACATTTGGGGGGTAAAACAGTATTTGACCAAGTACCCGCTGAAATAATAATTGTGCATCATCATTATCCATAGTAAGTGGTAAAAATCTTCGTATACCTGCTAGCAATTCGATAGGAGATTTTATTTTTATGCCAATATTTTTTTCATTATAAAACCAATCGCTTGTAAAAATATCTTCCAACAATTTTTTTATATCGTAATTGTTTTTGAAAAAACGCTTTGATAGCCATTCTACATTGGCAGTGTCTATTTTTTCATTTACAAAAAAAGCATACATTTTCTTGCAAACAAAATTGGCTGTCTGTGGGTTCTTTAATAAAATGTTTAATACATCATCGCCATCAAAATTTCCTGTTTGACCAAGTATGGTTTTGTCTCCATAGTCGTGTGTTTTTTTTCGGAAAGTAAACTCCCCATTTTTATCAAACACCCAACCTGTAAATGCTCTAGCACTTTCTTTGATATCATTTTCAGTATAATTTCCTCTACCAAGTGTAAACAATTCCATTACCTCTCTAGCAAAGTTTTCATTTGGATGCCCTTTTTTGTTTTGTTGGTTATTTAAGAATTGCAACATTGCGGAAGATTTACTCACAGCTTTTAGCATATCACCGAAATTGCCAAGTGCATTTTCATTAATAATATTAAAAAGATTTTGCGAGGCTATTGCATTTCTTGAACGGCAAGCAAAGTGTCCATGCCAAAAAAAAGTAAGTTTTTCTCTTAATTGGGCTTTGCTATTTATCATGCTATTGAGCCAACCAATATTCATGTTTTTTAAATCATCTCTGTATTGTGTAGCTATTAGTTTTCTTGTAATAGCATCCATTTGTTTGTATTGCATTTGTGTGCCATCTTCATTCATATAGGCCTTATCTGTACGTGGGTCAGTAGCAATATTCATTTTTGTGGGTGTATCGGCAGATGTACTTAATAATGTAGACCATAATTTTTTCGGAGAAATATTATCTAACTCAGCAATATTTTCGGCCATTGGGCCAAAAGCTGCACGCCATAAAAGATGTTGGTTTTTTATTTTATTTAATAATGGCATAATAATTTCTATTTAGAATATATGACTACTGAGTTTGTATTTTGTTTAATGAGAAGGAGAAAATTGTAAACAAATGTAATAAAATAAAAAAGCTGCCTATTGTTTTAATAGACAGCTTTGGCGTTTTTATATTTTAGTTAACCTGCGGTTTTTGCATAATAACTCACATAGGCAAGCACTTTTTCTTTTTCGTTTTGGTCAAGTTTTGCCTTAGGCGCCATCCAATCTACTATTTTTACCCATTTAGCCGCAGTAAAGTTTTCTGCAACGGGCAAGTCATGACATTTGCCACATTTTGCTTTAAAAACTTCTTTGCCATAAGCTACTGTTGTTGGTTCTACTTTTTCGGCAGCTTTTGCTGCAGGTTCTGTAACTACTGCAATTACTGGAGCTTCAGTAGTTTTTTTTACCGTTAGTTCATTTACTACCTCAGTAGGAGTAGGCTTAGCAGTAGGGGTCATTTTTTTTGCACAGCTGTATAGTGTAGCAACTAAAATGGCAATGGTGCATATTTTTTTCATAATATTTTTTTATAATGTTTTTTTGTTTTAAATTTTGATTTTCTAATTAAAGTAACTAATCAACGATTTCTGCTCCAAAATATTTGTGTAATACTTTTGGTAAATGAATACCTTCAGGCTGTTGATTGTTTTCCAACAAAGCCGCTACAATTCTTGGTAATGCTAGACTAGAGCCGTTGAGGGTATGCAGCAATTGTGTTTTACCATCTTCGTCTTTGTACCTAATTTTCATTCTATTGGTTTGAAAAGTTTCAAAATTACTTACACTGCTTACTTCTAACCATTTTTTTTGTGCTGCAGAATACACTTCAAAATCATAAGTAAGTGCAGAGGTAAAACTCATATCCCCACCACATAATTTTAAAATACGGTAAGGCAATTCTAAAAATTGTAATAATCTTTCAATATGATTTACCATTTCTTCTAAAACAGCATAACTATTCTGTGGGTAAGTAATTTGAATGATTTCAACTTTATCAAATTGGTGAACCCTGTTTAAACCTCTTACATCGCTTCCAAAGCTACCAGCTTCTCTTCTAAAGCAAGGCGTATAAGCAGTCATTTTTAGGGGTATATCTGCGTCTTTTACAATTTCGTTACTGTATATATTTGTAACTGGCACTTCTGCCGTAGGTATTAGATACAGTTTATCTTCCGTTACATGATACATCTGCCCTTCCTTATCTGGCAGGCTACCTGTGCCATAAGCAGTGGTTTCGTTTACCATTAGAGGGGGCATAAATTCTGTATAACCAGCCTCTATATTATAATCTAAAAAATATTGAATAAGTGCTCTTTGTAATTTTGCACCTTTACCTTTATACACTGGGAAACCACTACCAGTAAGCTTTGCACCTACTTCAAAATTTATTAAATCATAGTCCTTTATTAACTCCCAATGTGGTTTTGCATTATCGGGCAATGTTGGCATTATACCGCCTGTAAGCACCGTTACGTTATCTTCTGCCGCCTTACCTAATGGCACACTTGTGTGTGGAAGATTAGGAAGCAACAAAATTTTATTGGTAAAATCTTCTTCAACTGATTGTAAAGTAGTTTTACCGATGCTGAGTTCTTCTTTCCAATTGTTTACTTCAGCACGTTTGGTATTTGCAGAATCGGTTTCGCCTTTTGCCATTAGCATTCCTATTTCTTTGGAGGCATTATTTACGGCTGCTTGCAGCGCTTCCGTGGTTACTTTTTGTTTACGAATTTCTTCATCTAGTGTAATTAATTCATCCACTAAATTAATTTGACCAAAATTTTTTACGGCCAACCTCTCTTTTACGGCTTCGGCGTTCTGCCTTATGTAATTTATTTGTAACATTTATTGTGTATTAAACCTGTTGGTAATATTTATTATTTATTATGTGCTGCAAATATAAACGGGAAAAGCTTATTTGTTACATTTGCAGGATGCAACATGTGGAAGAAGATTTACAGGTACGTTGGCTTAAGCTAAGAATAAGGCTAAAGGAACATTTTGGTATAAAGCCGGATATGAATGGAGTATTGCTTCTCATAGGTGTGCAAGAGCTTGGGCAAGGGCCTCAGGAGTTTAGCAAAGAGCAAAAGCAAGATTTGATGCATATCGCAATTTGTACTATTTTGCAAGCCAGTGGATTTTATAGCCACGATGGTTTAGATGAAGAAGGCTGGCCTCATTTTACCCAATTAAAAGCCCTTCCAGAACTCTTTTTGAACGACCAAGAAAACTTTCTAAAAGATCATGTATTATTGTACTTTCAAAACCAAGGATTTTTATAAATAAAAAAAGAAATGAAGCATATTTTTAGATTATTATTTAGTGCTGCAATGTTGATGTTTGCGAATACAACAAGTGCTCAGGTTAAGAAGAAAGTGGCTGTAAAAAGAACCACAGTAGCCGCAAAAGCGACAGGAGTAAAAGTTACGAAGAGTAAAACTATTGCTAAAATTAAAGACAACTCCATCAAAATAAAAGTAACCACAGATTCGGGTATTATAGTTGTAAAGCTTTACGATTCTACTCCTTTACATAGAGATAATTTTGCAAAACTAGTATCTGAACATTTTTATGATAGCCTTATTTTTCATAGGGTAATTAGCAATTTTATGATACAAGGAGGTGACCCACAGAGTAAAAATGCTCAACCAGATGCTATGCTAGGTAACGGGGGAAGCGATATGGCTAGAATACCTGCCGAGTTTAAACCAAATTTATTTCATAAAAAGGGAACGCTCTGTGCAGCAAGAGATGGTAATGCAGAAAAAGCTAGTAGTGCTTGCCAATTTTACATAGTGCAAGGGAAAAAATATTCTGACGATGAGCTGAATGGAATGGAGGCTGGCATGCAACGAAAGTTTACCCCTGAGCAAAGGTTAGCGTATAAAAATTTAGGTGGAACACCGCACTTAGATCAAAATTATACCGTATTTGGAGAAGTGGTAAGTGGCTTAGCTGTGATAGATAAAATAGCTAGTGTGCAAAAAGGAATGGCAGATAGACCACTAGGTGATGTGCGGATGAAGATGGAGATTATTAAGTAGCAGTTTGCAAAGAGCAATTGGCAGTTGGCAAAAAAGCAAATGCTCAATATTCAATTTTCAATGCTAAATTTTCAAATGTTTAACTGCAAACTTTTAATCATTAAAACAAGTTGAATAAACTTTGAAGTATTAACAATTTACAAATAATATAATTCAACTAAAAACAATTTTCAACAACTTTCAACAATAAATTATGAGCTACCCACAAAACCTAAAATACACTAAAGACCACGAATGGATAAGCCTTGAAGGCGATATAGCTACTATTGGTATTACAAACTTTGCACAAGGAGAGTTAGGGGATATCGTTTATGTAGATATAAGCAGTACAGGAAAATCTTTTGCTGCAGAAGAAGTGTTTGGTACAGTAGAAGCAGTAAAAACAGTTAGCGATTTGTTTTTACCATTAGCAGGAACTATTACAGAAGTAAATCCAGCATTGGAGGCTAACCCAGAGCTGGTAAACAGCGACCCTTATGGAGCTGGTTGGATGGTGAAAGTAAAAGTGGATAATACCGATGACTTTGAAAATTTAATGGCAGCAGAAGCCTACGAAAAATTAGTAGGTTAGAAAAGTTGAATGTTCAAAGTTTTTATACTCAGCAACTTTTCTAGTTTCAGAAATTTTTTGTTTTTATGCTTTCGCAAAAGAAAAAATATGATACCAATTAAGAAATTTATACCAGGCATTGCCTGGTTTTTTTTAGTGCTTACATTAATATGTTTGCCTGGTAACCAATTTCCTAAAACAGATGATTGGTTAGATAAAATTTATTTTGATAAATGGGTGCATTGTGGATTATTTGGGATGCTGGCTTTTCTATGGATGATGCCATTTGTTGTTTCAGAAATTGCTTTTGAACAAAAATGGAAAGTTATTTTTAAAATAGCTATTTCAGTAGCTGTATGGGGGTTAACGACTGAGTATATTCAGAAATTTTTTATTCCTTTTAGGAGTTTCGATTGGTGGGATTGGGGAGCGGATAGTGCAGGGGCATTATTGGCTTATATAATTTGTAGGAAAAAGCTTGCTAAGAAGATATGAAAATAATAAACAATGTGTTGATAATTTATAAAGTACTACTGTAGTGACTATTTTACTTGAGGTAGTTTCATCCGTTTGTGCTAAATCAAATAATAAATTTATAGTTATAATTTAGGCAAAAATTGCCACGGTGGATGTTTACTTACTGGTTTTGCAGTAAGGTCAAATAGGCTTTTTCGTCTACTATCAACACAATTCTAATTGTAAATCGCCAGAATTTAATAAACATAACTAGTTGGAAAATATTTTATTAATAAAATATTAAATACCCAAAAACGTAGTAATTATTTTTACAAACAATTAAAATATATTGTTACCGGATAATTTGTTATTAATTATATTTGTTCTATTAATTCACTAAATTTTCCCCAGTATGAAAAAATTATTACTCTATTTTACAATTGTTATTTTTAGTTTATCTACCAAAGCACAATTGGTGGAAATTTTAGCTAACCCAGGTACATCAAGCGTACCAGCACTTGGCAATAGTAATTATGTAGCAAACGAAAGCATTTATACTGATGCTGAAATTGGTGCTAGTAATTTTATTACTCCTACTAGGGCTATAGAAAAAATAGGGCTATATGTAAATGCTTTAGGTGCTACTACTGCTTTCAACAATGTAAAAATTTATTTTAAAGACGTATCTGCTGCTACTACTACTTTTACAGCAGGTACTTACACCTCTGCAGGTTATACACAAGTATTTGGTGGTGCTACAGGTGCTACTGTAAATGTTACTGCCATAGGATTAGTAGAAATACCACTTACAACAACCTATGTGAGAACTGCTGGTACAAATCTTCAAGTTTTAATAGAAAGAGCTGATAATACTGCACATGCAGGTTTTATTTGGCGTACGGCAAATGGAAATAATACATCAAATACTATAAGCACCTGTAGGAGATATAATAGTACTACTGCTCTTTCGGGAGCCACTTCTTTAGCAATTTCTGCTTTCAGAGCACAAATTAGATTTGTACATGATTTGCCTAATGACGCTGCCGTTACACAGGTTTATACACTTGGTAAATTACCACTACCAAATAGTACTCCGCATGCAATTACGGCGTTGATAACCAATGCTGGTACAAGTACTATAACTTCTTTACCAGTTACATTAACTGTTGCTGGTGCAAATAGTTTTACTGATGTTCAAAACATTGCTACTTTGGCACCAGGTGCAAGTACTGTTGTAACATTTGCCTCATATACAGCAACTGTGGTAGGCAATGATGCAATTACTGTAAACGTAAATGCCGATGATAACAATGGCAACAATTCTAGGACAGTAAATCAAACTGTAAATATTAATACTTGGAGTTATGCTCAAGGTACAGTTGCTTCAGGGTCAGTTGGTTTTACAACTAATTCAGGAGATTTACTTGCAAAATTTAATACTAATGTAGCCGCTGCAATAGCGCAAGTGACTGTAAATTTTGGCACAAGTGGATCGTCTTATAAAATTGGCGTTTGGGATGCCACTGGCATAGGTGGTACGCCAGGTGCATTGCTTGGTGAAACTGCCATATTAACTTCTGCTATTGGTGTAAATGTAATACCGATGACACCAGTTATTAATATAGTAAGTGGCAATTTTTTTGTAGGTATAAGACAATTAAGTACAACCGTAAGTATAGGTTTCTCTTATCAAAATGAAACTCCAATAAGAACTAATACTTTCTACTTTACACAGCCTACTGGTGGTACAACATGGAGTGATTTTGCTCCTAACAATCCATTTAGGTTTATGATAGAACCAAAATTACAATTACCTGTAGATGCAGGTGTCTCAAACATTGTGCTACCGTACAATGGAAACGTAACCTGCAACACTAGTAGTGAAACCATTACCGCTAGGCTAAATAACACAGGCACAACCACAATAGCAGCAAATGCAGCTACAGTTACGTTAAAAATTGCAGGTGCAAACCCACAAACATTTACTACTACGAACACTTCAACTATTATTAGTGGAGGAAATGAAATAATAACTTTCTCGGGACTTAATTTTTTTAACCCTGGTCAAAACTTTGATACAATATATGTAAGTTTACCAGGCGATGGAGAGGCAGGAAATGATACTTTAAAAACATCTCACCTAACTACTGGTGTAATCTCTACTTTCCCAGCTAATGAAGATGTTGAAGCTGCAAGTTTAACTTCTTTTAAATGGATAAGTATAGTTTCAGGCTCTCGGCAGTTGTGGGGTATACGTTCTACCCCTTACACAAATGCAGATCAACTTTCTGCGTTAAATGCCCACGGAGGTAGTAAGTTTATGTTGTTTGATTCATATTCTGGAGCTAGTTCAGCAGGTTTTACAAGCAGGTATTTTAGCGATTGTTTTGCTATACCAGCTACTGGCTGTCCATATCAATTAAGTTTTTGGATGAGTCATGATAATACGACTGGTTTGCCAGATTTGGATAGTATGTATGTAAGTGTGAGTACTGACAAAGGACTTACATGGACAAGGCAAAATATAGTAAGTATTGGAGCAGGTTTGCAACGCTTTGATGGCTCTTTAACCTTAGATGCAGCACCTATTTGGCGTAAAGATTTAGTAGATTTGAGTGCCTTTGCTGGACAAACGATTCAAATTGGTTTTGAGGGTGTAAGTAAATATGGCAATGCTTTCGGCTTAGATGATATTATAATTGGTAGTGCTGCGGCTAGTAATATTACACTACAAACTGGTGTAAACACTTATCCTTTATCAGCAGATTGTGATGATTTGGGTTGGACTTATTACAAAGACGGAACTGGTAAAAATGTATTAGCTGTAGAGTGGGGTACTAACACAGCCTCGAAAGCTGCTGCTTCTGCTTCTTTAACTTTAGATGCTGCAGATTATGCTGCTACTGCGGGTTCTGGAGTTTCTGCTACAGGGACATTTACCATGAAACGTTATTGGAATATTGATGTAGCTGGCGTTCAACCAACAACCCCTGTAAATGTTCGTTTCTTTTACGATGCCGCAGAAAAAACGGCTACAGATGCAGCGGCTTTAGCTTTTCAAACAGCTAACGTAGGAAGTAATTTAGAAACCCCAAATTGGTTTAAAACTAATACTGGTGCGTTTGTAGGAGATGCCGTACATGTAAATGCTACACAAGTATTAAATGCTATTCCATTAACCAATGTAAATACTGGTGCTGCTACCATTAATGGTGTTTTGTATGCGCAGTTTAATGGCATTACTAGTTTCAGTGGTGGAACATATGCATCTGGCGTTGGCACTGGAACAGTACTTCCCGTTTCTATCGAATTCTTTAAAGGTAAAAAACAAGGTACTGCAAACTATTTAGATTGGAAAGTTAGTTGTACAAATGAGCCTTCGCTTTCACTTGCATTGGAACGTAGTACAGATGGTAGAAACTTTAAAACAATTAATGACCAAAATGCAACGGCTACTCGTTGTCTACAAGGGTTTGATTATACGGATGTTTTGCCACTTGGAGGTTCTAACTATTATCGCTTAAAAGTAACTTCTACAACAGGTAAAATCTATTACAGTACCATTGTAGTTTTACTTAATAAAGAAAAAGGGTTTGAATTAATAAGCGTAGCTCCAAATCCCACTAAAAATATGAGCATACTTACATTAACAAGTGTAAAAGCTGGTA
Source organism: Ferruginibacter sp. (assembly GCA_031408295.1). GTDB lineage: Bacteria > Bacteroidota > Bacteroidia > Chitinophagales > Chitinophagaceae > Ferruginibacter. The sequence goes on from JANNVW010000057.1 coordinate 63,575, forward strand.
ACATAAATTTGGTAATAACTGATATCATTGGCAAAGTTGTAGCTAGACAAACTGTAAATGTGATTGCTGGAAATAATCCAATAGATATGAACTTTGCAACTTTTGAATCTGGTACATATACTATTGCTGCTACAAATGCAGAGGGGGAGATAAAAACAACTCGTTTTGTAAAGTATTAAAATAAAAGTAATGCAATTAAAAAAGGCTATCTCAAAACTATGAGGTAGCCTTTTTTTGTATATCAATTATACTTACATTTACAGGAGAACTCTATTGAAATAAAATAGCCACCGAAAAACTCGATGGCTATTTTAATATTTATTTCACTAAGAAATTTTATTTGTACAATGGTATAATTCCATTTGCCAATTCTACCATTTTCTTTAAGCCGTCTTCAGGTAAAGCGCCTTTTTTAAAGTCTGCCATTACTTCTGGTAATTTGTTGTTCATTTCAGTTAAGAAATGTTCTTCAAATTCTTTTACTTTTTTCACAGCAACGTTTTTCATTAAACCTTGCGTACCTAAGTAAATAATAGCTACTTGTTTTTCTACAGCGTATGGTGTGTACTGTGGTTGCTTTAAAATTTCCACATTACGAGCACCTTTATCAATTACATTTTTTGTAGCAGCATCAAGGTCACCACCAAATTTAGAAAACGCTTCAAGCTCACGGTAAAGTGCTTGGTCAAGCTTAAGTGTACCGGCCACTTTTTTCATTGATTTAATTTGCGCATTACCACCCACACGACTTACAGAAATACCCACATTAATAGCTGGTCTGATACCTGCATTAAACAAGTTACCTTCCAAAAATATTTGTCCGTCAGTAATTGAAATTACGTTGGTAGGAATATATGCAGATACATCACCCGCTTGTGTTTCAATAATTGGTAGCGCTGTTAATGAGCCTCCTCCTTTTACCAAATGCTTTATAGATTCTGGTAAGTCATTCATCTGACGAGCTATTTCATCTTTAGAAACAACCTTAGCAGCTCTTTCTAACAAACGACTATGTAAATAGAATACATCACCAGGATAAGCCTCACGACCTGGAGGACGACGAAGCAATAAAGAAACCTCACGGTAAGCTACTGCTTGCTTAGATAAATCGTCATAAATAATTAATGCAGGACGACCAGTATCTCTAAAAAACTCTCCTATGGCTGCACCAGCAAATGGAGCGTAAAACTGCAATGGAGCAGGGTCTGAAGCAGATGCTGCAACGATAGTAGTGTAAGCCATTGCTCCATTTTCTTCCAATGTTTTCATTACACCTGCAATGGTAGAAGCCTTTTGACCAATAGCTACATATATGCAATAAACAGGCTTGCCTGCTGCAAAAAATTCTTTTTGGTTGATAATGGTATCGATTGCGATAGCAGATTTACCAGTTTGACGGTCACCAATAATCAACTCACGCTGACCACGACCTACAGGAATCATAGCATCAATTGCTTTAATACCTGTTTGCAATGGTTCTGTTACTGGCTCACGAAAGATTACACCTGGCGCTTTTCTTTCTAAAGGCATTTCGTATAATTCACCTTGTAGTGGTCCTTTGCCATCTATTGGTTCTCCAAGTGTATTTATTACCCTGCCGCACATACCTTCACCTACTTTTATAGAGGCAATTTGATTAGTGCGTTTTACTTTATCACCTTCACGGATAGAGCCACTATCTCCCATCAAAACCACACCCACATTGTCTTCCTCTAGGTTAAGTGCAATAGCTTTCACACCATTATCAAACTCTACTAGTTCACCAGAGCGAACATTGTTTAGACCGTATACACGTGCAATACCATCGCCTATTTGTAAAACGGTTCCAACTTCTTCTAGATTGGCTCCTGCATTGAAGTTGCTTAGCTGTTGACGAAGAATTGCCGAAATTTCGTCTGGTTTAATTTCTACCATAAATTATCTGTTGCGGTTGTTAATTTATATTTGAACCCCATATAAAGGTTCAATTTTGGGCGCAAAGGTAATAGTAAACAGCTGCATTTACAAAAAAAACTGTCTATAAAATAAATAACACTTTAACTATGTAAGATAATACCCATTTTAGCTTTAAAATATACATAAACAGTTTTCAATTAGGGCATTTTACTATTTCTTAAAATTGAATTCAATAGCTAATCATAATGTACGAACCCTTTAAAAAGATTACCTTCATAGAATGCAACAAACCCTTACAACTATTCTTCAAAAGTACCAATCAACATTTCACCCTATTATAAAAACTAATAAGGAAAGCATTATTCCGTTTGATTTTACTGTAAGCAATACTGAAATTACAAAAGATATTATTGCAGATACAGCTACATTTTCTACTTGGGTAGACAATAAATTAGCTTCTGCAAATGCAATATTTGGAATTGGTGGTTATAATGAAAACAGAACATTATATCAGCGTAGTAAGCTCTTTGCAGGCGAGCTTACTCGTACATTACACCTAGGTGTAGATGTTTGGGGAGCAGCAGGAACACCTGTTTTCGCCCCCATGGGAGGTATGGTTCACAGCTTTGCCAGTAATGATAATTTTGGTGATTATGGGGCTACTATTATTTTACAACATAATTTAGAAACTACAGCTTTTTATACTTTATATGGTCACCTATCAAAAGCAAGTTTAATAGAAATGCGTGAGGGTAGATTTATTACTCGTGGAGAAAAAATTGGGCATTTTGGATTACCAAATGAAAACGGGGACTGGCCTCCACATCTTCATTTTCAAATTATAGAAGATATTGGATTAAGTGAAGGTGATTATCCAGGTGTTTGTAATATTAGTGATGCCAAAAAATATCTAGATAACTGTCCCGATGCAAATTTGATGTTGAACTTCTAACCAAATTTTAAAAGTGCATATACTATAACACCACAAACGTTATTTCAATAATTTTTCCATTACATGATGTGCTATATTTACCTCTATAAATTGATGTCCGATTATTTTGTATCCAAATTTTTCATAAAACCCAATTGCTGTATCTCTAGCATGCATAGTCATTTTCTTAAATCCTTTATCTCTTGCTAAGTTTTCTGCAAAATTTATTATGGTAGCACCAATCCCTTTTCCATGCAAATTGGGCGCTACCGCCATTTGCCTAAGCCTAACGGTTTCATTATCCATTTTTACAAGCATGCAGCAGCCCAGCATTGTATCATCATCCATACAAACGATTAATATCTCATTTTTTTCATTTAACAATTCATCATGGCTAAAAGTAAGGCCTAGTGGCCTGCGCAGCACCGTATCTCTAAGGCTAACCATTTGAAGGTATTCTTTAGTGCCATGGTCTATTTGTTTTAGTCCCATACGATTTGGTTTTATGCTGAAAAGAAAAAGAGAAATCTAAATTACGATTTTTTTCTAATAAGTTGCGCTTCAAAAAGCGAAGCAACTCCAGGTAATGTAATATGCAAAAAAAAGATAAACTTTTAAACTTATCTTTAAAATATTACTTACTTAAAAATCGTACTGCCGTTTAAACATGTTTAGTCGTATACCCGCAGTTACTAATGTGGTACTACTTTGCCCAGTTTGATTTGCTATTTTGTACTGCCTACTTTGCAAAGCAAGATCTAAAAAAAGATTATTACGCACTTCATAAGAAATTTGTAATGTACCATTAAACGAAGTAGCTTTTGCACCATTTCCCACTGCATATACATCTGCTGGGTTTGATCTAGTGAGGTAGTTCTTAAAAATATTGCCTCCAAAATTTTGTCCAGAGCTATCTAACCCTTTGTTAAAATAAATAACCCTAGCGTCTATAGTTAATCTCGGTGCTGGCTGATAATGAACCATGCCAATAAATTCCTGAAAATTTGAACCCAAAGGATGCGCAAGTGGCTGGTTGTAATGCGTATAATTTGCTAATGTATCATAGTGAGCATAAGTAAAAGGTCGCACCCTATTCATTTCTCCTTGCAAATCTAAATTCTTAATACCAAACGCATCTACATATTTAAAGCCTGCTTGTATTCCAAATTTATTTACCCAGCTTTTTGGTGTATTCTTTATGGCAGAAAGTATAAACTCATCTAACAAAAATTGTCCATAAAGTTGAACCCTATGTGCTACATTGGCTTTAAAATCAAAACCAGCTACCGCATTATCGGGGCTACCCACAGTACCCTCAGCATGCCTATAAAAAATTATTGGATTTAGGTATTGAAAATCGAAATGGTTTTTTCTGCCGAAAATTATTCCTTCAAACAAACCAATATTTAACCACTTTGTTACATTCATACTCAAATGATGCATGGCTGCATATTTTCTATCTAATAGGGTATCTTTTGTTTTTGAGAACTGAGGCATAAGTTCCATAAAAATATTCTGATAATTAATTTTCCAAACTTTTGTATTTATTTTAGCGAATAAGTAACTGTTGCCCCAATCGCTTAAGAATAAACTTCTGTAACCATTGCCAATAAAATTTTTATCATACCCAAATTGAATGTCAATAAATTTTGCTGCATTAAATGTTACATAGCCTCTTGCATCAAAATAATCTACTCCAGTTTTTTTAAAATTTTTGTAAAACCCCACACCAGGTACCGCACGAGAACTATTTACTTGCTGTTGAAAAAACTGAGGTCCTCTTTCTTGATTGTCTGTAAACCATGACGAAAACCCCACTTTTTTTGCAATAAGCCCACGCACACTTATACCACGAGAGTTTAAGAAAATACTTTCTGTATAACCAGGCTCTAAAGCCTGATGTACTTGTAATACAGGATTCACAGCCAGAAAAAAATCTTTATTATTTACTTCAAACATATTTGCCTTTGTCTTGTAAAATGTTTTTAAAATAGGCTTTTTACTCATAAAATCTTCCTTAGGAGTAGTTACCCATTCACTATTATTCATTAAGAGGCTTTGAAGATTGTATTCATCCACAGCAGTTAAATCCAAATCTGTCCATTCTTTATATTTATCTACACCAGTAGAATCTTTATAACCCATACGTGCACTATCCAAAAATATAGCCTCCCCAACAATATGTTTTCTATTAAATGGACGCAAAGTAGAAAAATTGAGGTCGGTATTTCTTTGTTGCTTTATTTCTAACCTGTCAATAAAGTGTGCATCTTTAGAACCTTGGTTTAAATAAGTAGACTGTGCTGATACACTAAAAGGAAAAATAAAAACTATAAGTTTAAAAAAGCTTTTGATAATTTGCATTGGGATTAATATTTTAATTTTAACACTAACGTATAAATAGTATGCAAAAGTATCTTTTTAAGAACATACTTGTAGTAAATGAAGGAAAAATTGAGGCAAAAGATGTTTTAGTACAAGGCGAACGCATAGAGAAAATAGAAAATAATATTGCTAAAAAAGGTAATATTATTGAAATTGATGGGCAAAATAAACATCTTTTTCCTGGCTTGATAGACGACCAAGTACATTTTAGAGAACCAGGGCTTACCCACAAAGCTACCATAGCTACAGAAAGTGCCGCAGCGGTAGCTGGTGGTATAACCAGTTTTATGGAAATGCCTAATACCATTCCCAATGCACTCACCATAGAGTTATTGGAGGATAAATACAAGATTGCTGCACAAAACTCAGTAGCCAATTACACTTTTTTTATGGGTGTTAGTAATGATAATGCTGAACAAGCACTTAGGGTAAATCAATTTAAAAATAATATTTGTGGGTTAAAAATATTTATGGGTAGCAGCACCGGTAATATGCTTGTAAACAATCATACTACACTCGATAAAATTTTTAGTGAAAGTGAAGTATTAATTGCAACACATTGTGAAGATGAAAGAATAATTAGAAAGCAGTATGAAAAAATAAAAGCTGCTAAAGAAAATTTAGACCCAAGTGACCATCCGCTTATACGGAATGAAGAGGCTTGCTACGAAAGTTCAGTAACTGCAATACAATTTGCAAAAAAGTACAATAGTCGTTTACATATTTTGCATATTTCTACAGAAAAAGAATTGCAATTGTTTGGGAATATGTTGCCGTTAAAAGATAAAAGAATAACAGCAGAAGTATGTGTACACCACCTACATTTTACCGCAGATGATTATGAAAGATTAGGCTACAACATAAAATGTAACCCTGCCATAAAAGCAGCATACAATAAAGCAGCGCTTTGGGAAGCGTTGTTAGATGATAGGCTAGATGTAATAGCTACAGACCATGCTCCACATTTACTCTCAGAAAAAGAACCACCTTACGAGCACGCACATGCAGGCTTGCCGCTAGTTCAACATCCGCTTCAGTTGATGTTGCATTATTATAAAGAAGGGAAAATATCTTTAGAAAAAATTGCTGAAAAAACGAGCCATGCCGTGGCAGATTGTTTTCAGATAAAAGAAAGGGGTTATATAAGAGAAGGTTATTTTGCTGATTTGGTAATGGTAGATTTAAATAAAGATTACACCGTTTCCAACAAAAACATTCTGTACAAATGCGGTTGGAGCCCGCTTGAAGGCTTTAATTTTAATGCTACAATAGAAAAAACGATGGTATGTGGAAACATGGTTTATGAAAATGGGTTAGTAAATGCATCTAATGTGGGAAGAAGATTGGAATTTGAAAGATAAGAGTATTTAGTATTGAGTATTAAGACTGGTCTTCAATATTTTTAAAGAATTTATACAAAGTAATTTTTTTCAATAGGAAAAATATGCAAAGGTTTGCAAAAAAAATAAACTAAAAAGTATTAGAAACCATCTCAATACTAAGTACTCAATACTTAGTACTAAGCCATCTCAATACTAAGTACTAAATACTTAATACTAACACATGGAGATAGACAAAACCACCCTTGCCGACCTCGTTATTTTCGATAGAGAAGATGAATTTTCTATTTTTAATAAAATAAATTTTACGGTAACTAGTAGAGGAAAAGAACAACTGCGAAAAAATTTATCGAACCCTTTAACAGATATTGCCAGCATAGAAAATGTGCAGCAAACGATACTTGCCATAAAAAATAATAAAGAGAAATGGCCACTCATTATTAGTAATGGTACAATAATGGTAGTAGAGCGTTTTTACGAAGCTCAAATAGATAGCTTCCCTGCCAAACCTTCATCGCTACAAGCATTTAGTTATAAGGTATTACACGGTCATGATTTTACTTTAGTAAAATATTCTGTTAGGCATTCTTTTGATTTTGTAAAAGGCATGATGCAATTGGTAAATGATTTTTCGAATGATGACACAGCGGAACTTTTGCAAAAGCAATTAGGCGAAGCAAAAAAGATATTGGCAAACCCTCAATTAAAAATTATTGCAACTTCAAATAGAGCTTCAGATTTAACGCCAGCCCAAATGCTTGGGTTAGCACATTTTATTCGGTACAAATTTAAATTGAATATGCTTGAGTTGCTTAATATATTTGGTAAGCTAGATGCATGGTATGGTATGGCTTTAGCAGTAGAAAAATATAACCTTGCCATGCCAAGTTTTATAGAAGATGATTTGCCATATATGGAAGCAAAAGATTTATATCATCTCATGTTAGAACACCCAGTTTCCTATAATGTAACATTAAATCAAACAACCAATTTTTTATTTCTTACTGGCGCAAATATGGCTGGAAAAAGTACTTTCATAAAAGCATGTGGTACGGCAGTATATCTTGCACACACAGGCATGGGTGTACCTGCTGCACAAATGCAACTTAGTTTTTTCGATGGCATACTCAGTAATATTAATGTGATAGACAATATTGCTAAAGGCGAAAGTTATTTTTTTAATGAAGTGCAACGCATAAAAGCAACGGTACAAAAAGTAACCAATGGAAAAAAATGGTTGATCCTGATAGATGAATTATTTAAAGGCACCAATGTGCAAGATGCTATGAAATGCAGCAGCACTGTAATTGAAGGTTTACTTAAAATAAAAAATTCTATTTTTTTACTCTCCACACATTTATATGAAATAGGCGATGATTTAAAAAAGCATCCAAATATTTGTTTTAACTATTTTGAAACTGCCGTGGTAGATGATCAATTAAGTTTTAGTTATCAACTAAAAGAAGGAATAAGTAATGATAGGTTGGGTTATTTAATTTTGAGGAAGGAGGGGGTTGTGGGAATGTTGGAAAAAATTTAGAACATACTCATTTGTGCTGGGTTATTTGATAATGCTTTCCTTCTAGTTTTTATTGTACTTACCATATCCATAATTCCAATGTTCATAACAGCCATCTCCTCATATCTACTAGCTACCATCACACTTGTTTCCCCCGCTACATCTTCAAATATTCGCTGCACCAACTCAGGGTCATTATTATCTTTTGATAAATGAGCAAGTAACAAATGGCTCATAAAACTCGGCTTATGTTTTACAAAAATTTCTAACGCTTCTGTATTACTTAAATGCCCTACTCCACCACTTATTCTTTGTTTTAAGAATGAAGGATAATTTCCATTAGCTAACAAGTTAGTATCATAATTAGCTTCTAAAAAAGCGGCGTGGCATTTTTTAAAATAGGCAATTACATTTTCGCATGGTTTACCAATATCTGTAAACACGCCTACCGTTCTTTCGTTACAAGTAATAATAAAACTATGTGGGTCTGCTGCATCGTGAAATTTAGGAAAGGCTGTAATGCTTAGTGAGCCTATACTTACACGTTCGTGTGCAGTAACCGAAATAGTATGCTCTGGTTTTAAATGATAACAACCTTTTTGCGTAGCAGCCGTTACATACACAGGCATACGGTATTTATCTGCAAGCCCTGCAAGCCCACGCACGTGGTCTATATGCTCATGGCTCACAAAAATGGCTTTTACATTTTGCATGTTTAAGTCAAGCCTTTTCATCCGTCTTTCCGTTTCTCTACAAGATAAACCTGCATCTATCAACACCGCTTCAGTATCATTACCTATATAATAACAATTGCCATTGCTGCCGCTGTTGAGAGATGTAAATTGTAATGACATATTGTGTACTAAAAAAGAAAAATTATTTATTTGGTAGCGGTTGCCCTACTGCAACTTTACAATCATGCCCTGGCTTACCATGTTCAGGATTTAGCTTGGCGCCAGTGGCATTCGATATTAAAGCAGGAGTTCCATTTGCAGCATCAGTATTTTGAACTGCCTGTGTAGGTTGTAGTGCAGGCATTGTGCTTGGGTTTACAATAGTTGGTGTAGAAGTAACTGTGGCATTTGTATTTACTGTTTTTGGGGCAGTAGTTTTTTGAGGAGCAGAGTTTAATGGAGCTCCTGCAGCAATATCACATCTATGCCCTGGTTGCCCATGAGCAGGGTTTATTTGGCTGTTGCCAGTACTAGCTGCTACAGTAGGTTTAATAGTATTCGTTTGTTGCGGTGCAATTTTCATTTGTGGGGCAGCACTGTTTATGGTTTGCACGTTTTGTGGAGCTGCGGTAGTTGTACTTGCACCTATGGGTGTAGTACCACACACATGCCCTGGCTGCCCGTGTGGCGGATTAGCAGCCGAACCTGATTTATTGGCGACAATATTCTGTGGCATTGTAGCGGCAGGTTGTTGCAAATTTACATTTGCTCCTGTAGGCACTTGTGCTGGTAAATTATTTACACCCGTATTTTGGGCAGCTGTTTTATTTATTGTTTGCGTATCAGAAATTAAGGGTGCTTTTTTTTCGGGCATTATTGTTAAATCTTGCTCAGGCTGGTTATTGTTGCAAGCAAGTAAAAGCGTTGAGATAAATACAGCTAAAAAAATATTTTTCATAAACAATTTTATTTATAATGACAGTGTTGTTATAGTATTGTATGAATTACTATTTGCAATTCACTTTTAGGTAAAAGATATGGAAGCGTTATTTTAAATATAGGTATTAAAGTATTGTTTCGAAATTACATAAATAAAACTATTTTGCTTTTATAAATGCGGTATTGTAGCCTTCACCATCAGTAGTAATTAATTGTACTAGATATTTGCCAGTTGCAAGATTGGCAATATCTACATTTTGAAACCCACTAACCGCTTTTATTGTTTTCAATTGTCTTCCCATAAAATCGAATAGGGTAATACTTTTAATTTTTGATGCGTTTATAGTTATGCTCAATGGCAAATTATCTTTTACAGGATTTTCTATAACTTTTATTGCGTTTGCTTGTTGTACTTTTACAAATAATATTTTTGAGTACGTACTTGTCGCATCCAAGTCTACCAGTTTTAGTCTATAATGATTTATGTATTTGGGATTATCATCTACAAATTTATATTGCTTGGTTGTAGTACTTGCACCCGCAGCTACAATCTTTCCTGTTCGCTCAAAATTTACTCCATCTGTACTTCTTTCTATTTCAAAATGGCTACTGTTTATTTCGTTTTCTGTTTGCCATTTTAGTGCTACCGTGTTGTTTTTTATGAGGTAATCAAATTTGGATAATGTGATAGGTACTAATGTTGGTAATGACACACAGCTACTAATTACACCCGGAGAAGCATCTTGACTAACCAAACTCCATGTGCCTGAATTTCCAAAACTTGGATACAATCCACAAAATGATAATGTGCTTCCAATTAGAGTGCTTTCATTTTCGCCAATATTATAGGTGCTATTTGGTTGGTTACCAAACAAAAAATCTGTATAGACTGCTACACTTGAAGAAGTGTAAGTTATAGTACTTATTAAATTAGAATAATGAATTGGAGGATTTGTATTATAACTTCCAACATTTTTTATTTCAATACGCCCTTCATCTGCAAAATTTTCATTCGCTGGAAAAGTATAATAATAGAGCCCTATAAAAGCATTACCTATGAGCTGCATTTGTGATGTAAGCAAAGTTTTATATAAAGCATTATTTTGATCATAAAACAAAACTGTGTTAAATTTAGATGAATAATTGCCTTGCTTTATTTCTATATACTCGTTTAAATCTGTACCGATATTATTGTAATGCATCTCCAATAATATTGGAGGGAATTCTCCTCCATAAGCTGGTTGTATCAACGCCAACTCATCAATATTCAAACCAGAATGTGCAACCCAGTTCATGAGCTTTGGATGCGTAATATCTTTTAAGTAACTATAGTTTTGTGTAGCTTTTACATCTTTTGCAATATCATCTGCACCTGTGTGCTGCATTAAATATCCTACTGCACAATAGGTATTATTCTTATCTATAAAATAAGGCTGTCTTCCTTCATGCATATCATTTATAGGAAACAAACCCCTATTCCAATAACTATGTAGAATATTTAAATTTTTTGCTCTTTGCTTTTGTAATGTAGCAGATAAATTTGATACATTTCTACTACGCAATAACTTTTCTGTTTCTTGCAAATGGAAACGCAAAAGCTCTTGTTCAGCCAATGGTTTAGCTTCTGCATTTTTCATTGAAGGAATTACATCAGTTTGGTATTTCCATTGCTCGTTTACGCTTGCCAGTTGTTCGTAAGCACTTATTTTTGTTTGTGCATGTAAAAAATTGCAAAAAAGAATAGCAAAAAGTAGGTAAAACTTTCTCATAGCGAATAATTTATATAGTAAAAGTACCTAAAATACTTCAATACAGATAATATTTAATAACAGCTGTGTATAGGAAAAAGCGTTTAGGAAATATAGAGAAACAAGGCCGTACTGAAAATTATTCATTTAGTTATAAGATTTATTGGAGTTTTTTATTTTTTTAAATTATAACCTGCCAAATATGAGTGTAAAAACCCACATTTGGCAACTTATAAAAATACAGTGCTTTATATAATTACAGCTATACGCAATACAGTAAAGGATTCTAGCTACTTTAACTAAATATAATAAAAAGGCTTATTGTAAAATAAAATTACAAATCATTAAATAAGTCATCAAGCGTAAGAGCGTTTTCAACCAAGCTTGTTTTGTACATATTTTCTTTTAATCCCTTGCTTGTAATAAAAGTAAGAAACAAGTTTTTATTTGTATTGGTATCACTTTGGTAAGCTTCCATTTTTGCCCTTAGTTTTGCTTCATAACTTTTGGTTATTTCAAACTCGCTTTTGTAATATTTTATTTCGCAAATATTTATACAGCGGTCTTCCCTATCAAGCAACATATCTATTTGTCCTTTGCTATTGTGCCAGCTATAAATGTTTGTATAAACGGCACTTATGCCCAATGCCTTTTTTATAGCATTGGTATGTTTAAAACATATGTTTTCAAATGCATAACCACACCAAGCTGTATAGCTTTGTGTTTTGCTAAGGCTTGTCCATGCGCCTTGCCCTGCAAATTTATTTTGTTGTATAAATTTTAAATAAAAAAGAGAGTACTCATCTGTTAGTCTATAAATATTATTTTTTGCTACTGTATTTTGTGCAGGTATTTCTGTTATAAAACCAGATTCTAATAATTCATTTAAAACGTCAGAGAGCCCACCACCAGTTTCTAACTTACTGTTTTTTATAAGTGTGTTTCTATTTAGCCCTTGCGGACTATTTGCTAGTGCATTTATTATTGCAATATGCTTTGCTGCATTATTAAAGAGAGCACTATACAAATTATCAAATTCGCTATATAGTAATCCATCTTTTGTAAAACAAATTCGCTCTATATTTTGGATTACACTTTCGCCTCTCCTAATTTGTTTTAAGTAAAAAGGAATACCACCAATACTCATATACAATTGGCACAAGTCGTAACGGTTTAATCTTATATTTTTTGTTTTTAGATATTGCTCCGTTTCATCCAAATTAAATGGCAATAATCTTATACGTATCGTTACCCTATTGTGTAAGCCTCCTTTACTGTTCAATATTTTTTTTATCATCCAGCTTGCTGCAGAACCGCATACTACAACAATTATATCTGTTCGTTTGGTTGCCCATTTGTTCCAAAAATGCTCAAAAGCTGCAATAAATTGAGATTTAGGTGTGTCCAACCACGGCAACTCGTCAATAAATATTACCTTCTTTTGCTTTCCTTTAATGGATTCTATGTGCGTTTCCAACAAATCGAATGCATCAAACCAACTAGTAATTACTTGCCGCTCTTTCTTTTTGGGAAATAATACTTTTGAAAACTCGTTTAATTGATCTTTCAAACTTCCTTTATGAATACCAGATATACTGAAGCAAATTTTATCCTCAAAAACACTTTCTATTAAAAATGTTTTTCCCACACGCCGCCTGCCATACACCGCAATCATTTCTGACTGTGTAGATGAAAGCGCATCTAAGAGAATATTTTTTTCATTATTTCTTCCAATTATTTCCACAGTATAAAATTTATAACCTGCCAAATGTAGGTAAAATTATATAGATTTGGCAGGTTATAAATAAATTACTTTTAAAATGTTAATATAAATATTTAATTAACTTGTTTATTAGTAACGTTTTATTCGATTATTATATGTAATTTTGTAAAAATGAATTTTTTCATTTTTATTAAGTTTATTAAAAATGAAAATTTTATATAATTGAAAACAGCATTAAAAGGAAAGTTTTAAGGTGAATAAAGGTACTTATCCATTTTTCCATATTGAAACTAAAGTAACTAAAAAAAATTTTCAAAACCGTTTTCCAAAATTGCTGAATTATTGTTTTGCATTATTATTTTGCACATCTATCTACAAATCATTATCTTCAAATAAAAAACAAAACGAACATGCTCGTAAAAACCTTTGGTAGTGCTGTGTACGGCGTGGAAGCCATTACCATAACGGTAGAAGTAAATGTAACCAACCAAGGGCAACATTATTTTATTGTAGGCTTGCCTGATAATGCTGTAAAAGAAAGTTTGCAACGAGTAGAGAGCGCCATAAAGAGCAATCATTATTATATGCCACGTACAAAATTGGTGGTAAACTTAGCACCTGCAGATATAAAAAAAACTGGCTCTGCATTTGATTTGCCCATTGCCATTGGTACGCTTGGCGCTACAGAGCAAATTGCAAACCCAGAGCGATTAGAAAAATTTGTGATAATGGGTGAGCTTAGTTTAGATGGTGAAGTGCGACCAATAAAAGGTGCATTGCCCATAGCTATACAAGCACGCAAAGAAGGTTTTGAAGGTTTGATATTGCCAGCTGCAAATGCCCGTGAAGCAGCCATGGTAAACAATTTAAAAGTATTTGGCGTAACACATATAAACGATGTAATTGATTTTTTTAAAAATGAAAAATCACTTGTACAAACCATTGTAGATACCCGTGCAGAATTTGCAGATGCACAAAGCGATTTTGAAATAGATTTTTGTGATGTAAAAGGACAAGAAAATATAAAACGTGCATTGGAGATTGCTGCAGCAGGCGGACACAATGCAATATTGATAGGCCCACCAGGTGCCGGCAAAACAATGTTGGCAAAAAGACTGCCAACCATCTTACCACCACTCACATTACACGAAGCATTAGAGACAACGAAAATACATAGCGTTGCTGGAAAACTTCCAGAGAATGCAACAATAGTAAGTAAACGTCCGTTTCGTTCGCCTCACCATACTATTTCAGATGTAGCTTTAGTAGGCGGCGGCGGCAATCCACAACCTGGTGAAATTTCTTTGGCGCACAATGGCGTATTATTTTTAGATGAATTGCCAGAGTTTAAAAGAACCGTATTAGAAGTAATGCGCCAACCAATGGAAGAGAGAAAAGTTACCATTAGTCGTGCAAAAATAGCATTGGATTTTCCTGCAAGTTTTATGCTTATTGCCTCTATGAACCCATGCCCATGCGGTTATTTCAATCACCCAGAAAGAGAATGCAGCTGCGGCCCTGGTGTGGTGCAAAAATATTTAGGAAAAATTTCGGGGCCGCTTTTAGATAGAATCGATTTACATGTGGAAGTTACGCCAGTTGCGTTTAGTGAAATGCAAAGCACAAGAGATTTTGAAAAAAGCGCAAGCATTCGTGCACGTGTAATACATGCAAGAGAAATACAAGCCGAGCGTTACAAAGAAAATATAGGGGTGTATGCCAATGCACAAATAAGCAGCAAAACCTTAAAAGAAGTTTGTGTAATTTCCACAGCTGGTGCAAACTTATTAAAGATTGCTATGGAAAAACTAAACCTTAGTGCACGTGCTTACGATCGCATTTTAAAAGTAAGCCGTACCATTGCCGACCTTGCCGATAGTGCAGATATAAAACCAGAGCACCTTGCAGAAGCTATACAATATAGAAGTTTGGATAGGGAAGGATGGGGAGCATAAATAGTATTTAGTATTGAGTACTTAGTATTTAGACTAGAGCTTTTCAATGATTAGTTCAAATGTTCAATGAACAATTTTCAACACTCAATTTTCAAATAAAAATCAGCGAGTTTTCAAAACTTTTCTGTTTACGAGCTAACATCCCTGATTGAAATTTAGTGGCGACGCTCCATTCAACAGTATATCATTTTTCATCTTTTATTATGCAATATATTGTGCAATATATTATGGGGTAGAATAAAAATATTGAAAAAATATATTTAATGATTTTTTAATAAAACTTAATCTCATGCACGATCTCCTACGTTTCTTACCCCTTCGGGGGAGATAGAGGGGGGTAAGTTAAACTTTGAATTGTATTCCCGCTTTGCATTTCGTAATTTTGCACTTTCTAAAAATATACAGAGCGCATATGAAGATATTATTGCAATATTTAAAGCCATACAAAGGCTTAATGATTTTTACACTTTTTTTAGCTTCCATTAATATTGGTTTCTCTTTAGTAGATCCTATAATATTGGGTAAGTTAGTGAAATTGGCAGGAGAGCATCAAAAACCAGGCAGTAGTATGTTTTGGAACAATTTCTTTTTTTCTTTCTCTAAACCATATTATGGTGTTGCATGTTTATTGTTAGCGTCTATTACGGTGGCTATGATTAGCCGTATAGCAAAAGCTTTTCAAGATTATTTTCTTACTACTATTACCCAAAAATTTGGTGCAAATGTGTTTACTGATGGCTTACAACATGCCATGAAACTACCTTACCAAGATTTTGAGGATCAACGTAGTGGCGAAACACTTAGCATTTTAACTAAAGTAAGAACAGATACAGAAAAACTAATTGCTGCTTTTATAAATATTCTTTTTCCTGTAATTGTGGGAATTGTGTTTGTAGCAATTTATGCTTCACAAATACATTGGATGCTGCCATTCATCTATTTTGGAGGAATATTTTTACTAGTTATAATGAGTAGTTTATTGAGCAGAAAAATAAAGTCTATTCAAAAAAATATTGTTACAGAAACCAATTCGCTTGCTGGCGCAACTACAGAATCATTAAGAAATATTGAATTGGTAAAAAGCCTTGGGCTTACTGGGCAGGAGGTAGTTCGGTTAAACAAAAATACTTTTAAAATTCTTGGTCTAGAATTAAACAAAGTAAAACGCACCCGTACAATAAGTTTTATACAGGGCACATTTGTAAATACACTTAGGCAAGTAATTTTGTTTATGCTAATGTGGTTAATATTTCACAACAGAATGGATTTTGCACAATTGGTAACCATGCAAGTGTTTTCGTTTTTTGTTTTTGGTCCTTTGCAAGAAATTGGAAATATTATAATTGCATATAGAGAGGCGGAAGCTTCTTTAAATAATTTTAATACCTTAATGCAAAAAGCACCTGAACCTACTGCTGCTGATCCAAAACATATCGGAAACATTGAGTCACTTGTGTTTAAAAATGTAGGATTTAAACACCAAACGGCATCTGTAAAAGCTATTGATAATATTAGTTTTTCTGCAAACATAGGTGAAACGATTGCATTTGTTGGCCCAAGTGGAAGTGGGAAATCTACCTTAATGAAATTGCTTGTAGGTTTATACAGAGCACAAGATGGAAAAATTTTGTATAATGGCATAGAAGAAAAAGAAATTAGTTTAGAAGATTTGAGAAGCCAAGTAGGTTTTGTAACACAGGATACCAATTTGTTTAGCGGCAGTATTAGAGAAAATTTAATGTTTGTAAACCCAAATGCAACAGAGCAAGAATTAAATGATGTATTGATAAAAGCAAGTGCTACAAACCTTTTAGCAAAAGCAGAAAAAGGTTTAGACACCGTGCTAGGCGAAGGAGGTTTAAAATTAAGTGGTGGTGAAAAACAACGTATATCTATTGCACGTGCACTTATACGCAAACCAAAATTATTGATATTTGATGAAGCAACTTCTGCACTAGATTCGCTAACAGAAGAAGAAATAACAGACACCATAAGAGACATATCTGCTTTAAAAGAACAAATTACCATTTTGATAGCACATAGGCTAAGCACTATTATGCATGCAGATAGAATTTATGTTTTAGAAAAAGGCGAAGTGGTAGAAACGGGTACACACCAATCTTTGTTAGAAGAAAAAGGCTTGTACTATGCTATGTGGAGACAACAAATTGGAGAAAGAAAAAAACAATCAGTATAAAAATAATCATATGAATTCAGAAATATTAGGATTAGCAGCAGGTACAATTTCTTCCATTACATTTTTGCCACAGGTTATAAAAATTTGGCAAACAAAATCTGCTAAAGACCTTTCCCTACCAATGCTTTTATTATTGGTATTGGGTGTAAGCATGTGGCTTGCTTATGGTATCATCATAAAAAATGTACCTGTAATTTATACAAATAGCATGGTACTATTTATGACTTTCATTATGTTATTTTTTAAATTAAAATTTAATAAATAATTTTTTTTACATGAGCGAAAACGAAAGGCCAACACCAAATACATTATGGAGCATTTTTAGCATGAAGTGCCCAAGATGTAGGCGTGGCAAAATGTTTATCAATGATAGTCCATACAAAAATTTATCGCTAAAACATATTTTTGCAATGCCAAATGCATGTGCAGAATGTGGACAAAAATTTGATTTAGAACCAGGTTTTTGGTTTGGCACTAGTTATGTAAGTTATGCACTTACTGTAGCCATTTCTGTAGCCACTTTTGTAGCATGGTTTGTACTGATAGGTGTATCTACAGAAGATAGTCGTGTATTTTGGTGGCTTGGATTAAACGCTGTTTTATTAGTTGTTATTCAACCTTGGTTAATGAGAATAAGCAGGGTTTTGTACATTCGCTTTTTTATTAGCTATGATAAAGATTATGTGATTACAAAACCAAAGGAATTTGAGTAAATAATTCCACACAAAGATACAAAGGAGCTAAGTTCGCAAAGCCTTTCGCTTTTTTATTTTTGTAAACTTATTTTTTCCTTTCCTTCTTTGTGTGAAAAACCAATGGCATATTTATCTTCATACTAAAATTTCTCCCCATATTAAAAACCCCAAGGCGGCCTGTTGCCATATTTTCTGCTGCATATTTTAATCTACTTAAATGATTTTGGTACGCTACATCTCCAATATTATTTATCGAAAAATTTATGCTGAATAATGTTTTGCCTCTGGCATTAATATCTGCTCCAAGTCCTACATGTAGCAATGTGTATGCAGCTGTGGCTGTTTCTGTATCAAACGCTGTAAAAGCCTTAGATTGTTTAAATGTATTATCTAGCTCAACTTTTATGTAACAATTAGAAACATTTTTACCAAGTTTTTTAAAATCGCCTCGCAGTTCTGTCAATAATTTTGGAGCAGGAATAAAGGGTAAATTTTTACTGCCTCCAATAGCTTCATTAAAAGTGCCGGATACAAACGAAAATGTATTTTGAAAATGCAACCAGTCTATTGGATGAGGATGTATGTCTAATGTGGCTTCTAAGCCTGCTAGTGTGGCTTTTCGCTGGTCAAATTTAAAGGCTGTAAGAAAGTTTCCACCTACATCTACAGAAGAATCTCCACCAGATATTGCTGTTAACTTTCTGTAAAAAATAAAATTTCGAAAACTATTTAGATACCCTGCTAAGTTAAATGAAACATGCTCATTATTTAGCCCTATGGATGCATCAATTTGTGTGCTTGTTTCGCTTTTTAAATTTGTATTGCCATATTCATAACGTATTGTCCCCTCGTGTGCGCCATTGCTAGCAAGCTCTGGTATGCTTGGTGCACGAAAAGCACGAGCAATATTTAATTTTAGGTTTACATTTTTATTTACTTCATAGGCAAGCCCCACACTTCCGGAAAAATTACTAAAGCTTTTTGTAAATGCATCTCCTTTGGCAGCGCCAGTTTCATCTAACAAAGTTTTTACATTAATATTTCTTGTGTCAAATCTTCCTCCACCACTAATGGTTAGTTTGGCAATCTCTCTCTCCGTAAAAATAAAAAAACCAGCATCTGTAAGGTTGTAGTTTGGTATCAATTGCTCAATACCTCTATTTGTATTTGTTTGGTTCATTCCACTTACACCAATAGATGGCTTCCAGCCATTTTTTTCTTTTATGTGAAACTGCGTGGCGTAAGTAATCGTTTTTAAATCAAAAAATAATCCTTGCTTTGTTGGGTTATCTATATCACCAAACTCCTCTCTTTTGTTTTGTTGAAAGCCTACATTAAGTGAAAGATTATTACTACCTATTTTAAAATTATTATCTGTAGCAATTTTAAAATGGCGGATATTTTGATACGGAATTTGTGGCATTGTGCTTTTAAAATCTTCTTCTGTTGCTTTTGTTTCCATTCCGCCTACCAATGCTTTTACAAAGTTTCCTATAGCGTCTCTATCTCCTTCTACCAAGCCTGCTTTAAGATTGAAACTGCTTACCAATAAATGGCTAAAACCCCAACTGCCATTATATCCTACATATCCTCCAATATTTTTTTCATTAAATTTTGAATTGAAAACACTACCATCATACTTGTTTTTATAATCAGCTGCTGCTTTTGTAGTGCCATATATATTCCAGTTAAACCCATTTATATTTCCAGCTACATTGCCATACAAACTTCTTAGTTTATTATTGCTTTGATAATTTGTACCAATATTGGTTTTAATTGTATTTACTGATATAGGCACATTGGTAATGATATTTATAACACCCGCCATAGCATCGCTACCATAAACCAAACTTGCAGGGCCTTTTAAAATTTCTATTTTACTCACGCTAGCTTCGTCTATTTCTATACCATGTTCATCTCCCCATTGCTGCCCTTCTTGCCTTACCCCATCGTTTATAGTCAATACACGATTGTAACCCAGCCCACGTATTACAGGTTTTGATATAGCTGGTCCAGTGGCTAAAGATGATACACCAGCTTTTCTTGTAATGGCATCAATAATATTTGTAGAAGTTGTTTGTTGTAATTCTTCTTTGCGTAAAATAGAAACTTGAAATGGAACTTTTTTTAATTGCGATGCACGAGAAACACCAGTTACAATTACTGCATTATTTTCTACCACAGATTCGCTGAGTAGAATATCTTTCTTTGTTTCCCCTTTTATTAATATTTGCTCGGCTCGTGTATTATAGCCCACATGCGAAAATTCTATTAAATGTATTCCTTCTGGTACATTTCCCATAAAATATTCTCCACTAGCATTTGTAATAGTACCCGTTCTTATATCAGAAATATAAACAGATACGCCACGCAAAGGCTTTCCTGTAGCGGCGTCAGTTACAATACCGAAAAAACTACCTTTTAATATTTTGTTTGTTTTACCAGCAAATGCAAACAACGAAGCACACACTAAGAGCACCGGGAATATTTTTTTCATAATGCTTATATTTGAAACGATGTTGCAAATATATAAAAATGAAACAATGTTGCAAATATTATTTTGATGAATGGCAAATTTTTCAACCCTTCTATACTTTTTTTTAAACCAATGCATAAATAATAAGTCAAATAAATAACAATGTTTAAAAATTTTCAACGTAAATTTAAGTATGAAAAATAACGTAATTCTTTTTCAGCTTATTGTAGGAATAGTATTATTTATGGGCTGCAAAAAAACAGACACTCCTGCCGTAACTCCTACACCTCCTATTGTTGACCCTTGTATAGGCATTACCATTACTCCAGTTGTAGATAAAGGCTTTACCATTACTGGACAATCTCTTGGCAGTGTAACGGTCACCTCTCCGATAGGCTCAGGCTTTAGTTATAGCATTACGGGTAGTGCTTTTCAAGGCTCTACAAACTTTTTTAATTTGGCAGCTGGCAGTTATACCGTTACTGCAAAAAATGCAAACAATTGTGTGGGAACTACCCCAGTTACCATTAATAGCTATGGCCCAAAATTTTATGAAGTACGAAAGATAGTGAATGGATATTGTGGCCCATGCCACCTAAACGGCACAGTAAGTGGTGGTAAAAATTTTGATGCAGATAATTCTATTGTAACTGCATGGGACAGAATAAAAGCAAGAACTGTAGATGGCAACCCTAGCTTTATGCCACAAGGTGGGCAGCTTACAACAATAGATAAACAAAAAATTGTAGATTGGGTAAATGCGGGGCATTTAACAACGAACTAATTTTTATAAGCAAGAGTTTCACTCCGCTAAACCAAGTTTTTTTAATCTGGCAAAAATGGCACCTTTGGTTCTACCAAATTGCTTGGCAATATCTACTATAGTTTTGCTAGTGCTGAATAATTTTTTTAACATAGCATCATCATCAATAGTCCATGGTCTGTAAGCATCTTTGTGGTTATTTCTAATACTATCCATTGAATATGCTTTTTCCCTTAATTTTTGTAAATTTTTTAAGCCATCGTTTTTATTATTTTTTGGCTCTGCTACCTCTTGTATTTTTATGACGTTAATATTGGTAGATGTAGGAAATTCATTGGGCAATAAGGTTTCGGGGTAGTGTAACATATTTTTTGTTCTTGTAATCGCTACGTACAATAAATTTATTTCTTCATTTGTTTTAGCATTTTTTAGTGGTTCATCATTGTTGTCATTAGCAGCTTTTTCTACTTTACCTTCATTAATAAAATCGTTTACCAATTCTACTTCGTCATACTCCATACCCTTGCAACGATGGACGGTAGAAAAAATTACATCCGCTTTTTCTTTATCATCATTAGCTACGTGTTTGTCTTTTATTGATTTTATTATGTCCGGAATTTCATTTCCATACTCCTTCACTATTTCCACCATCATTGCCAACTGCACATCTTCTGCTTTTTCAATATACTCTTCTAGCTCTTCTATATCTTTCATAGCTTTTATTAGGCTATCTCTTATAAGATGCCTCTTGCCATTGTATAAATTTAGTACATCATACAAAGATGCGCCATCGTCTGCATACGTATATGAGTTTATATTACCTTCAAAATAAAGTTGTTTCACTTTATTTTTCTCTGTTACATATTCTATTGCTTTTAATAATAAGCCGAGGTTGGTTCTCGCAATTACAGCTTTACTCACTTTTTTATTGCTGTTGCCATTTCCTTTTATTATTAAAGGTTTGTAATCTTCCAATTGGTCTTTCCATTGTAATATGCCCATGGCTAGTTTTGCAATATCTGCACCAAACCTAAAACTGGTAGATAAATGAAACGTGGTAAAATTTGCTTTTTCTAGAGAATTTACAGCATGCCGCCAGCCATAAATTTGTTGATGTGTGTCTCCTACAATTACTTTTGTGGCAGCCTGCTTAAAAAACACATCTAGCATGGCAGCAGATGCATCTTGCCCCTCGTCAAACAAAATATAATCGTAAGAAAGTTGTGGGTTTGCTAATTGAAATTTCTTTAAATAAAAATCATGTGTAATGTCTATTTCGCCACTGTTCATTTTTGCTAAAAGCAACCTTGTTTGCATTTCTAAAAATGGGTAACAATTTTTTATAAATACTTTTGCTTTAGTATCAGATACGATATCGAGGTAGTTTAGTTCTTGTATTTTTTGTTTGTCGCTATTGCAGAAATACGCTATAAATTTATTAATATGGTTGGCTACTACATATTCGTAATGCTTTTCGCCGTTGCCCTGCAAGCCAAGCAATTCAGCTATTTCATTGGTTTTATACCCTTGCGCTTTTATCCTAAAGTTATTTCCAATTACAATATGTTTATAAGCTAAAGAATGTGCTGTTTCTACTTTTACGTTTTTCAATCCTTTATCTGCAAACTTTTTTATGGCTTCTATTTTTACAGATTTATTAAAAGCTAAATAAAGTATTTTGCTATGTGCAGGTCGAGATGCAGCATATTCAATAACGGTAGTCGTTTTGCCAGAACCAGCTACGGCATTAATTTTAATGTCACCTGTAGAATTGATAATAGCATCTTGCTCTTTGGTTAGTTGCACAGTAATTTGTTTTAAATAAAGTTATGCCAAAAAACCAAATTACTTACCCGACTTTCTCACATACTTTGTAAGTATAACAATCATAGAGCCATTTACCCTACCTTCTATTTGGTCTGTATTGTCGGCTACCAAATGAATATTATGCACCACTGTACCCACTTTTGCATTAAAGGTTGCGCCTTTTACATCAAGCGTTTTGGTGAGCACTACATTATCGCCACTTTGTAAAACAGCACCAAAGCAATCTATATGTTTTTCAATATCATCTTGGTTTATATCATCACCACTTGCCTCTGCCCACTGCATTTCATCTTCGTCTAAATAGGCAATGTCTATTAAATCTTGTGTCCAATCTAAATTTTTTAATTTGTGCAACATACGCCACGAAACTACTTTTACAACTGGCACTTCGCTCCAAATACTATCTTTCAAACAACGCCAATGATTTTCATCTGCCGTTTCTATACTAGCCATTTGAGCAGCACAAGTTGAGCATAATCCAAAGATGATGTTCTAATGTATTGCTCGGGCTATGTGGTACTGCATAGGCTGTGTTTGCTTCATCGGAACTACATAATTCGCAAAGGTTATTGGAACGTTTGTGGAGGTCTTTATCTATGGACATGGTATTTAGTTTGGAGAGTGAGCGAAGGTAGGGAAACTAAGAATGGTTGAAGTAATTTTATTAGATTTGTAAATATGCATAAAAGAATTTACATTTTTATCCTACAGTTTAAATCACTGATATGAGAATCACCTTGTTTTGCAATTTTTTGTTTTGTTTTTTATTTGGTATTAGTGCTAAATCTCAAACATATTTATTATGTAAAGGAAACAGCGAGTCTTTATATTTATCTGAACCATCTACAAATAACTCAATTATAATTAGTAAAGATGCATTTGGAAAATTAGTGGGTTATGAACTAAATAAAGATACACTTACTTGCTATTTTGAAATTAGAGGGAAAATAAAAATTCGGAATTACGTAAACCCTGTGTTTAATCAAGTTGAAAAATACCCAGTTGTTATGAAGCCCGATTTTGAAGAAAAAAACATAAGTACTAAGCAGTTTTTCTTTAACGAATACATGTTTCAAATAGATTATTTGATTACTCAGTTATTTAAAAACAATGAACTAAAATGGAGTAATTACAAAGGGGTAAGAAATAATAGTATAGATACATCTAGGGTTTTATATTTGTCTGGATATTGTCATCCACAAGTATCACCTAAGATGGATAAAATATTAATAGAAATAATGGATACCCGAATGTTTATTGGAGGTAAAAATAGGCTTTACGAAATTGATTTTCAAACTGGAGAACATTCATTTATTGCTAAGGGTAAAAACGGCTCTTACTCTATTGATGGGAGATATATTTTGTATGAAAATAATGTGTATGCTAATAACTATTATGTTTATGATAAAATGACAAAAAAAAAGTTAGATAACTACAACGGAATACATGCTGCATTTTGGTTGTATAAATGATAGTTATACAAAATCCTAAAGCTAATGGATTTAAACTGCCCTGTAATCTGACTGCCTTTACTGATGGAGTTCATTTTTAGCAAGCTTGAATCTTTTTCTATAATGCTTTATTACCTCACCTTCATCATCGTCCTCACCTGCTGAACAGCTCCATTTTGAAAGCGTGCATAATAAATACCACTAGCTAGCTGACCTGCTACAAACCGGTACGTTTGTGTGCTTTCGCCATCTGGATATACTTTTTCCATTGTGTTAATAACCCTACCAGTACTATCCATTATTTGTATAAGTGTATGCCCACCGCTTGTTTTAAATTTAATATCTGTCCAGTCAGAAAAAGGATTAGGGTTGTTTGTGATAAGTGTAGCACCCGATAAATTTGGTATAGCATTTGTGCAAACGCCATTTTTAATAAGGGGCAAATCTTGCAGTGTTCCATTTATATTTTGCGGAAATAAATTTTGTACGGTTTCTTTAGGAATAC
The DNA here is from genome assembly GCA_031408295.1 of Ferruginibacter sp. Taxonomy (GTDB): domain Bacteria; phylum Bacteroidota; class Bacteroidia; order Chitinophagales; family Chitinophagaceae; genus Ferruginibacter. Next base: position 88,599 of record JANNVW010000057.1, read on the forward strand.
AAAACCATTTCTCTAAAATTGTAGCATACACACTTCTAAAATCATACTGCATGGGTACATTGTCATTTACTGAAGCCGCTGTTGGTATGGTTGGGTTATCGCCAAGTACACCGCCTTGTACCGGCTTGCCAAATACAAATAATGGAGATGCCGCACCATGGTCTGTGCCAGTACTAGCATTGCTTTTTATTCTTCTACCAAATTCACTAAAGGTCATACCTACAACCCTGTCTTCTATTCCTAATTTTTTTAAATCATCTTGAAATGCTTTAATCGCATCACTCACTCTTCCTAACAGTACTGCATGTGTTCCTACTGTAGTATCTGCTACTGTTGTTTGTAAACTATGTGTGTCAAACCCGCCAGTATTTACCATATATACACGGGTTTTCAGTCCGCCCTTTATTAACCTTGCTACAATTTTTAATTGATCTGCTAAGCTATTGTTGGTTGGATAAAGACCTTGGTCTATGGGTTGTACTTTTGCAGCAGCGGCAGTTATTGTACTTGCATATTGCTGTGTTTGTTTTGCTACGTTGCGTATATAGCTCAATTCTTTTCCGGCTTTTGTAGCAGGTACTGGGTCGCTAGTGCCATTTATGAGTTGATAAAAAGATGTAGCACTAGTAATACTCATGGCTAAATTTACTGCAGGCCCTTGCGTGGTAAGGCTTGCAGTACTTCCTATTTGTATAGCCAACGGATCTTTCATACTCTCATTGGGATATCCATTTGGGAAATTTGGATATTCATAATTCAAATATCTGCCTGCCCAGCCTGTATAAACTTCTTGATTGCTGTTGCTTGCTGTCATCCAAATATCGGTAGCTCTAAAATGCGAAAAATTTGGTTGCGGATAACCTACGGCTTGTATCACTTTTAATTTACTATCGTTGTACATCGTTTGCAAGCCCGTCATGCTTGGGTGCAAGCCAGTTTTATCGTAGCCATTTAGTTTTAAAATTCTAGGTTCGGGTATAGCAATATTTGTACGAGCGGCATTGTACAAATTGTATGTGCTTATGGGTATCACCATATTTAAGCCATCATTACCGCCAGACAATTGTACTATTACGAGTACATGATCTGTATCGGTTGTACTACCAATAAGCGCTTTTACAAGCGGCGAGTTTTCGTTAAATGCTTTTACATCGTAGCCGCTTATTAAAGCTGGTAGTGTGACAGCTGCTGATTTACCTAAAAATTCTCTACGTTTCATATTGAAAATTTTATAACCAAATTTTATAACCAAATTATTTTACTCAATATTTTTTCTGCTCCGCAGAATTGTTTTGCCACAAAGGCTCTAAGACACTAAGTTTAAAAACTTCGTTTTTGTTTTTTGCTTCGCAAAACTTCTTTTGCCGAGAAGACGAAAAGACGTTTTATTGCAAAGAAGTCGGGGTTTGGTTTTGCTTCGCAAAACTTTGAACCCTTCAAACTTTGGAAATACATTCAGCAATTAAAGAACTCCTTCAACTTTTCCAACAATTTTCAACAACCTTCAACTCTTCCCCTTTCAACTCAACTGGTACTCACTCAAATTCATAAAGTATCTAAACAAATCTTTTAACCTTGTATTTATGATATTAAAATTGGCCAATGTAGGTGCGGTTATGTATGCATCCCAAGCATTTGTCCAATAATAATCGTATTGCTGATTGCTTAATAGTAATTGTGTTTTTGTTTGCTGTTTTACCTGTGGCGATAAGTTTAATCTATAAACATATTTCATCACATCTTCTACTAAATCATTTGGGTTGCCTGGGTTGGTTAACGTTTTCACATACTCTACAAAATTAAATTGCATTCTAAAACCATTTCTACTATAGCCAGTGTTGGTCATAATATCTGTAAACTGGTTACGCTTAGGCAAAGTATCTGCCGTTATCCATATTTCATGAAACGATGGCTCTTGGTAGTAAGCAGGCATGCCTGCTACGTTTGGTGGGTCGTGTAGGTTTAAACCCATAGTATTCATCCATCCATAAAGTGTGTTCCAATGGCCATAACTTGTATCCCAATCTGTGGCTACAGGCATTGGCATATTAAATTCTCTTGTACTTCCAATTACAATATCTGCTGGTGTTTTTATTACACAACCTTGGTTAAGTACATCAAAAAAATGTTCACTTTTAAACAAGGCAGCAAGTACGAATTTTATATCGTAATTATTGTTTCTAAAAATATCTGCTAACGGTGTTATTACATTAGCCTCAGTAGCCGCATCAATATCATAATAAACAAACCATCTGTAAAACTTCCGCACCATAAATTTGGCCACTTCTTGTTGTGCAAAAATCATATTTATTAAATCTGTCAACTCTAAGTCTCCTGCGGTAGCACCTGTGCGGCCAGTTATAATTGTATTGTCGTAAAAAGAAGAAAACTGTTTATTTACTGTGCTGTGGCGGCTTGCTGTAAAAATGGTTTGATACGTAGTGCCATTTACTTGCCAGCCTGTAAGCACTTTTGCTGCTTCTTTTACATCAGCTTCGGTATATTGACTACCTGGGCCTTTGCCTAGCGTAAATAATTCTTGCAGCTCTCTTCCATAATTTTCATCGGGTGCAGTGGCGGTGTTTAAATAGCCATTTAAGTAACGAAGCATGGCCATATCTTTTGTAATGGCTTGTACCATTTGCTTAAAATTACCTAAGCAAAATTGTCGAATGAGTTCTTGCTGCCTGTATAAGTAATTACCATTACCAACATCTTGTGCTTCATTCCCAAAATGATCTATCCACAAAAAAGTCATTTTTTCTCTAATGCTTCTATCTTGATTTATTAAAACACCTGTCCACCATTTCTTATAGGAGGCCCTACGCTGAGCTTGTACAGTGCCATCGTTGTTTATATCATTAACCCAAGTTGTGCCTTGCACTATTCCTGCATCGGGTGTGCCAGGTTGAGTACTTGTTACATATTCTTTTATTGGTGGCAATGGGTTTGATGCTGTTGGGGTAAGCAATTCATCTACAGCTTGGTTCATGGTAAGTGTTGCAAAATAATCTACATCTGCTTTTTTTGCGCCAAACATGGTACGTTTTAGTAAATGTATAATTTCGTTTTTGCCCCAAGCGCCAGTGTAAGGGTTTATTCCACTTAAGGTTCTTGCTGGAATAACTGTTTGTACTTCAACAGCTTTTTTAGGTTTGCGTGCAGTAAGAAAATCTCTTCTATCCATGATTATTTTTTTGGAAGTGAGCTTTAAATATTGTTAATAGACTTCAGTTATGGCAGAAAGTTAAATACTGTTAAAAAATTAATTTTTTAGATAGCTAATATAAGAAATTAATTAGAAAGTGTCATTTTTTTGATATCTATTGAAAAAGCTCTGAGGTATATGTGTTGATGTAGGAGGAAGATTTAGGTGGATAATATTTTTTAAAAAGTTGAGTATGGGATATATTTGTGCTATGTGCAATAAGACAACTCCTATAAAATATACACATATTGCCCTATTGGTTGCTATCTTATTGTTTGGCTGCTCAACATCACAAAAATTAGATACAAGAAATATTTTTTATAGTAAGTTTGATATTTTCACTCTTACAGGTGTTGATACTTTATCTAATTCGACAATTAGTGAAAGGCAGAATTTAGAATTTGTTGAAGTGGCTTATGCAAACAAACTGCCGAGTGTAATAACCTATAATTTTTCGCACAGGCAAATAGTTTTAAAACTTGAAGACACAATTAAATTTCAAAACCGTAATATTTACGTCTATTATACAGGTAATTTATTAGGAGGTAAAGCGGGTAGGCAAAGAGAATATTCGTTTAAACATATTGACAATGGATACAGACTTTATGTAGACTATTCTGACACTTTACTCGTAAAAAGTTATGACAATATTGACTTAAAATCTGGTAACAAATATCACTATATGGTTGATGTATATATAAAAAAAGGAAATAAGTTCAATAATTATTCTTTATTACAAGCCGATACAAATATGAGTATTTTGGAAGAAAGTTTATACAAGTATTGGAATGAAGAGCTAAAGAAATTAAAACCCGAAGTAATATCCAACCTAATCTTATTTCCACCACAGTAGGAAGATATTTCTTCAATTCGCTCTATTATCACAATTGTTCGGAAGATTATATAATTTGCTCTTACATACCACCCCTTCGGAGTTTTAACATCTAACCTAAATATTTTTTTACTAATATACTGCTCTTACGGAACTTATAGTGGAGCGCATTCAGCCTCGTTAAAGGCGATTTGTTAGTAGAAATAAATAAGAAAATATAAAAAGAGCTCCGTAGGAGCGACATGCTTTTTCTTCCCAAAAGCTATGGTGGGACATAAACCAAGGAGTAGGTAGGTATTTGATTCATAAAAACCGCAATAACATATTGTAATGCGGTTAAAAATTAGAGTTACTAACTAGATTTATTATTTATACGCTCCTCCAAAAACTTTTTTCAATAAGTCTGATGTTCGAGCCCAAAGATTTGAACGGATATTTATTTCTTCTTTTGCTATTAAATTAAACAGGGCATCTGTAGCTTTATCTGTTACATAACCTGTTAAGTCTGGATTAAGTTTTTTAAATACAACTGGCAAGCTATTGTACTTAGTTACCATGTCTCCATAATATTTTGTAGCATCTGTTTTATCTAATGAAGCTTTTATTACAGGATTAAAAGCTGCCGTTAATTTAGCCGTAGTTTTTTCTCTAAAAAAATGAGTAGCACTGGTATCTCCATTTCGTATGAGGCCAATAGCATCACTAAGTGTCATACTTTTTATGGCATCCACAAAAATTGGTTTTGCATAACCAGCTGCATCTTCTGCACCTCTGTTTATTTGCAAAATAGCTTTGTCCACCATGCTATTAAAACCAAGGCTACGAAGACTGTTTTCTATTTTTTTTGCCTCTGGGGGTAGTAGTACTTTGTAAATGGCATCTTTAAAAAACCCATCGGTTGTATTTAATTGTAATACAGATTTTGCAATGCCTTGAGCCAGCGCTTCTTTAATGCCAGAGCCTGCCTCCGCCTCCGAAATGCCAGTACCAGCACCTGCTGCGGTAGCTACTTGTTGCAATGTATCGCACGAGCCTAGCGTAGCTGCAATAATAATTAAGGTAAATAATTTTTTCATAATAGTACTTTTAATTTTTGTGTAAGGATACAATTTTGAAACCAAATCAATAATTTGATTTGTTAAAATAGTGCAATAAAAGTAGTGAAAATAATTTTGTGGGCTGTAAACATAATATTACTGATGAGCATTTGTTTGGGCTTTTCGTTGCAACCTGCCTGCCAGCAAAGGCAGGTCTTTTTTGCCTCAAAGGCAGGCAAAAAAAAGGTTTTACTTCAATCCGAAACTCTTTCTTACCCTTCGCATTGGTGTAAAGTTAATTTTTAGAATTATCGTTCTAAAACCAATATTAGCACCAGTTTTAACTAAACCACTGACGGGGCTGAAAGCCGCCGTCAGGGTTTGGCAAAATCTTTTAAATTATTGAGACGACCAAGAAACCCCAACAGCGGCTTTCAGCCCTGTTGGCGGTTTTGTAGAAAGCCAAGCTTGCGTCGAGATAAAAATTTTACTCTTAAAAACATACTCTTAACTTAACGCCTATGCAATTCTTGGAAGCCCATAGGCGCTATACCATTGTTAAGCATTTATAGTAGCGAGGTAATTTTATACTTAAAACACGCTTTGGTAAATGTTGATAAAAGTGCAAATGCTCAAGGGCTGCGCCGCTTAGCCAGTCCGCCAAAGGCGGATTGCCTGCCTTTGAGGCAAAACATTGCAGGTGGGCGGCTAACAAAAGTCGAACAATGGTATTTGTTCACAGCCCCAAACCTTTTTAGTTTTTCCAGCATTTGCAAATTAGCTAATTAGCAAATCGGCTAATTAACTACCTTTGCAGCCGAATTTAAAATAATTATGAGCGTACAACATTTATCTGAACAAGAAATTATAAGAAGAGAAAAACTAGCAGAGCTAACCAAACTTGGTATTGATGCATACCCAGCGGCATTGTATCCAGTAAACATTACTGCTGCTGAAATAAAAGAAAAGTATAAGGGAGAAGAAAATAAAGTCGATTTTGCCAACGTGTGTGTGGCTGGGCGTATAATGAGTGTACGTGATATGGGTAAAGCCAATTTTGCAGTGCTGCAAGACTCTACTGGCAAAATACAATTTTATATAAAACAAGATGATATTTGCCCAGATGAAGACAAAAGCATGTATGCAAATGTTTGGAAAAAATTGGTGGATATTGGTGATTTTATTGGCGTAAAAGGATATGTTTTTACCACTAAAACTGGAGAAACTTCAATACATGTAACCGAGTTCACTATTTTAAGTAAGGCACTTCGTCCATTGCCTATTGTAAAAGAAAAAGATGGTGAGTCTTTTGATGAAGTTACGGATACCGAATTTAGATATCGCCAGCGTTATGCAGATTTAATTGTAAACCCAAGTGTAAAAGAAGTTTTTATAAAGCGTACCAAAATGGTAAATGCCATTCGTACATTTTTAAATGAACGTGGTGCATTGGAAGTAGATACACCTGTGCTGCAAAGTATACCTGGTGGAGCTGCGGCTAGGCCTTTTACAACACACCACAATGCGCTTGACGTACCCATGTATATGCGTATAGCAAACGAGTTGTATCTTAAAAGGCTTATCGTTGGTGGGTTTGAGTGGGTATATGAGTTTAGCAGAAATTTTAGAAACGAGGGTATGGACCGCACACATAACCCAGAGTTTACTGTATTAGAATTTTATACTGCATACAAAGATTATGAGTGGATGATGGATACCACGGAGCAATTGCTAGAAAAAACGGCTATTGCTACTAATGGAATTGCAACTGTAACGATGCCTGCCCCTGCTAAAGGCGAGGGGGGAGAAAATGAAATTAGTTTTAAAGCCCCGTACAAACGCATAACCATGTACGATGCTATAAAAGAACATACAGGTTTTGATATAAGTGAAATGGACGAAGCTGGTATAAGGGATGTGTGTAAGCAGCTGCATATTCATGCAGATGAAAAATGGGGTAAAGGAAAATTGATAGATGAAATATTTGGTGGTAAGTGTGAGCACCACTACATACAACCTACTTTTATTACTGACTATCCTGTAGAAATGAGTCCGCTTACAAAAAAGCACCGCAGCAAGCCTGGTTTGGTAGAGCGTTTTGAGCTTATGATAAATGGCAAAGAAATTGCCAACGCTTATAGTGAGTTGAACGACCCAATAGAACAGCGTGAGCGCTTTGAAGATCAAATAAAATTAATGGAGCGTGGCGATGATGAAGCCATGTTTATAGATTATGATTTTCTTCGTGCGCTAGAATATGGCATGCCGCCCACGAGTGGTATAGGGTTTGGCATAGATCGTTTGTGTATGCTACTTACTGGGCAGGTTTCTATACAAGATGTATTGTTGTTTCCAATGATGAGGCCAGAGAAGATGGATTAGGAACAAAAAGGCGGCGCAATTGCGCCGCCTTTTTATGTAAAAGTAATTCTACCCGTACAACTCAGAGTGTACCGCCTTTTTATCATACCCCATTTCTACAATTCTTAATTTAGCTTCGTCTATCATGGCTTTCCACCCACAAAGCATAAAGTGCGCAGAGGGGTTGTTTTTTTCTTTTAAAATATTTTCATACACTGCATGTACGTAGCCATTTGCACCATCCCATTGCTCACGGCTGAGCGTTGGTATGTAATGAAAGCCTGGCATTGTATCACTAAGTTCTTTCAATTCTTCAAAATACAATAAATCTGCTTTTGTACGGCAACCAAAAATCAAATAAACATTTTTATGCGAAAGGCTGAGCAATTTTATTTGATGTGCCATGCTTCTAAATGGTGCAATGCCTGTGCCAGTACAAATCAAAAATAAATCATCATCTAAAGCATGCTCACCCAAAGTAAAGACACCCACAGGGCCACGTACAGTGATTTGAGAACCTTCTTTTATTTCGTTAAACAAATAGGTTGTGCCCGCACCACCTTCTAATAATACAATACACAATTCAAATACATTAGTGCCATTTGGCCAACTTGCTATTGAATAGCTACGTAATCTTCTTGCAGGCTTTTCATCAATGGGTAAATCCATTGTTACAAATTGCCCAGGCTTAAAATCAAAAGCCTCCTCTTCTGGCATTTGTATAAAAAAACGACGAGTATTGTACGTTTGTTGCTCAATGCGAATAACAGTTGCGGTGCGCCAAGGTTGTAGCATGTGGTAAGTTTTATGTAAACTTAATGTTTTTAGAGAACTAATTGTTTTATAATTAACAATAACTTAACATATGATTTTTATTACAAATAATTCATAACAAATACTTTTATAAAAAATTATAAATTATGAAATTAAAACTACGGCTAAGCCTCCCCCCCCCCCCGAAATTTGTAAAAATAATTTCGGAATTAGGTAATTTAAAACTATTGCTTTTTCTCACCCTAATTAGTTTCTTACTTTCTAGCAAAAAATGCAAAGATAATCCACCTACACCAACTCCCACAACCAAACAAGTTTACGTAAGTTTAACAAATACTTGGCCTGCAAGTTATCCTCAAGCTTTTACTTGTGTAGGTAGTGGTCCAAGAATTGGAATGAATCCTACATTCAATCAAGGAAGTGCTTCATTTTACCAAAATACAAATCGCCGTTTTACTGAAGTTAAACTCAGAAATATTGCAACAAATACAATTACATCTACAAAACTATGGGCTAACAATAATGGTGATGCAGGAAGCCAAGTAATAATTGATGCCCCAACAAATGCTGCATACGAAATAACTTTTTCTCAATATGATGGTTGTAGTAATTCTTGTGGGCAGGTTTACACTTCCCAAGGGTTTAAGCCTATAAGATTATTTTGGACAAAATCAATCACCTCGGTTACAAATCCATCAAACTATATTTATTTGACTCCCCAATATAATACATATGTTATTTGTCAATAATAAAACTAAAAAAAACAATATGAAAAAAAACATAACCATAATAATAGCCTCATTAGTAATTTTAATGTCTTGCAAAAAGAATGGCGATTCGCAACAATTTGAAAAAAATGTAGTAAAAAAAGATTTGCCATCTTTTGCATCTTTGTTCAGCTATGCTACCGATAACAATACATCTGGAAAGTTCATGATAACAACAAGTTCAGTTTTGGGCAATACTGATTTGAATAAATTTTTTGAAATAAATATTAATGGAGCTTTTCTGAATAAATCTAATCAGCAAAACGAGGCGGGTCAAACCAACTATTTTAATAGTATAAAAGTAGAACCAAATGAAATGAAGCCTGGCCAGGTACATGGTTATTATAAAAATTTTAATTGGTCAGAAGCAGGTGAATTATTTGGCACTAATTTAAATTTGAAACTACAAAGAGGAGCTACGGCTTCATTTGGTGGAGATACTGTTGTTAATTATAATGGCGGATATAGTCCAAAAGTTTTTATATGCACCAACAACTTTATGGAAAATGGAATGGCTAGTGATGGCGAATACTTTAGTGGTAGTAAACTGAATCCTACTTTTACTTTTAATTGGAATAAAGATTCATTAAACCAAAATGGTGTTTTTGTATACCTCGAATATGATCCAGATGATTTTGGAAACCAAACTATTAAGAATAGTTTTCCGACTAGACAAGCAAATGGTGTAATGGTAGAAGATAATGGAACATATACTTTGACAAGTGAAATGTTTGTTGATATTCCTTTAAATAGTCGTTTGAATGTATATATTGGTCGTGGAAATTTTGAATATATTAGACAATTAGATGGAACCGTAACAGATATGCAGATGACTGTGCTTACGTATCAAAACGGAGGATTGTTTTACAAAACAGACTAACAAAGATTATGTCAGAATTTAAACATAAAAACCTACAAATCCTATTGTAGGTTTTTATGTTTAATTAAATATTTTTTTTCGTAACCCTACATCAAACGAAGTATAAAGAATTAATCTTTATGTAATATTTCAAAAAGGTTTTCAATTGGTTTTAATCTTTGCGGATTTTTTATAATGGCATCGAGCCTTGTGTCAATGATATCTTTCTGCCATTGAGGTAATTCTTTACCCAAATTATTTATATCAGGATAAGTGCTTTCTATCAAGTTCCATTCTTCCATAGTAATAAATACTCCTGCATTTTTGCCATTGCTATCTTGAATTACTTGTGGGTTCATTTTTTTTGATTTTTATTCCTCCAAATTTACTAAAATAATTTTACAAATGCAGCATGCTAAAATTAGCACGTCGGCATAACTTACCCAATTTTTCTTCGTGATTAGCAAATTGAGATCTATCTTTGCCGCAGAATTATGAATGCAGATGTGTTGATGAGTATGTACAAAAATGATACCCGCATAAATAAAATTGCGGAAGAAATTGTATTGCCCAAGCCAAGCAGAATTCATATAAAAGGCCTTAATGGAAGTGCTACACAATTTATTTTAGCAGCTGTACATTCACATAAAGCCTCTGCGCAAACCAACCACTTGGTTATTTTAAGAGATGCAGAAGAAGCTGCTTATTTTCACAATTCATTAGAAAATATTACGGGTGCTTTAGATATTTTTTACTTTCCATCTTCCTTTAAAAATAAAAAAAATTACCAGCTTTTAAATAGTAGCCATGTAATGCTTCGTACAGAGGCACTCACAAAAATTACGCAAGCAAAATCTTTAGACCAAGCAAAGAAGATAATTGTTACATACCCTGAAGCCATTTTTGAAAAAGTAGTTTTATCAAAAACATTGTCTGAAAACATCATTAGCATAAAACAAGCCGATGTATTGGATGTAACAACCATGCTGCAAAAATTTATTGAGCATGGGTTTACTAAAACAGATTTTGTGTATGAGCCAGGGCAATTTGCTATACGTGGCGGTATTATCGATATTTATAGTTTTGGCAACGAAAAGCCCTACCGCATAGAGTTATTTGGCAATGATGTGGATAGCATTCGCATTTTTGACCCCGAAACACAATTGAGCGAAAGAAAATTATTGCAAGTAAATATTATTCCAAATGTAGAAACACAATTTGAAACAGGCGAGAAAGTTTCGTTGATAGAATTTTTGCCAGAAAACACTGTAGTGTGGATGGAAGATTGGGAATTTATAAAAGAAAAAATAGAAGACGAAACAGAAGGCGTAGCTATTTTTACGTTTAAAGATATAGATGAAAATAACAATGATTCTTTGTACATAAAAGATTTGAATGCGAAAGATTTTGTGGATGCGGAAACGTTGGAAAAGGAAATTGGGGAGAGGTGTATTGTGGAGATTGGGAAGAGGGCTTATTTTGGAGAATCAGAAAATGAAGACAGACTACAGACAGGAGGAGACAACAGACAACAGAGAACAGACAACTCAGCCCTCCAAATTAAAAACGAAATACAAAAATCGGAAACCCAACAACAAACAGAAAACAACAAACAACAAACAACAAACAGAAATCAACAAACAACTTTCCATACAAAACCCCAACCATCCTTCAATCGCCAATTCGACCTCCTAATTAAAAATTTGCAAGAGTTCGAAAAGAAAGATTACAACATTTTCATTTTTGCCGATAACCCAAAACAACTAGAAAGACTGCATGTAATTTTTACAGACCTAAAAGCAGAAATACAAGTTACACCCATACCATTTTCAATACACGAAGGTTTTATTGATGATGATTTAAAAATCGTTTGCTATACCGACCACCAAGTTTTTCAACGCTATCATAAGTATAAAGTAAAACAAGCTTTTAGTAAAAACAAAGCACTTACGTTAAAAACTTTGCGTGGGTTACAACCAGGAGATTACGTAAGCCATATAGACCATGGAGTAGGCGTGTACAGCGGTTTGCAGAAGATAGATGCTAGCGGAAAAATGCAAGAAGCCGTGCGCATACAATACAAAGATGGTGATTTGCTGTATGTAAATATTTCATCTCTCCACAAAATAAGTAAGTACAGTGGCAAAGAAGGCAGCATACCCAAAATGAATAAATTGGGTAGTGATGTGTGGGCAAAACTAAAAGACAAAACAAAAAAGCAAGTAAAAGATATTGCTACCGACCTTATAAAATTATATGCTCAGCGAAAAAGCTTAGAAGGGTTTGCACATAGTCCAGATAATTATATGCAAACAGAACTAGAAGCAAGTTTTATTTATGAAGATACACCCGACCAAGCCAAGGCAAGTGAAGATGTAAAAAGAGATATGGAAAAACCTCAACCCATGGATAGATTGGTATGTGGTGATGTGGGTTTTGGTAAAACAGAAATAGCCATACGTGCTGCATTTAAAACCGTATGCGATAGCAAGCAAGCTGCTATACTAGTACCTACAACCATCTTAGCATACCAACATTATAAAACAATAAGCGAAAGGTTAAAAGAATTTCCAGTAACGGTAGATTTTATAAACAGATTTAAAACTGCCAAGCAGAAAAAAGATACGCTTGCAAAATTAGCAGATGGGAAAGTAGATATCATTATTGGTACACATGGCTTGTTAGGTAAAGATGTAAAATTTAAAAACCTCGGCATCATGATTATTGATGAAGAGCAAAAATTTGGCGTAGCCGCAAAGGAAAAATTAAAAACATTAAGAACAACAGTAGATTCACTAACACTCACTGCAACGCCCATTCCACGTACGTTACAGTTTAGTTTGATGGGTGCAAGAGATTTAAGTATCATAAATACGCCACCACCAAATAGGCAACCAATACAAACAGAAGTGCAGGTGTTTAATGAAGATGCAATAAGAGATATTATTTATTACGAAGTAGAAAGAGGTGGGCAGATTTTCTTTATACATAACCGAGTAAAAGACCTAGCTAATATGAAAGGGCTAATACAAGGACTTTGCCCAGATGTGAGCATTGCGTATGCACATGGGCAAATGGATGGCGACCAATTGGAAGATACCATTTTGGAATTTATGGATAAAAAATATGATGTACTCGTTTGTACAAATATTGTAGAAAGTGGTGTGGATATTCCAAATGTAAATACCATTGTAGTAAATAATGCACATCAATTTGGCTTGAGCGATTTGCATCAACTGAGAGGAAGGGTAGGCCGTAGCAATAAAAAAGCATTCTGCTATTTGCTTGCCCCACCTATGAGTACATTGCCTACCGATAGCAGAAAAAGATTGAGCACACTAGAACAATACAGCGACCTTGGAAGTGGCTTTCAAATTGCCATGCGTGACTTGGATATACGTGGCGCAGGTAATATGCTTGGTGGCGAGCAAAGTGGTTTTATTGCTGAAATTGGTTTTGAAATGTATCAAAAAATATTAGACGAGGCGGTAAAAGAATTGAAGCGAAGTGAGTTTAGAGATTTATTTAAAGAAGAAATAAACCAACAAGATGATTTTGTAAAAGATTGCTCTATCGATACCGATTTAGAAATTCTCATCCCAGATAGTTATGTAGAGAGTATAACCGAAAGACTATCGCTCTACAGCAGATTAGATAATTGTGATACTGAAGAAGATTTAAAAGCTTTTCATGAAGAAATGCAAGATAGGTTTGGCCCAATACCAGCCGCTGTAGAAGATTTATTTACAACAGTGCGCTGTCGAAAAATAGCTGTAGAGCTTGGCTTTGAGCGTATGTTTTTAAAAAATGAAGTGCTTAAATGTTTCTTTGTTTCTAATCCAGATTCGCCATATTTTCAAAGTGAAACGTTTAATAAAGTATTGCAATTTTTGCAAGTAGGTACCAACAAAGCCAAACTAAAACAAGTAGGAAAGAATGGGATATTAGTTGTAGAAGATGTTAAGAGTATGACGGGTTTGTATAGGTTTTTGAGTAAGGCAAAGGAGTTTCAAAAAAATTGAAGCTGGTGATGTCAGAAATGCATTAATAAATATATTTGAACCTATTTTTTCTTAAATTTACATAAACAATTTCAGATGACACAGGTATTAATAGATAAAAAAAAGTAAGTCATACTCCCTATAAAAGAGTATGAAATATTGCAAAAAAAAGCCGCTTTAAAATCAAAGCCAGAAAAATTATTTTCTTTAGAGGAAGCTCGTGCTTATAGCAAAAAAAAGATACATAAATGGGCAGCAGAAAAATAACTGTAAAGCAATCCGCAGCAGATAGTATTGCTGAAATAGCTTGGTTTGTGCAGTCAAAAGGAATGGTAAAAACTGCAGAGAAATTTTCAGATGATGCGTATGATTTTCTTTTTATACTTTCCAAAAGCATTAAATCATATCTAAAATGCAAAGAACCAATTAGAGCTACACTTGGTTATAAATGTATTCCTTACAAAAAGAAATTTACAATTGTTTTATAGAAACTGATTTGGAAATAATTATTTGTGAATTCATTCCTTCAAAACTTGTTTATTGGTAAAAAGGTGAAAACTGATTTTTTTTAGGTTTGGGGTTTTCGCTAATACTTAAAAGATTATAATAAGAAAAGGTTTTGCATTTGTTAGTGCAAAACCTTTATAGTTATATAAAATGTTTCAGCTCCTTACAAGTAATATGTAAATAGGATTAGGGTAAATAATAAAGCACTAGCAAAACAATTGTAAATCACTAATATCTTATCTCACTACATAATCAATAAATTTTAAATCATTTTTATAAACCCTTAGCTGGTATGATTTACAAAATACGTACTTTAAAGTATAGCGTCCAAATATGGTTAAAAAATGTACATTTGGACGCTACGCTTTAACTCAATTATATTTTTGTATATAATAAATTTGTATATTTACGCATAAAATATTTATAAAATGAAACTGATAGGCAGAGCGGATGAGCAAGCAATTTTTGCTATAGCAATGACTTCGCTAAAGAGTGAAATGATAGCCGTAATAGGAAGAAGGCGTGTTGGTAAAACATTTTTAATAAGAAAATATTTTGAAAAGGATATTGTATTTGAATTTACAGGCGTATATAAAGGTACACTAGCAGAACATAAAAGCAGATTTGCAAAAACGTATTTAAAATATTTTGGCACAGAAACAAACAAACTAAAAAACTGGTTTGATATATTTGACCATATAGAAACAGCAGTAGAAAAACTTAATAGAAAAAAGAAGAAAGTAATTTTCTTAGATGAACTCCCTTGGATGGGCGGTAGTAATTCTCAATTTATAAAAGCACTAAGCTCTTTTTGGAACTCGTGGGCTAGTAAGCGAGAAGATATTGTGCTAGTAGTATCTGGCTCCTCTACCTCTTGGATGGTAAAAAAAATATTTAACGATAAAGGTGGCTTGCATAACAGAACCACACAGCGTATACACCTAAACCCTTTTACACTAAAAGAAACAGCACAGTTTTTAAAATACAAAAAATGCAATCTAGAAAAAACAGCTATTGCAGATATTTACATGGCTATAGGCGGTATACCTTTTTACTTAGAATATATAGAACCAAACGAAAGCGTAGCACAAATAATAGATAAACTATTTTTTAGAAAAACAGCTAGCCTCAAATCTGAATTTGAAGAGTTGTTTAACTCCCAATTTGAAAAGGCAGATTTGTATATTAGCATTGTAACCATACTAGCAAAGCACCATTACGGTTTAAAACGTAATCAATTATTAAAGCTCATAAAGCTAGACTCTGGAGGTAATTTTACAAAGTCGTTAGATGATTTAGAAAAAGCTGGCTTTATAACAGCCTATATACCCTATGGCAATATAGCCAAAGAAAAAAACTATAAACTCACCGATTTATTTACACTCTTTTACTTAAAATATGTAGGTGGCAGCAATAAAGCAAATCAATGGAAAAAAATTGTAAACACGCCCACTTGGAAAATATGGAGTGGTTTTGCTTTTGAAAACTTATGCATGAACCATACATACCAAATAGAAAAAGCATTGAAGATAGATGGCATAAACACAAGCATATCATCGTGGAGCCATGTAGGCAATGACGAAATGCATGGCGCACAAATAGATTTATTGATAGATAGAGATGATAAAGTAATAAACCTTTGTGAATTAAAATACTACGATAACAAACTGATTTTAACCAAAGATATAGTACAAAAAATGCGCAATAAAATAGCGTCGTTTAAATATTTTACTGGTACTAACAAAACTATTTTTCCTACTATTATTTGCCCTTATGGTGTGCAGCATAATAAATATAGCACAGAGCTTGTGCAAAGTATTGTGCAGCTAAATGATTTGTTTGAATAAACTGTTGTACATTTTGAAAGTCTTTATTGGCATGAGTTTCAAAATTTGTAATGCAAAGTGAGACGTCCAAATGTGTACTTTTTTACTACATTTGGACGCCTAGTATTTTTTGTATAGTTCTCTATTTCCTCTCCACCTTCATAAGCCTTTGCATGGTCTCAGCAAAGCCTATTTGTAAAATATTTTCACTTTTATTCATGTTCTTTTATTCATGTTCTTTTATTCTGCTTGGTCGGCTGGTCGCAGACCATGCCTCGGCTCTCACGGGTCGTGGCTGTGGGTGCTCACGAAAGTTGAAGCTGACCAACGCAGGCTAAGCTGGTCGCAGACCATCCTTGGGCACTCACGTTTTGAAGGGTGAGTACCAACTTAGGCAAAAAATAAATATAGCACAGAGCTTGTGCAAAGCGTTGTAGAGCTAAATGATTTATTTGAGTAACCTGTTTTACATTTTGAAAGCCTTTATTGGCATGAGTTTTCAAAATTTGTAATGTAAAGTAAAGCGTCCAAATGTGTACTTTTTTACTACATTTGGACGCCTAATATTTTTTATACAATTCGCTATTTCCTCTCCACCTTCATAAGCCTTTGCATGGTCTGCGACCAGCAAAGACTATTTGTAAAATATTTTCAACTTTATGCCTGTTCTTTTTTTTGCTTGGTCGGCTGGTCAAAGACCATGCCTCGGCTCTCACGTTTTGAAGGTTGAGTACCAGCGGAGGCAAAAAACTATTTTTCCTACTATCATTTGCCCTTACGGTGTGCAACTAAATAAATATAGTACAGAGTTTGTGCAAAGCATTGTGCAGTTAAATGATTTGTTTGAATAAACAATTGTGCATTTCTAAAGCCTTTATTGGCATGAGTTTCAAAATTTGCATTGTAAAGCAAAGCGTCCAAATGTGTACTTTTTTACTACGTTTGGACGCCTAATATTTTTTATACAATTCGCTATTTCCTCTCCACCTTCATAAGCCTTTGCATGGTCTGCGACCAGCAAAGCCTATTTGTAAAATATTTTCAATTTTATTCTGCTTCTTTTATTCTGCTTAGTCGGCTGGTCGCAGACCATCCTCGGCTCGCACGAGTCGTGGCTATAGGTGCTCACGAAAGTTGAAGCTGACCAACGCAGGCTAAGATATATGAGGAAATAAGCTTATTTTACAAAAACAGAATTTGAATAAGCATGATAAATTCCAGTACTTAAATTAGTAGCTACTCCATTTTTCCAAAGCTTGGAAACTACAAAGGCATTTCCTGTGCTGAATTCCTGTCCAACCACATAAACATCTGTACCTAATACAAATACTGAATTTGCATAACCTTCGGAAGTTGCAGCGCTTAAACTGGTGGGTATCCCATTTTTCCATAATTTGGCTACTATATTTCCTTGTGGACTTCTCTCCCTTCCAGCCGCATACACATCAGTTCCTGATACAAATACTGAATTTGAATATGCCTCATAAGTTCCAGTAGTTAAATTAGTAGCTACTCCATTTTTCCAAAGCTTGGCAATCGGTCTTCCTGTTATAGTAGTGCTTTCTTGTCCAGCCACATATACATCAATACCTGATACATATACTGAATATGCACTAGCAATGCCAGTTCCACCGCTTAAACTGGTGGTTATTCCATTTTTCCAGAGTTTTGCCACTATAAATCCTTGTTGATTTGTCTCCTCTCCAGCAACATACACATCGATTCCCGACACAAATATTGAGCGTGCCCTACCATGATAAACTCCCGTAGTTAAGCTTGTGGCTATTCCATTTTTCCATAATTTAGCAACCTCTATACCTAAAGTATTTTCTTCGTAACCAGCCACAAATATATCATTACCTAATGCAAATACTGAATATGCAAAAGCCTTAGTATTTCCATTTGTTAAATTAGTTGCAACTCCATTTTTCCATAATTTGGCAACATTATCTCCTGGACTTACAAGTTCATACCCTGCAACATACACATCACTACCTACTACATATACCGAATTTGCATTGGCATCATTTGCTCCATTTGTCAAGTTTGTTGCTACTCCATTTTTCCAGAATTTTGCTACACGAATTCCAGCTGCGTTTAATTCACCCCCAGCCACGTATACATTAGCTCCTGCGGCTGTGCCGCAAGCACTAATATTGCTTAAATTTATAGTTCCAACTGTAGCTGTCCCTGTAAATACAGTACTTTGTTGGGCAGTTGCATAATCAACAGCTTGGTAGGTATAAGATAAATTAGTACCGCTGCAATTTAAAATACTAAATGAAAAAGTGCCTGTAGCACTAGTACTTATGAAGCCATTATTACCTCCAGTTGCATATAGAGAAACATACCCATTAGTTACAGGTGCGCCATTACAATTTAAAACAGTACCTGTAAAATTTATATATTGAGATGTTGGTATGGTTACACTAATATTTCCTAGACTTGCATTTACAGCAAATGGGCCAATATTTTGGGTATAAATAACAGTATTGCAAGTAGATAGTACTTCTAATATCAAGGCTTCATTTTTAGGTACAGCTCCAGATACAAAACCTGCATTGTTTGTAAACCCATATCCATAACTACCATCAGACACTCTTTTTATTCTTGTACTTGTAGATACTAATGGTGAATTAGTTGTGGCATTTATCAATGTATAATCTAAATTAATAAAATTCGCATTTGCCACATCACAATTCCAAAACGAAAACTTATCAACCTGTGCAGTATAAACACTTCCTGTTTTTGTAGCGGTACCATTTTCTTTCCACCTTGCACTTGCATCATCAAAATGCCAAAGTACAATGGTAGCAGGGGCGCTAGCGGTAAGGCTTGTAGGTATAGGAAAACTAACGGTAGCTGTCTTGCCTGTAGCTATTTTTAAAACATTACCACTTGCATCAGCCAGCTCTGCACCTACCATGCCATAAGTTTCTAAAATATTTTCTGCGCCATTTGTACTTATACCTCTCAAGTCTCCAGGTATTACAAATGGTAGGTTAGCAGCAGTTGGGTCTATCCAGCGGCTATATACATTTACAGTGCCTGTGTAAGCTGCACCTGCACTTGTTATAAATGCATTTGCAGGAAAAATAATGATAGCTCCACCATTAGATGTGACTGTACCACCCGCAGCAGCATTCACTGTGCCAGATAATACTCTTGCCATCATTTGCAATCTTACACTATGGTTTTTACCAGCAGTAGTTTTAAAACTTCTTATACCTTTAAAATAACCAGCTTTTACAACTGTTACACTTCCATTTTCTTTTGATAATGATATGTTGTTTAAAATAAACATACCATTACTATTTGTAGTGGTAGTAGCTGTGCCGCTAGTAACCACGGCACTTGCAATTGGTGCATTGCTTTCATCTAGCACAATACCACTTACGCTGGCTGTTACTTGAGGTGCATCGTTTACTGGCACTATTACACCAGGTGTTGGAGCTGGGTCAGGTACTACTTCTATTTGTGTTCTTTTACAACCCATAGAAATTACCAAAAGAAATACAATAGCAAAACTCAATTGCTTACGTAAAAAACTGTTTCTCATAACAATATATTTTTGTAAAAATATTACTTTCAGGCCTATTTTACTGTTATCATTTCATAAATGCGTAGTTTTAGTCATAACTGTGCATTATTTACCATAGTTTTATATAGAATTGGCTAAGTCCAAAACTGGGGAAAAGCTATTTCCTTTCAAAATTATTTGTTCATGTAGTTTTGTATAAGCTTCTTATCTTTGTAAATCCCCCATTAATAGCAATTAAACATTAGTATTTAAATGTACAATTATGGCTAAACAACAAATTCTTCATTGTTCTTTTTGTGGTAGAAACAGAGAGGAGGTAAAAATATTGATAGCTGGGCAAGATGGGCATATTTGTGAAAGCTGTGTAGAGCATGCGCAAGATATTATAGGGCAAGAAATTGGCATACCTGCTGAAGAGCAAAAACCTTCTTCTTCGTATAAGCTTACCATAAGAAAGCCAATAGAAATAAAAAAGTTTTTAGATGAATATGTAATAGGGCAAGATGATGCTAAAAAGATATTAGCAGTAGCAGTGTACAACCATTACAAAAGGCTAAATCAAAAAATAGAAAATGATGTAGAAATAGAAAAGAGCAACATCATTATGGTAGGCGAAACAGGTACTGGTAAAACGCTTATGGCAAAAACTATAGCACGCATGCTCAATGTACCTTTTGCTATTGTAGATGCTACCGTGTTTACCGAGGCTGGCTATGTGGGCGAAGACGTGGAAAGTATGCTAAGTCGCCTATTGCAAGCTTGCAACTACGATGTGGCAGCTGCCGAAAAAGGAATTGTATTTATAGATGAAATAGATAAAGTAGCCCGCAAAAGCGATAACCCAAGTATAACAAGAGATGTAAGTGGAGAAGGTGTACAACAAGGGCTTTTAAAATTATTGGAAGGTAGTGATGTACTGGTACCACCACAAGGAGGGCGTAAACACCCAGAGCAAAAATTGGTAAAAGTAAACACTCAAAATATACTCTTTATTTGTGGAGGTGCTTTTAGTGGCGTAGATAAAATTATTGCTCGTAGGGTAAATACCAATGCTATTGGTTTTAATGTAAATAAAGGTCTACAGCAGTTTCAAGAAGATAACTTGCTACAATACATAAGTGCCCCAGATCTTAAAACTTTTGGTTTAATACCTGAGTTATTGGGTCGTTTACCTGTTGTTACATATTTAAATCCCTTAGATGCGGAAACACTAAGAAACATACTTACTGAACCAAAAAACTCTTTGGTAAAACAGTTTAAAAAACTATTCGAAATAGAAGGTATTGTACTAAGCTTTGAGCCTGAGGTGTTAGATTTTATGGTGGAAAAAGCGCTAGAGTACAAGCTAGGCGCTCGTGGTCTTAGAAGTATTTGTGAAAGTATTCTTACCGATGCCATGTATGAACTACCAAGCCAAAAAGTAAAAGCTTTTGATGTAACATTGGAATATGCGCAACGGAAATTTGGTACAAGTAAATTGAGTTTATTAAAAGTAGCATAAATAAAATTGCAATAAATAGCGCACTACCAGAGTTTGTTAGCACTGATTTAAATGCACAATAACTAGGCACTCAATATATTTCATACTAAAAAAAAAGATGCTGTTTCGCATGAAAAAGCCCGAATATAATCGGGCTAATCTAAATACTCAATACTAAGTACTCAATACTTTTTTACAGTTATCTTCTCATTCTTTCTCTACCTATAACCACACTTATTTTTAAGTTGAAACTAAAATAACCATCTTTATTTTTTACTTTTCCTCTAATGCCATCTATACCAGCATGGTTTAATATTTGTCTATCATATAAAAGTCTTGCATTAGCTTCTTGCTGTGGATTAAGATATTTACCAAACAAAGCAGGGTCTATATAAGTTGTACTTAAATCATCAAGATAATCTGTAAAAGTTACACGGTAAAGACACTCCCCTCTTAAATTTACCAACGGAGAAAGTTCATACTTCAATCCTGCACCTAAAGGAATATTGAGTTGGTTAAGCTTGTATTCCTTTCTACCATACTCAGCAAATCCTTGGCCTTCTGTACGAAGTGGTTGTAAATCTACATATCTATTACCAAGCTTTGTTTGTGGATTAAAAGAAAAATAACCTACGCCAGCTAGTAAATATGGTGATGTTCTTGGTGGTGGGTTTTCCCTCATTGGCCAATCTATAAAAATATATTTGGGGTGTATTTCCAAAAGCAATGCTACTTCGGTAATATAACTTCTAAAATTTAAGTTTCTATTGTATCGTTCAGAAGCTATATCAGTAACAGGTATGTCTTTTAAAACTTTATCATTAGCGGCAATTTTTCCGAATGTACCCTCTAGCCTCAAAGCGACAGCATTTTTATATGCTACATTAAAAAATACACCACCACTTGCTTGGGTATATCCAATATTTAAATCTTTAACAAACTTTCGTCCAATTCCTCTTGTACCGCCCATATCTGTAAGACAGTTCATTGCATTCATAGAAATACCAGCTTCAAATAAGAAAGGTGAATCATAGTATTCATCATCAAAGAAATAGTATTGTGCACTTACATTTTTATGAATACCCGTTAAGCATACTATTAAGGTCGCCATTAAAAAAAACTTCTTCATGCTTGTCTTTTGTTTTAGATAGGTAATATTTAGATTAACTTATAGTTTACAAATTAAACAATTATTTCTCACTTTTTTGGTAATCAAACTCATATTTATTAAAAAATTTACATACAGGCTTCAATCCACATTCTCCACACTTAGGCTTTCGTGCAACACATGTGTAGCGCCCATGCAAAATTAGCCAATGATGAGCTCTATGGACATACTCCGAAGGTATATGCCTAATTAATTGCTTTTCAGCTGCATTTGGCGTTTTTGCACCTATAGTTAGCCCTATTCTTGCGCTCACTCTAAAAACATGTGTATCTACTGCCATATTTGGCTGCTCATCTATAACAGAGGTAACAACATTTGCTGTTTTTCTACCAACACCAGGCAATTCTATTAATTGCTCCACTGTCATCGGAACTTCTCCATTGTACTTATCCATTAATATTTTACTCATTCCAATAAGATGCTTTGCCTTATTGTTTGGGTAAGATATACTTCTTATTAACGCAAATATATCATCAATTGTTGCCTCACTCATGTGATTTGCATCTGGATATTTTTCAAAAATCTTAGGGGTGGTCATATTCACCCTTTTATCTGTACATTGGGCAGACAATATAACAGCTACTAATAATTGAAAAGGGTTATCATATATTAATTCTGTCTCAGCTTCTGGCGCATTCGCTAGAAAATATTGAATAATAAATTTATACCTTTCGGCTATTTTCATGAGTTTATTTTAACTGCCATTTGCTTTAGTCAATAAGATAATACAACTATAATTAAAATAATTTCTACCTCCACATTTATAATCTTGTTGCATAAAAAAAGCCCATATCTTATAAATATGGACTATTAATCTTTTTTATTAAACAAAAATTTAGTCCTAAGAGAAAATTTCTACTCCTTGTTTAGAATAATTAAAAATATTATCCACCGATCTACTGTCCGGGGATATTAATTTTATTTTATCTAGGCGAGTTTTTGCAGATTTCAGTATTTGAAATCTTTCCTGCAAATCAGCATCTGTTTCTAATAGTTGTTGTATAATATAATTTCTCTCAGGAGAACATTCCCTATATAAAAATTGAATTAGCTCTTCCTGTGTTATATTCACCATAAAGTCATTTAAATCGTTAATAAATTCATCTTATATGTAATAAACGCAACTTTTAAGTCATTATTGTGTTATTATTAGAATAATTTCTACAAAAATGAATTTTTAAGGAGTTTTAACAATAAAGAGTTCCTCATTGTCTTTTTTCATATAAAACTTCTCTCTAGCATACTTTTCTATAGAACCTGCATCGGTTTTTAAAAGGCTTAATTCTTTTCTTGTTTCAAGTATCTCCGATTTTAAATGCTTTTCACTCGTTTTTAACTCTTTCAACTTACTTGTTCTCGATAAAATAAGCCCCATATCTTTTGGGTCAAAAAAAGCCATCCAAACAGAAAAAGCCAATATTACAATAACATACTTGTTTTTTAAGTAGCTTAAAAGAGGTTTTAATGTATGAATATTCATAGTCAAATATAAGAAAAAATGCCACGAATGCACTAATAAATATTTGTACATTCGTGGCAATAAAAAAATTATTTACCAAACTTCACTGTCTTAGAAGGATAAATACCGCTATCTGCCAACATTTCTTCAATGCGGATAAGCTGGTTGTACTTCGCCATTCTATCACTACGACTTGCAGAACCTGTTTTTATTTGCCCGCAATTAAGTGCCACCGCTAAATCTGCAATAGTACTATCTTCCGTTTCTCCACTTCTATGGCTCATTATAGTATTGTATCCTGCATTTTGCGCCATAGATACTGCATTAATGGTTTCCGTAAGGGTACCTATTTGGTTTACTTTTACAAGCAATGCATTTCCTATTTCTTCTTTAATACCTCTTTCTAATCTTTCCACGTTGGTTACAAATAAATCATCCCCTACTATTTGGCATTTTTTGCCCAATGAATCTGTCATCATTTTCCAACCTTTCCAATCATCTTCTGCCATACCATCTTCTATAGATATAATTGGATATTGCTTTACCCAACTTTCCCAATATTGAACCAATTGCTCACTAGTCATTTTCTTACCATCACTTTTATGGAAAATATATTTTTTCTCTTTTGCATTCCACAACTCACTGTTGGCAGCATCCATAGCTATTCCTATTTGGCTGCCTGTTTTGTACCCTGCTGCTTGTATAGCGGTAAGTACCGTCTCTATTGCTTCTTCGTTGCTTTGTATGTTTGGTGCAAAACCACCTTCATCACCCACGTTTGTGCTAAATCCTTTTTTCTTTAATACTGTTTTTAGTGCATGAAAAATTTCTACACCCCACTGTAAACCTTCACTAAAACTTTTTGCGCCTACGGGTACAACCATAAATTCTTGAAAATCTATTTTATTATCCGCATGTGCACCACCGTTTAAAATGTTCATCATTGGTATTGGTAAAATTTTTGCATTTGTACCGCCAATGTATCTGTACAAAGGAAGGTTGGCTTCTAGTGCTGCAGCTTTTGCAACCGCCAAACTTACCGCTAGCATTGCATTTGCACCAAGTTTACTTTTGTTTTTTGTACCATCCAATGCTATCATCATTGCATCTATACCCGTTTGGTCTGCCACATCCCAACCTAGTAAATTTTCTGCTAAAGTGGTATTTACATTATTTACAGCTTTTAATACAGACTTACCACCGTAGTAATTTTTCTTATTGTCACGCAACTCTGCTGCCTCGTGTATGCCTGTGCTTGCACCACTTGGCACAGCCGCACGGCCTAGTCTTTCGTTTTCTGTAAGTACATCCACTTCTATTGTTGGATTTCCTCTACTGTCTAAAATTTGTCTTGCATGGATGGATGCGATGTAGCTCATTTTTTTAAATTAGTTGAATGTTGTTGAATATTGTTTAATTGTTGAAATGTGTTTTGCAAACTGCTCCCGCAGGATTGCGGGACTTTTTGCCAACTGATTCCACCAAATTTACAAAAAAATATTTTCTTTTGTATGTAGAAATTGTTACTTATTGATTTGAGAACGAAAATTACACCACGATTTTTGGATATTTTTGGATAAAAATGTGGTTAAAATAGATAAACATATAAAAAAAATACGGGTATAATGCAAGTATAATACAGGCATTTTAAAAATTAAAATCATTCAATATTAAAACTAAACAGAAGTCAAACTCCTAAACACATCTTCCAAACTATTACTTTCATTTTGTAGGGAAACAATATTCAAATTATTATCAATACTCAGTTGCAATAATTGTTTACGTAAACTTTCTGCATCGGTTGTTTGTATGCGAAATGTATTTCCATTTATTGAAATATTCCCTGCGGCTGATAAATTTTCTAGTAAAATTTTATTTACTTCTTCTTGAAATGATACCGATACAAATTGTTGCTGTCCGTTATTTTTCTGCAGATTTTGCAAGCTATCATCTGCTACAATATTTCCTTTGTTGATGATGATTACCCTATCGCAAATGGCTTCTACTTCTTGTAAAATATGTGAAGAAAACAACACTGTTTTATCTTTCGATAATGCCTTTATTACATTTCTTATTTCAATGATTTGGTTGGGGTCAAGTCCACTTGTTGGTTCATCTAAAATTAATACCTCGGGCTCGTGTATGAGTGCAGCCGCAAGGCCTACACGCTGCTTGTACCCTTTGCTAAGTTGTCCTATTTTTTTATTGGCTTCTAATGAAAGCCCAACGGTTTTTATAATTTCTTCTATTCTTTCGCTTGCATTTTTTATTTGGTGTACGCCTGCTACAAAATGTAAATACTCTCTTACATACATTTCAAAATACAATGGGTTTGCTTCGGGTAAGTAACCAATCTTTTTCTTGCTCTCAATATTTTCTTTACTAACATTAATACCCGATACATTTATACTTCCTGC
The DNA here is from genome assembly GCA_031408295.1 of Ferruginibacter sp. GTDB lineage: Bacteria > Bacteroidota > Bacteroidia > Chitinophagales > Chitinophagaceae > Ferruginibacter. Next base: position 114,836 of record JANNVW010000057.1, read on the forward strand.
ATCTGCATCTAAATATCCTGTTATCATTTTCATGGTGGTACTTTTTCCTGCACCATTTGGTCCAAGAAAACCTACTATTTCTCCTTTGGCTACATTAAATGAAATATTGTTTACGGCTTTTTGTGTGCCGTAGGTTTTGGAGAGATTTGTGATGGAGATAGACATGAGATGTTAGATTTTGGAAAGTAGATTTATTCTGATTTGTTATTTTATTACTTATTCGATTTTTTTACGTCTTTTAAAATTTTCTTTTCATCGTTGCTTAATTGTCGCTTTATCTTTTTTACATCTTCTACCGCTATCATATTTTCTGGTAGTACACCCCTTCCTTTTAGCATTTTTCTTACTGCAATATTGTTATCTATATGCTCTTTAGAAATTTGAACTTCACCTTTCAAATTTTTATCAATTACGTTATGGCTAGTAAGCTCTGTAGCAAAGTCTTTTGCCTTAATAGTAAGTGTTGGTAAAAAATCAGCTAATGGTCTGTTTTCAGGAATTTGCATTTTTCTTTTCATATCAGTTGTAGAAAAACCTCCGAATAATGCTTGGTCTCCTTTAGAACGAATGATTGCAAAGCCTTTATCATCTACACCTCTTTCATAAATGATTCCTGATAATATCTTTTCAGATTTTGATAATTTTTCTCTTGCAGTTACTCTAGCTACATCTAATAATCTTTGTTCAATTATTTCTTGTTTTCTTGTTTGTACGGCAAAATAAGTTTGAGCAAATGCAATTTCAACTTTGGTAGTAGCATCTCCATTTTGAGCAACTAAATAACAAGCATATCTTGTGAGGGCAATATCAGTAATTTCTCTTACTGCCCCTTTACCCAAATCAATCATTTTGCCGATATCGGCAAAATGATTAGAAGTCAATCCCAAAGCGGTTTCACAAGATTTCTTTGCTTTTTCAATTACTTTAAAAAAGTTTGCCCATTTTGAGTAGCCCAAAATTTCTTGTAACTCTCTTGCACTCCAACATTCTACTTCATTATTGATGTATCTAGCAGCTTCAAATTTTTGAAAAAGTTCTGCAATTAATTCTTTTTTCATGAGACTAAATTATGAAAAATAGTTATTCTTTACTATCATATTGCCGATATCGGCAATATGGTCAAAACTCAATATCAAACACACTTTCAAGATAAATACAAATTTAAAAAACCATTTTGCTGTTATCAACAAAATGGTCTAAAATATTATTCTTAACTTCCACCTTCTTCCTTCCTCGGTTGCTGTGGGCCACGGTTTTGTTGTGGTGGCCTTGGACCTTGTGGGCGGTTGCGGTTATTGTTATTTCTATTATGCGGAGGCCTGCCTTCTTGGTTTTGTTGTGGTGGACGTGGGCCTTGCTGCTGTGGTCCTTTGTTTTGTGGCGGACGTTGCTGTTGTTGTGCAGGTCGTTGCTCATTGGGGCTTCCACCTTGTGCGCCACCTTGCTGTGGTCTGCGTTGTTGTTGGTTTTGCTGCTGTGGTCTTTGTTGATTTTGTTGTTGGCTACGCTCCTTATCTCTACGCTTACGAGTGGTTTTTTCCAAACTCTTCAAACTTATTTGGCCTACAATATCTGCGTATTCTGGTTCTATTTCTTTTGGCTTGCTGGTGGCTACTTCTGCTACCTCTAGTTCTTCTGGTTTTATGCCATCACGGTTTTGTGCTTTTATTTTCTTTACAGTTTCTAAAGATAATGGATAATGATTTCCGCCGCCTGCCATCGAATACCACATGAGGTTTTTAAAAATATCTTTCTTTACCAAAAATGCCCTGCCCTTTGCTGTTTCTAATGTATCTGCATCGGTTGGGAAAAATTGTAACGCATCCATATATGTATCCAACTCAAAATTTAAACAACATTTTAAACGCCCACATTGGCCGCTTAATTTTGTTTGGTTGATACTTAAATTTTGATAACGAGCCGCATTTGTGTTTACACTTTTAAAATCAGTAAGCCATGTAGCACAACACAACTCACGGCCGCAAGAGCCTATGCCGCCTACTTTTCCGGCTTCTTGACGTGCACCTATTTGGCGCATTTCTACTTTTACTTTAAACTCTCCTGCGTATAATTTTATGAGTTCACGAAAATCTACCCTGTCGTCTGCTATGTAAAAGAACGTGGCTTTTCTGCCATCGGCTTGTACTTCTACTTCTGCCATTTTTAATTCTAAATTTAATACACGAGCCATAGCACGACTGCGTATGAGCACTTGCGCCTCACGGGCTTTGCTTTCTTGCATTTTGGCAAGGTCGCTTTCGGTAGCACGGCGTAGTATCTTTTTTATATCGGGACTTTTTTCGTCGATATTATTTTTCTTTAATTGTAAACGTACCAACTCTCCCGTAAGATTTACCATACCTACGTCAAAACCGTTTACACCTTCTAGCGCAACCATTTCGCCTTTTTCAAAATAGTGTAAGGTGGTATTTTTAAAGTAATCTTTTCTGCTACCATTGTTGAAACTTATTTCTACAATTCTGCAATTACTTTCTGGGTCCGAAAAGGGTAGATTTGCCAACCAATCGTGTACATTCATTCTGTTACAAGCACCTGTACTGCAACTGCCCTTGCTTTGGCAACCGCCTGGTGTTCCTGTTCCGCAACTTCCACAAGCCATTTTATATATTTTGAATCTCAGTTTTTTTGAGTGAGATAAGTTGATGAAAAATTGTTAATCGTGAGCACATAATTGTTAAATAAATTAAGCACTTTATATTTTATTCTGTTACTAATTTTTTTATTTGTTCAATTCTAAGCCCTGTACTTGATGCTACGTCTTCTATGGAGATACCTAGCTTCAAAAGTTTTTTTGCTATGTTCTCTTTCATTTCTTCTTGCATTTTTTTATGCTCTTCCTCTAACTCTCTTTTCCCCTTTTCCAATGCTCTCTTTGTTGCCAAAGCCCATTTTCCTCTTTCATCTTGCTCTCTCATAAAAACATAATCGTATGCTTCTAACTCTAGCTTTGTCCAATTATGTTTATCAGCATCTTCGTAAGCAAATTTCAAGCCTTTGTCTTTTACACTCTCTGGTATTATATTTATATTTTCAGCATTCTTTATAAAATATACCCACTGTTCAATTATTGTATTTAATTCATTCTCATTTTTATTAAACTTTGGTAATTCTATAAAATTAAATTCAATATCTTTTATGAGTTGCTCTCCTGTAACTACATCTGTTATAGAATGCCTGCTTATATAACTTGGGTTTTGGGTAACTATAAAATCTAAAATTCCAATAAAATAAGTTGGATTTAGTTTTTCGTAATCATCCCCTCTTTCTATTTGTGCAGAATAACTTTTTGACGCATAATACAACACTCGTTTGTCAAAACCTTCTACATCGGCTACCTGCATTTCTACAATATAAGTTTTATCATTTTGGTCTTTTGCTTTTACATCTACAATGGTAACTTTTCCACCTCGTATAGCAGGAAGTTGATATGGTGTTAAAATATCAACATCTACTATGATATTCTCATTTTCAAATAATAAAACAGCGTTTAGAAAAGAAATGAGTACTTCTTTCCTATTTTCATTCCCGAATATTTTACGGAATGCTACGTCGTTTGTTACATCTACGAATTTCATATTGCAATATATAACAGGTAAACATTTTCCCCTAAAAAGCATTTTCCTATTTGTTGTAGCGGTTTGAATTTGCCATACTACGTGGAAAAAGCTCAATAGAATTACTGAATGTGAACGGAGCGTCGCCAATGAAGATGCATTCCGCCTTTTGCGGGACTGCTTCTTTGCTCGGACAACAAAAAACATTCCATCAATAAGTTTTCGAATATACCTATTGTATCAAAATTAGCGATTTGTTGCTAAT
>JANNVW010000058.1:0-132091 GCA_031408295.1 Ferruginibacter sp.
GTTTTTTTTACCTTGCTGTTGAAATTGCAATTTGTAGACATTGTAAAATGTGTTTAGAACTACAAGTTGCTTTTTCTTTTAAATATATGCCCACATTGCTTTTCAACCTATGTGGATATCAATTAACTTTACGCCAATGCGCACTGCTGCGGGATGGAGAGGGAAAGGGTGAGGTGGTGAGGCAAAAAAATGCGCAGAGAAAAACTCCCTGCGCAAAATAACTCTCAACCTTCAATTTTCAACTTTCAACCACCTTCCCCTTCTTCATTATTCCCACTATCTCCAGCACAAACCCAATAATAATAAGCATTGGCGCAATCGTAATACGAGTTGTACTATACACATCATCTTTATTAAATGCATTAGGGTCAGCACTTTTGCCGCCCGACATTAGGAAGAACCCAAGCGCAAGCACCACAAGCCCTGCTACCATCCACATATAATTTTCTTTACCAAACAAATTATTGTCTGCCTTTACCACCGTTTGTTTATTTTCTTTAAGCATAAATTTTTATTGAGAGTGCAATTTAAAGTTTTAATACAGGTCGTCCAATTTCAATTTCAAATATTTTATCACAGCCCTGTGCGTACTCACCAGGTTTATTACAATACCCAACGCAATGATAGATACAAAAAGCAATATCATACTCTTATTATCTCTCAGCACTTTTATCTCGGGTCTAAAAGCCTCTATCAAATAAATAAATAAAATCAACAATCCTATGGCTAACAATGCCGCTATAAAGCCGTTAATAACTGAGCGTATATTTATCGGCTTGGCTATAAACCACCTTGTAGCACCCACCATCTGCATCGTTTTTATCAAAAAGCGATTGCTATACATCGCAAGCCTTATTGTGTTGTCTATCGAAAATATTACCAGTATCGTAAGCAAAATAGCTGCTATTAAAAACCCAATCACAAGGTTACGGGCAAAATCGCCCACCTTGGCCACTATCTCTTGCGGAAATTTAAATTCTGCTACCAAGCCCGGGTAAAGCTCCTGTATATGCGATGCTATTTTATTCAAACTATCCGATTGCACATAATTGGCTTTCACATAATACTCAATACTCTCCGGCAGTGGATTGGCTTTTATAAAAGATTTCCAAATCGTATCATTCTCCGCCTCATATTTTTTTATGGCCATTTCCTTCGTTACATATTGCACCGATTTTGTAGATGGCAGCGCCGCAATATAATTTGTAGCACTATCAATTACTTTTTTAGATGCGTCTCTGTTTAAAAAAGCCTGCACTTGTATGCTTTCTTTAAAATAATCGCCTGTTTTGCGAATATTTATAAAAAACCAGCCCACAATGCCGAATAAAAACAGCACCAAAGCCACGCCAATAATGGCATATATATAACTAGGTTTCCCTTTTTTGCTCGATGCTTTTCCAAATTGCGCCATATCTAAAAGTCTATTTTTACATTTTAATAATACTGAATGCAGACAAAAATAAGGTTTTTGTGATGTTTAGTTTATTTTTGGCAATAATCAGTCGTTTGGTCTTCAAATATAATTTATGAAAACCAATAACGCTGCATATTAATTTGTTAAAAGTTTTTTGAGAAAAATTGGGGCGTGCCCCTTTCCCGCAAGTGTATAACATTCAAAGCATTATTTTTCTTTGCATACCTTATAAATTTTTGGCGGGAAAAGGGTCGGGCTTTCCGCTATTACTCCTCGCCACAAAGCCAACACACAAGGCTTCAGCTGTGGGGTAGCCGCTGCAATCCCTCACGCTCTCACGAAATAGCAATCTTTTTTTCATTTTGAAAGGAAGAGACTATTATAAAGCAAAGCTCAATAAAGAAACAAATTTTTAAACAAAAATAAATTTATAAAGTAACAATAATAAAAGAAGTGCATTTCTCACCCTTCTCTCCCGCCTAATGCGGGACGGAGAAGGGACGGGGATGAGGTCAAACCATGGAATACAATTTTAGAGAAATAGAAAAGAAGTGGCAAAAAAAATGGAAAGATGATAAGGTATATAAAGTACCCAACGAATCTACCAAGCCAAAATATTATGTGCTAGATATGTTTCCGTACCCTAGCGGCGCAGGTTTGCATGTAGGGCATCCATTAGGCTATATTGCCAGCGATATTTACAGTAGGTACAAAAGGCTAAAAGGCTTCAATGTACTACATCCTATGGGTTTCGATAGTTTTGGATTGCCAGCAGAGCAGTATGCATTAGAAACAGGGCAACACCCAGCCGTTACCACCGAAAAAAATATTGAAACCTTTAAAGCCCAGTTAGATAAAATTGGTTTTTGCTACGATTGGAGCAGAGAAGTGCGTACCAGCGACCCATCGTATTACAAATGGACACAAAAAATATTTTTAGAATTATTTAATTCCTACTTCTGCAATACACAACAAAAAGCAAGACCCATTGCAGACCTTATAGAAAAATACAAAACCCAAGGCAATAGCAATTTTACTGCAGAGCAGTGGAACGCTTATACCAAAGCCGGGCAAGAAGCCATTTTAATGAAACGCCGTTTAGCATTCTCCTCTTTTGGAGAAGTAAATTGGTGCGAAGCATTAGGCACTGTACTAGCCAACGACGAAGTCGTAAATGGTGTGAGCGAACGTGGTGGCCACCTTGTAATAAAAAAGAAAATGCGCCAGTGGTATTTGCGCATCACGGCTTATGCCGATAGATTGCTACAAGGCTTGGAAACAGTGAATTTCAGCGAGCCTATGAAGGAAATGCAAAGGAATTGGATTGGAAGGAGTGAGGGAGCGGAAATCCTGTTCACCCTCAACCCCGTCCCTTCTCCCCTTGGGGAGAAGGGTGACGTGGAGACCGAAAGGGAGATTGACAAAGAGACCGAAAAAAAGGGTGCGGCTTTGGCTCCAAAATATACTGTGTCATCGCCAATGCATTATGAATTGGCTAAAAAAAATAGAAAAGATTTTACTGATGCTGAAGATGCCTTATGGCAAGCTATAAGAGGCAGCCAACTTGGTGCAAAGATTAGGCGACAACACCCTATTGATGCATTTATCGTTGACTTTGTAAGCCTACAAGATGCATTAATTATTGAAGCAGACGGTGGCTATCATGAAAATGAAGAACAAAAATTGTATGATGAAAATCGTACAAGAATTTTAAATGAAATTGGTTTCACAGTCATAAGATTTACTAATGCAGAAATCTTAAGCAAAATTGATTTAGTAAAAAACCAAATCAAATCAAAGTTAAAAGAACTTTCTATTTCTAAAGAAACCCAAACCCACAAACAAGAAGCACAAGGTAGCGAGTTTAGTCCCCCTTCTCCACCCCGTGGAGAAGGGCAGGGGTTGAGGTCAGACACGGGGTTAAGGTGCTACACCACACGCCCCGACACAATCTTCGGAGTAGATTTCCTTGTGCTTGCACCAGAACATAATCTTGTATCATCAATTACTTCAGCAGAACAAAAAGCTGCCATAGAAGAATATTTAACCTACGTAAAAAGCCGCAGCGACCGTGAGCGCATGAGCGAAGTAAAACAAATTACAGGTTGTTTTACGGGTGCCTATGCTACAAATCCTTTTAACGGAAAACAAATACCAGTATGGATTGCAGAGTATGTGTTGGCAGGCTATGGCACAGGCGCTATTATGGCTGTGCCATGCGGCGACCAGAGAGATTTTGCATTTGCACAACATTTTAATATTCCCATTACAAATATTATTGGCAATGATTTTAATGGCACAGAAGCCAATGCTACCAAAGAAGCTACATTACAAAACTCCGATTTTTTAAATGGCATGCTCATGAAAGATGCCATCGGTGTAGCCATCAATAAAATAGAAGAACTAGGTATAGGAAAAAGAAAAGTAAATTATAGAATGAGAGATGCAGGCTTTAGCCGCCAGCGTTATTGGGGCGAGCCATTCCCTATAGTTTGGAAAGATGAAACCGCCATTGCATTATCAGAAACCGATTTGCCCTTAACATTACCACATGCAGAAAAATATGGTCCCGGGCCAGAGGGTGAAGGGCCTTTGGCGAATATGACGGAGTGGGTACAAGCTCCCCTCTCCACTAGTGGAGAGGGGCAGGGGGTGAGGGAAACCAGCACCATGCCCGGCTACGCAGGCTCCTCATGGTATTTTCTCCGCTACATGGACCCACACAATTCCCAAACTTTTTGCGATAGAAAAGCCAGCGATTATTGGAACCAAGTGGACGTTTATGTAGGCGGAACCGAGCATGCAGTAGGGCATTTGCTCTACAGCCGTATGTGGACAAAAGTATTATACGACCTTGGTTACATCGGCTTTAAAGAACCGTTTAAGAAATTGGTGAATCAGGGGATGATAACGGGGAGTAGCAGATTAATATACAGATATGCTTGGGATTTTGTAAAGCATCCTGAAAACTTTAACTCTTCATCACTGCCAAGTATTTTTGTTTCTAAAAGCAAATTTGAAAAATGGCAAAAAAATGATACCCAAGCCATCAAAGAAATCAGAGATTTTGCTCTTGAACTTTTAAAAAGGGAAGTCTCAAACATAAACGAATATTCGTATTTACCAGAAATGTCTTTTTATATTTTGAGGGTTGATGTAAATATGGTTAATGGTTTCGAATTAAATGTTGAAGAATTTAGAAAATGGAAGAATGGTGAATATTCAAATGCAGAATTTATTTTAGAAGATGACGGCAAATACATTTGCGGTGCAGAAGTTGAAAAAATGTCCAAATCAAAATACAACACGGTAAACCCAGATGAGTTGTGTACGCAATACGGCGCCGACACTTTCCGCATGTACGAAATGTTCCTTGGCCCTGTAGAGCAAAGCAAACCTTGGGATACAAAGGGTATTGAAGGTGTGCATCGTTTCTTAAAAAAATTGTGGCGGTTGTTTTACACAGATATTAATCCTGCGACAAACACAGGTGGCGAGCCTAAATGGGTAGATGAAAAACCTACAGATGCAGAGTACAAAATCTTACACAAAACCATTAAAAAAATAGAACAAGACACCGAAAATTTTTCTTACAACACTGCTGTGGCGGCATTTATGATTTCGGTAAATGAATTGGCAGATGCTAAATGTTATAAGAAAGAAATTTTATCTCAACTACTTATTTTGCTTACACCTTATGCACCGCATATTGCAGAAGAGTTGTGGGCGGCGTTGGGTTGCGAGGGTTCTATTTTAGATGCAAATTATCCTGTATTAAACGAATCTTATTTGGTAGAAGCTACAAAAGAATATCCTGTATCTATAAATGGTAAAATGCGCAGCTCTATTAACCTTGCTACAGAAGCTACAGAAGAAGAAGCAAAACAGGCAGTACTTTCCAACGATGCAATATTAAAATGGCTCGAAGGTAAAGAGGTAAAGAAATTTATTTTTGTAAAGGGGAGGATGATAAATGTGGTTGTTTAAATATAATCACTAAGGTCACAAAGGTTTTCACAAAGTACACAGAGATAACTGTGTACTTTGTGCTGTATTTTCTTTGAGTGCTTTGTGTTAAAACTAATTTGCGCTCTTTGCTCCTTTTGCCTCTTTGCATGAAACCTCTTTGCAAATAACAATTCCTATTTTTACATAAATGTACCCACTAGCACAACAATGGTTTAATCAAAAAAAATGGCAAGCGCATCCTTTTCAAGAAGAAACTTGGGAGGCCATTATGCAAGGCAAAAGTGGGCTGCTAAATGCACCAACAGGTTGTGGTAAAACATTGGCAATTTGGTTTGGGGTTTTACAGTCCTACCAAAATCAACCATTACAAGCCAATAAAAATAAACTGCATGCATTATGGATTACACCTTTAAGAGCATTGTCAAAAGAAATTGTACACGCCACAAATGAAGTGAGCCAAGACCTAAAATTAAATTATAAAATAGAATTAAGAACTGGCGATACTAGCACTACACAAAGAGCAAAACAAAAATTAAAACCTCCACATGCACTTGTAACCACACCAGAGAGTATACATTTATTATTTTCGAGCAAAGGATATGTTGAATTTTTTAAAAACGTAGAATTCGTAATAGTAGATGAATGGCACGAATTAATGGGCAGCAAAAGAGGTGTGCAAATGGAACTCATTATTTCTAAATTGCGAGTGCTTAATCCCAATTTAAAAGTGTGGGGCATATCGGCTACTATTGGAAATTTAAATCAGGCAAAAGATATTTTGTTGCATAATTTTTTAAATACTTGTATTGTAAAAGCCAATATTAAAAAAGATGTTATTATTGAAACCCTATTGCCAGATGTAATAGAAAAGTACAGTTGGGCTGGGCATTTGGGCTTAAAAATGCTTCCAAAAATTCTGCCTATTATACAACAAAGTAAATCTACTTTAATCTTTACAAACACAAGGTCGCAATGCGAAATATGGTATCAAAATATTATTGAAAATGCCCCAGAATTGAGTGGACAAATAGCATTGCACCACGGCTCACTAAGCGACAAAATTAGAAAATGGGTAGAAGATAATTTACATACAGGTTTACTAAAAGTGGTAATAGCCACTAGTAGTTTAGATTTAGGTGTAGATTTTAATCCTGTGGATACAGTGATACAAATAGGTTCACCAAAAGGCATTGCACGCCTATTGCAAAGAGCTGGCCGTAGCGGGCACCAACCTGGCGCTGTAAGCAAATTGTTTTATTTACCAACCAATACTTTAGAAATTATTGATGGTGCAGCCATAAAACAAGCAATTGAAAATAATGATATCGAAGAAGTAATTTCTTATGTACAGTCTTTTGATGTGCTGATACAATATCTTGTAACGCTTGCAGTATCTGATGGGTTTTATGCAAAAGAAATTTTTACAGAAATACAAAATACATTTGCATATCAGTTTATTACTTGGGATGAATTTGCAAATTGTTTAGATTTTATAACCATTGGTGGGCAAGCCTTACATGCGTATGATGAATTTCATAAGGTAGTTATAGAAAACGATAAATATACAGTTACTAGTAAGGCAGTTGCTACCATGCATCGTTTAAGCATGGGCACAATTGTAAGTAGTAGTATGATGCAGGTTAAATACTTTTCAGGAAAGCGATTAGGGGTAATAGAAGAATGGTTTATTTCTCGATTAAGTGTGGGAGATGTGTTTTGGTTTGCAGGTAAAAATTTAGAAATTACTACCATAAATAATATGGAAGTGTTGGTAAAAAAGAGCAATGCAAAAAATGGTACTATACCAAGTTGGATGGGAGGACGTATGAGTTTTTCATCTCCATTGAGCGATGGCATAAGGGAGCAAATAGATTTGTATACAAAACAGCAAACAACTAGTTATGAAATGGAGGCTTTAAAGCCATTGCTCGCTATTCAAGAAACGCATTCTCATGTGCCCAATAAAAATGAACTGCTTATTGAACAGTTAGAAACCAAAGATGGATACCATATTTTTATTTACCCATTTGAAGGTAGAAACGTACACGAAGGTATGGCTGCTATAATGGCTCAACGTATTGGTTTATTGCATCCCATTACTTTTTCTATTGCAATGAATGATTTTGGTTTTGAACTGTTGAGCGATACGAAAGTGAATATGGATGATGTGTTGGATAATAATTTATTTACAGACGAAAAACTGTATGACGATGCAATACAAAGTATGAACGCCACGGAAATGGCTAAACGAAAATTTAGAGATATAGCCAGCATAGCTGGTTTAGTTTTTAATGGCTATCCAGGTAAAGTAATAAAAACAAAACATGTGCAAGCTAGTTCGCAATTGTATTTCAAGGTTTTTCAAGAATATGAAAAAGACAACCTACTTTTAAAACAAGCTTATCAAGAGGTAATGGATTTTCAGTTAGATATACAGCGGATGCAACTGGCTTTTAAAAGGATAAATGCACAACAAATTATAGTAAAACAAATATCAAAACCTTCACCATTTAGTTTCCCTATGATTGTAGATAGGCTTAGAGAAAAATTTACTAACGAACCCTTAGAAGCTCGTATACAAAAAATGATTAAAGCCATTGAAAAATAAATACCACAAAATAATTTTAGCAGAGCAAGAAATTTATTTATTGCCACAAAAAGCAATTTTTTTTCCTGCTACCAAACAACTTGTTTTGAGTGATGTACACTTAGGAAAAACAACGCATTTTAGAAAACAAGGGTTAGCAATTCCGCTTGAAGCACAGTTTGAGGACTTGATTATTTTGAAAAACTTAATTGAAACTTGGGAGCCGACTACTGTACTTATTTTAGGCGATTTATTTCACAGCGATTTTAATACAGAGTGGTATAGTTTTGAAGATTTTCTTTCAAAATTTACGCACGTGCAATTCGTGCTTGTAAAAGGCAATCATGATATTTTTGATTTTAAAGAGACTGCTATCTTAAATTTTTCTACAACTATGTTATTGGAAGATGACAACTTTACTTATCAGCATTTTTCTGTGGAAGTTGGTGAAAAAATAAATTTTTGTGGGCACTTGCACCCAGCAGTTCAAATAAAATTGAAAGGAAAACAGTATTATCGTTTTCCTTGTTTCTTTATAGAAAATAATAATTTTACGTTGCCAGCATTTGGCAAATTAACGGGTGGTTTTGTGATAGAAAAAAATAAACATAACACCATTTATGCAATTGGCGGAGATATTGTTTTTGAAATAAGCTGATACTTTGCTTTAAAAAGCATCAATAAAAATTCTTATAGTCAGAAAAAAATAGCTAAAATTATTGATTTCCAAAATAGATTTATAAAGATATGTATATATAAATTTATGTTATAGTAAAATTTAGATTTTTTGAAATGCCTCCTGTAGTTGGCGTTTACTAGCGAATGCAATTTTTAATTAATTTAAGTATTTCGCACACAATTTTAGTATTTAAACTCAAATGTTTATCTTCAGGAATCTTTTAGATTCTCATTTTTTTGTTGAATTTTTACCAATTTTTTATAATTTCAAAATAATAACAAAGTATGAAAAAATTTTACCTCGGTTTTATTACGACACTGCTAAGTATCTCCATTACATTTATGGTATTGCCAAGCTGCAACCAAAATACTAAGAAAACTTATGAACAAAGTGAAAGTGAAGAAGAAAACGATGAATATGATGGCCCAGAGCAGGCTGCGGCATTTGAAAACAAAAGAAATATGGATCCCAATACTGGAACTGTGCCTAGAGACAAAATGTGGGCAGCGGTATTGGAAACAGAAGGTATTAAAAGTTCTATCGCAAATACACCCAATTTTACGGATGCATTAGCTCCTTTGGCTTGGGTGGAGCGAGGGTCTAACAGTGACGTGGCAGGACCTTTCGGAAATTCAAGACCTGGTGGTGGTGTTACCTCTGGTCGTATGCGAACTTTATGGGTAGATTTAGCTGACCCCACAGGTAAAAAAGTATGGGTTGGCGGAATCTCAGGTGGAATTTGGACAACAAATGATGTTACAGCTGCTACACCAACTTGGACACCAATAAATGATTACTTAAGCAATCTTGCAGTTTCTGGTATTACGCAAGATCCTACCAATACTAATAATATGTATTTCTGTACTGGAGAATCTTATTTTACAGGTGGTGGTGTAAGGGGTGTGGGAGTTTTTAAAAGTATTGATCATGGATTAACATGGAACTTACTTTCAAGCTCTACTGCTTTTGTGAGTTGTACAAAAATATTGTGCGATGCTGCCGGCAATGTGTATGTGAGTACACTAGGTGTTGGTCCAGATGTTGCACTTATGCGTTCTACAAATGCTGGTACCAGTTGGGTAAACATTAATCCATTTGCAGCTGTTGGTGTAACCCAAACCTCACGTATACCAGATTTTGAAATAAGTTCTACAGGAAGAGTGCATGTTATAGGAGGTTTTAGTTCAGCCTCCGCCACTTTAGGAGGGTATAGATTTTGTGACAACCCTACAGCCGCAACACCTGTTTGGCAATCTGCTACTACACTATTTCCCTGGTCATTTGGGCAAACTGCCAGTGGTGCTGCTAGAACAGAGGTGGCTTGTGTTGGAAATACCGTTTATGCATCAATGTGTAATGACCAAGGGATTATAAATACGATTGCTAAATCTACAGATGGCGGTGCTAACTGGGCAACAACAAATTTAACAGCCACCAACATATTAGACCTAAATGGTACAATTGCACAAGGTTCATATGCACAAGGTTTAATTATTGACCCATCTGAACCTAACAATGTTATTGTAGGAGGGCTTCGTTTGTTAAGATCTATAGATGGAGGTTTAACTTTTACAAAAATATCTGAATGGGCTGGCACAACTGGGCAATATGTGCATGCTGATATTCATAATATGGCGTGGTACGATAATGGTAATAAATTATTAGTTTGTACAGATGGAGGATTATTTTATTCTACTAATAGAGGTACAAATTTTGCAGATAGAAATACTGGTTTAAGATTAAAACAATTCTATGGTGTAACAATTCACCCAACATCAACAAACTATTTTTTAGCTGGCGCACAGGATAATGGCACACATCAATTAAATGGTCCTGGACTTACTTCTTCCATAGAAGTTTTAGGAGGAGATGGGGGTTTTACTGCTATTGATCAAGATCAACCACTATTCCAAACTGGGGCTTACGTTTATGCGAATTTTAGAAGGTCTACAGATGGTGGAGCTACCTGGTCTTCATCTGGAAGTGGGAGCAGTCTTGGACAGTTTATCAATCCCTACGATTATGATAATACGAGAAATAAAGTTTATGCGGGGTACGCTGCAGGTCAATATATGAGATGGGAAAATCCACAATCAGGCTTTTTATTTGTACCTGTAACAGTAGCTGAATTTGGCACAGCATCTGTTGCAAGTGCTACAGTTTCACCATATACGCCTAATAGAGTTTTCTTTGGTCTTACCAATGGTAAAGTTTTTTTAGTAGATGACGCAGACCAAGCCTCGCCTAATGTTAGAGAAATTACACCAGCTGGAATAGCGGCTGGCTTTGTAAATAGTGTAAATATTGGTGCTAATGATCAAGATATAACTGTCACGCTTTCCAATGCATTTGCTGCCGCTACCACTAGTATTTGGACTACTACCAATGCAGGTACAAGTTGGGTAGCTGTTGATGGTAATTTGCCAGAAATGCCTGTTTATTGGGCATTGTACCATCCAGATGGAGATACGAAAATGTACATAGCTACGGAAGCTGGTGTATGGAGTACAGATGCGTTGAATGGTACAACTACTGTTTGGACACCTGAGTCAACTTTCCCTACAGTAAAAACGAGCATGCTTAAATATAGAACGAGTGATAGAACTATTGCTGCATCTACTTATGGTCGTGGTTTGTGGAGTGCTATTATTCCAAATACCAATTGTACTGCTGCATCTATAACCACGCAACCTGTAATTACAAGTGTTTGTACAGGTTTAAATACAAGTTTTAGTATTGTGGCTGCTGGTACTGCAGCGCTTTTATACCAATGGGAGGTAAGTACAACTGGGGCTGGTGGGCCTTGGACTGCTCTAGCAAACAATGCAACTTACTCCAATGTTACAACCAATACTTTAAACATTACTGGAGCTACTACTGCCTTAAATACTTATCAATATAGATGTGTGGTGAGTAACTGTGCTGCTACAAATGCTACTTCCAATGCTGGTATACTTACTGTAAATGCAGTGCCAGCAGCCCCTACAGTTACCGCTACTGTAACCTATTGCCAAGGGCAAACTGCTACAGCATTAACAGCTACTGGTGCTGGCTTGCTATGGTACACAACTGCAACAGGTGGTACAGGTAGTGCTACAGCACCCACACCAAGCACAGTACTAGTAGCCACTACCAATTATTATGTTAGCCAAACTACAGGTACTTGCGAAAGTCCAAGAGCTTTAATAGCAGTTACTGTAAACATTACCCCTGTTGCACCCATAGTAATTTCTCCTGTAAATTATTGCCAAAATGCAACAGCAGTTGCTTTAACAGCTACGGGTACAAATCTTAAATGGTATACAACAGCTACGGGTGGTGTTGGAAGTGCCGCAGCACCTACTCCACTTACTACAGCTTTAGGTTCAGTTACTTATTATGTAAGTCAAACTACGGGCATATGTGAAGGCCCAAGGGCTGCTATAGTGGTAAACACAACGGCTGTTCCAGCTGCACCAACTGTTACCTCGCCTATTACTTATTGCCAAGGAGTAGCCGCAGCTGCACTTACTGCTACAGGTTCTAACTTACTATGGTATGCAGTCGCAAGTGGTGGTACAGGTAGCACTACTGCTCCTATACCAATTACTACTGCCGTAGGTTCTACAACTTATTATGTTTCTCAAACTACAGGATGTGAAAGTCCTAGAGCTGCAATAGTAGTTACAGTTATTGCAGGCACTGCGGCACCTACCGTTACTAGCCCTGTAACTTATTGCCAAGGAGCAACATCTGTTCCTTTAACTGCCACAGGTACTAGCTTATTGTGGTATACAACTGCTACAGGTGGAGTAGGTAGTGCGACTGCACCTACACCAAGTACTGCTACCGCAGGTACAACTATTTTTTATGTAACACAAACACTAGGTACTTGCGAAAGCCCTAGAGCTGCTATATCAGTTACCGTAAATGCAACTCCTGCAGCACCTGCTGTAACAACGCCAATAAACTATTGTCAAAATGCTGCCTCATCAGCATTAACAGCAACGGGTACAAATTTACTTTGGTATACCACAGCTTCGGGAGGAGTAGGCAGTACAACAGCACCTACACCTCTTACAACTGCATTAGGTACTGTTATTTATTATGTAAGTCAAACTTCCGCAATAGGTTTATGTGAAGGACCAAGAGCTGCCATTACCGTAAATGTTTTAGCTGTTTCACCAGCTCCAGTAGTCACTTCACCAGTTACTTATTGCCAAAATGCAACGGCTGTACCGTTAACAGCTACGGGTACAAATTTACTTTGGTACACAGCTCCTTCGGGTGGCACTGGTAGTACTACAGCCCCTACGCCAAGCACAGCTACAGCTGGTAGTACTATTTATTATGTTACACAAAATTCTACTTGTGGCGAGAGTGTGAGAGCAGCAATAACTGTAACGGTAAATCCTACCCCCGCAGCACCTTCGGTTACTACTAATACTTTTACCTATTGCCAAGGCGCAACAGCTACAACATTATCAGCAACAGGTACTAACTTGCTTTGGTACACTGTAGCAACGGGTGGTACTGGTTCGCTTACTGCACCTACACCTAGTACTGCTGCAGCTGGTATTATAAATTATTATGTAAGTCAATCTGCATTAACATGCGAAGGACCTAGAACATTGATAGCAGTAACGGTTATTGCAACTCCTGCTGCACCTGTAGTTGTTGCACTTATTAATTATTGTCAAAACGTGGCAGCCGTTCCTTTAACGGCTACAGGTACTAATTTAAAATGGTATACTGTACCTACAGGTGGAGTAAGCAGTCCAACAGCACCTACGCCTATTACAACAGCATTAGGCACAACTACTTATTATGTATCACAATCTACTACCGTTGGCAGCTGTGAAGGACCAAGAGCAGCAATTAATGTAATAGTTGCAGCTGTTTCTCCTGCACCTACGGTAACATCTCCGGTAACTTATTGCCAAAACGCAACAGCTGTGCCTTTGACAGCTACAGGCACTAATTTATTGTGGTATACAACGGCTACTGGAGGCACTGGTTCGGCTACTGCACCCACGCCTAGCACCGCTGCGCCTGGTAGTACTATTTATTATGTTACGCAAAATTCTACTTGTGGCGAGAGTTTGAGAACGCCACTTACGGTGGTAGTTAATCCTACCCCTGCTGCGCCTACTGCTACAGCTGCTTTTAGTTATTGTCAAGGAGCTACTGCTGCTGTACTTACTGCTACTGGTAGTAATTTACTTTGGTATACAGTAGCTACGGGTGGTACAGGTTCGGCTACTGCGCCTACGCCTTCTACAGCTACGGCTGGGGTTACTAATTATTATGTTAGTCAATCAATATTGGGTTGCGAAAGCCCTAGAACTTTAATAGCAGTTACTGTAATTGCTTTACCGGCATTGCCAACTGTTACAAGCCCTGTTACTTACTGTATTGGTGCTACAGCTGCGCCTTTAACAGCTACGGGTACTGGTTTAAAATGGTATACTGTACCTACAGGAGGTACGAGTAGTGCTACAGCACCTATTCCACTTACAACAGCAATTGGTACTACTACCTATTATGTGAGCCAAACCTCTGGTACATGCGAAAGTGGAAGAGCTCCTATAGTGGTAAATGTTACGGCTGTTACTGCTGCACCTACTGTTACAACTCCTGTTATATATTGCCAAGGAGCTACTGCCAATGCACTTGTAGCTACTGGTACTAATTTGCTTTGGTATACCAGTGCTACTGGTGGTACCGGTAGTGCTACTGCACCTACTATTTCTACTGCTACTACTGGCATTATTACTTATTTTGTAAGCCAAACGGGCAATTGCGAAAGCCCGAGAGCTGCTATAGTAGTAACTGTCAATCCTACTCCTACAGCACCTACTGCCACCACAGCTATATCGTATTGCCAAGGTTCGCCTACTACGGCACCTACTGCTACGGGCACTAATTTATTGTGGTACACAGTTGCTACGGGTGGTACGGGCAGTGCTACTGCACCGACGCCTAGCTCGGCTACTACTGGGGCTACTACTTATTATGTAAGTCAAACTGCGGGTGTGTGTGAAGGACCTAGAACTGCTATCATAGTGACAGTAACTTCTGCACCTGCTATAACTGCACAACCACAAGACATTACTTCTTGTGCTACTAGTGCTACTTTTAGTGTAACTGCTTCAGGTACTGGTTTAACCTATCAATGGTTTGTGAGTATAGATGGCGGAGTTACTTATTTGCCAATTGCTGGGGCTACTGCTAATGTGGTTACACTTACTGGTCTTACGCCTGCACAATCAAATAACAAATACAGGTGTGTGGTTTCTTCTGGTACTTGTACTGCGGCTACTTCTAATGGTGTGAGTGCAAAAGTGGGTACTAACCCAGTTGTTGTTCTAACGGCTGCACCAGCTGCAAACTTTAACCCATACACAAATGGTGGTTTATATGTTACAGTTAGTCCTACAGGAAACTATACTTACAAATGGAATAGAAATACTTCTTTACTTACAAATACTGGCTCGTCTGTTACAAAAGCAAATGGTTTGTTAGATGAATTTGGTGCTTATCAAGTAACGGTAACAGATGTAGCTACTGGCTGTATCGGTTTATCTAACACCGTATCGGTTGCAGATGCGCCAACTACAAATGAGCGCCTGTTTGTAGCGCCTAATCCCACCACAGGTGTAGTTAGTTTAAGTTATTTTAACAATAACACAACGGCACAAATGTATAAAGTACAAGTATATGACAGAAAAGGAACAAGGGTTAGATCAGAAAGTGTTACACTGGCTGGTAGGTACGGTTCTACTACAATAAATTTATCTACATTAGCTACAGGCTCATACATTATTACTTTAAGGGATAACGCAGGCAAGAAGCTTGCAAGCCAAAGCATTCTTAAATATTAATTAACTACAAAAACAAACTTCAATCCCAATCATTTTTATGGTTGGGATTTTTTTTGGGGTATAAGAAATTTAGATATACCATTTATGCCGTTTATGCAAAGCAATATAGTCAAAATATTTCTATATAAATCTTTTAAAGCCCAGGGTAAAACCATTTTTATTGACTTGTAATACCAAATATTTTTAAAATTTAGCTCATACTTTTGTTTGCAGATTACGCAGATTTATACAGGCTTTTTAGGTTAACTATATTTTATAAATTGACAACATATATGTATTTTGGCTTATTTATGATAATATCTTCTTAAAATCAATATTTTGGGAACCTGCTAAAGAATTTTGATTTTTAAGTAGTAATTTACACCTCATAATATTTACAAACTAAAATTTAAATCTGATGAAGAAATTTCTCCTTTTATTGATTACTCTTTTTTCTGCTTTTTTATTAAAAGCTCAAGTAAATACTTTTGAAAAAGTAGAAGCTCTAAAATTGGTAGAAACCAATATGCAATCTATTGGATTAAGCGCTAGCGATATGAATAATCTCATAGTTGCTAGTACTTATAAGAACAAATTTGCTGGTACTACTATGGTATATCTTCAACAAACTTATAAAGGTATTTCTGTATACAACCAACTAATTACACTGGCTTTTAAAAACGAAAAACTCGTTTCTAATGCTGGTAATTTTATTGCCAATATAGAAGAAGTTGTAAATGTGAAAACTGGTATTCCAAATGTAAATGCAGAAAGTGCTGTCATTTCAGCAATTTCGAATAAGAAACTTAATGCTACGCAGCCTGCTGTAGAAATAAGTAGAAAAGAAAATGGTCATAAAGTTGAGTTCGGGAATATGGGCGTTTCTAGAAATAATATTACAGCTGAGTTAATGTGGTTTCCTAATGAGTTGGGCAAGCCGAGTGCAAAATTAGGTTGGCAAGTATACATAATACAAAATACAAGCTCCGATTATTGGCTTATAAATGTAGATGCTACGGATAAGAGCATCATCAGTACTGGTAACCTTACAGTATATTGTAATTGGGATGACCCTTTGCATGAAGATAATCATGAGCACATTAATAAATCTACAGCTCAAAAAGCAGATTTAAAAAGTAATAGCTTGTTTGATTTTTTGAAAATAAATAATTCAAACGAGCATGTTAACAATAGCCCTAGTATAGTTAATAGTGCAAATTATCGTGTAGTACCATATCCAGCCGAAAGTCCAATACACCCAGGCGGTACGCCAGCTTTGGTTACAAACCCTTGGGATTTGTCTGGTGCAGGAAATGCAGCTACGCTACTAAAATGGCACAGTGTAGGTACAACCAACTATGATATTACCAGAGGTAATAATGTGTGGGCACAAGAAGATGTAAATAACAACAATGGAACCTCTGCTACACAGGTAACTTCTACTACCACACCAGACCCACTAAACTTTGATTTTGTGCCAGATTTTACTGTAGTGCCTACACAAACTACTCCAGTACCTAACCAACAATTTAATACCACAAATTTATTTTATTGGAACAATATCATACACGACCTTACATATCAATATGGTTTTGATGAGGCTTCTAGAAATTTTCAAGCAGATAACCTTGGTAAAGGTGGCATAGGTGGTGATTATGTGTTTGCCGATGCGCAAGATGGAGCTGGGGTAAACTTTAACAATGCAAACTTTTCTACGCCACCTGATGGCGGCAATGGAAGAATGCAAATGTATCTTTGGACAGCAGCAAATCCTGATAGAGATGGTGATGTAGATAATGGTATTATTGTGCATGAATATGGACATGGAATAAGTAATCGTTTAACTGGTACAGGTTCTGGCTGTTTAGGCAATGCTGAGCAAATGGGCGAAGGTTGGAGTGATTATTACGGTTTAATGTACACACAAAACTGGGGTACTTCAAATTTGAATACAGGATTCACTTCTCCAAGAGGTATTGGTACTTATGCAGGAAATCAACCTATAACTGGACTTGGCATTCGTACGCAAAGATATTGTACTGATTTTGCCGTTAATAATAGGTCTTACGCTGCTTCTATTTCAACTTCTCCTCATACAAGGGGAGAAATATGGTGTGCAACGCTCTGGGACATGACTTGGGGGATTATTAACCAAGTAGGTAGCATTAACCCTAATTTATTTAATGCTGCAGGAGCGGGTGGTAATTCGATTGCACTAAAGCTTGTGACAGAGGGAATGAAACTACAACCTTGTAATCCAGGTTTTATAAGTGGTAGAGATGCAATATTACAAGCAGATCAAATCTTATATGGAGGTGCTTACAGGTGTACAATATTAGAAGCCTTTAGAAGAAGAGGTATGGGATTAGGTGCGTCTCAAGGTTCATCGGCTAGTGTTACCGACCAAATACCAAGCTTTACAAATGGAGGAGGAGCTAATATAGTATTGTTGCAAGGTGGAATAACTGCAGTACCTGAAGGGCAGAATATTAATTATGTAAATAGAGTAACAGCAGATGCATGTTCTGCTTTCACAAATTATACAATAACAGATACGCTCCCTGCAAATGTAACTTATGTGAGTGGTGGCTCTTATAATGCTGCAAATAGAGTAGTGAGTTTTACAGTAAACCAAGCAGCTGGTACAATAGGTAATTATAGTTTTGTTGTAAATATAAATGCTGGAACTTATTTTGCCCCTACAACATTATTAACTGAGTCAGTACCTGCAACTATGCCTGCTACTTGGACAGCAACTACAACCTTACCAGCAGGTGGAAATTTATGGACAGTATCTACACTTCAAGCTAACTCTGCTCCAAATGCTTTTTTTACAACAAATGAAGTTATTTCTACTGATAAGAGATTGGAATTGACAACTGGTATTGCATTGCCTACTGGTACAAGTGCCTATCATAAACTCGACTTTTGGCATAGATTTAATACTGAGGATGGATGGGATGGTGGAGTAGTAGAAATAAGCACAAATGGAGGGGCTACATGGAGTGATTTAGGTGCTAATATGCTCACAAATAAATATAATGGAAGTTTAGGAGCAGGAGCAGGCAATAACCTTTCTAACCGTGAAGGATTTACTGGCCTCATTCCTAACTTTATAAATACAACTATAAACCTTACATCGTATGCTGGCCAAACAGCAAGAATTCGTTTTAGGTTTGCATCGGATGATAATACTGCGGGTACAGGAACACCTACTGGCTGGTTTGTGGATGATATTAATTTAACTAACACTGCTACGATAAGCATGCGGTCAAGTTTTTTCAATCCTTCAGGTGTAAGGGTCAATTTTTCTGATACGGTAACTTTAATATTAGCACCAGCACCAGCAGCACCTCCTGTTATAATTACTCAACCTGCAAATACAGCGGTTTGTACAGGCAATAATGCAACATTTACTGCAGCAGCTTCGGGTGGAGGGGTTACTTATAGTTGGGAAGTGAGTACAAATGCTGGTGTATCTTGGACTCCAGTGGTACCAGCAGTAACTACAGCAACTTTAACACTAACGGCAGTTACTATTGGTATGAATAATAATAGGTACAGAATGGTAGCAACAAATACACTTGGAAGTGCAACTTCTAATGGAGCAATACTTACCGTAACGGTAACACCTACTGCCCCAGTTGTAATTACTCCTATTACTTACTGCCAAGGCATAACTGCTGCACAATTAAGTGCAACAGGCACAAATTTACTTTGGTACTCGGCTGCCACAGGAGGTACTGGAAGTGCTACGGCTCCTACACCAAGTACAACAACTACAGGTAGCACTATATATTATGTATCTCAAAGCATTGGAATTTGTGAAAGCCCTAGAGCCTCCATTACGGTAACGGTGAATTCTACACCTTTGGCACCAGTAGTAATTACACCAATAAACTATTGCCAAAACGTAGTGTCTACAATACTTACAGCTACGGGTACAAATTTAAAGTGGTACACAGTTCCTACTGGTGGATTAGGAAGTGCTACAGCACCAACACCATCTACCGCTTCATTAGGTAGTACTATATACTACGTAAGTCAAACTACTGGCATTTGCGAAGGACCAAGAGCAGCTATAACAGTAATTGTAGCTGCAGTTTCTCCAGCACCTACAGTAGTTTCTCCAGTTACTTATTGTCAAAACGCTACGCCTATTGCATTAACTAGTCCTGGTATTAACCAATTATGGTATACTACTATTACAGGTGGTACAGGAAGTACAGTAGCTCCTACACCAAGTACAGCTTCAGCTGGTAGTACTATTTATTACGTAACACAAAATTCTACTTGTGGCGAAAGCCCGAGGGCTTCTATAACTGTGGTAGTAAATCCACCAGCAGCAGCACCTACGGTTTCTCCAATAAGTTATTGCCAAGGGGCCACAGCTGTAGCACTTACTGCCACTGGTGCTAATTTGCTTTGGTACACGGCTGCCACAGGTGGTATAGGCAGTAGCACTGCTCCTATACCAAGTACAGCATCTGTAGGTACTATAAATTATTATGTTAGTCAAACACTATTAAATTGCGAAGGCGCAAGAGCTGCTATAGCAGTTACTATAACCTCACCACCAGCTATAACAGTACAACCATTAGACATAACCACATGTGCTACTACTGCTACTTTTAGTGTAACAGCTACTGGCAGTAGTTTAACATACCAATGGTATATAAGTACAGATGGTGGAGGAACATATGCCATAATAGTTGGAGCTACATCTAGCACATTAGTGCTAACTGGCCTTACACCATTACAGTCTAATTATAGGTATAGATGTATAGTGACATCAGGCACTTGTGCGGCAGCTACTTCTAATAGTGTAAGCGCAAGAATTGCAATAACCCCAGTAGTAGTGCTTACAGCAGCTCCAGTAGTTAATTTTAATCCGTATACGAATGGAGGACTATATACTACAATAAGCCCAGTAGGTAACTATACATACCAATGGAAACGCAGTAATAATGCTATAACAAATACAACATCATCAATAACCAAAGCCAATGGCTTGTTAGATGAGTTTGGAAGTTATCAAGTATCGGTAACAGATGTAGCAACAGGTTGTATAGGAGTATCAAACATAGTATCTGTAAGTGATGTGCCAAGTACGAATAATAAATTATTTGTAACACCTAATCCTACTACAGGTATTGTGAGAGTTAGCTATTTCAATAACAGCATTACACCCGTTTCATATACAGTAAGTGTATATGATAGAAAAGCTGCAAGAGTATTAGTGAAAAATATTACGCTTGCAGGTAGGTATGGTTCTGCTGACCTAGACCTATCTACTTTTGCTACAGGTTCATACATTATTACTTTAAGAGATAGTGCGGGTAAAAAACTTGCTAGTCAAAGCATTCTTAAATATTAATTCTTATAAATAAATCGTATTATCCCAATCATAAAATATGGTTGGGATTTTTTTATACTTCAATTGATGTATACTTTTGATGGTATAAAATACATGTGCGAAAACTATTGTTCTTAATTACAATCAAATGAAAAAAAATCCGATAGGGGTATTCGATAGTGGTTATGGGGGGCTCACTGTGCTCAAAGAGATTTGTGCAGCCATGCCCGAGTACGACTATATTTATTTAGGCGACAATGCAAGAGCACCTTATGGCCCATTGCCTTTTGAAACAGTATATGATTACACACTTGAATGCGTGAAATGGTTTTTTGCACAAGGATGTTCATTGGTAATATTGGCTTGTAATACAGCATCAGCAAAGGCTTTGAGAAGCATACAACAAAATGATTTGCCAAAAATAGATACAGCCAAAAGAGTATTGGGTGTAATTAGGCCAACATCTGAAGTAATAGGCCAATTTTCAAACACAAACCATGTGGGTGTAATGGCTACCACTGGTACGGTGCAGTCGGAATCTTATTTATTAGAGATTGAAAAATTTTTTCCAAGTATAAAAGTATCTCAAGAAGCATGCCCACAGTGGGTACAATTGGTAGAGACAGGTAAGCATCATTCTGCAGAAGCCAATGAGCCTGTGCAAAAACACATCAACCAACTGCTAGCAAAAGATAAGGATATTGATTGCATATTGCTGGCTTGTACCCATTATCCCTTATTGATGGATAAGATAAAAGAATTTGTGCCAGCTGGTATTTCGGTTATTTCGCAAGGCGATATTGTAGCCAAAAGCTTGGTGGAATATTTAGGAAAGCACCCAGATATGGAAGAAAAATGTAGTAAAAATGGAAAGCGGGAGTTTTATACAACAGGCAATGAAGTAGATTTTAACAGCCATGCATCGGTATTTTTTGGCGAAAAAGTAGCGGCAAAGCAAATAAATTTGTGAGCAAACCCAATTTCTTCCACTCATTTAAAAATATTTTACTACTTTTGTCGTCCTTTCACAAGCGGTGGGGATGGTGCCCTACATGCGATACTGAATTTAAACAAT
This sequence comes from Ferruginibacter sp., assembly GCA_031408295.1. Lineage (GTDB taxonomy): Bacteria > Bacteroidota > Bacteroidia > Chitinophagales > Chitinophagaceae > Ferruginibacter. The sequence continues at coordinate 21,926 of JANNVW010000058.1, forward strand.
ATTTGTAAAAGGAAAAAATTATAAAAAATGCCAGGAAAAAAAAGAACCTACCAACCCCACAAACGTCGTAGAAAATCTGTACATGGATTTCGTGAGCGTATGAGTACTGCAAATGGCCGTAAGGTATTAGCAAGTAGAAGAGCAAAGGGTCGTCATAAACTTACAGTTTCTGATGAGCACGGTTCAAAAAAATAGACAATAATTGTTTTGCCCCGTGGAAGCAGTATATTTACAGGAGAATTCCGTAAATATAATTTCTAATAAATTTTATAAAAATGCGCCACTAAAAATGGGGCATTTTTATTTTATGTGAACAACTATGCCTCCTTTTGCTTCAAACCATGGTTTGTAAGCCTTGCCACTTATGCTATTTTGGGTGGAAGGTATTGTTAATGATAATTTATCGAGAGGAATGGATAAATACAATTTCCCTAAATGTGTTTGTAAAAATCTTTCCTTGGTTAAATTTTGATGGAAAAACAATAGATTTATCCTCAAAACCAATAGTAATGTGCATTACAGATTTACGGGAATACCCTAAACAGACAGCAAACATTCCAGTCGACAAATAAGCTTCAATTTTTGAGATGACAATTATTTTATCTCTTTCCTTTTTTCTTCACCTTACTGGGATAAAATCTAATGTTGTCAGGCACTTCACTATCGCCCAACATTACCTGTACACACTCATTTAATATTTGGTATTTTATAGAAAGAAATAATTGCATTTTAGCTTCAGGCAAAATGAGTTCGTATTTGCCATTAGAAGCTATTTGATTATCAAAAAGAGGATTGTATCTGTTGAAACTAACAATATCCATTGAAATATTTTTTGCAATGATTACTGAATTATATTTTCCATTAATGGTTTGTGTTTCTGCAAGCTCCATTTCTTGCACACTAATGGTAGGTTTATTGTTGTATGGGTTTACAGCTGTGCCAGCAACAGCACTTGTGTTTAAAGCATATCCATTGTTTGTACTAATATTGCTATTGCCAGCACCAGTTTCCATGATAAAGTGTGTGGCAATAAATTTCTTTACATGATTTCTACTTTCTTCTGGTAAATTATACTGTAGCGCCCAAAAATTTCTACTGCCACTATTTCTAATAGCAGAAAAAACCCTACCTGGACCACCATTGTATGCGGCTATAACCAGCAACCAATCTTTTGTTTGTTTGTATAGATGCAATAAATATCTTGCAGCAGCATGGGTGCTTTTAAAATAATCTCTACGCTCGTCAATAACGCCATTTACCACCAACCCCATTTCTCTTGCTGTGTATGGCATAAACTGCCATGGGCCGCCTGCGCCTACCCAGCTTGTGGCTGTTGTTTTAAGATTACTTTCTATAACGGCTAAATATTTTAATTCTTTTGGTAAACCATACTGCGTAAAAATATTGTCAATTAAATTAAAATGAGGCATACACCAACTCTTCATACTCATAAGGTATTTTCCATGCCCTCTCAAATAATCTTGCATGTACTTTTCTGCATTAGGGTTTACTTGCGAAGTGTAAGATTGAGTGGGGTTGTAAGAATAAGTAGGAAACAAATTTTTAAAGCCATATCGTGTTAGCTTGCTAAAATATTGTACTTTATCCCTTTTGGGAGCAGACCTTGTTTCTACAATTTCATCAATGATTTCGTTCTCAATTTTATCTTCTAACAAAGTAGTATCGGCAAATATCTTTGTAGAATCTTGGGCATACAAATGCATGAGCAAGAAAAACAACAATGAGAATAATATGATAATTTTTTTATTCATTATACACGCTGCAACGGAGCTTTTTTAAATGCCATTAATAGTTCAGAAATTTGAAGCAAAAGTAATTCTTCTTTCTTATTACAAAGAACTTGCACGCCAAAAGGCATGTTATTACTATGTGAAAATAGTGGTAAAGCTATGGCAGGCACACCAGTAAGGTTTGCAAACACTGTAAAAATATCTGCCAAATACATAGCTATGGGGTCTTTATCGTTTTGCCCTATGTCAAAAGCTGTGCAAGGGCTCACAGGCATAATAATTGCATCATAGCTTTCAAATATTTCTGTTATTTTATTTACCAATAATCTTCTTATTTTTTGTGCTTTGCTATAAAATGCATCATAATATCCTGTGCTTAATACAAAAGTACCAAGCATTATTCTTCGTTTTACTTCTGCGCCAAAACCTTCTGTTCTGTTATTCAAATAAAATTCGTTTAAATCCTCCGTTTTTATTTCGCTTACATGCCCATAGCGTACCCCATCATATCGGCTAAGGTTACTACTTGCTTCTGCCGTAGTAAGCACATAGTAAGCAGGTACAATAAAATCTAGTAAATCAAAATTTACTTCTTCTACCTTATGCCCAGCTCTATCCAAATCACTTTTTAAAGAAATTATTTGTGTAGTAATTTCCTTATCTATACCTGCGTGTTCCAACGCCTGTTTTAGAAATGCTATTTTATATTTTTTTTCTGGCTGTGGTGTAAATGACGAAGCAGACAATTCAATACTTTCAGTCATAGTACTATCCATTACATCGGGTTTGCTCATTATTTGGAGTAACAGAGCAATATCTTCTACATGTTTTCCAAAAATACCAATTTGGTCAAATGATGATGCATAAGCAATTAGTCCATAACGAGAAATTGTGCCATATCCTGGCTTAATACCAATAATACCACAAAAATCTGCAGGCTGCCGCACAGAGCCACCAGTATCGCTTCCAAGCGATAGCATGCACATGTTTGCTTGCACAGCCACAGCACTTCCGCCAGATGAACCACCCGGCACTTTGGTTTCGTCCAAAGCATTTAGAACTTTACCATAAGCAGAATTTTCGTTGGTGCTGCCCATGGCAAATTCATCGCAATTGCAAGAGCCAATAATAATGGCGTCTTCGTCTATCAAATATTGTAATGCAGTAGCAGTATAGAGCGATTCAAAATCTTTTAAAATATTAGAAGCAGCGGAAACTTTTTGCCCATTGTAACAAATTACATCTTTAATAGCAATAACAACCCCATGCAATTTTTTTAAAGGCAAACCGTTTTTTCTTGCCTCATCCAATGCAAGGGCTCTTGCGTTTGCCTCTTCGGTATAGATATCTACAAAAGCATTGAGGTGCTTTTTAGCTTGAATATTTATTAAATAAAATTCAACAGCTTCTGCACAAGTAGTTTCATTTTGCTGTAATTTTTTATGGTAATCGCTTATGGTATTAAAGGAAAACATAGTGCTTATTGTAGTATTGAAAAAGCCAAGAAGTATAATAGTTCACTCATAAAGAGGTTATACTTCTTGGCTCAAATATTTTTTAAAATTTGAAAGTTATTCTAACTTCAAAAGAATTATTTCTTCTCCGTTGTAGAAGCAGTCATATCTTTTTCCTTCATACCTTCCTCTATTTCATTTTTTACATTATTCTTTGCATCGTTAAACTCACGCATACCTTTTCCTACACCTCTCATAAGTTCAGGAATTTTTTTACCACCAAAGAAAAGCAATACTGCAAGTAATATCAAAATCCACTCTGAACCACCTGGCATTGCAAACAGAAATATATTATTTAAATTCATAAAATTAATTTAGGAAACAAAGATAAACCTTTTGTAAGATAAGCCATTCATTGAGCTGTTAATATTTATAGTTGTACAATGAGGTATTTTATCCGATTGCTTTTTTTGCTTTCATCTACTAGCATTTATCAGCAGTTGTTCGGTCTTGTTCATTACTCATTACTCACTGCATTTTTGTGAATTTTGAGCACAGTACCTTTTCCTAACGTTTGTAGCTGCGAAAACATCAAGCATAAAAAAAGCGAAACATTGCTGTTTCGCTTTAAAAATATTATAATAACTATTAAGCTTGACCTTTCTTTTTAAGACCAACAGCCATTCTTTTTTCTTTAATACGAGCACTTTTACCACTTCTTTCACGTAAGAAGTACAATTTAGCTCTTCTTACACGACCCACTTTGTTAAGTACAATACTCTCAATATTAGGAGAGTATGCAGGAAATAAACGCTCTACACCTACACCATCGCTCATTTTACGAACAGTAAAAGTAGCAGTAGACCCAACGCCTTGGCGTTTGATAACATCACCTTTAAAACTCTGAATACGCTCTTTAGTACCCTCTACAATCTTGTAGTTTACAGTTATATTATCTCCTGCTTTAAAGGTAGGAAGTGCTGGTATTGTTGTTAATTGCTCGTGTACAAATGCTACTGCGTCCATGTCTATTCTTTTTTGGAGTGCAAATGTAGGGGAAAATTAATAATTAATGGCTGTTGAATGAATAATTTTTTCGGTTAATGTATTATTTATACCTAATCGGTCTATTTTTCGATAGGAGATGATAAAAGATAAATGGATGAAGAGCTGCGGGATAGAAGCGAAAATCCTTTTTTCGAGGAACGAGAAAAAAGATTGCAGCGAATAGCCCGAACTTAAGTTGAGCAAAGATTTTCAGCCCACAGCCCCAAAATAATACAGCGATGAGAAAATCATCGCTGTATTAGTATATTCTCTAAAAAGGAAGATTCTGCGATTTATTATTTGCACATCTGCCCATTTTCACATTTGCAAATTAACGTGCAATATTCACAGCTCTCTTCTCCCTTATCACCGTCACTTTTATTTGCCCAGGGAAAGTCATTTCTGTTTGTATTTTTTGTGCAATATCAAAGCTCAATGTATCGCTTTGTGCATCGGTTACTTTATCGGCTTCTACAATTACACGAAGCTCACGGCCTGCTTGTATAGCATAAGCTTTTTCTACGCCATTGTACGATGCAGCAAGGGTTTCAAGATCTTTAATACGTTGTATGTATTGTTGCATAATCTCACGCCTAGCACCAGGGCGAGCGCCGCTTATAGCATCGCAAGCTTGTATGATAGGAGAAATTACAAAAAGCATTTCCATTTCATCGTGGTGAGCACCAATGGCATTTACTACCGCAGGATTTTCGCCATATTTCTCGGCTAGTTTTGCACCTAGCAATGCATGGCTCAATTCTGTTTCTTCATCTGGCACTTTACCTATATCGTGTAGCAAACCTGCTCGTTTAGCAAGCTTTGGATTCATGCCCAACTCCGCAGCCATAATACCACAAAGATTTGCCGTTTCCCTACTATGCATCAATAAATTTTGCCCGTAAGAAGAACGGAAGCGCATACGACCTACCATGCGTATTAATTCTTTGTGTAGGCCATGTATACCTAATTCTATAGCAGTACGTTCACCAATTTCCATTACTTGGTCATCTAGCTGGCGCTTTGTTTTTTCTACCACTTCTTCAATACGTGCTGGATGTATACGACCATCTGCCACCAATCTTTGTAATGATAAACGTGCTATCTCTCTACGCAATGGGTCAAATGAGGAAAGTACTATTGCTTCTGGGGTGTCATCTACAATTAAATCTACGCCAGTAGCAGCTTCTATAGCACGAATATTTCTACCCTCACGACCAATGATAGAACCTTTTATTTCATCGCTTTCCAAATTAAAAACAGTGATAGAATTTTCAATAGCTTGCTCTGCAGCCGTACGCTGAATAGTTTGAATAACTATTTTGCGAGCTTCTTTATTTGCATTCGTTTTTGCATTTTCTATTATTTCTTGTTGCAATACCACCGCCTGTGCATGTGCAGACTCTTTTAATCCTTCTATCAATTGCGCTTTGGCTTCTTCTGCGCTTAAACCAGCTACTTTTTCTAAACGACGAATATGCTCCTCTTGGTGCTTTTCTAGCTCTGTACGCTTTACATTTACAATCTCAATTTGCTTATTGAGGTTATCTTTTATAACATCGTTATCTTTTAATTGCTTTTCTGCATTAGCTTCTTTTTGGTTTAGGCTTTGCTCTTTCTGCTTAATTTTATTTTCGCTTTCAGCAATTTTTTGAGTGCGTTGCATTACGTCTTTCTCGCTGTCTATTTTCATTTGTGCAAAGCGCTCTTTGGCTTCAATCTCTCTTTCTTTTTTGTAGCTGTCTGCCTTTAATTGAGCTTCTGCTACCAATTTTTTAGCTTCAAGTTCAGCTTCTTGTACTTGTTTTCCTGCATTTTTGGCAAAGAGTATTTTGCCTACAGCCGTACCCGCAATAAGGGCTACTGCTCCAATAATGATGTAAATTATAGTTGGTTCCATTGTAAGTTTTGTTGGTTAATCTAATTCAATAAAATATTTACCTATATAAAATGGGTATAACCACGAAGGTATGTAAAAGCATTTAAAATCTGTTGAGGTCTTTAAATCATGTAAAAAGTATCTCATTAATACTTAACGGTATAGTGCCTCAAGATTTTAAAAATTTCAATGATATTAATAGAGGAACATCTTTTTTAGGTAAAACGGAAAAAGTTTTTTAGACTAACTTTCATTAAAGTAATCATTTTAAAAAATATTAATATTATAAGCAATAAAAAAAGATTGTATTGCATTTTTAAGACTATCCATAATTAATTACAAACAAATCCTTTAATTTCGGTAAAACTTTACCTGTATCAAAAAAACACTCAAATACTTACAAGGCCTATTTATAGGTGAAACTATTCAGAAGGATTTTAAAGAGCAACTAAAAAATGTGATTGGGTTTACGCCAGGTAATTTACTATTATACCAAACAGCACTTAGCCACCGCTCCATGCGAGAAGGTATAAATGAAAACAATGAAAGACTTGAATTTTTAGGAGATGCAGTACTTAGTTCCATTATAGCACACTATCTTTTTCGGAAATACCCATACAAGGATGAAGGTTTTCTTACCGAAATGCGAAGCAAAATGGTAAACAGGCAGAAATTAAATGACATTGCTGTAAAAATGGGACTTAAAAAGATAACGCATTTTAATAAGCTAGATATGGCTTTAAAAAAATCGCAAATATTTGGCAATACCTTAGAGGCGCTCATAGGTGCAGTTTTTTTGGATAAAGGTTACGATAAAACACAGGCTTGGATAGAAAAGCATATCATACAAACACATATGTTTACCGATGACCTAGAGGCAATAGAAATAAACATAAAAAATAAATTGTATGGTTGGGCAAATAAAAATGGCAAGCTCTTGGAATTTACTACCGTAGGAGAATCTTTTGAAAGCGGTAGACGCTTATTTACAATTGGAGCAACTGTAGATGGGGAAGTAATAGCCGAAGCAAAGGGATTTAATAAAAAAGACGCAAGTCAGCTAGCTGCTTTTAAAGCTGTAGAAACATTGGGATTATAGTACAATACAATGTTTGGTGTTTGTTGTTCGGTGTTTTTTTAGTTCAAGCTTAATGATGAATATAAATTACCTAAGCGTTCAAAACACCAAACAACAAACCCCAAACAACAAACACCAAACGGGATACTATGAAATTTGGAATACTAGGAAGCGGAAGTTGGGGTACAGCCATTGCAAAAATACTAACAGATAATGGAAACACAATTTGCTGGTGGAACAGAAGTAATGAGGCTATACAACAATTTAAAATAAGGAAACATAATCCGCAGTACCTTACCGCAGCAAGATTTGATATAAATAAATTAGAACTTACTACTAATGTAGAAGAGGTAATAAAAAAATCAGATACAATTATTATTGCAATACCATCTGCTTATACCAGCGAAGTATTATTGAACCTTGATAAAAATATTTTTGAAGGTAAGAAAATAGTATCGGCTGTAAAAGGAATTATGCCAGGCGAAAATGAGCTCCTAAATGATTTTCTTTTAAAGAATTTTGGCGTAAAAACTGAGGATTATTTTGCTTTACTTGGTCCTTGTCATGCTGAAGAGGTTGCTGCTGAAAAATTGTCGTACCTCACTTTTACGGGAGTAGATGAAATTACAACAGCCAAAATTGCTGCTAACTTTAAAACAGATTACATTAATACTGTTATAAATAAAGATATATACGGTGTGCAATATGCAGCGGTATTAAAAAATATTTATGCAGTAGCTGCTGGCATTGCCCATGGGTTAGACTATGGGGATAATTTTTTAAGTGTACTTATTGCAAACTGTGCAGACGAAATGGCTGGGTTTCTACGCAAAGCAGGCATTGTAAATGCAGAGGTAGGATATATGGAGCATGGCAAAAATGCAGGTAAAAATAAGCATGTAAATTATGCAGCATCTGTTTATTTGGGTGACTTGTTGGTGACTTGTTACTCACTTTTTAGTAGGAACAGAACTTTTGGGAATATGATTGGTAAAGGCTATTCTGTAAAAAATGCACAATTAGAAATGAGTATGGTTGCCGAAGGATATAATGCTGCAAAATGTATGTATATCATTAATGAAACTGTGGCTGCGGAAATGCCTATTGCAAAAACTGTGTATGATATTTTGTGGAATGGACTAGATGCAAAAAAAGGATTTGGAGATATTGAAAAAATACTCATTTAGTAAAAAAATAGTTGTTGGACTTAGCAAAATAAATCTGCTGCTATGCCATCAGCAAAAAACTTGCCATGTGGCGTTAGCAATAATGATATTGATTGAGAAATCATTTTTCCTGCTGTAATATATTTTTCTGCACTCAATAAAATTCTTGAAACATTTTCTTTGCCAAATTCCGTTTCAATTTTTTCAAGAGAAATTCCTTCAATTGTTCTTAACGCAGTCATTACATATTCGTTCAATTGTTGTTCAGGTGTTAGTGTTTCTTCTTCAAAGGGTATCATGTTTTTTTCTAAAGATTGGATGTACAAACTATTATTAGAAATATTCCATTTTCTTTTGTTTACTCCATTATAAGAATGTGCCGATGGACCAAAACCAAAGTATGCTTTTCCTTGCCAATAGCTGCTATTGTGCTTGCTTCTATATCCTTTTTTAGAAAAGTTACTTATTTCATATTGTTCGTACCCATGCTTACCCAAATAGTCTAGCAATAAATGAAATTGCTCAGCTTGTTTTTCTGTATCTATATCCTCAGCATTATTTTCTTTTATTAATTTGTTTAAAACGGTGCCATTTTCTACAGTAAGTGCATAGCAAGAAATATGAGGAATATTTGCTTTTGCAATAATTTCTAGATTTCTTTTTAAGTCATCATTAGTTTGTAATGGAGAGCCATAAATTATGTCTACAGAAAAGTTACTAAAGCCAGCTTCTTTTATTAATTGTATACTTTTCTGAGATTGCGCTGCTGAGTGCGCACGATTCATCCAAATTAACTCCGCAGCATTAAATGATTGTAAACCTAAAGAGAGCCTATTAATTCCAAATGTTTTCCACTGTGTTAAAATAGTCTCGTTTATGTCGTCAGGGTTTGCTTCTATAGTAATTTCTGCATCTAGGGCTACAGAAAATTTTTGCTTGATAGATTCAAAAATAATTTGCAAATCTTCCTGAGTTAACAAACTTGGAGTGCCGCCTCCTATATAAATTGTTTCTATATTTGTATCTGTTATAAAATCTGAAGTGCTAAGCATTTCTTTTGCCAAAGCCTCAATCATTAGCGCTTTATTTTTCAAAGAAACAGAAAAATGGAAGTTGCAATACGTACATGCTTGCCTGCAAAAAGGAATATGAATATAAATACCCGCCAAAGAATTGTAAATTTACTTTTTTAAATGAACCTTGCTTATTGTACTAATGAATAAAGGCAAAAACAAAATATTTTTTTCTTGTGTTCTTGTATCCTTGCTGTGTACTATGTATGTGAGTAGTTTCGCACAACAAACAACAACAAGTATAAATGTTTTTAATCTTTCGGTACATTACAAAGATAGTGTAATTGAACGCCAGTCCAGTACCATAAAAACTACTTTTGCAAATAGCCAACAATTGTATGACTATGTAAACAATCTTCCCAAAAATCTTTCTACAAAAGGGTATCCAACTGCATCTGTTGATTCTGTTTGGGAAATTGAAAATACAGTACATATAGATTTGTACTTTGGTACCAAATACGACTGGGTAAAACTTAAGGTAAACCCAACAGATAAAACTATTTTGGCAAGGGCAGGATATGTGGAAAAAAACTTTGTAAATAAACCACTCAACTTTTCGGAAGTGAATGTATTAAAGGAGCGGTTATTAAATATTTTTGAAAATGAGGGTTATCCTTTTGCAACTATTTATTTGGACAGTGTTAATATTCTAGACGATAAAATTTCGGCATCTTTACTCATTAATAAAGTATTGCTTTATAAAATTGATAGTATTAAAAATTATGGCAAATTAAAATTGAATTCAAAATTTCTGCAACGATATCTTGGTATAAGTAATGGCAGTTCGTACAACAGAGAAAAGCTAAAAGATGTAGATAGAAAAATGTTAGAGCTGCCTTTTGCAGAAACAATACAAAGCTCTTATTTGAATATGCTTGGTTCTGGAGCTACTTTAAACCTTAATGTAAATAATAAAAAGAGTAGTGAGGCAAGTGCAATATTTGGTTTTTTGCCTGATGCAAATGCTACGGGAAAATTTCAACTAACTGGGGATGTGAATTTTGATTTGAAAAATGTTTTTGGAGCTGGGGAGGGGCTATTGTTTAAGTATCAATCTTTGCAACCGAAATCTCCTAGGTTAAATATTGGATTTGATAAGCCATATATTTTTCAGACGCCTTTTGGTTTAAATTTTTTGTTTGAATTGTTTAAAAAAGATTCTAGTTTTTTACAAATAAATGCACAGCTTGGTTTACAGTTAAGCTTATCTAACTACCAGTCTGGTAAAATATTGTTGCAGTGGCAAAATACTAATCTACTGCAAGGAGGCATAGATACAGCCAACATAATACAGCAAAAAAAACTGCCTGATATTATTGATGTGAAGTCTACAAATGTTGGTATTACTTATGAATACCGCAAAACAAATTATAGATTTAATCCTTTAAATGGAAACGAATTGGTTTTTACTGCACTAGTAGGCATTAAAAACATAAAGAAAAACAACGAAATACTTTTACTTAAAACGCCTGGCTATAATTACGCTTCCTTATACGACTCTATCAATTTACGCAGCTATCAATTAAGGTTAAAACTTATAGCTGCTCATTATTTTCAACTTTCTAAAACCAGTACATTTAAAGCTGGTATTAATACAGGTATTTACAGTAGTCCAACTATTTTTAGAAACGAGGTCTTTCAAATCGGTGGCTTTAAAACCTTAAGAGGTTTTGATGAAGAGAGTATTTATGCTACGCAGTATGCGGTGCTAACATCTGAGTATCGTGCACTTTTAAGTCTCAATTCTTATTTTTTTGGATTTATAGATTTGGGTACTACAAAAACAAAATACCAAGGCGTTAGCGCAAATAATTTTTTTATCGGAGCAGGCCTAGGTATGGTATATGAAACAAAGGCAGGACTACTAAACTTAAGTTTTGCACTTGGTAAGAGAAATGATGTTCCTTTTGGGCTAAGGCAAGCTTCTAAAATTCACTTTGGATACATTAACTATTTTTAAAACCTGCCTTGCAAATGAAATAATAAAAAAAATTATTCCTATCTCTTCTACAAAATATTTTGAATAAAATAAATAAGAAACTTCCATGTTATTAAAATTCTTTTTTTAGTAGCACATACACTTATTTTTGCATTTAAATTTTTACATAAAGTGAAACTGTCTTTCTTTGCCCTTTATTTTTTTGTATTACCCCTTTGTTTAAATGCTCAAACAATTGATACAACGCTGCCAATTGTATTAAAAGTGGATTCGGTAAAATTAACTGATGTAAAAAAGCAAGCTTATATAGCAATGTTGGATAGCAATATTTTTATAAATGCAAAAGCAGAACCCAAAGCCTTGGCAGGCTCAGTTAAAAAGCATAATAGTCAGAATTTATTTTTTTACCTTATCGGAGCTTTATTTTTGTTGCTTGGTATAACACGTACGTTTTATAGCCGTTATTTTACAACGCTGTTTAGGGTCTTTTTTAATACATCGCTAAGGCAAAATCAGTTAACAGACCAGTTAGAGCAGGCAAAATTACCATCGCTTATTTTCAATGTTTTTTTTATTGTTACTGCCGGGGTTTACATTTATTTCTTAATTCATTTTTTTTCGCCACAGCATATCGAGTCTAATTCGTATTTAATTTTATCGTGCATTTTGGCAGTTGCAATATGCTATATTATAAAATATTTTTCTGTATTGTTTATTGGTTGGTTGGCCAATGCAAAGGCAGAAGCAGGCACATATATATTTATTATTTTCTTACTGAATAAAGTAATGGGGATTTTTTTCTTACTACTATTACCAATACTAGCCTTTGCAGGTTATTCTACAGTATCTTATGTAGTATTATTGTCTTTAATATGCGTTTCATTAATTTTATTAATTAGATTTTTTCGTTCTTACTCACTTTTACAAGCCAAACTTAAGGTTACAAAATTCCACTTTCTCATTTATATAATTGCGCTAGAAATATTACCTATAGCTATCATTTACAAATTTATTATTCTTTATTTCAATACAAAATCTTAGTTTTGCAGCCTTATAGGTAATCAGTATGGTTAAAAACGCAGAGAAGGCTGTTGTCTCAGCACCAAAAAAGGTTAAAAAAATATTGATTGCTCAGGCTCAACCTGAAGGTGCAAAATCCCCTTACTCCGAAATTGCAAAAAAATATGCATTAACAGTAGATTATTTCCCATTTGTAATTATAGATGGCATTGCAGCAAAAGAATTTCGCAAACAAAAAATTGATATCGCCGCTTTTACAGCAGTTATTTTTACAAGTCGCCACGGAATAGACCATTTTTTTAGAATATGTGAAGAGCTAAAACTAAATGTATCTCAAGACACTAAATATTTTTGTATTACAGAGGCAGTAGCATTATATCTACAAAAGTTTATTTTGTACAGAAAACGCAAGGTTTTTTATGGCGCTGATGGAACAAACAAAAGTCTTTTTGATGTTATCAATAAACATAAAGAGCACGAAAAATTTCTGTATCCTTGTTCTGAATCTTTTGATAGTGAAATAACCAATTGGTTGAAAAATAATAAATGTGGTTTTGCTACACCTGTGCTGTACAGTATTTTGAATAATGATATTAAAAAGACTATGGCAAAGAATTATGACATAGTTTGTCTTTTTACACCTGGTAGTGTTCGATGCCTTTTGGAGCATTACCCAGATTTTAAGCAAAATGGAACTCGACTTGGGGCTTTTGGGATTAATACTTTTAAGGCTGCTGAAGATGCTGGCTTAACATTAGATGTAAAAGCACCTATGCCACTTACACCTGGTATGGTAAGTGCATTAGATAAATATTTACAATCAATTGAGTCTAAGAAAAAATAAATTTCCGTTTTAATAATCTACAGTGAAATAAATCAGATACTCGCCTTGGGCAAGCTCTGTACCTGCCAGCTAAGGTAGACTAGTGGCAAATATTTCAAATTTATATTTCATGCTTTGCAAAAATGTGGCAAAGTTCTATTTTAAAAAATTTAGGGTTACAAGGCCATGCATTTTTTACCTCGCTAGGGGCTACCTATTTGTAAAATTCCTAGCAGCATTTGCTATTTGCTCCGTAGGGGCTACCCATATTCAAGCAAAATCTTTATAAAAGAGGTAGGTTTTTAACCCCTTTAAAGTTTTGAAACGTATCTAAACCTGGTTTTGAAAAAAGTCCGAGGTATAAAGTATCTACATAAAACCTTATAGGTTTTTGAGCAGGTTCTATTTAGTCATTTTGTGGTTAAAATACATTTGAGCACTACACATTTTTATCCTGTAGGAAGTATGATCTACATCGTTTTAAAAGCGTTTTGTCTAGATATTCAAATTTCTTTTTCCTACAATAATAATTATACTATCTATCATTTAGTACAGCTAGTGTTAACTTCGTATATCTGTTAAACAAATTAATGTATGAAGAACGAATTGATTCACGAAACAAGCCCTTACTTATTGCAGCATGCGCACAATCCTGTGCACTGGCAACCTTGGGGTACTGCTGCATTGCAATTGGCAAAGGCATTGGATAAACCCATCTTAATAAGCATTGGTTATTCAGCTTGCCATTGGTGTCATGTAATGGAAAGGGAGAGTTTTGAAGATGAAGCCACTGCTGCTATTATGAATGAGCACTTCATAAATATTAAAATAGATAGAGAGGAAAGACCAGATATTGACCACATTTACATGGATGCCGTTCAGGCAATGACAGGGAGTGGTGGCTGGCCACTAAATGTATTTCTTACGCCAAATGCAAAGCCTTTTTATGGCGGCACTTATTTCCCTCCTTCTAAAGCACACGGTAGACCATCATGGATAGATGTGCTTACAAGCTTACAAGATGCTTGGAAAAACCGTAGAGCTGATATGGAAAAACAGGCAGAAACCCTTGTTCAACATCTAAAAAAATCAAATAATTTAGGACAAATAAAAAATACAATATCGCTTGATGTTGATAAAAATATTTTTACAAAAAAAGATTGCATTGATATTACCGCTGCTTTATTGGCTACTGCAGATATTATTGAAGGCGGTTTTGGAAAAGCACCCAAATTTCCACAAACATTTTCCATAAATTGTTTATTGCAATCTGCCTATTTTTTAAAAGATGAAAATGCTTTAAAACAAGCAGAACTTTCCCTTAAAAAAATGTTAGATGGAGGTATCTACGATCAGCTAGCAGGCGGACTTTGTAGGTATAGTACCGATGCACAGTGGCTTGCTCCGCATTTTGAAAAAATGCTCTATGATAATGCACTCTTTATTGTGGCTTTAGGTAATGCTTACTTGCTCACAAAAAATAATATCTATAAAAACGCAGTAGAGCATGTATGTAATTTTATTTTTACGGAAATGAAAAATCCCAATGGAGGCTATTATGCAGCTATAGATGCAGATAGCGAAGGAGTAGAAGGAAAGTTTTATGTGTGGGATAAGGAAGAAATAGAGGATTTGTTAGGAAAAGATGCAGCGTTGTTTAACGAATATTATAATGTGACCACGCATGGAAACTGGGAAGAAAAAAACATCCTTAGAATTCTAAAGCCTTTAGATGAAACTGCAAAGCTGTTTAATATTTCAAATGCAGAAGCTGAAAAAACGTTGAAACAAGCAAGGGGAATTTTATTGACAGAGCGAAATAAGCGAATAAGGCCCAGCACAGATGATAAAATTATTTTGGGATGGAATGCGCTTCTAATTACTTCATTTTGCAAAGCGTATGCTGTTTTGCAAGAAGAAAAATATAAAATAGCCGCAGAGGAGCTCTTTCAATTTGTAGAAAAAGCATTTGTAGATAAAAATGGCGATTATTTTCATACCTATAAAAATGAAATAGCAAAGTATCCTGCTTTTTTAGACGATTATGCATATTTAATAGAGGCATCAATTCAGCTACAAGAAATTACTGGAAATGTATATTATTTAGATTTTGCCAAAACTTTAACAAATTATGTTATCAACAATTTTAGAGATGTAGAAAGTCCATTTTTTTTCTACACCAAACATGACCAATTAGATATTATTGTAAGAAAAATTGAAACATATGACGGTGCTACTCCTTCTGCCAATGCGGTAATGGCAAAAAATTTACATTACCTTTCTGTTATTTTTGATAATAAAGAATGGCATCAAATGGGTGTTTCAATGATAGAATCCCTCAAAACTATCATTGTAAAACACCCTAATTCTTTCGGTATTTGGTCAGCTACAGCAATGAATATAGCAGTAGGTAATAACGAAATTGCAATAATCGGTAAACATAAGACTCCTTTACTTAACGAAGTGCTGCTTCAATACATACCTAATAAAATATTGCAGTCCAGTTCTACGCTTTCTGGTATGCCCTTACTATCTAAAAAGCCTGTGTTTGAAAAAACATTACTATATTTATGCCTCAATTTTAAATGTGAAGAACCATTTGATAACATATCAAATTTGATGGATAATTTAGAAAAACAAACATTTTAACTACGGCTGGTCACAATATTTATAGAAAAGTCTCGTTTGAGTTGATGTGTGTCTTTATTGATTTTTAATAAAATTAACACTGACTCTGTTATTATCCTGTTTTTTACAGAAAAATAATTATTACATTTGCCAATACCCTCAAAAGTAAAAAAGATGAATAATCGGTCATTAATTCCAATTTCTCTAATAGCTGTAATATTAATTTCAGCTAGTTGCGGTAAAAAATCTAGCGGCGGAAAAAGCGCTCTGCCAAATGATGGACAGTTACATGGTGTATCACCAGGTAGCAAGTATAATGCAACAAAACCTCCTGGTATGGTTTATGTTCCACCAGGTACATTTCACATGGGACCAAGTGATGAAGATGTAAACTATGCATACACTGCAAGAAACAAACAAGTTTCTATAAGCGGTTTTTGGATGGATGCTACAGAAATTACCAACAATGAATACCGCCAATTTACTAACTGGGTAAGGGATTCAATAGGTGCAAAACTTATGGGCTTTGTAAAGCAAGGCGCAGATGGTAATGAGTATATAGATTGGAAAAAAGCTAACGGTATAAAATGGGGAGATAAGGCAACTATAGAAAAAATAGATGCAATTATAGTAACTGCGGATAATAGAATTTTTGGCAAAAAAGAACTAGACGCTAAAAAAATAGTTTACCATTCAGAAATATTTGACTACAAAGCATCTGCTTTTAATAGAGATACAAACGTTCAGCGTAAAGAATTTATAATAAAACAAGACATTCCTGTTTTTCCTGATACATTGTGCTGGATAAGAGATTACGCTTATTCTTACAATGAGCCAATGTCAAAACAATATTATAGCCACCCTGCTTATGGTAATTACCCAGTTGTAGGTGTAAGTTGGAAACAAGCTACTGCTTTTGCAGAATGGAGAACACATTATTTAGCTGCGTTTAACGAAAGTAAAAAGCGATCTGGACAAACAGATTTCCGCTTGCCAACTGAGGCACAATGGGAATATGCTGCAAGAGGCGGTCGTTCACAATCATCATACCCTTGGGGTGGTCCTTACTTAAGAAATAAAAAAGGATGTTTGCTAGCAAACTTTAAGCCTGGGCGTGGTAACTATCCAGAAGATGGGGGTTTATACACTATGCGTGCTGATGCTTTCTGGCCAAACGATTTTGGCTTATATAACATGGCTGGTAATGTGGCTGAATGGACTTCGTCATTATACTACGAAGGTTCATACAACTTCCAACATGATATGAATCCTGATGTACGTTGGAATGCAAAAAATTCTGACCCTCCACGTATGAAGCGTAAAGTTATTCGTGGTGGAAGCTGGAAAGATGTTGCTTATTTCTTACAAACAAGTACAAGAGCTTACGAATATCTAGATACTGCTAAATCTTACATTGGTTTCCGTTGTGTTATAGATCTTCCTCCTACCATTAAAAAAGGTAAATAATAGAAAACTTTTAAAAAATCTTATTGCATAGTATCATAGTTAGCTTACAAAAGCTAACTATGGCTAAGCATGTTTATACTATTAATTCTAATAAAAATCCTCAACTAAAAATTAAAACACATGTCAGTAAAAATTCCTTCAAACATTAGTAAATGGATGGACGTAGGTGTATCCGTAGCAGCAGCAGCAGTTATTTATGGTGCACTTCAAAAAATATTACACACACCATCTGCCGATCTTTGGTTGAAAATTGGTTTGTTAACAGAGGCAGTTATTTTCTTATTGTACGGTGTACTATACATTGTATTTCCGGCAGTAAAAGAAGAGTACGAAGGAAATATGAAAATGGCTGTGGCTACTGGCAATCCTGCTTTAAATAGTATGGATAAAATGTTGCAAGAGGCAGATATTACACCTGCAAATTTAAAAAAATTAGGAGAAGGGTTTCAAAAATTAGGAACTACAGTTACAGGAATTTCTGATGTAAGTGAGGTAGTAAAATCTACTGCTGACTTCAGCAAAAAAACCCAAGAAGCTACTGCGGCTATCGGTTCTATGAGCGTTGCTTTCAATAGCAGTGCTGCTACAATGGCTTCATTTAGCAATGCATCTGAAAGTGCGAAAGGTTTTCATGAGCAAGTACAGGTACTTACTAAAAATTTAGGTTCTTTAAATACAATTTACGAATTGGAGTTGAAAGAAAGCAACAACCATTTGAAAGCATTAAATGGCTTTTACGGTAAAATGGCAGAGGCTAGCCAAGCTATGATGGGAAGTGTAGAAGATGCAAACAAAGCAAAAGACCAAATTAGTGCATTGGCTACTAACTTGAGCAAATTGAACTCAGTGTATGGTAATATGCTAGGTGCAATGCAAGGCAGATAATCTGAATTGCTTATAAAAAATGAGTAAACCAGCATTAATCCAAAACAATATTTAATAAAACCATTAATACTTATAAGTTATGGCTTTACCTAAAGAGCCCAGGCAAAAGATGATTAACCTTATGTACTTAGTGCTTACAGCATTACTTGCATTAAATGTATCGTCAGAAATATTAAACGCTTTTAAAGTGGTAGATAAGAGTTTAACAGGCTCTAACGACAATCTTAATAAAGCTAACACAACATTGTATGCTTCATTGTTAAAGAAAACTACTGAAGCTACTTCAGCAGAAAAAGCCTTGATTTGGCAACCGAAAGCAGACCAAGCTAAAAAATTATCTGATGGTATGAGTGCATACATTGAAGATATTAAGAAGCAACTTAAAGAAGAAGCAGGATTGAAACTTGTAGAAGGAAAAGAAGAATTTAAGGAAGATGATTTAGAGGCAGCTACTCGTTTATTTGGAAATGGCCCTGGTGGAAAAAACCTTGGACCAGCGCTAGAAACAAAATTAAAAGAATATAGAACTGCTATGCTTGCAATAGATCCAGAAATTGCAAAAGAATTCGGAACTTCATTATCAGTAGATGGTGCTCCGGCAACAGGGCAAGATGGTAAGGTAAAATCTTTTACAGATGCTTACTTTCATATGACACCAACTGTAGCAGGTTTAACATTGTTGAGTAAGTTTCAAAATAATGTAAAAAACTCCGAAAACCAAGTAGCTACCTTTTGCCATTCTAAAGTAGGTGAAGTTGTAGTAAAATTTGATAAAACAGGCGTTTTGATTGGTCAAAGTGCTAACTATGTAATGCCTGGTCAAGAAATTGAGGTAACAGCTGGTATTGGAGCTTATAGCTCCGCTGCTGCTCCAAGAATAAGTATAGGAGGGGCAAGTGTGGCAGTTGTAGACGGACAGGGTAAATATAAGTTTCAAGCTTCTGGTGCTGGTGCACGCTCAATACCTGTTACGATTACATACAAAAATCAAGATGGTATAGAAAAAACAGAAACGAAAAATGTAGAATACACTATAGGTACACCAGGTGGTGCAGCTGTTATGCTAGACAAAATGAATGTGTTTTATATTGGTGTAGATAACCCAGTTACCATTGGTTCGCCTACAGGTTGGGATAAAACAACAGTATCTATGAGCGGTGGAACAATAAGTGGTTCAGGATCTGCAAGAACTGTAAGGGTAAGTGCAATAGGGCCCGCTTCTATAACTGTAAATGCAGATGGAAAATCGAGTCAATTTTCTTACAGAATAAAGAGAATTCCTGACCCAGTATTTAAAGTAGGATCTGGTAAAGCTCGTGTACCTGCTGTAGAATTTAAAAACCAAGCATATTGTAGAGCAGATTTAGGAGATGACTTTTTGTTTGATCTTAAATTTAACGTAGTAAGTGCAACAGTTTATTTTTCTGGAGCTAACTTTGCAAACACTACTCCAGGAAGTATCACAGGTAATAGTTTAGGAGGTATAAGTGCTCTTGTTCAACGCTGTGGTCCTGGTTCTTCTATTACATTTGTAAATATTAAAGTACAAGCACCAGACGGATCAGTAAGAGTAATTGACGAAAGATCAATAGTTCTATATTAAAATCAAAAGTTATGAAGAATTTATTTAAAGGGTTGTTTCTTTTTGTACTAGCCATTGGTTTAACCAATGCTGCTACTGCACAAAAGAAGAAGGCGAAAGCTAAAACCACTACAGCAAAGCGTAGCTCTACAAAGAGAACTACCAAAAATAAAACCAAAGCAAACATTAAAGGAGCAAATGCTACGGAAGACGCTGTAGCTGCTGCACCCGCAGTCAATAACGATTCGCTACCTGTAGCTAAAGTGCGTAAATCTTTAAGAAGAGATGCTGCTGTAGATGATGATGCTATTAGAGATAGAGTTCCTTTGCCTTATGAACATTTACGTGCTGATGATGCAGTTTATCGTCATAAAATATGGCGTGAGATAGATGCTAGGGAAAAAATAAATCTTCCTTTCAGATATTCTGCAGATCAGGATAACGGGAATCAAAGATTTCTTTCTATTTTGTTAAAAGCAATACAAGATAGTGTAGTAACTGTTTTTTCGTCTATTGATGATAGATTTACTACTCCAATGACAAAATCTGAAGTTGGTGAAATATTACTAGGCCCAGAACTTGAGATAAAGCAGTTTGATGCTAATGGTAATGAAATAACCCCAATTAGAAGAAGAAATGAACTTAATTTCGATTCTATTTATAAGTTTAGGATAAAAGAAGAAGTAGTTTTTGATAAAGAAAGTTCTCGCTTATTTTTTAGAGTACTCGGGATAGCACCTGTAAAAAGAATAATTACTCCACAGGGATTGGATGTAGGTGAAACAGAAGTGTTTTGGGTATACTATCCAGATATGCGTGAAACCTTTGCTAAGTATGAAGTATACAATGGTAAAAACTATGGTGCTCGTATGAGTTGGGAAGAGTTATTTGAAAGCCGTATGTTCTATGGTCGTATAATCAAAAGTACTATTGAAAATCCTTATGATCAATATATAAAGAACTACAAAGGGCTTAGCGAAAATCCTATTCTACAATTGTTAGAGGGAGAAAATATAAAAGAGAAAATTTTTAACTACGAACAAGATTTGTGGAGTTACTAGTTAGATTTTAGATACAAGATATTAGGCATAAGATAAAAGCCCTTCGATCTTCGAGGGGCTTTTATTGTAAACCAGTTTTTAGTATTTTGAGTTTGGCTTTTCCTATTAATTTTTCAATTTCTATATCGCTAGCTTCTTTTATTTTTTTTACAGAACGAAATTCATTTAAAAGTAAACTTGCTGTTTCTTTACCAATACCTTTTATCTTTTCTAATTCGTTTGTAAAAGTACCTTTACTTCGTTTGTTTCTATGGTGTGTTATTCCAAAACGATGCACTTCATCTCTTATCCTTCTAATAAGTTTTAGACCTTCGCTATCCCAAGGTAATAATAATGATTCCGTATCACCATCAAAAAAAAGTTCTTCTTTATTTTTTGCTAGCCCTACTAAAGTTACTTTACCCCTCAGGTTTAGTTTATCAATACTTTCCATAGCAGAACTTAATTGCCCTTTACCTCCATCTATTATAACCAATTGTGGGAGTGTAGCTCCTTCGTCAGTTAACCGCTTATACCTTCTATAAACTACTTCTGCCATAGATGCAAAGTCATTAATACCTTCTACCGTTTTTATATTGTAATGCCTGTAATCTTTTTTACTTGCTTCAGCATTTTTAAAACATACCATAGCTGCCACAGGGTAACTACCTTGAAAGTTTGAGTTATCGAAACATTCAATATGTATTGGAAGTTCTTTTAAACTAAGTTTTTGTTGCAATTCAATTAGCACTTCATTTTTTTCGGTTGCAGTCTTATCTACAATATTTAATATTTTTTTCTTTTGCAAATCTGCTCTAAAATAATCTACATTTTTTTGTGACAGATCTAGTAGCTTTTTTTTATCTCCAGCTTTTGGAACAGTAATAGTAATATTTGCCTCTTCATAATTAAGTAAAAAAGGAACAATAATTTCTTTGGCATCACTTTCAAAAACTTGGCGTAATTGCGCTATGGCAAATACAAGCATATCTTCTAAGCTTTCGTCTAACTTCTTATATAGCGTAATTGTCTTTGTTTTTATGATGCTACCATTACTTACTGCTAAATAATTTACAAACGTTGTATCTCCCTCTTCTTGTATTGTAAATACATCTACAGTGCCCGTACTCGTATTTACAACTGTAGACTTAGATTCGTATGCTTGTAAATGTGTTATTTTGTGTTGGTATATGGCAGCTTTTTCAAACTCCATATTGGCAACATATTCTTTTATCTTAGCCCTATAATTATTTAAAACAGGATTTAAATTCCCTTTCAATAAATCTTTTAATTGCGATAAATCTTGGTTGTAATCTTCTAGGGTTTGCAATCCTTCACATGGGCCTTTGCAATTTCCTAAATGATATTCTAAACATACCTTAAATTTTTTCTTACTAATATTTGCCTGACTAAGATTGAGCTTGCAAGTGCGTAGTAAAATATTTTGTTTTATAAAGCTAAGTAAGTCTCGCACATTAGCTACTGAGGTAAATGGCCCGAGATAAGTTGAACCATCTTTTATTTTTTTTCTTGTAAAAAACACTCTAGGGAAAGGCTCATTCTTTATAACGATGTATGGATAAGTTTTATCATCTTTAAGATTTATATTAAAAAAAGGCTGATGCTCCTTTATGAGGGAGTTCTCTAAAAGAAATGCATCTTGTTCAGTATCTACTATTGTAAATTCAATTTTACTAATACGGGTTACAAGTTCAGCAGTTTTGTAACTGCTTTTCATTTTATTAAAATAGCTGCTTACCCTTTTTCGTAAGTGTTTTGCCTTACCTACATACAACAGTTCATTAGTGGCATTATAATATTTGTAAATGCCAGGCTGGGTAGGTATTGTATGCGATATTTCTGCAAATTCTTTTTGTGTCATCTTTACTCAAAAGTCCAATATGTAAGCTCTTCCTTTTCTATTATTGTTTTATTGCCGTTATTTATTAGCGTAACAACTTTGCACCACTTACCAGTTTGCCAAGTAAGTTGCAATGTTTTTTCTTCATTTATCTTTTTTACTAAATAGATGCGGGTTACTTTACTACTTTCTGGATCTACATATACATCCCAATGTGTAAAGGCAAAACCATTTGCTTTTATTGGGTCATAGGTAAATGTAAATGCATTAATCGTTTGATCTAAAAATTTCTTTTCTTCAAATGTAGTCTTAAGATTTGCAGTATCGATTATTGGGTTTAAAAAATTAATAAAAGTACTGTCTAAGTTTTCCATTTTCAACCATAAAGAATCGGTCTTATTCCCTTTGGTTGTTTTTTTTACGGGTGTTACTCCAGCTGTTTTTATTGACAGTATTTCTCCTTTTAAAAAAGAGGTTACTGGAAAAAAATTACCTACACTGTCTATTTTATTTTCTAATGATGGATTTGTATTTTTTTCAGATGCTTTATTATTGCAAGAAACTAATAAACATAAGGAGGCAGCTAAATTGAAAAGTAACTTCATAGTGCGAAATTACTATTATTATTTTTTAAAAATAATGTTTTACTGAATGAACAAATTGGCTGTTAAAATATTATAAAACTGGTTTACGCTCCATTGCTTTAAAAAGTAGTAGATACTCCAATTTTTACTCCAATGTTGTATAATTTCTCAGTGTAGTTATAATCTTTTTTATACGAGTTTAGCAGCTGGTAGCGTATTTGTGGCCCAATGTTAAAAGCAACACCTGTTTTGGTTTTAATGCTTAAATAAGTTTCAAAAGCTGTATTAATGTTGAATTTTCGTTGCAATGATTTTTCTGAAATATAATATTTCTCATCGCCAGAAAATACATAAGCGTTATCACTTAAAACATATGTAGGTTGAAGTGTAGCACCTATATACCATTTGATTTTTTCATTGCCTAACAATTTTAAATCTCCACCAATGGGTATTGATATTTGTATATTACTTCTATTTAAATTAGCATCGCCTTCGTTTGTGTTATACTGCGAAGATCGTAAATTATCTAATTGTTGGTTAGCAGTCCTAAGGCTGGTTTGAGTACTATGCCCTATGTCAGTAACCTTTGAAACATAATTTGTATAGTTTGCTTGTATTCCAGCTTTTAATGATATTTTTTTATTTATTTTATGTGTAACATTAAAGCCAGCTTCAAAATTAAGCGCAGCTACATCTTTATGTATTTGAGAATTTGTGTTGCTAGCTTGCAAAAACGACGATGAGTTAGTACCATATAATTTACTAACATCTTGTTTAATGTTTAAAGTTCTATAGCCATATGAAGGGGTGATATAGTAGCTAATAATCGATTTTTCTTTAAATTTTGCAATAGCATTTTTTCTAGCTTGTGCTTTCGACAGCTGGGGAGTAAAGGTTTTGTTTTTTTGCTCAGCTACTACTACTGTTTTTTGTTTATTGCTTACTGTATTTTCTTTTCCATCAACTTTTATGTTAGCAGGTTCTTTTTTCAATAAATCATCTGTAGCAGCTTGTTTACCTGAGGTTGACTTTTTTTGATTTGTAACAAAATCTATTTCATTTTTTTCTGAAGCTTGCTGAACTTTATTTTTTGAATTGAATACTGCTTGATTGTTATTTAAAGCTTCCGTGCTTAGCATTGTAACTTTATTTTCACTATAATTACTACTGCTATTTCTTTCAATAATCGGTGTAAGTTCCACCTCATTTATGCTTGCATTAGAAGTATTGTCTTTTTTTACGCCACTGTTATAAGACTGATTTGGGGTATTGGTTGAATTTATTTCAACTTTTGCAGTAGCATAATTTATTGTAGCTGCTGCTTGGTAGTTTTGTGAAACAGGTTCTTCCTCAATTTTCAAACTGGTATTTTTGGGAATAATTACCTTAGCAGGTAATGGCTTTAACCCAGTAGATACAACAGCTTCGTAGTATTTATTATTATTTGTAAAATTACTTTCGCTTTGTATATTATTTTTAGTAGCTGTTGTTTTTGAAGTATTGTCTGTATTATTTACGAAAAGGGAAGTCGTATTTTCTTGTGCGGCTTTTAATTGTTTATTATCAGTATTTTCTCCAGAGGTATAATTGTTATTTTGTTTATTTGTTTGTTCATTTACTACTATGAAATTGTTATTATTGTAGGCTAATTGATTTTTTGCAGCAAGTGCAGTTTTATTGATAGAATTGTTGTTAGAAATACCAACATACAACACACAAAACAATATTAAAGCACAGATAGTAATAGAAGGCCATTTTCTGTCTGGATGCATATTGTTGTATATGCTATGCCAAATTTTCCTAGCGGGAATCATCTTAAAATCTTCGATGCTCTCTCTGAGAAAAAGTTCAAAATCGGTTCTATAATTATTATCTTCCATTGTTGTTTTCGACATTGCTAAAAGAAGTTGCCATTTTATTGGTTACCTGTAATAACAGATTTACCTAAATTATTTTTATATTGATATTTATCTATAATATTTCTATTAATTAAAATATTTTCTAACATTGCTTTTGCTCTAGTATATTGGCTTCGACTCGAGCTTTCTCCTATTTCTAATATTTCTCCTATTTCTTTGTGCGCATAGCCTTCTATTGCATATAAGTTTAATACAGTTCTATAGCCAAGGGGTAGCATTCTTATGCATTCTACTATTTGTTTTGCTTGCATTATACTAGGCACAAGATTTTCATTTGTGCAATAGTCATGTACATGCATCAAATCTACAGTGTCGGAAAATTTTTTATTTTTTTTGAGAATATTGATGCAAGTGTGTACTACTATTCTGCGTACCCAGCCTTCCAATGCACCCTCACCTCTAAATTGTTGTAGTTGCAAGAATACTTTCATGAAACTTTCTTGTAACATATCTTCTGCATCTTCTCTATTTTTAGCATAGCGATAACATACTCCTAACATACGAGGACTAAAGCGTTCGTAAAACGCTTCCTGTGCTGCTGCATTATTTTTTACGCTTCCGGCAAGCATTTGCTCTTCGGTCATAAATGAGGGGTTTTGTATATCATAAATTTAGACAAAAAATATTGTATTAACGCTGCTTTAGCCATAAAATACCATGTTTTCGGTATTTTGTGGTTTTTGCGGTGTTACAATGTAGAGGGGAATTTGGCATAATCCCATAGTACTAAACAACATGTTTTTATTGTTTTCTACCTCGGTAACTCGTAAATGATTCATTATCTGTAATATCGAGAATATTCATGTACATACACAGATTGTCAATAGCAGTTGCGTGCGTTTACATTCATCAACATTTTGTATTAATCATACCTCAAAATTCTAGTGGAATCATATGTGTAACCAATGCGAAAGGTGGCGACACGTATATTTTCTTCTCCTATGCCTTTGTGATTTTAACCAATACTTTCGACTTTTTTAATTGGTTTAATTTTCCATAAAAAACTACAAAGGAAGGCAGCGATAAAGTTTAGTAGCCCTTACCTAAATTCTTTAATGCATAATCTGTTGAATTAAAATTTCAATCTTCACGTGTTTTTAAAGAAGTATATGCCTGATTTGTTTCAACACAGCTTATTGAAGAAAATTGTTAATTAAAAAAAATCTCCATTGTATATTTAATTGCATTTATCTCTTTGCGTTTATTTTCAAAAACTAGGAACTAAATATTTGGGTCTGCCGTGTAAGGTTTTCATTTTAATTACGACTGTTATTGCAGTAGTAAAAAATATTTCAAAATAATAAAACAAATAAAATCATGACATTTAAAACTATTATCTCTTTTATTTTAAGAGTAGCCGCCGCACTTATTCTTTTGCAAACATTGTATTTCAAATTTACAGGTCATCCTGAATCGGTAGAGCTATTTACCAAGCTTGGTGCAGAACCTTATGGTAGAATTGGTATTGGTGTCTTAGAATTAATTGCATGTATTTTGATGTTTATTCCTTCTACAATTTTTATTGGTGCATTGTTAGGCTTTGGCTTAATGTCAGGTGCTATACTTTCTCATTTAACAGTACTCGGTATCGAATCTAAAGGAGATGGTGGCGAACTTTTTATGCTAGCAATAATAGTTTGGATATGTAGTGCTGTTATTATTGTACTAAATAAGCATCAAGGATTTGCACTAATAAAAAGAATAACCAAAGGGAAAATAAACTATTCACCTAGCATATAATATACTTAAGTAAATACAAAAGCAATATGATTTTTTTACAACTTTCTCAACAACTACAATCACTTAGGAAATTGTTATTAGCATTAACCGATGAACAATATAACAAAAAGGTAATCCATTTAGGCAACTCAAGTATAGGTGCACATACAAGGCATATTATAGAGCTTTTAGAATGTACTATTAAAGGATACAGTACAGGCGAAGTAGATTATTGCAATCGCTCAAGAAATCTTTTACTAGAAACGGACAAAACACTTGCGTTATCTAGCTTACAGAAGCTTGATACTTTGACAATGCTTTCTGATAAAGTACTGTATTTACTGGTGGAGCAAATTGATGTTGAGCTAGAATTGCAAAAAGTAACCACTACTTATTTTAGAGAAATAATATACAATACGGAACATATTATACATCACCTTGCATTAATTAAAGTGGCAGTTATCGATATGGACTTGGATATACTTGAACCAGGTTTTGGTATAGCATATTCCACTATAAAATATCAAAATTCAATTTTTAAATAAAATAAATGAAAAAAATAAAATTATTAAGGATATGTTTATCCTTAACTATTATTTGTTTTGTTATATCTGGAAAAGCACAGGATGCAACAAAATTGTTTTTCACAACTTCTGTTGGTTTACTAAACCCCGTATCTACTTTTTCCAATTCATATAAAAAGTCATTGCATTAAATTCAGGCGTAGAGTACAAGATTAGTAAATATTATTTTGCACAATTTGTTTTAGATTTTAATGCCGTAAAATACAGTCAGCAAGTAAAAGATGGAAACTCGGCTTATCTTTTTCAAAACACCAGTAGTTCGGTTTTATTAGCAGGTTTTAATGTGGGAAGAAATTTACCAATAACCTCTTCGGGTAGTTTATTTATTTCACCTTATGTTGGTATTGGTTATGCAAATATTGGAGAGCCGAGATTGTTAGTTGATAAGAATAGTGGTATCATTAACCAGGAGGTAACTAGAATGCAGGGTGTATTTGAAAGAGCTGGAGCTAGGTTGGCATTTAAAACCAAATCGAAAGTGATACAAACGAAATATATAGATGCTTCTTATTGGACTGCAAATATAGAAGTACAGCAAAGTAGGCCAAAGGCTTTTTCTTTTTTAGTTGGTACTAGGGTTGGATTCTAATTTCTACTACATATTTTTTTAACTAAAAAAACTAAACAATAAAAACTATTGTATATGCTTTTTTATTTTAATAATGTTGTTGATGTACAAAAATACATCAACAACATTGTTTATACACTCGTAGGGTGCTTAGATGCGCCTAAACTTTTTTTATAAATATTTTTAAATGAATTGCCATATTTTTATAAAGGTATATGTTTGAAAAAAGCGATTTACGTTTATTGTGAGAAAACTGTATATTAAAACATTTAGTTGGGAATACTGGCCAGTATGGTTGGTTTATTTTCCAGTAGGCTTTTACTTTTTGTATTTGTCCATAAAAGCAAGGTCATTTTTTTTCTTTTCTGCTTCCAATCCTACAATAGAAAATGGCGGAATGTTTTTTTCAAGTAAATGGAAGATATTTCAATTGGTGCCAAAAGAGTATTATCCCACAACTATTTTTGTAGATATAGATGATAAAATATCATCTATAAAACAACGAATGCAGGAGGCTGGTATTTTGTTTCCAGTAATAGCCAAGCCCGATAGAGGTGAACGTGTCTGGGGAGTAAAAAAAATTGAAAATATAGCTGAACTTGAAAGTTATAGAACAGCTATGAATATTACATTTCTTGTACAGTCATATATTAGTTACCCAATAGAAATCAGTATTTTTTATTACCGCCATCCTTTAGAACAAAAAGGTATTGTAACATCTGTAACGTATAAAAAACTTCTTACAATTACAGGTAATGGCGTTTCAACTGTAGAAAAACTAATACTAGATAATGATAGATGTTTTTTGCAATATGATAAACTGAAAATGGAAAGCCAAATTGATTTTGATAAGATATTAAACATTGGTGAACAACAGGTGTTGGTGCCTTATGGCAATCATGTTTTAGGTGCAACTTTTTTTAATTACAATCATATTATTGATGAACAACTAACTGCTACAATAGATAATATTAGCAAAAGAATTGATGGCTTATATTATGGGCGATATGATTTGCGTTGTAAGAGCATAGAAGATTTAAAGAAGGGCATAAATTTTTCTATACTTGAAGTAAATGGAACTGCCGCAGAAGCGGCTCATATATACGAGCCAGGATATTCTTTTTTTAGAGCACAATTACAAATAGCAAAACATTTTAAAATGATGTATGAAGCTGCTATTGAAAATAAAAAAAGAGGTTGTTCATATATTTCCTTTCATACTTTTTTAAATATACTAACATTAGAAAAGCAGTATAGGCAACATGCAAATATTGTATAACATTTCAAGATTTTTTATAGTAGTTAAGTTAATAAAGTATACCATTTATATAAAAAATCTGCTCATCTTTTCAGCGTTGAAAGAATGAGCAGATGCACTAAACCAAAATTAATTTATAGAATTAGGTAGATAGTTCGCAAAGGTTTATAAAATTTGCCAATCTTGAATAGTTTTCTTGTAAGCGTCGAATTAAAAAGTTGTCAGCCTGAGCTTGTCGAAGGCGGTGCTAATGCAGCAAAGGCGGGCTTTCTCAAAGGACAACCCGCCTTCGACAAGCTCAGGCTGACCCTAAAGTTATGGTAAGTTTTTATAGCAAATACCAAAAAAAGTCATTTCAAAATTATCTACCTAATCTAATTAATTTATATTGTTTCGAATACTTTAGCCTCTCCTACTTTTGCTTGCAGCACATTTACTACCATACCAGAAGCATTGGTAACAAAAGCAACAATTCTTGCATTGCTAATGTTGGTTATGTTTGCAGGTAAGGTTAATGAATAATCTTTCGAGTTGTTGTTTCCAGATGTAGCAATATTATCACCGCTTATTGGGCTTATTATTTTTCTGATAACGCCATTGTATTCAAAGTTTGGAATACTTGAAAGCCCTCCGTAAAGATTTGATGAATAATTACTTTGCGTATGATACAATTTATCTTCTACTAAATACACGGTAAGTTTTGCAGTGCCTGAAAGCGGTTGGGAATAGTTTACTTTTATATTTACAGATATATTATTGCCACTTATGGTTGAATTTATTGCTAACCCAACTGACGACGAAGCCTGAATAGTGTTTATTACTTGACTTACATTTTGATATTGAGGGCCAGTCCAACTTACTGTTCTATTAATAAAACCACTTGGTACGCCACCTACACCTTGCTGTGCAGCTAAGTTATTTCCGTCTGGCGAAATAAATGGATCACTTCCAAATAAGTGTGTGCTTACAACAATGGCTTTGTTTGTTTGTTGTTCCAATAAACCTACACCATATAATATTCTTGGGCAATTGCCACACCATGTTCCTGAATATTCTTCTACCAAAACATTGTGCTTATACATTGTGGCGCTAGGAAGTGGCGCTACATTTACTGTTATTACACTAGAGGTTAATTGGCCGTAAGTAGCATATACTGCAAAATTACCTTCAGTACTAAACGTATAACTGCTACCAGTAATTAATGCGCCATTTACATAAATTTTGCTGTTAGTGGTTACATTGTTATTATTTACAGAAGAAGCCACTAAAAAAGTAACCGCATTACCAGTTATAATGCTTAAGGCGCTTGCCTTTACTGCAATGGTTTCTTGTGGAGCATCATTAAATTCAGATTCTGCTTTTGTACAAGAACTAAATAAAATAGATCCTCCAAATAAGATTGCTAAGGTTATAAATCTTTTCATAAAAATGTTTTTTATTTATAGACGAGGCTAGATTATAACCCTTACATTTTTTTTATTTTTTTGTAAGGATTTTAAAAAAAATATGTCTATTACTAAAAGTAAATTATGAATATGTACAAATTACTAAGTATTCTATTATTATTTTCTTTACAAAAAGAGGTAAAGGCACAAAAAATACCCGATGTAAAACTAGTAACGTTGGACGGTACAAACTTTCAAACAGAAAGATTTAATGAAATAGTAAGCAAACCTGTAGTATTATCATTTTGGGCTTCTTGGTGTATCCCCTGCATTAACGAATTGAGCGCTATTAATGATAACATAGATAGCTGGAAGAGCAATGTAAAATTTGATTTATACGCTATATCAGAAGATGATAGCAGAACTGCTGGAAGAGTGAACCCACTTGTAAATGGAAAAGGATGGGATTTACATGTATTGCTTGATAAAAACCAAGATCTTAAAAGAGAATTAAATATTGCCAACGTTCCTTACACTATCATCATAAAAAATGGAAAAATAATTTATCGACACCAAGGCTATGTAGCTGGTGATGAGAATATAATTTATAAAATTCTTAAAGAAAATCAATAACCGATGCTGCAAAAAATAATACTAATAACCTGCCTTGTATTCGGTTCTGTTTATACAAAAGCGCAGCTAAGTGGAAGTCTTGAATCGAATGCTGCTCTGTATATCGATGATGATAAAATAAAATTAGAAAAAATAGATGCTGAACAAAGAATTCGTTCTAATAACTATTTACGATTGGATTATAAGCTAAAAAAAATTACAGTTGGTGTTCAGTTAGAATCTTACGAACCAAAGGCACTGCTTAATTTTTCTCCTTTATTAAAAAAAACAAATATTGGTAATTACTATATTAATTACAGAAATGAAAAACTCGGGGTGGAAGCTACCGCTGGTCACTTTTACGGCCAGTTTGGTAGCGGCCTTGTATTTAGAAGTTGGGAGGATAGGCAGTTGGGGATTGTTAACTCTATAGCTGGAGGTATGGTTAAATATTCTCCGCTGGAATCTGTACAACTTACAGCATTGTACGGAAAGCAACGAAAAGGCTTGGGTTTTAATTTTAGTGATGGCACAATTGGCGGTGTAAATGCTGATGTAAAACTTTCTAATCTATTAAAAATAAAAAAAGTAAAATTTGGAATTGGTGGCAGCGTTGTTAATAGAAATGAAAAGGATAAAGCATTAATTGGCCTAAAAAATAATACTTTACTCACATCTGTGAGAAGCGATTTTTCAGTTGCTGGTTTTACAGCCGACTTTGAATATACTTTTAAATCTAAAGATGCACTAGTAGAATATAGTATTATTAGGCCTGAATTGCAATTCGATGGCGATGCCTATTTGATTAATCTGGGATATACAAAAAATGGATTTGGAATAACGACGAATCTTCGTAGGTTAGAAAATTTTAGTGTTTTTTCTGAAAGAAAACAATTTGGTAATGCATATAATGAAGGTTCTTTAAATTACATACCAGCATTAACAAAGCAATTCGATTATAGCCTTACTAACATATATGTATATGCAGCTCAACCAAGTATTGGCTTTGAGCCAAATCGTAATAAAGCCGGAGAAATAGGAGGACAAATAGACCTATTTTACAAGTTTAAAAAAGAAACAGCATTGGGTGGAAAATATGGAACAAATGTATCTTTAAATTTTGCTCAATGGCATGGCCTTAAAGGAAGATACGATGCCTTACAAAGAAAATATCAAGCTAAGAAATTTACATTTGGACAGAAATATTATAGAGATATAAGTTTAGAAGTTCGAAAAAAATGGGATAAGAAATGGTCATCAGTTTTTACATTTCTTAATCAATATTATAATGCCAGATATGTAGAAGAATCTACTGGGGAAGTAAATGCCAACACAATTGTATTTGATAATACATTGAAATTAAAAAAATCAAAATCAATTAGGTGGGAGTTACAACATCAATGGGCACAAGGTAGTTATAAAAATTGGGTTGCTTCTTTGGTTGAGTTTAATTTCAGCTCGGTATGGTCAGTTTTTGCGCAAGATTTATATAACTATGGTAATAATAATGAAGCAGCAAGATTGCATTATTACAACTTCGGCACATCATTTAACAAAGCAGCTTATCGAGTGCAGGCAAGCTATGGAAGGCAACGAGGTGGTTTGGTTTGCGTGGGAGGTATTTGTAGATTTGTTCCTCAAAGTGCGGGGCTTACTTTGGGTGTAAATATTAGTTTTTAGTTATTTTGAAAGCAAAGCAATAGCTCTTTTTAAATGCAAACATATAGAGAGTTCTTTAAATGTTTTCATATATATTTGTTATTCTTTAAAGAAATTAAACGTTTTTTAAGACTATGCAAATACATACTTTGAATGTAGATAATTGGGTTGATAATTATACCGATTATCTATACAACTTTGCTTTTTATAAAATTGGAAAAGTAGAGGAAGCTGAAGACATAGTACAAGAAACTTTTTTATCTGCTTTTAAAGGCAAGGAAAATTACAAAGGTGATGCATCTGAAAAAACTTGGCTGATGGCCATTTTAAAAAATAAAATTGTGGATTACTATCGAAAACCGAAAGTAGCAGAAAGTTTTTCAAGCTATCTGGACCAAACGGAAAATTCTTTTGAAAATTCTTTTTTTGACGAAAACAACCATAATAGATGGACCGAAGATATTAGGGATAATTATTTTTCCAAAGCAGCAGATGGGTACCTCATTAGCAAGGAGTTTCAAAAATATCTTAGTATATGTTTAGAAAAAATGCCCCCTAAATTAAAAGCGATATTTGTGTCAAAATACCTTGAAGACGAAAAAACTGAAAATATTTGTAAGGAATTCGGCATTACCTCGTCTAACTATTGGGTAATCATTTTTAGGTCGAAAACATTACTACGTACCTGCCTAGAAAAAAAAGGAGTTTTAAATTAATATGGCATATTTTAATAGAATATTGAACAATTGTGCGGAAGCATCTTTGCTTGCTTTGAAAAATGAAGAAGAGAAACTTACGCTTAAGCAAAAGTTTGAAATGAAATTCCATATCTTTTTTTGCAAATGTTGTAAAAACTTTGCAAAACAGTCTCCCATGATTGATGAATCATTAAAAAAATATTTTGGTTCTGACCAACCATTGGAAAAAGCCTCTGAAGATTTTAAATTAAAAATGAAAGCGCAATTAAAATAGGTTCTCTTTTTTGTACTAAATAATTTGTACCTTCTTATAAAAATAGCCTATAAATCTTTTTACTTTTTTTATAATTTCAAGCCTATAACCTTAATCCAAAAAAAGTTATTTTATTTTTTAAAGTACATTTTTAATTATAATCTATAAGCTTTAGGCATAGGTTCTATTACTTCTACTCTCTTATTTATTCTATACATTACAAAATCTATTTCAATGTCGTTAAGTTAAGGATTTGTATTATCCAGCTAATATCACCCCTACGGGGTTAGGCCTTTAATTTTGTAATAATATCTATAGTAATATCATTCCTTCGGGATTTAAAAGCCTGAAAGGCTGAAATTAATATAGCTCACGAATAAAGAAATGTAGTAAAACCCCGAAGGGGTGGTATTAGGTAGTGTGGAGTTAGGCTTAACTTAATGACATTGAAAATCTATTTGTTTATTACTATTTTCCTACAAATGAAATACAAAAATTTTCTAAAATATTTTTTATTTATGTAAGGATAATAATGTTGTAACGACTATATAAAGGAAGATGGTGCAGCTAAAAATAAAAGCACAGTAATTTTATTGATAATAGCATTAAAATAATTTAATAAAAAAAATCTTTAATTATTAATCATAAAAATCATTAGAAAAATGAAAAAGTTAACCACAATTTTTGCAACCCTATTAGCCGTTTTTATTTTAAACAGCAAAACACATGCACAACATGCTACACGTGTAGCACAGTTTAATATTGAAAAAAGTATTGCCATACAAGGCTACGACCCTGTAGCATATTTTACTTTAAACAAAGCTGTTAAAGGAAAAAAGAATTGGGCGTTGCCGCTGAAGGTGTCACCTATTATTTTTCTACAGCAGAAAATAAAGAATTATTCAAAAACGATTTTAAAAAGTACGAACCTCAATATGGTGGCTGGTGTGCTTATGCAATGGGCGCTACAGGAGAAAAAGTAGAAATTGACCCGGAAAAATTTAAAATTGTAGCAGGTAAGCTTTACTTGTTTTATTACT
This sequence comes from Ferruginibacter sp., assembly GCA_031408295.1. Classification (GTDB taxonomy): domain Bacteria; phylum Bacteroidota; class Bacteroidia; order Chitinophagales; family Chitinophagaceae; genus Ferruginibacter. The sequence goes on from JANNVW010000058.1 coordinate 56,895, forward strand.
CATGGACAAATAATACTTTAAATAAATGGAATAAAGCTGAAGCTAGTTTAAAACCTAAAGCAGATGCTTCTTGGAATAAATTTTTCAAATAATATTTTTCAATCTTAAATTTCAATCAAATGTATATCTCAAACAGCAAAGTACTGGTTTTACCATACGCTATCATTCTTTATATGTTGATTTTTGCAGGATTTATAACCTTTTCTGCCAAAATGGTTACAGGCATGATAATGAACATTGAAAATCCTATAAAAAATACTGCTACGGCTGTATTACAACAAACAAAAAACACCAGCCCTTCGGTAGTAGAATTATTTACCTCAGAAGGTTGCTCCAGCTGCCCTTCGGCAGATAAGCTAGTGGCTATAGCACAAAAAGAATTTAATGAAAATACAATTGTACTCTCCTACCATGTAGATTATTGGGACAGGTTGGGTTGGAAAGACCCTTTCAGTAAAGCTGCTTACACAGATAGGCAACGGCTGTATGCAGAACACCTCAACCTTCAATCGGTTTACACGCCACAGGCAATTGTAAATGGTAAAACAGAGTTTGTAGGTTCCAATGAGGCTGCTTTGTGGAAAGCAATTAAAGAGTATAAAAAGGAGAAAGATAATGAAATCATTGTAGAAACACCAGTACTCAAAAATAACCAATTAGCAATCAATTATCAATACGCTGTGTTACAAAATAACGAAGTAATAGTGTTTGAACTGGTATTAAAAAATGCCACAACCTATGTTAAACGTGGGGAAAATGGAGGAGCTACTTTAATGCACATTAATGTAGTGCAAGATTTAATTGAAAAGGCAAATGCAAATGGAACAGCCTTTCTGAACCTGCCTACAGATTTTATAAAAGAAAATTATTTCATGGTGGTATTTACACAAAATACCCTAACAATGGAAATAAGTAATGCTAAAAAAATAATGTTTTTTTGAATGGTATAAATCCAATATGGGGTCTAAAAGTATCGTAAAGTTGAACAGCCCCAAAGCAAAAATCTACTCTTCAAAATAAACCCGCTTTACCCGCTGCGAAATATTGGTGAGTATTTCGTAGGAAATGGTATCTGCCCATTCTGCCACATTTGTAACTGTGGGCTCTTCGCCAAACACAATCACTTCATCGCCTTCGTGTGCGTCTATGCCTGTAATGTCGAGCATGGTCATATCCATACACACATTGCCGATAACGGGCGCAGGGTTTCCATTCACCAACATTTTACCTTTGCCATTGCTTAATATTCTGGAGTAGCCATCTGCATAGCCGATGCGTACGGTGGCTGTTTTTGTATCTTCTAGTGCTACGCCTTTTCTACTGTAGCCAATGCTTTCTCCTTTTTTAAGATTTTTTATTTGTGAGATGGTAGTTTTTAAAGTGGTAACATGCTGCAAGCGGTGTTGAATAATAGGAGAGGAGTCCACACCATACAACCCAATGCCCAAGCGTATCATATCCATTTGCAAATTTGGATGACGATAGATGGCGGATGAGTTTGCAATGTGTTTTATAAAGCTGTAACCTATTGTTTTTTCTATAGTATTGGATGCTACAATAAATAATTCGGCTTGTTGTTTTGTGAATGCATCAAAATTTGCAGCATCGCTTGCAGCTAAGTGTGAAAATACAGAAACAACTTTTATATTTTTTGTTGTAGTTAAAAATTGACAAAGCTTTTCTATATCATTTTCTTCAAAACCGAGGCGGCGCATGCCAGTATCTATTTTTATATGTACAGGAAAGTTTTCTATGCTTTTTTGCTGAAGAAATTTGTTAAAAGAATGTAGGATTTCAAAAGAATATAACTCTGGTTCAATTGTATATTTTACCACATTTTCAAAACTTGCGGCTTCGGTATTCAACACCATTATTGGTAATGTAATTCCTGCTTTGCGAAGTTCTACACCTTCATCTACATAAGCAACAGCTAAATAATCTACACCTGTATGTTGTAGTACATTGGCTACTTCTGCACTGCCGCTGCCATAGCCAAATGCTTTCACCATCACCATTATTTTTACATTGGGTTGTAGCATTTGCTTATACACTTTCAAATTGTGGCGAAGCGCATTGAGGTTTATTTCTAGTCTTGTTTCGTGTGCTTTTTGTTCGAGCACTTTGCTTATTTCTTCAAAACGAAAAATACGTGCGCCTTTTAGTAAAACAATTTCGTTTGTAAAATTATCTGTATTTATGTTTTGCAAAAACGCTTCTGTAGTTGGGTAAAAATTTGTTTCTTTTATGGATGAAAATGATTGCGCATGTGCAGAAATTTCTTTTCCAATACCTATAAAGCGATTAATGTTTTTTGATGATAATGCCGTAGCAATTTTGCTGTATAAATTATCGGCATCTGTGCCCGATTGTAAAACATCACTCAAAATAACAGTGTGCTTTTGTTGTTGTTTTTGTTGCTCTAAAAAATCTAACGAAATGCTTAGCGATTGTAAATCGGCACTGTAGCCATCGTTTATGATATAGCAATTGTTTATACCTTGCTTTAGCTCCATACGCATTTCTAGAGGGCGCAAGTGTTTCATTTTTTCTCGAATGAAGTTTGCATCTTTCTTTAGTAACAATAAAACGCAACAACAAGTAATGGCATTGTTTATAGAAGCTTCATCGGTAAAAGAAATGGAGAATGAATACTCTTTTTGATTGTATTCGCAAATTATTTCTGTAGCATTATCTTTTTTCTGTAGCGCTTTTACAAGAAGAGAAGCGTTATTTTTTTTGCTCCAAGTAAATGTTTTTAATGTTGAATTTTTGGTATTGATAAAATTTACAACAGCGCTATTTAATTTCTCATCATCTGCACAAAAAATAATTTTCTTGCTATTTTTAAACAACAGCAGTTTTTCATTTATTTTTTCATCAATAGTTGAAAAACCTTCTGCATGGGCAGAGCCAATGAAAGTAACAATACCAATCTCGGGGTCAATAATCTTTTGTAGGTTCTCCATTTCGCCTTTTTGAGAAATGCCCGACTCAAAAATGCCGAGTGTATGCCCTTCGTTCATGCGCCACACACTAAGCGGTACACCTACTTGAGAGTTATAGCTTTTTGGACTGCGAATAATATTTTCATCTTCGCCAAGTAGTTGGTTGAGCCATTCTTTTACAATAGTTTTACCGTTGCTACCTGTAATGCCAATAACTGGGTATTGAAATTGATGGCGATGGTAAGATGCCAATGCTTGTAGTGCAATCAATACATCATCTACTACTAAAAAATTTGCATCAATATATTTTTCGGCTTCATTATAACTTTTATCTATTACAAAACTTCGTACTCCTTTTTGGTACAAGTTATTTATGAAGGTATTTCCATGTCGCCCTTGTCCTTGCATGGCAAAGAAAAGGGAAGATTGAGGAAATAATAATTTTCTACTATCGGTGAGTATATGTTCTATTTCTACATCGCTGCCTTTTTGTAAGGTAATTGAGGAGATTATTTGGGTGATATGGGTTATGTTGTAGGTCATTGTTGCCTTCGGCATTAAGTCCACGGGTTTCACCCGTGGTTACTCAAAGTCAACCCCTTCGGGTTGGTAGTGTAGAGTTCTTTTTATTAATTAATTCTTTTTATTTTTTATTTTTTTAATTTTTCTCATTCTCAATATCTGCACAATCCTCAGGAGAATCTTCTTTCTTATGGTATTTAGAATAGATGATAGATCCAACGATACAAACTACAATTACCATTAACGAAGCCCACTCTGGTAAATGTAAATATTTTTTATTTACACCTGCAAAAGATAGCAGTGGTAACAACATTTTAAAACCCACAAAAAGCAATACTATTGCAATGCCTTCTTGCAAATAATCAAATTTACTTGCAGCACCTCTAAGTAAAAAGAATAAACTGCGCAACCCTAATACTGCAAATATATTAGAAGAATAAATCAGCATTTTTTTGGAAGGGTCGGGAATAACGGTGAATACTGCGGGTATGGAATCAACAGCAAATACTATATCTATTAGCCCGAGCATAACAACTACCATGGCAAGTTTTGTAAAAAAAGTTTTACCATTCTTTTTTATGATAAAGCTACCATTGGCTTCGTCATTGGTAGTTCTCATTACTTTACTTATAAATTTGTATGCCCAATTGGTTTCAGGGTTAAATTCATCATCTTCATTACTTGCAAACATTTTTATACCCGTGTATATTAAAAATAAACCAAACACATACATTATCCAATCAAAACGTTCTACTAACTCACTACCAAGAGCAATAAACAATATCCTAAAAACGATTGCCATTAGAATCCCCAAAAGTAAAACCCTTGAGTAATCTACTTCTTTTACCTTAAAAAAATTGAATATAATAATGAAAACAAAAATATTATCAATAGAAAGTGACCACTCTAGTAAGTATGCGGATATGTAAGACAATGCATCTTTTTTCCCATTCCCACCATCATCTTCCCACCAAATAAATGCACAAAATGCAAAGGAAAGCAACACCCAAAAAAAGGTTTGCGTAATGGCTGTTTTTAAAGATATAACCTGATTTTTTTTGCTAAGTAATCCTAAATCAAATATTAGTGCTACAATAACCACTAAACCAAATACGAGATAAATTATTTGCTGTTTGTCCATTTTTATTTAGTGTATTTTCTTTTGCGTAGCCATTGAAAAACTATTGCAAAGAGTAATACAATAGATATAGGTATTATGATGTTTATAATTTGCCAAAATGTTTTTTGCTCTTCTACTTTTTTACTATCTAATAATCTTACGACATAGTCTTTTGCTTTAGCTTCGCTAAGTCCATTTTCATTTATTAAGTAATCTAAACAGTTTTGGATAAATGCTTTATTAGCAAATGGAAATTCTCTTTGGGTGCCAATAGTATATTTGTTAATTCCCATTGGTATTGGATTTCCTTTAGCAACCGCATTTAAAACAATATCTCCATCACCCACAATTATTATTTTATTATTGCTTACACATTGTGGTAAAAATAAAAGATTGTTTACTTGTAAACTATCACTCATTGCAGTAGAGAGCCTATTTGCAAACATTGATTTGAATTTACCTTCCAACAAAACTGCTACTGGTACATTTGCTTTTTTAAACTTTGCATCTTCTGGAGCATTTACATTTTCAGCAGTACTAATAATGGCGGGAGAACCAATGGTGCGTGCATTTGCAGAAGAATTGAGCAATATCGTTTTTGTAATCCCTTCTGCTTCTACGGTATCAACAGTATTTGTAAATTGACCTGCCACAAAACCAAGTCCTTTGTTTATAGGGTGGTTACCATTAGATTCCAAAACTGGAAAATAATTCCAAGGTAAAAAATCAAATTGGCCATTTCCATTTACATCAAAAGGCAATACATCGCATTGCAAATCCATCAATAAATCTGCATTTATACGTGCACCATAATTAAACAACAAATCATTTAAGTTAAGGTTTCTGTCAAAAGCAGTTACTTGCCCTTTTTGAGATTGAAGGCTATCCATTTCAGCATTTAACCTATCTGCAAATAAAATTATTTTACCTCCATTCATTACGTATTGGTCTAGCTTTAGTATTGCTTCATCTGTAAAACCGATTGTTGGTTTTACAATAATTAAAACTTTTATTGCTGTCGGTAAAAAGGGTTGAATACTTAAATCAAAAGGGGCAAAACGGTAGTTTTTATTTAATACATTTTCAGATAAATCGTAAGTTGAATAGTTGGTTGGTTCTCCATTTCCTACAGCATAAGCTACACCTGGTTTTTCTTTTTGTGTAATTTTTGCAATGCCGTCTGCTAATTTATATTCTAACAATGCCTCTGCACTACTTATTTCAGAAAAACTTATTTGAGGTGATTTACCTTTATATAATTCTACCAATTCATCTTTGCCATTGTAATGCAACCAAGCAAATGGGTATACAAATTGTTGTTGTTGCCCTTCTTTTAATTGGCTTGTAAGGTTTATAGGATACATGCCCATTGCAGAAAGTGTATCCGCATATTTTATTTCTGTACCTGTTACAACATCATCAGGATTTATAAAATTGTATTTTATTTTATTGCCTGTTATTTCTTTAAATTCTCTTAGCAAATCATTTGTAGATGCGGATAATTGGCGAAACCCCGATGGATAATTTCCTTTTAAGAAAACATCTATCGTAACAGGCTGGTCTATTTTTTTTAATAATTTTTTTGTAGGATTACTTAGGGTAAAACGGTTTTCGTTTGTAAGGTCTATACGTGCATGAAACTGTGAAGCAGCCCAATTGATAGCAACCAATAAAATAAGTACAATGGGCAACCAAAGTTTATTATTAAAAATCTTTTTAATCATTATTTTCTGCTAATGTTTTTTACGGTTACCAATAATGAAAGAAAAATTACAGAGCAGAAGTACACTACATCTCTTGTATCTATTACACCTCTACTAATACTTTTATAATGAAAATCTATACCGAGCATTTCAATATAATAGTCCAACCCATTTGCAAAAATGGGGATTTTACTAATGGCATTAAACCCATAATACAAAATAAGACATACAAACCCACTAATTAAAAAAGCTACCACTCCATTGTTTGTAAATCCGCTACAACAAAGACTTACAGCAGCAAAAACTGCGGCAAGTAAAAATAAACCAACATAACTTCCTGCAATGCCGCCTCCATCTATAGAGCCTTGGGTGCTTAAAGATTTTATGGTAAAAATATAAATAAGTGTAGGTAAAATTACAATGAGCATTACTACAAGTATAGCTAAATATTTCCCCAACACAATTTGCCACGCAGACAAAGGTTTTGTTTTTAAAATTTCAAACGTACCTGTTTTAAATTCTTCTGAAAGAGAGTGCATAGTAATAGCTGGCACTAAGAAAAGCAATACCCATGGTGCAAGCTCAAAAAACTTATCAAGTGTAGCATAATTATTATCTAAAATACTGCTTTGTGGCAATACAAAAAGAAAAATACCACACACGAGCATAAAAAGCACAATGGCAATATATCCTGTGAGGTTGCTAAAAAAACGATTCAATTCCTTTCGGCAGATGCTGTACATAGGTTTTAAAGTTAGTGCAATTTAAGCAATAGGTTATTAACAGCTAATGCTAGTTTTGCATTCAAATAAAATAAAAATTTGTTTTTTAAATTTTTTTTACACATATGTGATAATTGCTTACATTTTATAAATGAGTATTTTATAAATTATTTGCAACCTAGTTTCAGTAATTTATTTTAACATGCCATTAGCAATGTTTAGTTTAGGTCTTAAATAAAAAAATATATTTATGAAAAAAATTTTTGGTCTTTTTTCGGTGTGTGCAATCTTTGCGGTAAGTTGTACAAAGTCTTCTATTAATGAAGAGATAAATAATGAAGATGCTACTTCAAGCCCTGTTACACACAGAGGTTGTGCGTCGCATGAGGTATTGGAGGCACAGCAAAAAGCTGATCCAACTTTGGCAGGTAGAATGGAAGCTATTGAGCAATTTACTGCTCGTTATCAACAAAACCCAAGTGCTTACAGGTTGTTAGCAAATGGTACTATTGAAATACCAGTGGTGGTAAATGTAGTGTACAGAACTTCTGCACAAAATATTTCAGCAGCACAAATTCAATCACAAATAGATGTGTTGAATGCAGATTTTGCTGCTACAAATGCTGATGTAGCAAATGTGCCTGCAATTTTTCAAAGCGTAACAGCTGGTAACACAGGTGTTAGCTTTGTACTTGACCAAGTAAGAAGAGTAGTTACAAAGAAAACAAGTTTCACTACTAATGATGGTATGAAAAAAACTTCTGGCGGTGGTATTGAGCCACTTTCACCATCTACAAAATTAAATTTGTGGACATGCAATATGAGCGGCGGTATTTTAGGTTATGCTCAATTTCCTGGTGGCGCTTTAGCTACTGATGGTGTTGTAATTTTATACAGTGCATTTGGTGTAACTGCTGCTGGAGCTCCTTACAACAAAGGTCGTACTGCTACACACGAAGTTGGTCATTGGTTAAACCTTCGTCATATTTGGGGCGATGCAACTTGCGGTAACGACCAAGTAGGTGATACGCCTTTGCATACTGGTGCTAATTTTGGTTGCCCAGCTACTGGTATTAGAAGCTCTTGCTTTGGCACACCAGTAATGATGACGATGAACTATATGGATTACACAGATGACCTTTGTATGTACATGTTTAGCGCAGGTCAAAAAACTCGCATGAACGCTACGTTTGCTGCTGGTGGTCCAAGAAACTCTTTTGCACAACCATAGTAGATTTTTATACAAGTACTTACCTACAATGATAGATTTTTTTACTAGCAATGAAAAAAAACACTTTCGAATTTTTCAAATGAACATTTATAAATAGAGTTGACTACATTTTAGAAATTCATATATTTATAAATATTAATATTTAATGGCCTCTAATATTTGAGTTATAATATAAATGGTTAGAATTTTAAATAGTTAAAATTTTTGTTCATAATTATATGAAAGATTTTGTTTAATTTCTAGAAAAATATATAATATGGGCAGTGAATTTAATCTTCTAAATAATGAAAATCAGTCGATTTACTTGATTCTTCTTGAATTTATTTTTTAATGAAAAATAATTAATCAAGTTAAGTTATTAATTTACAAAGACCAACCAATTTAAGTTGGTCTTTTTTTAAATTTAAAAATTATTTTTAGTGAAAATAATTGGTGAAGCAAAGGTTAAAGTCTTAAAAAAGCGGAGGGTGAAAACTTTCCGCCTTTTTATTGCTGCAATTTCGAAAGACCTCCAATTCACATTTACTTATTATTTAGTAAAAAATTATTAAACTTTTTTTTAATATATTCTGTTAATTGTTTATGCATTTAGATAGGCTTATATTTGAAAGATTAATAATAACTTACGCTTATAATAAATAAATGAAAAAAATAATTATTGTAATTCTATTTTCTCAAATATATATTGCTGCGTTTACTCAGTCAGTAAATGAAGATTCTTTATCTGCAAACATTCAAACATTACTAACTACTGCAAAAAGTAATTTTAGAAAAAATAATAAGTTGGGTGAAAGCCAAGCTTATGAAGTATTTGAATTGTGTAAAAACAATAAAGGATTGATAAATTATTATATAGATGTACATAATCTTTTAGCATTATTTAAAATGGATGCAGAAAATTATAATGCTGCTGGTCTTCTATTAGAAAATGGTTTAACATTGGCAATAACAAATAGCCAAAAAGCTTTAGAAGAGAAAATAAAAGGTAACATTGGATTGTTGTATTTTCGAAAAGGAGAATATCAAAAATGTATTACTACTTCTTTGGAACTTTTGCCTCAATTAACTGGCAATGCCAAAGCGAATACGCTCGGTAATATTGCAGCATCATACAACTATCTTGACCAATACGAATTATCTATAAAATACCAACAAGAAGCCCTAGGTATTTTTAAAGCTAGTGGGTATAAACCTGGTATAGCAATAGGTTATAATTTAATTGGAAGTACCTATACTAAATTAAAAAAGCCCAACGAGGCACTGCCATATTTACAAGAATCCTACAAGCTAAAGAAGGAAGCAAGTGATACATTGGGAATGCTTAACACTCTTATAAATCTGGGCGAAAATGCTTATGAATTAAAAGATTACACTAAGGCAACTAATTATTTTAAACAAGCAGAAGTATTTGCAAGGGTAATAAATAATAAAAGCGGTCTTGTAAAAATATACACAAATATGGGGGTGCTAGCCACAAAATTAAACGACTATAATGCTGCTAAAGATTATGAGCTAAAGGCATTAAAGCTAGCTGAAAAAACTAAAGATAATTATGTACTAACAGAACTATATAAAAATTTAGGTAAAACATATAAAGTAACTGGGGATTTAGATTCGGCCTTAATTGTAAAAGATAAAGCTATAATAGCAAAAGATTCGTTGATAGATTTAACTGTCCAATCTCAAATAGCAGAAATGCAAACAAAATATGAAACAGTAAAAAAGGAAAAACAAATTGAAGATCAAAAATATACCATTGCAAAAAGAAATTACATTATTATCGGAATTGTAGGATTAGCTTTATTTTTATCAATTTTAGCTTGGGCTATTTTTAACCGTTATCGATTAAGTAAGAAAAACGAATTACAACAAAAATTAAACGAGCAACAACAAAAAGCGACAATAAACATATTGGCCGCTGAAGAAAAAGAACGCAAAAGAATAGCTAGCGATTTACACGACGGAGTAGGACAATTAATGACTGCCGCTTGGCTTAACATACAAGCTATAAATGAAAATGCAAAAAATACAGATAGTGAAACCAAAGAATTGCTACAAAAAACTATGCACCTAGTAGATGAAAGTTGCAAAGAAGTAAGAGCAGTAAGCCATAATATGATGCCAAATGCTTTACTTAAAAAGGGCTTAGTAAATGCAATACGAGAATTTTTGCAACAAATAAATGTAAAATCAACCAAAATAAATTTACAAACTGAAGGGTTAAATAACCCTTTGCCAAATCATGTGGAGACCGTATTGTATAGAGTTATACAAGAAAGTGTAAACAATGTAATAAAACATGCACAAGCTACAAGTTTGGATATTAGTATTAACCAAGACGAAACTGGTATTGATGTAATGATAGAAGATAATGGTAAAGGATTTAACTTTAGTGAAGCAAATAAGAAAGATGGCATAGGTTTGCAAAATATTAAAAGCCGTATAGAATATTTGAAAGGAACAGTAGAGTGGAACACTGCTGAAAATAAAGGAACTTTAGTAGCCATACATATACCCGAAACTAAATAATGAGTAGTACCAATAAAATAAGAATAGCAATGGTAGATGATCATCAAATTATAATTGATGGAATAACTGCATTACTAAAACAGGATGAAGTATTGGACATAGTTATAACTGCAAACTCAGCAGAAGCCATGCTACAATTGCTATACAAAAATGAAGTAGATATTTTATTGACAGATGTGGTGATGGACGGAATGAGTGGACAAGAATTGGCTAAAGAAGTAAAAAATATTTTTCCTCATATAAAAATAATTGCACTAAGCATGAGCGGTGTGGGCGAAACTGTAGAAGAAATGATTAATGATGCTGATATATCTGGCTACTTATTAAAACAAACGGGGAAGGAAGAGTTAGTGGAAGCTATAAAAAAAGTATTTAATGGTGGGCAACATTTTCAGCCATTAGTGTTAGATGAATTAGCCAAGCAGGCAAATATAAAAAACCAAACTAGTGCTGCTAACATTACTGTAAGAGAAAAAGAAATAATTCAATTGTTGGAAAAAGATTTATCTAACAAAGAAATTGCAGATAGTTTATTTTTATCGGTACGTACCGTAGAAACCCATCGGAAAAATATCCTCAAAAAAACGGATACTAATAATTTACTAAGCCTATTAAAATGGGCCTATGAGCATAAAATTATTGTCAAGTAGCTTCACATCTCGCTTATTTCAAAAATACCCAATACACGGTATATATGCCCAAAAATTGGCTTTTACCTTGCATACATAAATTAAGAAAAAGAATTAAAAAAATACGCAATCCGTCGTATCATCAATAATTTAAAAAATTTGAAATTTATATTTTAATAAACAACTGCTAAGAACAAAATTATTTTTAGTATCAAAGCTATTTTAGTAATAATACAAAAAAATATGTAGATAATAACAACACATTTATAAACTTTTTAAAACCTTACATTCATTACTCACCACCTATTATTTTTTTAAAAAACCTAAAATAATATGGGAATAAAACTTAACAATTATGAAACACTTTTTTTTATTAGCATTCTCAGTATTTACTATTTTTAGCTGCAGGAACAATGCCGTAGAAGAAATTATTGCAGCACCACCTGCACCTACAGCTGGCGCTGCCACTACTTTACTCGCCTATAGCGATAGTGCCCAAATTTTTACTACAGATTTAACAGGCGGTAACCGAAGGCTAGCTGTAGCACCAGAAACAAATACCGTAAACGAATATGTAGGTAATGTGCAGTTTAATGCTACTGCCACAAAATTTATATACCAGCATACTAAAAGTGGTATACCTACTATAAGCACTATTAAAAGTTGTAACATAGATGGTACTAACAAAACGGTGCTTAAAACATTTAATGTGGCTACTACAAGTTGTACTTTTTTAAAAGTGTTGGCTAGCGGTAAAATTTTATTTGGCACAACTACTTTTGGGGGTGCAGGTACTGCAACTAACATTTATGTAATGAATGAAGATGGCACTGGAGAAACTACCTTCACCCAACCCGGCTTTTCTGTAAGCAATGCTCGAAATACGAGTGTATCAAAATCTGGTTTGGATATTCTTTTAATATCTGCCTCTACACCGCAACCTGGTACTAATTATAGTGGTAGAATGATAAGCTATTTAGGCTGGAACACAGCAGGTGTGCTTACAGGTGAGAGAGTAATTGAAAACAGTACCGATGTATTTAACGATGCTTCAAAAGCAGGTAATATTACCATCAGTAATGACGGTAGTTTGGTAGCATTTGCAGTAAATATTGGCAATGGTAAATTTGATATTTACACTAAAAGTACAGCAGCAGGTGCTGCAGCCCGAAAACTAATTTATACCATTACCGTACCTGCGGATATTCCATTATACAGCACAAATAGCTTAAAACTTAGATGGCTAAATGGTACAGATAAGTTGCTTGCTTACTTAGGTAAATTTACAAGCCCAAATGGTGCTGCAGCGGATTATACACAATGTTATTTAATTACAATAGGCGCTACTAGCTCCACCGATGTAAATTGGAAATTTGTAGGTGATGATATATATGATATTACACCTAATTTTTAAAAAATGAAACTTTTTGTATGTATGTAAAACTTTTTTCTACGTTACTATTTATACACCTCTCAGTTTGTTGTGTAGCACAAATGAGCAATGCAGAGTATAACTATGTAGTACAATTATATTGAGGCAATGACCAACCAAAATGTAATGGTGTAGAAGGCGAAACAGCACAAGATAGCTGGATAAGTTCTGTAAAAACGTATAATGATATTAAATACGATGAATATGGTGTAACTAGTCATTATGGCCCACCTAAAGGGTAAAAGTGCTTGTATTGTAATGGCTCGGGTAAGGTAAAAAAATAGTTATAAGTACAATTTTTAATGAATAAAATATACCTGCTAATAAATGTGATAACACATACAATAAATAATAGAGAAAGAATTATTTTAAAATAAAAAAGGGGATTAATTTATCAATCAAATGTAGGGGTGTCAATTGGGTGGCCCTTATTTTTTTCAATACTAAAAATACCCTATAAACGGTATATATGCCCCCATATTGACTTTTACCTTGCATATATAAATAAAGTAATAGAATTAAAAAAAATACGCATTTCGTCGTACCAAAATTATTAACAATAATATGAAATTTACATTATAAAAAAATCAAAACTACAATTATGAAAAAAATTATTTTTAGTCTAACAGCTTTATGTTTATCTGTTATTGCTTTGGCAAATAATATTGCCGTAGCCAATGCTACACTAACGGGGCAAAATACAGTAGCCAAAACAACTAATATAAATTTTGATGTGAGCTGGGAAAACAGCTGGCGTACAAACACCAACGAAAATAATTATGATGGTGCATGGATTTTTGTAAAGTTTAGAAAAATGGGAACGCTAGATTGGAGGCATTGTACAATAAATACTACTGGTTTTACAGCGGCTAGTGGCGGAACTTTTAGCGTGCCTACAGATGGTAAGGGTGCATTTATTTATAAAGCAGCTGCTACAGGAGTAAGCAATGTAAACTATGTAGGCAACCAAATTATCTGGAACTATGGAGTGGATGGAATTTTAGATAATGAAACAGTAGAAATAAGAGTGTTTGCTTTGGAGATGGTGTATATACCGCAAGGCACATTTCAACTAGGAAGTGGTGGAGTAGAAACAAATGGTTTTAAACTGGGCGCTACCTCAGATGCATTTAATGTAACTGCTGCTGCTATTAGCTTTGGCACAACGGGTAGTACTTTAAATACAAATGGCAATGGACCAACAACAGGAATATTAGCCGGAACTTACCCTACTGGCTTTAATGCTTTTTGGATAATGAAATACGAAACTAGCCAACAACAATATGTAGATTTTTTAAATCATATAGATTTGGCTCGTGCTACTTTTAATGATAATGGAGGAATAAGAACCGGCACACATCCAAACTTTACTGCCAACCAACCTGAGAGAGCTGTGGGAACTTGTAATACCCAAAGATTGGCTGCTATGGCAGATTGGAGTGGCCTTCGCCCATTTACAGAAATGGAATATGAAAAAGCTTGCAGGGGTTACAATACACCTGCTGTACCTAACGAATACCCTTGGGGGAATACAACGATAGTAGCATTAAGCACTGTTACAAATGTTGGACTTACAAATGAAACGGTTGCAACTCCAGCAACTGCCAATGCAGTAATTACCTCAACATACCCTGGCAATATTCCTGCAAGGGTTGGAATATTTGCTAGACCTACTGGTTCTACAAGAGTATTGAGCGGAGGTACTTATTATGGAGTAATGAACATGGGTGATAATGTAGCAGAAATATGTATAAATGCAGTAACTACTGCTGGACTTGCATTTGATGGCAGTTTACATGGAGATGGATATTTAGCCGCAAGTGGAAGTAGCAATATTACAAACTGGACAACTTATGGCGCCTATGGCTGGCGTGGAGCTGGCTATGATGGTGCAAATGCGGATGCAAGAACATCTAGTAGATCAACTGTTAATTCTTTTACTGCTAACGGTATCGATATAATAATTGCAAGCAATGGCATTCGTTTAGCAAGAACAGCACCATAATTTATTTTTCATTTTTAAAAAGTTAAGTATGAAAAATTATTTTTTATTGATAATATTTTTATTTGGTTTCACAATATTATTTGCACAAAACAATCCCATATTTGGTGGTGGTAATGCTGATGGTTTTGATAAAACAAACTTTGCACAAGCAAATAATAATATTTTTAATGGTGGTAATGCAGATGGCTTTGATAAAACATCATTTGCCCAAGCAGTGAATAATATTTTTAATGGAGGTAATGGAGATGGATGGGATACTGCAACATTTGCACAACCCATAAATAATATTTTTAATGGTGGCGATGGTGATGGCTGGGATAAAACATCTTTTGCACAATCGCTAAACAATATTTTTAATGGTGGCAATGGCGATGGTTGGGACAAAACATCTTTTGCACAAGCACTTACTAATATTTTTAATGGTGGTAACGGAGATGGTTGGGATAAAACTTCGTTTGCACAGCCCATGAATAATATTTTCTTTGGCGGGGTGGGAGATGGTTGGGCAAATACATACAGACCGCTTGGACCTTTGCCTGTACGATTTTTATATTTCGAAGCCATAAAAAATACTGCTACATCATCTTTATTAAAATGGGAAACTACACAAGAAATAAATACAAGTAAATATGACGTGGAACAAAGTAATGATGCCATTGTATTTAAAAAGATTGGTACAGTAATAGCCGCAGGAAATTCATCTACTAACATGGCTTATACTTTTATAGATAACAACCCAATGATTGGTATAAATTATTATCGTTTAAAACAAATAGACAATGATGGACGATTTATTTATACACCTACAAGACAAGTTATTTTTAAAGAATTAAATGCTGGTACGGTAAAATATTATCCAAACCCAACCAATGGAATTTTAACCATAGAGCTAGCGGATTTAAATAGAAATGAAATACGTGTCGTAAATATTAGCAATACTGCTGGTGCTATTGTGAGCCAATTAAAAATAGCTGCAAATGCTGGAAATAAAATGCAAATAGATTTATCTAAATATGCAAAAGGCATTTATTTTATACAAGTAAAAACCGCTACAATAAATAGTACGGAGAGAATAATATTAAACTAGGGGGATTGATTTTTCAATCGAATGTAGGGCTGCCGAAAGGTGGCTCTTATTTTTTAGAAAAACATATTTACACGCTCATTAATTGTTTTTTATACTGCATTTTAAAATAATGATTTTAAAAAGATTTATTGATTAGCTAAGTAGGTTTTGAAACTATTTTTTAGTTGGGAGTAAAAAGGTTTTCTTCTCACTTATTGAGCCTAATGTATGCCCGAACATTAGCAAAACCTGATTTACTTTTGACATACTTAAATTTACTTTTCCTTGTTCAATTTTTCTAATAACAGTTAGAGCTACTCCTGCTTTCATTGAAAATTCTTCTTGTGTGAAACCAAATTGTTTTCTTCGAGTTTTTACAAAGGTTCAAATAGAATTCATTTTTATATGCTTTAAGATATAAAACTAAGCAAAAACAACTTATTATATGCAATTGCGTATATTTATTATAAAGGAGGAGGTTTGTAATAAGACTGACTCAGTCTTTTACAGCTTCTCTAGTTCAGTGAACTCACAAAAAACTGAGTCAGTCTTATTACACAAACCACTTATGCGCATTCACTTTATTCACCGCTTCTACCTTGCTATGAATATGCAATTTGCCATAAATATTTTCAATGTGTTTGCGCACCGTGCCATGGCTTATAAAAAGTTTATCTGCTATTTGTTGGTAAGATAAACCTTGTACCAATTGGCGAAGTAAGTCTGTTTCTCTTTCGCTTAAATCATAATCTTTGGGTTGCATTTCTTTAGTTGTATTGCTGGCAGTTCTCAAAAATTCTAAAGTTTTGGATGCTATATGTGGACTCATGGGTGCGCCTCCATGTAGCAAATCATCTATGGCTTGTAATATCCTGCTCGTCTTACTATCTTTTAATAAATAACCTGCTGCACCTGCTTTTATGGCTTCAAATATTTTTTCATCTGTATCGAACACCGTGAGTATTAAAACTTTTATATCGGTTTCTGTTGTAATAATTCTGGTAGTTTCTATGCCATTCATTTCTGGCATTTCTATATCCATTAATATTACTTGTGGTAATACTTTTGTGGTAAGTAATTTATCCAATGCATCTTTTCCATTCACTGCGGTAAACAAAATATTTACTTCGCCACTTACCATTAGGTTTTCTTGTAGCTGCTGGCGTAGTGTAGCATTATCATCAACTATGGCTATGTTTATCATGTTATTTCCTCCTTTTAAATTGATAATTGTACAATAATGGTAGTACCTATTCCTTTGGTTGATACAATGCTCATTTCTCCATCCAATTCTTTTATTCTTGTTGTAAGATTTTTTAATCCATTGCTTGTGTAAATAGCATTTGTATCAAACCCTTTACCATCGTCGATTATAGAAATTTTTAACGTATTTATATTTGCTTCAATAATATAATTAGCTTTAGTTGCACTTGCATGTTTTATTATATTTTGTGTTACCTCTTGTATCATTCTAAACAAGTGCAAAGTTTGCTCTGCTGATAAATCTTTCTTTAAAGTACCATTGCATTCAAGCGCCCAATTCATTTCGTGTGCATCCATTACACGCTGCAAGAAAGTGCGCACACGTAGCGTGAATTCATTTAGTGTATGGCTATTTTCTTGCACAGCCCATATTGTTTCTCTTAATACATTCATTGATTCTCTCGACTGATCTGAGAGCTGTTGTACTTTAAGCAATGCATCTGCTACATTATTATTAATGAGTTTATTTTCTATATTATCTGTTTGCGCTATCATGGTTACTAGGCTTGTACCTAGGTGATCGTGCAAGTCTTTTGAAATACGTTCTCGCTCTTTACTTACACTTAATGCAAGTTGGTTTGCTTTGTCTTTCTGTAATTGTTTTCTTCTTTGATAATAATTAAATAGAAAAAAACTGCCCAGTACAGTTGCTATTGCAGAAAGAAAAATAAACCAAGTTCGCAACCAATAAGGTTTTTCTATTTCAAATTTAGCAAGCATTATTTCTTTGCTTTCATACCCATCTATATTTTTTGTTTTTGCTAAAAGTGTATACGTACCTGGGCGCAACTTTGCAAAACTTAAAATAGTAGAATCTTTCAACGATTGAAATGATTCGTTAAACCCTTCTAATTTATAAAGTATACTTGGCTGTGAAAAAGGGTTGGAAATACCAGGTATAAAAGAAAACGTAATCGTATTAAAATTATAAGGCAGACTAAAATTTTCCTTGAAATCTTTTGTGGCATTATCGGCAGAAGCAAAAAGTAATGCAGGTGCTACTACATTTGTATCTTTTACAATGCTATCCATATTAAGCAATGAAATTTCATTATTAGTGCCAGCTATTAATGTATTTGTAGCCATATCAAACAAGGCTGTTTTTACGTTTTCTTTTTCACTATTTATAAGTGCGTAGGTGCCTACTGCAAATAGTTTTTCATTATCATATTCATGCAATGCCTTATTGGTAACCACCCAATATTTACCTGCATTATCATGAAAAGAATAAATACATTTATTTCCTTTGCCTTCATTCGTAAGCGAAATATTTTTTACCACTTTATTATTTGCATATATGGAAATACCTTTTGCAGTACTTATCCAAAAGCTATCTCTATACTCATGCAAGTCATGTATCTCATTGCTTAGCAAACCATCTTTTGTTGTTATCGTTTTTTTCACTTCAAGTTTACTATTAAATAAATGAAAGCCATCTTCAAAAGTTAATGCAGCATATCCATTTTTTATTTCAATCAGTTTTTCTATAATAGCATATTGTGGCAATAGATTTAAAAGTTTTTGTTTTTTATTTGTAGCAAACTCAATAAGCCCACTACCATAGGTGCTGCTCAAATAATTTTTATCTTTTGCAAAAACAGTGCTTACACCTGCCCCTACTTTAATGCTACCTGTTTTTAATAATTGTTGATTGCTTATTCTATACATATTTATTCCTGTGATGCTTCCTATTGTTATTTCATCATCTTTTACGGCTATAGATTCTATAGTATTTTCATTTAAAGGAAAAGATTGTATGGCTTTTTTTTGCTGCAAATCAATAACCAATAATTTATTTTCTGTGCATGTGTAAGCTATATTTTTATGAATAGCAATTGCTCTAGTTTGCTTATCGTTGGTATTAATTTTAGCATTTTTTTCAGACAATAATTTTTGTAATCCACCACCAAGCGTACATACGTAAACCTGTTTCTTTTTTGTAATTAAAATTTTATTTACAAGGTTAGAAGCTAGTCCATCATTAGTAGTGTAATGCTTACTATTACCTTCTACATCAAATTCCCAAAACCCATTTACTATATCCCAACAGAAAAATTGCTTATCCAATACAGCAGTTAAAAAATATCCATTCTTGCCAAAAATATTTTTTGAGATTATTTTATTTTTTGAATGGATAAATACATTTCCATTAGCATGGTAAAATGTATCTGTTCCATAATTACCAATAAAATATTTTCTTACATCTACACTTTTGTATATTTCCCATTGTGCAGGATTTTTATAGTTTTCTATTTTTGCAAAATGGATAATTCGATTATTATTTGCATCTATATCTACGTTTAGCCCACAAGTATCGCATCCATTAAAGGGCATTTCATAAATAAGTTTTGGCTTAAAGTTTTCTTTTGCAGAATAAGCATTATAACCAAGTGTATTTTTTTGCTTATCATGAAACTGAATAAATAATGCACCTTCTTTATTAGTACTATAACTGCTATAACCTTCCCCTTTTACAGTAAATTGAAATTGCTTTTTTGTAATACTATAATGATACCAACCTTTGGCACCAATATTTATCCAAATACCTCCATTGCCATCGCAACTTAAATAGTTTATATAATTACCTGGTAGCCCCATATCTGTATTTATTATTTGCCATGTAAAACCATCATATTTTGCTAGTCCTTTATCAGTGCCTATCCACAAAAAACCATTTTCATCTTCGCTTGCATCAAACACAAAATTGCTGGGCAAGCCATCTTTTACAGTGAGTGTTTGAAATACTGATGCCTGCTGGCACACAGCCATTTTAGGGAAGGCCAATAGCACTAAAAAAAGGGTTAAAATAATTCGTATCACTTATAATGTAAAGTTGAGGTTTTATAATTATTGAAATATACGCAGTTCGTCGTATTTAAAAAAGTTTTAAAGATTTCATCTTGCAGTTAAATTAAATTAAACCAAAATAACATTATGAAAGTATTAAACATTTTTATTGCCTCAGCAATTTTATCAATTGCAATTTTATCTTGTAAAAAAAGTACAGAAGTAACACCTGTACCTGCTGCAGCTGCTACCACAGGCAGTTTTACTTGGAAAGAAAATGGCGTAGCCTATACTGCGGATTCTGCACATTACAGTTTATGTTGTTCCCCAACTGTTACTACCATTTTTGCATTTCATAAAACAGCAGCTGGCATTCGTAGATTTTTTGAAATAAACATTAACGGCACTGCCAATGGTTCTTTTACGATACCTGCTTCTGGTTTTAACCCTTGTGCATTGTACTATGCAAATGGCTCACCAAACGGTGGCGGTGGTGGCCAAGCAAATGCAGTAGGTACTATTGCTATTACCAATTATGATAATGCTAATAATAAAATAACGGGTTCTTTTTCTGCAGTACAAGGGTCTAATACCATTACAGAAGGAGTGTTTACTGGTTTGCCAAAAAAGTAAAATACCCAATGCACGGTATATACAGGTAATGTTTGACTTTTATCTTGCAGCATTGTAAGTAAACCCAAAAACAATTTAATCAAATGAAAAAATTTATATTTTTTATGTTGGTTACTACACTAAGTAATCACATATTTTGCCAAGCACCTTATATTACTTGGAATGTAACCAATGTAAATCCAAATATTATGAGTGCATTGGAGTATGCAACAGGTATCACTGCAACCAACGATGGTGGGTATGTATTTACAGGAGGTACAACAGAAAGTAGCGCTATTGGGTACAATTATATAAATGTAAAAGTAGATGCAAGGGGCAATACCATTTGGAAAAAATTATTTGGTAACGTTTATGCTGATTTACCGGGTAGAATAAGGGCAACATCAGACGGAGGTTACATTAATATTGGCACTGCTGAGCAAGAGGGCTTATGTAATTTACGACCTTTTCCACAATCTAGTAGAAACTATTATGATATGTGGATATATAAATCCAATGCCTCTGGAGATGCAATGTGGAGTAAATGTATTGGAAGTATAGATCAAGATGCTGGATCTGATATTAGAGAATTGCCTACAGGTGGTTATATTGCGGTAGGTAGGTCTACAACAGTAAAACTACCCGATGTAACTTCTCATGCTGGAGGTGGAGATGTATTGGCTGTAAAACTATCTGCTAGTGGTAATTTATTGTGGTCTAAAAGTTATGGCACCTCTGCTGCTGAATTAGGAAAAGCAGTAATAATAACCGCTGATGGCAAATGTGTAATTGCAGGTAGTAGTGGCACAGATGGTTATGCTATAAAAATAGATACCGCTACGGGCAACTTGCTTTGGCAACAAACTTACACAGGCAATGCTACTGATGTTTTAAATGCTGTAACAGAGGATGCCTCTGGTAATTTACTTTTTACTGGCACCACAAATTCTACCTCGGGTGTGGTTAGTACTAATACTGGCTTACAAGATGTATGGGCACTAAAAACGAATGCAGCTGGCGCTGTTACATGGAGTAAAACATTTGGCAGCACTAACGATGATAGAGGAAATGGAATTGTAGTAAATGAAGATGGAAGTGTAGTTATAAATGGATACACGGCAGGGAACAATGGAGACGTAACTGTAAGCTATGGCGGCGGTGACCAATGGACTATAAAAGTAAGCAACGCAGGTACACTAATATGGCAAAAGACGAGTGGCTCTGCGGGGGCAGATGGAGGTGCAGATATCGTAAAAACCAATGATGGTGGTTATGCTACAGTATCTTCAACAAATGCGTTATCTACATCTTTTGATATAAGTTGCCCTAAAGGATATTTGTGGGCAGCAAAACTTGGGGGAATGGAAAATTCTTTTCCTGCAGGTGCTATTTTGAAACTTAGGGCAGATGTAGGGGTAGGTACAACGGGTAATTTGGTAAACTCATGGGCAGACCAGAGTGGGTTTGCTTACAATGCATCGGCAGTAAGTGGATTGGCAAAACCTCAATTAATAAGTAATGAATTAAATGGTAGACCTGTAATAAGATTTAGTGGTACAGAAGGGCTGACAACGGTATTGACAAGCACTTTTGGTTGTCGTAACAAAGCTAATGTATTTGTAGTGCTAAAAAAACAAGCTAGTGCATCAGATCAAACAATTGTAGACAGTTATTCTCAAGACCCCGCAGGCAATAGAAATGGATTTTTTTTAAAGTCTAATATTAAATCTACAACGTGTAACAATTGTATAACGGACAATGGTTTTGCAGCAGGCATGCAAATAAATAGTGTGCAAAGTATTAATACTACTTATAATAATAATAATGAAAATTGTTACAAAATAGTAGAAGGTAAATTTGATGGAAGCCTTACAAGTGATGAAGCACAACTTTATATAAATAATATACGTGTGCCTCGTGTAACTGTAACGCCTACAGTAAATGGTAATAGTGTAGGTATTTTTGAAGATAGACCGCTTTCCATTGGGTTTACTACCACAGCAGGGGTGAAATCAAATTTCTTTAGTGGAGACATTGCAGAAATAATTGTATACCCTACCATACTAGACGTAACCTCACAAAAAGCAGTGTATGACACTTTATATGCTAAATATTTATCAGGCAATAATCAAACTTTTACAAATATTGTACCTGCAAATACAGCATCTACATCTTTTACAAACGATGGTCAATGGAAGCATACTATCAGCAGTGCTAATGTAGGTAAGGCAATGATATCTGTACAAGATAAATGCAATGATTTAACCTCACTAAGCAGCACAGTATATTTAGATGCAAATCCTATTTATACCGCAGCTAATGGAGAAACTTTTTTGCGCCGCCATTATACTATTCAAGCCACAGGAGCACGTAGGGTGCGCTTATACTTTACCCAATCTGAGTTTAATGATTATGCAGCCAGCGTAAGTGGTGTAAATAGTATATACGATTTAGGTGTTATAAAATACAATGGTCCTACCGAAGATGGAGTATATGACCTTAGCGATGCTACACAATATGCAAGTTTTACAAATGCAGATACGGGTAGCTTGTATGGTAATAAATACTTGGAGTTTGAAACGAATGGCTTTAGCGAATTCTGGATAAAATCAAGACAAATAATATTACCCTTAAAACTCTTGGGTTTTTATGCTGAAAAATGTAATAAAAATACTTGCCTAACTTGGAAAACTACGGATGAAATAAATACTCAAAAATTTGAAGTTTATAAAAGTACAGATGGAATTAATTTTAAACTTTTAAATACTGTAGATGCAATTGGGAATGGAAATAATAGCTATAATATTATTGATAGAGAAATACAAAATACTATACTTTATTATCGTCTTAAAATGATTGATGTGGATGGTAGGTTTACTTTTAGCAATACCATTAAAATGCGTTTTGAAAAAGATAAAAATATAGAAGTATTCCCCAACCCATCTAATAATTATTTTTCTTTAAGAGGAATAAATGGTGCAAAAGAAATAGCGGTTATAGATGTAACTGGCAAAGTAATAAAAACTTTTTTACCCAATATGAATAATAAATACGATATAAGCAATTTACCCGCTACTCTTTATTTTTTAAAAGTAAAAGATAATGATGGAGAAGTGCAAATAAAAAGGTTGTTAAAAATTTCTTTTTAAAGTAGAGTATTTGTCGGAAAATAAATGGTTACAACGATAAGCTTTTCATGACAAATATTATGATTTGTATAAAATAAAAAAAATAAAAATAGCGCAGTTTCATTAAGTGTTTTAGAAGAAGGAGAACGTGAAAATGTAAATTAAGGTTTTTAGCGAAACTAAAATTGCTTTAAAAGCAGAATGGCTTGTAAAATAGCACTAAAGTCAAATGTGAAATTTACAAAATGGTTTAACACAAAAAAGACCTCTCAAAATTTGAGAGGTCTTTAAATATATTTTACAAAAAATCCTACACCGCAAAACTCTCCCCACAACCACAACTCCTACTCGCATTTGGGTTATCAAAATAAAATCCTTTGCCATTTAAACCATCGCTAAATTCTAGCTCCGTATTTACGAGGTATAAAAAACTTTTTAAATCGCATACTATCTTCACTCCTTTGTCTTCAAATACTTGATCCATTGGTTTTACTTCGTTATCAAAATCCATTTTGTAACTAAGCCCACTACAGCCACCACCTACCACACCCACACGAAGAAAGTACGACGCATCATCTGCCACGCCACTTTCTTGCATTAAGTTTAGCACTTTTTGTTTTGCTTTATCGCTTATGTAAATTGAATTATCTGTTGCAACCATAATTTTAAATGTGCAATTATGCAAATGTGAAAATATGCAAAACTAAAAGCGAACTGCTCATTCTATTTGCAGATTTGCACATAGGCAAATTTTCTAATTGTGTTTTTTAGCAAATGTGAAAACAAGCAAAACTAAAAGCAAACTGCCCTTACTATTTGCAAATTTGCACATTGGCAAATTTTCTATTTGTTTTTAATGTACCACGCTCTCTTCAAACTTAAACAACTCCATACCATTCTTAGCACGGTAATCGTTTATTGCTGCTTTTATAGCATCTTCTGCAAGTACTGAGCAATGTATTTTTACTGGAGGTAAATTTAATTCCTCTACAAAATCCATATTGTCTACTGTAATAGCTTCTGCAATGCTTTTGCCTTTTAGCCACTCGGTAGCCAATGATGAAGATGCAATAGCAGAGCCACATCCAAAGGTTTTAAACTTTGCATCGGTAATTACCCCAGTAGCATCGTCCACCTGTATTTGAAGGCGCATTACGTCTCCACACTCTGGTGCACCTACAAGTCCTGTACCTACGTTTTTATCTGCTTTATCAAGAGTTCCTACATTTTTAGGATTTTGATAATGGTCTATTAATTTTTCTGAGTATGCCATGATTTTTATTTTAGATTTTTGATTGTTTGATTTCTGATTTATAACCTTGTAATAATTTGTTCTTATTGTTATAAATCGAAACCTTTGATATAAAATATGGTTGCTAAATTTTTTAAAGGTTTCAATTTTAAAAAAATCTAAAATCCTTAAATCAGCAATCATAAATTCCCTTCTACCCTATTGCAGGTTTTAAGTCGTTGTTTTCTTCTATTCGTAACATCCGTATGTCTCGAACGCAAGTTGCAAACCAAGAGTATTGTTTAGCAAGTCTTTGTACAACTAAAACACATTGTACAGCATCAATTTTTTCATTGCCAAAATAAACACTGCCTTGCATCCACACAAAATTGTTTTGCTCCATGAATTTTCTTACATCACCATAAGCATTTGGTACATTGTTTCCATGATAATTATCATTTAAACAGTTTGTATCTATATCAAAAGTTATTGCGTACATCTTTTATTTTTTACGAAATTAGTTATTTTTATTTATTTGCATATTTTCCCATTTGCAAATTTGCACATTGCTTTTAATGCGCTGCCCACTCAATACTATTCAAATCTATCCCCTCTTTATACATTTCCCACAGCGGGCTCATTTCTCTTAACTTAATTACGGTGTCGCTTATTGCCTTTACGGTATAATCTATTTGTTCATCGGTTGTAAATCTACCAAGACCAAAACGAAGAGAACTATGTGCCAAGTCATCACCCAAGCCCAAGGCTTTTAAAACATACGATGGTTCCAACGATGCAGAAGTGCATGCCGAGCCAGAACTCAATGCAATGTTTTTATTGAAACCCATTAGTAACCCTTCACCTTCTACATGCTTAAAAGAAATATTGGTTACATGCGGCAAACGAGAAGTTGTGCTACCATTTATGTATGCTTCTTCTAACAACATCAATCCATTCTCTAATTTATCCCTCATTTTGCTAATGCGTTTTGTATCGGCTTCCATATCCTGCATACAAATTTCGCAAGCTTTACCCATACCTACAATACCAGGTACATTCAAAGTTCCACTACGCATACCACGCTCATGGCCACCGCCATCCATCTGTGCTGTTACTTTTACACGAGGGTTTTTTCTACGTACATATAGTGCTCCTACGCCTTTAGGGCCGTACATTTTATGAGCTGTAAACGCCATTATATCTATACCATCTTTAATTACATCTACAGGTATTTTACCAACGGCTTGTACAGCATCAGTAAAAAATAAAACACCATGCTTTTTAGCAATAGCACCAATTTCTTGTACAGGATTTACCACCCCAATTTCGTTATTGGCATACATAATAGAAATCAAAATGGTAGTAGGTTTTATAGCCGCTTCCAATTCTGCCAAGTCTATCAAGCCATCAGGTTTTACTTGCAAGTAAGTTACTTCACCACCTAGTTTTTCTATATGCTTACAGGTATCCAACACCGCTTTATGCTCGGTAGTAGCTGTAATTATATGATTGCCTTTTTGTGCATACATTTCAAACACACCTTTTATACCAAGGTTATCGCCTTCTGTAGCGCCACTAGTAAAAATAATTTCTTTCGGGTCTGCACCTATCAATTTTGCCACTTGCTCACGGGCATAATCCACAGCCTCCTCCGCTTTCCAACCAAAAGGATGGTTACGGCTAGCCGCATTGCCATAATCTTCCAAAAAGTATGGGGTCATAGCCTCTAAAACCCTTGGGTCCATTGGCGTTGTAGCGTTGTTATCTAAGTAAATCGGTAATTTTAACATCTATCTTTTTATAATTTATATGCAAATTTACTACAAACGGCTTACTTTGGGTTTGCTAATTAAGAAATAAATAAAAACCCATGCTAAAACCCGAACATATAGGTATTGCTGTAAAAGATTTATCAATATCTGTTCCGTTGTTTGAAAAACTGCTGAATAGTCAGTGCTACAAGACAGAAACGGTAGAAAGCGAAGCCGTAAACACCGCTTTTTTTAAAACCGGCGAAACCAAAATTGAATTGGTACAAAGCACCACCGAAGATGGCGTAATTGCAAAGTTTCTAGAACGCAAAGGTGAAGGTATGCACCATATTGCTTTTGAAGTGGCCGACATTGTAGCCGAAATGGCTCGCCTACAGGCAGAAGGATTTGTGCTACTCAATGAAAAACCAAAACTCGGCGCCGATAATAAACTTGTTTGTTTTTTGCATCCCAAGGGTACGAATGGGGTGTTGGTGGAGTTGTGCCAGGAGAGGGTTTAAAGTTGTTGAAAATTTTTTGAAGGGTTGAATAGTTAATTGGTTTATTAGTTTATTATCGAGGCTACAAAATGCGAAGCATTTCCCTTTCTGCCTTACTCTTTATAAGATGTCTTCCCGTCTTTCCGGCAAAAAAAGAAAAAATTATTTTGGGGCTGTGTACTGAAAATCTTTGTTCAATATTTGATGCGGCTATTCGCTTGTAGTCCTCGCTCGTGCCTCGCTGCGGGCTACCGCTTCTATCCGCCAGCCCTTCGGCAGTAAATCTTTTTTCAGCTTTTATTGTAGCGGAGATTGTGCACTATTTCCATTATTATTTATAGTTGACACCAAATTTGTTGTCAAACATATTTGACACTAAATTTATTGTCAAATGAATCACTTGTTTTCATATTTCCTAAACGAACTTAAAAACAACCCCAGCCCACCAGCCACCATTACCAATATTATCAAAATATCAAGAGCACTCATACCCGCCAATGTAAAATGAATACTTGTAATTACGCCTACAATAATTAACCCTACGGCTCCTATGACCAATACCCAGCCGATAATATTTTTATAATTGAAAAATAACATGGCTACCCCAATTATAAATGGAATAAGCAACATGCCAGATGTAATAGAAAAACCTCCCAGCGCATACATAGCATTGCCAAAACCAAAGTTGTTTTGCACATAAATATTTTTGAGTAATAAATAAATGCCTGCTACAAATAAGGCAATACCTAAAACAAATCTTGTTGTACCGCCGGAAGTGCCACCTGCGCCATTTACTTGCATAAATAATAATTTAGCTTTAAAAATAGTGATTTTTTTGTCAAATGATTGGGTTATGGCGCTTTTAAAAATAGTGCAGGAGGTCTCAAGCTTTCAATCAATAGTAAAAATTGAATAGTATAATTTTGTAAGTTGAAATACATAAAATAGGTAATAATTTTAAATGAAGCTGTAAAGCCCAGCTTTAATTAAAAAAAACAAACTATTCTATTTTAACTCGGTTTTATTATGCGGGTGTAAATTTTAAAAAATGTTATTATTATCAAAATCATCTAAATTTACTTTTACGAATATTTAATTGAAGAAATTATGAGAAAATTTATTTTGGCAGGGGTAGTGTTTTTGACAATGTCTAATACTTTAGAAGCACAAAAAAGTTTTACTACAGAAGACTATAATAAAGCAGTAAGTAAATTAGGGGTTAATTTAAATAAATTAATAGATAGAAATGCTGTAAGACCACAGTGGTTGCCAGATGGCAATTTTTGGTATAGCGTAAAAACAGCTACTGGCGTGGAGTATGTATTGGTGAATGTAAAAGATGGAAAAAAGAAATCAGCTGCAAAAAAAGAAGATATCATTCCAGCAGATAAAAATATTGCTTCGCCTAGCATAAAATCTACAGAAGTATTATCGCCAGATGCTACGAAAGTAGCTTTTATAAAAAACTGGAATCTTTATGTAAAAGATCTAACAACTAAAATAGAAACACAACTAACTACCGACGGAGAGAAAGATTTTGGCTACGCTACAGACAATGCAGGGTGGACACATAGCGACAATGCAGTTTTATTATGGTCGCCAGATTCTAAAAAAATTGCAACTTTTAAACAAGACCAAAGAAATGTAAGCAGCATGTATTTGGTGAAAACAAAAGTAGGTGCCCCCGAATTAAAAGAATGGAAATATCCTTTACCACAAGACAAAGAAATTGTAAAAATACACAGAGTTATTATAGATGTAACTACTGGGACTCTGGTAAAATTTAAAACAACTGCGGATGACCATCGCAGTACATTGTGCGATGATATAAGTTGTGGTGGATCGTTTGATGACAATATATGGAGTGCAGATGGGAGTAAACTTGCTTTTGTGTCAACACCAAGAGACCATAAAAGCGCAACGCTTAGAATTGCAGATGCTACAACAGGTGACGTAAGAGACGTGCTTAAAGAAACTGTAGCTACTCAATATGAATCAGGTTGGAAAACGGCCAACTGGCGTTATTTACCTGCTAGCAATGAAATTATTTGGTTTTCGGAGAGAGATAATTGGGGACAGTTATATTTATATGACGTGAACACAGGTAAATTAAAAAATCAAATTACAACAGGAAATTTTGTTGTGACAGAAATACTTAAGGTAGATGAAAAAAAACGCACTATTTTATTTGAGGGTAAAGGCAAAGAAGCTGGGCAAAATCCTTATCATAGTTATTATTACTCCATTGATTTTACTGGAAAAAATTTAAAATTGCTTACGCCAGAAAGTGGAAGCCACACTATTAGTATCTCTGATGATGGAAAATATTTTGTAGATAATTTTTCTAAACAAGATGTACCAAATACAACTGTCTTAAGAGATATAACTGGCAAGTTAATTGCCCAGTTAGAAAAAGCAGACATATCTCGTTTAACGGCTACAGGCTGGAAAGCACCAATACCATTTAGTGTAAAATCTGACAACAAATCGTTTGATTTATTTGGCATCATGTATCAGCCATCGAACCTAGATCCTGCTAAAAAATATCCAGTTGTAAATTATATTTATCCTGGGCCACAGGGCGGTGGGGTAGGTACATGGTCTTTTTCAGGGATAGGCTCCAGTGATCATCAAGCTTTAGCAGAGTTGGGTTTTATTGTTGTTATAATAGAAGGTAGTTGTAACCCCAATCGTTCTAAAGCATTTCACGATGCTTGTTATGGGAATATGGGAGATAATACCTTGCCAGATCAAATCAGCGGGTTGAAACAATTGCAACAAAAATACCCGTACTTAGATTTAGAAAGAGTGGGTGTATGGGGACATTCAGGCGGTGGTTATGCTACAGCAGATGCCATGTTTAGTTATCCTGATTTTTATAAAGTAGGTATTAGTGAAAGTGGTAATCATGACAACAGAAATTACGAAGACGACTGGGGAGAGCGATATATTGGGCTACTTGAAAAAGATAATTATGAAAAGCAAGCCAATCAATTGTATGCTAAAAATTTGAAGGGAAAATTATTAATTGCTCATGGCAATATGGATGATAATGTACCAGCATCCAATAGTTTTTTGGTAGTAGATGCGCTCATAAAAGCAAATAAAGATTTTGATTTGCTAATTTTTCCAAATGCAACGCACGGCTATGGCGCAGATAGTTATTATATGATGCGCAAACGTTGGGATTATTTTGTACAACATTTAATGGGCGCTGTGCCGCCCAAGGAGTTTCAAATAAAAGTGACGCCAGATACAAGAAGGTAAAATTTAATGTTGTCATCACATAGGATTTTTTAATGAATTAGGGTGTGTTTATAACATGCCCTATTTTTTTGTTAAACCTCTTTATGGAAATAATTTTATTTTGAATCTTTATGAAAATATTCCCAATGAAATTTTTACTTGCTAGCATTTTATCCATAACCATACTATCTGCTTTTGTATTTTTTGGAAATACAAAAGCATTGCTTAAAATAAAAACGTCTATAGCAAAACCCTTCGTTGAAAAAAAGATAACGGATAAAGAAATAGGTCATGTAAAAAGCTATGGCGATAAAATAAAACCATTTATAAAAGCGAATAACTATTGCGAAGACTATTGTTTTTTGATAGATATGAAAATGCCATCCGGTAAAAAAAGATTTTTTGTGTATGATTTGGTACAAGACACTATTTTGCATGGAGGGCTTGTAACACATGGTGGTGGCTCACAAACAAGTACCGATGCACTAGTATTTAATAACATACCCAATGGCAATGCTACATCATTAGGTAAATATAAAATAGGTAATGAATATAGTGGAAAGTTTGGTATGGCATTTAAACTACATGGCTTAGAAGCTAGTAATAGCAAAGCTTTTGATAGATTTGTAGTATTGCACGCTCACTCATGCGTACCTGATACAGAAATAGCCCCCTTTCCTATTTGTACAAGCTTAGGTTGCCCCACAGTAAGCCCATCATTTTTACCTACATTAAAAAAATATATTGATAAAGCTGATAAGCGAGTGGTGCTTTGGATATTTTATTAAAAATTTTGCCGAGAAGTCGGAAAGACGTCTTTACTTCTTCTTGGCAATTATTAAAATTCCATGGGTACTTCCACCGCCAATAATTCTGCATCTTCCAAAACATTTATTTCAAAACTATCTGCTTCCGAAATACCAACAGCGTCTTTGGTTTCAAATTTTACGCCATCAACTTCTATGCTGCCATTTATTACAACCAAATAAACCCCGTTACCTGCAAAAGCATTTTCGTAGGTAATTTTTTCTCCCGCCTTCCTATTTGTTAAAGAAAAACGAGCTTCTTGATTTATCCAAAGTGCATGGTCTTCTTCTAACGGAGAAACTACTACTTGCCATTTTCCTTCTCGTTCTTTTATATCAAAGCTGCGTTGGTCATAGCGTGGTGTAATATTTTTCTCTTTTGGAAAAACCCATAATTGAAAAAGGGTAACGGCTTCTGTTGCACTTTCGTTTGCCTCGCTATGTTGTACACCAGTGCCTGCACTCATTATTTGTACGTCGCCTGCTTGTATAATGCCTGCGCCGCCTGTGCTGTCTTTGTGTTTTAATGCACCTGTAAATGGTATGGTTACAATTTCCATATTATCGTGTGGGTGTGTGGGAAAAGCTCCACCGCCTGCAATCCAATCATCATTTAAAACTCTTAATGCGCCAAAATGTATTTTGTTTGGATTTTGCCAACCACCAAAACTAAAATAATGTGCAGGCTTTAACCAGCCATGGTTTGCAGTACCTCTTTCGTTTGCCCTTGTTATTATTGTTTTCATTTTTAATATTTGTTAGCATCACTAAATCCTTCTGAAGAATGGGCTTGAAATGCAGTTTGAAATAAATTTATTTTTATTTGGTGTTTAACCATCAATTAATATACCAATTAGTATACAATGCAAATTTGTCATAAATTTAGTTTTAAAGCATGACATAATCTATTGTATAGAAAAGATGGAAAATAGGATATCAATGAAGAGAGTGATTCCGAATATTTTAACTCCTAGTAACATTTAAAGGACAAAAAGAAAATTATAATTATTTTCTAGAAGAGTAGTTTTTTTAAATGTAATTAGAACTTTGAGAATATTTAGAAAATTGGCAGAGAAATAAAGAAATGGAAGAAAAAGATTTGAGCTAAGATTAAATTTCATTGCTGTTATGTCTGTTTTTCAATTGTGTTAGGGGCAATGTCATTAAGTTAAGGACAAGACAACAGCTAATATCATCCCTTCGGGGGTAGGATTTAATTTTTGTAAATCATTTTCTATAATAATAACATCTCTTCGGGATTGTAAGTCTGAAAGGCTGGTATTATTATAGAAAATAGGCAATAATACAAGCTAAAACCCCGAAGGGGTGGCATTAAAAATCGAACATGCTTAACTTAATGACATTGGTCTTACGGTGTTTAATAGCCTAATGAGCAAACAAAACAATAGTTTTTGTTGCCCTTTCTTTACCTTTGTGCTATAAAATTTATGTACATGAAATTTGCTGTAGTTATTTTTCCAGGTTCCAATTGCGACAGAGATATGGTAGATGCTTTGCAAAACGATTTGCAACAAGAAGTAGTACAACTTTGGCACAAAGACAGCAATATTTCTATGCTTAGTACCGAAGATTGTATTGTATTGCCAGGTGGTTTTAGTTATGGTGATTATTTAAGATGTGGTGCTATAGCACGTTTTAGTCCAATGATGAAAAGCGTAATTGAATTTGCCAATGCTGGCGGAAAAGTTTTGGGTGTGTGCAACGGGTTTCAAATATTATGCGAGAGTGGATTATTACCTGGTGCATTGCTAGCCAATGCCAACCAACAATTTATTTGTAAAAATGTATTTATAAAAAATACCAACAATCCCTTTTCGCAACCGCTCATGATACCCATAGCACACGGTGAGGGCAGATACTACGCATCTGATGATGTGTTAAAATCTTTGGAAGATAACAATCAAATTATTTATAAATATTGTGATGAAAGTGGTGAAGTAAATGCAGCGGCTAACCCCAATGGTACTACCAATAATATTGCAGGTATAAAAAATGCAGCAGGTAATGTATTTGGTATGATGCCCCACCCAGAAAGAGCTTGTAGTAATATATTGGGTAATGAGGATGGGAGGCAAGTGTTTAAAGAATTATTAGGCGTTTTAATAAATGAAGCAGTTCTTGCTTAAGAAACCCGCAACCCCTAACTCTTAAACCCGCAACCAATATTTAACAAAACCCTTTAAAACAAAAGAACCAATTTTGTTGTACATATAATTACAAAATAAAAACATGAAAAAAATTATTCTTTCTTTGGTTGTATTATTTTTTGTGGCAGGCGTAAATGCACAAATAGAAAAGCCAGTAACTTGGACATACACTGCAAAAAAAATTAGTGCTGATATTTATGAGTTGCACATGACAGCCACAATACAACCTAAATGGCATTTATATGCGCAAGATGCCGGAGAAGGGCCACTACCAACAGCGATTTCTTTTGACAAGAATCCAATTATAAAATTGGAAGGTAAAACAGCCGAAGTTGGTAAAATGATAAAAGAATATGACCCTAACTTTAAATCGACTTTAAAATTTTATGCCAATAAGGTTGACTTTGTACAAAAAATAAAATTGAAAGCTACGGCTGCAACTGTTGCAAAAGGTAAAATAAGTTATATGACTTGTAACGACAGTAAATGCTTACCTAATAACGCTAGTTTCGATATTAAGATAAATCCAAAAGGATAAATAAAATTCTACTTAAATTTATATCCCGATGTTGTGTCGGGATTTTTTATAAAATCAAAATCATGCGTTTTTTTAAGGCTAACATTTTACTAGTAACACTTTTTGTATTCTTCTCTTCGTATGCGTTTGCTCAAGATGGCAGCATTGTAAAGTGGAAAGCCGCTACAGAAAAAATAGCGGATGGTAATTATAAAGTTCTTTTTACTGGGTTCATAAAAAAAGGTTGGCATGTGTATAGTGTGGCTGATAATGCAGTAGATATTTCTGGCGTTACGATATTTAAAGATGATAGTGCACTGGCATTAAAAGATTTTCAATTACTTACAAAATCAATGTCATTTGAAGATAAAGTGCTTTCAAAAAATATGCAAATTATTAATGATAGTATTTCACTTTCGCAAATGGTGAGTGTGGCAGGTAAAGTACCATCTAGTTTTGATTTGTCAGTTAACTATGAGGTAAGCGACAATGAATCTTTTTTTACAGAGTCAGATACATTAAAAATATTAACGGGAGAAAAAATTGTAGCAACCTTTTCCAACAGAATTTTAATACCAAGTATAAATATTGATAAGCCGCTAACCAATACTAAAACATCGGCTGCTGCTTCTACGGACGATGTAAAGTCTAAAGGATTGTTTTCTCTTTTTGCATTAGGTTTTTTAGGAGGTTTAATTGCATTGCTTACGCCGTGCGTATTTCCAATGATACCGCTTACGGTTTCTTTCTTTACCAAAAAAGCACAGAGCAAACAGGTGGGTATAAGAAATGCATTTTTGTATGGCTTTTTTATTTTTCTTATTTATGTTTTAATTACTGTGCCATTTCACATTTTCGATAAATTAAATCCAGATATATTTAATGGTATTTCTACAAACGTAGTTTTAAATGTTATTTTCTTTATTGTGTTTGTAGCTTTTGCGTTATCGTTTTTTGGGTTGTACGAAATTACTTTGCCAAGCAGCATTACAAATAGTACAGATAGCAAGGCAAATGCTGGAACAGTAACAGGCATATTTTTTATGGCACTTACACTTACTATTGTTTCTTTTTCGTGTACAGGCCCGCTCGCAGGCTCGTTACTTGCAGGTGCAGTATCTGGGCCAGGTGGTGCTATGCGC
Source organism: Ferruginibacter sp. (assembly GCA_031408295.1). Lineage (GTDB taxonomy): Bacteria > Bacteroidota > Bacteroidia > Chitinophagales > Chitinophagaceae > Ferruginibacter. The sequence goes on from JANNVW010000058.1 coordinate 91,950, forward strand.
TTAACCTTTGGTATGGCTGGCTTTGGTGCTGCGCTTGGCTTGCCTTTTGCATTATTTGCACTGTTTCCAGAAATGCTAAAATCATTACCAAAAAGTGGGGGATGGCTTACAACGGTAAAAGTTGTACTAGGCTTTTTAGAACTTGGTCTTGCAATTAAATTTTTATCAAATGCAGATTTGGTAGTGCATTGGGGCTTGCTTAAAAGAGAAATATTTATTGGTATCTGGATAATAATAGGAGCATTGTTATCGCTTTACCTTTGGGGAATTTTAAAGTTTAAAAATGATTCACCAATAAAAAAAATACCCGTAGGAAGAATCGCCGTAGCTACTTTTTTTACACTCTTTACGCTATACTTACTGCCTGGTGTTACCAATACAAAATATGCAAATCTTTCTTTGATAAGCGGTTTTCCGCCACCATTATATTATAGTATTTATGCAGGCAAAGGTGATTGTGTACTTGACTTGAATTGCTCACGTGATTATGAAGAAGGCTTAAAAATGGCTAGAGAGCAGAACAAACCCATATTACTAGACTTTACAGGTTATGCTTGTGTAAACTGCCGCCGTATGGAAGAAAATGTATGGAGTGACCCTCAAGTATATAAATTGATGAAAGAAAAATTTATTGTAATTTCTTTGTATGTAGACGATAAAAAAAACTTGCCATCGAACCAACGATTTACTTACACTACTAAAGATGGTAACAAAAGAGATATAAGAACGGTTGGCGATAAATGGAGTGTTTTTGAAACAGAAAATTTTAAAAGTAATTCTCAACCATTATATGCTATTTTAAATACAAACGAAGAATTGGTTAATGTACCATCTGGCTATGCACCTAATGTGAAGGATTATTTAAATTGGTTGCAAGCGGGAGTAGATGCAGCCCCCTGAATCCAAATGCTATTTAGTTAAGCAAAACTTATCCCTGAGTATTGAAAATTGTTAGTTGAGCATTGAACATTTTTTAATAAAAGCCAATCAAATGTTCAATAATCAATTTTCAACGCTCAATTTTCAAGTTGAAAACCCTTAACTAAACAGCATAGCCCTAAATCCCTCGAACGAGATTTGTGAACTTTGTAATAATTTAACAACAGTATTTTATTCTGTAATTAAATACTTTGTATAATTGTAAATTAATTTTAGGGATGCCAACTTTCAATCATTATAGCCTCTCTATCTGCAACTCTTCCCATGGTGTGCTGCCATCTTTTTCTCTTTTGAAAACTAGCTTAGGGCTGCTTTGTATTACAATTTCGGCAGTAGTGTAAATGGTGCAACCTTGTAGCAAATGCCCGCCAATTGTGCGCCCTGTGCTATCACTCACGCTTATATGTATGTGTGAGCCGTTAGTAGATACAGTGCCTGTAAGGCTTACAATTTCAAAATGCCCGCTACCAGTATTCCCATTTTGTTGATTAGCAAAACGAATATTGTAATCTGTAAGGCTTCCTACGCATGTAGAAATCCAACCAGCTGCAATTTTATTTTCTTTTACGAATACTTCAATTTCTTTGCGCAAATCTTGCCCAGGCTTTAGTCTAAAAGCGTGTACTGTTATTTCATTTTTGGCAGACATTGTTTGCGTGGTTTTGCATGATAAAAAAGATAAAGCAATAAAAATTACAACCAATACTTTTTTCATATTTGCTTTTAATTTTTTTGCAATAATAAACTAAGTATTCTTGGTATTTCATTTTTATCATCGTTATCAAAAAATTCATTTATTGTTACGATACTTAAATTGTGTTTTTTGGCACATGCTGTAAAATCAGAAATATTATGGGTATAGCATTCTACAATTTCTGTACCAGTAGCAGTTTCGTATTTTGCCTTGCTACCATTGTATTGTTTAAATGGGTGTAGCTCTCCTATATACATGTAGCCGCCAATTTTTAATGCAAGCGATGCTTGTTCAAAAATAAAATCTAGCGTTTGGAAATGCTCTAAAATCAAACTAAAACTTACAAGTGAAAAATGATTTTGGCCAAAAATCCATTGGTTATTTATATCTGCGATTACAAATTTCACCTTGCTAGTATTTATTTTTGCTTTCGCTTTTGCTAGCATTTCAGGGGAGAAATCTACAGCCGTTATTTGCTGCGTTTTTGTAACCAACCATTCTGTATTTTTCCCAGTACCACAGCCTATTTCCAAGCAATTTTCAAGAGCAATATCTGCCAATGTTTTTTGGAGGGCAAGCGCTTCTAGGTCTCTTGTTTTATTTACATTGCTATCATACTGCGCTGCCCATTGGTTGTATGCATTTTTAATACTCATGTACTAAAATACAATTTTTTTTTGAGCCATATAATCTAATACATAATAAAAGTTGAAAAATGCTATACTGCAGATGGGCTGGGGATAGTAGTGGAAATCCTTTTGCGAGGCACGAGCAAAAGATTGCAACGAATAGCCCCTACAAATGTTTATAGAAGCATAAAAGTTGGAAGCCCCAAAAGAAAGATGAGACACAAGACAATAAACATATGATGATAGCCACGGGACGTAAGTCTCAATACTAATATCTCAATACTGAATACTATTTACTTTTTCCGCTTATAATCTCCCCGTTTCCATGCTTTTATAAACTCGTTCCAAGCAAATGGGTTAAAGATGTTTTGTGGTGCTAGCTGCCCACTATAGGTTTGTTTTTGTGCATACTGACGTAGGTATTGGTTAGTAGCTTCTCTACCATCGGAAGGTAATGCGGCAATGAGTAAACGCCTTGTAGCTACACTGTTATTTTTTCTGGCAATGGTCAGCTGGTCATCGGGTAATTGGTTGTTTATAAAATCTCTTTCAAACTGCTCTCGGGTTAGCCTGGGTTTAATGATGGTGGCTGGCAAAAAAACAGTATCTGTAACCATAAGCTGTATTATGCTGTGTTGATTGCCCACCAAATCTCTTGGAATACTTACTATTATTGGTTTGTAGCCCACGCTAGTAAATTCTACGTTATCGCCTTTTAATACTACAATACTAAAAACACCATCTGCATTAGAAACAGTACCACGGTTTTGTCCTTTTATAACAATGCTTGCTGCGGGTACGCCTTTAAGGCTATCAGCTGTCATTACCACACCGTACAATTGCACCACAGAATCTTTAAAAGTTTCAAACTGAGCTTTAGCCGCAAAGGGCGAAAAGGAAATAAGTATAAATAAATATCGTAAAACTGTTTTCATATTATATTAAATGCATTATCGAAATGCAACAATTATTTTTTGATAAACAAAGTAAAGACATCATTGTTTAATTTTGCAACGAAAATACATTTTTAACAATACATTTCGCCCAAAGTGTAATTTACACAAAGGCAATTGAAAAACATGACAAACGAAGATATTTTAAAGGCACTCAGTAATGTACAAGAGCCAGACCTTGGCAAAGACCTTGTAACATTAAATATGATACAAAATTTAGCAATAGATGGTAACAATGTTTCTTTTACCATTGTACTTACAACACCTGCTTGCCCCATGAAGGAGCACATGCAGAACGCTTGTATGAACGCCATAAAAATATTGGTAAACAAAGAGGCTGTTGTAACTGTAAATTTTACCAGTAATACCACAAGCAATCGTACAGACCCTAAAACGATTTTAAGCGGTGTAAAAAATATTATTGCAGTAGTAAGCGGAAAAGGCGGTGTAGGCAAAAGTACCGTGGCAGCAAATTTTGCATTGGCACTTGCTGCTGATGGCGTAACAAAAGTTGGTTTAATGGATGCCGATATTTATGGCCCAAGCCAGCACATTATGTTTGGCATAAGAGGCGAGCGCCCAATGATGAAAGACAACGGTGGCAAGGGTTTGATAGTGCCCATAGAAAAATTTGGCATAAAAGTAATGAGCATAGGATTGCTGATAGATGAAAAGCAAGCCGTGGTGTGGCGTGGTCCAATGGTAAGCAGCGCTATAAAACAATTTGTGAGCGAAGTAGACTGGGGCGAACTCGATTATTTGGTGATAGACATGCCGCCAGGCACAGGCGATATACACCTTACGATTGTGCAAACGGTACCAGTTACAGGCGTGATTGTAGTTACCACTCCACAATTGATTGCCCTAGCCGATGCTAAAAAAGGCATTGCTATGTTTGGGCAAGCGCAACTTAAAGTACCAGTAATTGGATTGGTAGAAAATATGGCGTACTTCATCCCGCCGAATGGCGGGACAGAGTTACCAGAAAATAAATATTATTTGTTTGGAAAAGATGGTGGCAAACATTTGGCCGATGAATTTGATATTCCTTTTCTTGGGCAAATACCGATTGTGCAAAGTATTCGTGAGGGCGGCGATATAGGCGTGCCTGCTATGATGAGCGATGAATCGATTAGTAAAAAAGCATTTGAAGATTTTGCAGGAACAGCTGTGAGAGGAATTGCGATGAGGAATGCGAATATGCCGGCGACGGAGATACAGAAGGTGATGGTTTAGTTGATTGGTTGAATAGTTGATTTTAAAATTCAATGTTGCTCGTTTCTTCGCTTTGTTCTTCGAGATTTCTCCCCCCTTCGGGGAGGATAGTTGGGGCTTTTTGGAAAGGATAAGTAAGATTTTTCTTTGGAGCATGAGCAACAACAATAATTGAACATTGGTTTCCTGCTATCCACTGCTCCCGACATTTCATGTCGGGATTCGTTTCTATCAGGGCTACGCTGAGCTGTGAATCTTTATTGAGCTTTTATTATGCAATAGATTAAGTAGTAGATTATGCAACCGAAAAATTATTATGAAAAAAATAAATATTTTACTAGTAACAATGCTTTTGTTTTCTTGTTCATCAAACAAAAAAATGACTACTAACAATAACGAAGTTCAAAAGCCCCTTTCGGGGGTTTGGGGGCTAACTTTCGACAAACAAGGCCACCGTGGCTGTCGTGGTTTAATGCCCGAAAATACAATACCTGCGGTGGTAAGTGCACTAGACATGAGTGTTACCACATTAGAAATGGATATCAGCATTAGCAAAGACAAAAAAGTTTTCTTAAGCCATGAGCCATTTTTTAACCATGAAATAACTACAAAATCAGATGGTAGTTTTATAGAAGAAAAAGACGAGAAGGATTACAATATGTATTTGATGAATTATGATAGCATCAAAAAATACGATGTGGGCATGAAGCCACACCCACGCTTTGCGCAGCAGCAAAAAATAAAAGCTGTAAAACCATTGTTGGCAGATGTGTTTGCCACCATTAAACAAGAAATGCTGACGAGGAAACGGCCTTATCCATTTTTTAATATTGAAACAAAAACACTACCTCCTACTGATAATATCTACCACCCAGCACCTGCTGAGTTTGTAGAGTTGCTTATGAAAGTTATAAAAGAAAATGCAATGGAAGATTTTGTAACGATACAATCTTTCGATTTTAGAACATTACAGTATTTACACAAAAATTATCCTTCTATAAAAACGGCAATGCTTGTAGAAGCTACCGATAAAAATAGTTTTCGTAAGCAATTAAACGACCTTGGGTTTTCTCCTACTATTTACAGCCCAGAGCAATCTTTGGTAAACCTAAATCTTATTAAAGAGTGTCACGAAAGAAATATTAAAGTCATTCCTTGGACGGTAAATGATAAAGCAAAAATGGCCGAATTAAAAGAGATGGGAGTTGATGGAATTATCAGCGATTATCCGAATTTGTTTAATTAATAGAACGCTGATTAGTTATGATTAATAAGATTTTTATGATTTAATCTGCGTCAATCATAAAAATCATAAAAATCTGCGTTCTATAACCCCAACCAGTTCTGCGCATTTTTAAACAATAATTTTTCTTTCAACTCATTTTCAAATTTCATTTCTTCAATTATTTTTCCTGGATGATGTTCGCCTAGCGGAAAAGGATAATCGCTTCCCAAGCAAATTTTATCTTCACCCATTACATCAATTATAAAATTCATGGCTTTGGCATCGTGTACCAAACTATCTATCCAAAATCTACCAATATAATCTCGTGGATTTATGGCATTATCAATGGCAACCAAGTCGGGGCGTACATTGTAGCCATGCTCTATTCTGCCAATGGTTATAGGAAAGCTACCACCACCATGTGCAAAAGCCACTCGTAGTTTGGGAAATGCTTGTAACACGCCACCAAAAATCATAGAGCAAATGGCCCTGCTCGTTTCAGCAGGCATACCTACCAACCAAGGCAACCAATATTTTTGCATCTGTGTTTCGCCCATCATTTCCCATGGGTGTACAAACAAAGCACAACCCAACTCTTCTGCACGTTTATAAAAAGGAAAGAATTTTTCATCATCTAAATTTTCTCCATTTATATTACTACCAATTTGTAAGCCAGGCATTTTTAATTCTGAAACACATCGCTCCATTTCTTGAATAGCTAAATCCACATCTTGCAAAGGCACGGTGCCAATGCCTAAAAATCGTTTGCTATTTTTTGCAACTGTATCTGCAATATGGTCATTAAAAAAACGAGAAGTTTCTAAACCATCTTTTGCCTTTGCCCAATAATTAAACAGCACAGGAATGGTTGACAATACTTGCATTGTAACTTCTGTTTCATCCATTTCTTTTATGCGTACGCTAGCATCAAAACAATTATCTTCCACTTCTCTAAAAAGCTTATCGCCCTTCATCATACAGGCTTTGCAATTGCGATGTTCTAAATGTATAAATTCTCCATAGCCAAATTTTTGTACCCAGTTGGGCATTTTATCAGGCATTATGTGGGCATGTATATCTATCTTCATAGTTTTTTCTCGCAGTTTAAATATAATGTTTGGTGTTAATTGTTTGGTGTTTTGGAGTCGGTGTACTTTAAAGTTTATGCTTTTTTGCAGTTTAATAAATTGTTTGTGGTTTGGTGTTTGGTGTTAATTGTTTGGTGTTTTGGAGTCTGTGTATTTTAAACTTTATAATTTTTTTGCAGTTAAATTTAGTCCTTTAAAAATTGAAGTCCTCAAATAAAAAAGACAAGCTTCGAATTAAAATAACACTAAACAATTCTTCCTCGTAAACAAAGAAAGGAATAAAAACATAAACCTCGAATTTAAAAAACACCAAACAACAAACACCGAACAGAGCAAACATAAAAGATTATCCTTTAAATTAACAACCCTCGAATTAAAAAAACACCAAACAACAAACACCAAACAATTTCTTACCCCTTCCTAACAGGCATCCCCATTACCGCCCCACATTTACTACAAGTGCGCTTATGTTCATCACTATAAAAACCTTCCATTACAGGCGGCAGCTGTGTTACAATATCATTTATTACTTTAAACTCTTCGTACAATTTATTTCCACAATTTTCGCAATACCACAAAAATCCATCTTCTTCTGTTTCTCTTACTTTTTCAATAACTAGCCCAACTGTATTGGGTCCTCTTTGCGGAGAGTGTGGTGTTTTTGGCGGCAATAAAAACATATCGCCTTCATTTATCGAAATATCTTTTGGCACACCATCATCAATAATTTTAAGTACAATATTTCCTTCTAGTTGGTAATATAATTCTTCACTTTCGTTATAATGGTAATCTTTACGGGCATTGGGGCCACCAACAATCATCACAATAAAATTTTCAGCATTTACATAAATGCATTTATTACCAACAGGTGGCTTTAGTAAATCTCTGTTTTCTGCAATCCAATTTTCAAGATTAAACGGTGCTAAAATGGCCATATTGTAAGTTTTAAAATCAGTAATAAAGGTTATTCAAATCTGTTGAAAATATTAGAACCGAAAAGTACAACTTTTTGATTAAGTTTGACATTAAAATTACGACAATACATGAATCTTTCTCTAGAAAATAAAACAGCTATTATTTGTGGTAGCACACAAGGTATCGGCTTGGCAATAGCTACAGAACTTGCACAACTCGGCGCTAATTGTATTTTAATGGCAAGAAATGAAACTGCATTAGTTGATGCCATAAAATTGTTGCATACAAATAATAATCAACAGCATTCTTATTTAGTTGCAGATTTTTCCAATGCTGAAAATGTAAAATTAGTTATAGAAAATTTTATGCAAGCAAATACTGTTCATATTTTAATAAACAATACTGGCGGCCCTGCTGGTGGTGCAATTATAGATGCAAAGGAAGAAGATTTTATAAATACATTTAATCAGCATTTAATTTGTAATCATATTTTAACGAAGGCAGTTGTGCCATCTATGAAGAAAGAAAATTATGGTAGAATCATAAATATTATTTCTACTTCTGTAAAAATTCCATTAAATAATTTAGGTGTATCCAATACGATTCGTGGCGCAGTAGCATCGTGGGCAAAAACAATGGCGAATGAATTGGGACAATTTAATATTACGGTAAATAATGTATTGCCAGGTGCAACAAATACAGGAAGATTACAGAGTATTATTAAAACAAATGCAAGTAAAAAAGACAAAGAGATAATAGAAATTGAACAAGAAATGCAACAAGAAATACCAATGAAGCGTTTTGGAGAAGCTAGTGAAATAGCCGCAGTGGCAGCATTTTTAGCATCGCCAGCTGCATCGTACGTAAGTGGAGTGAGTATCCCCGTAGATGGTGGGCGTACAGGTTCTTTATAAAAAATAAATAATGACATTAGATATACCATATCATTTAGAAAATTTTATTGGCGGAAATTTTATTGGTCCGCTTAGCGGGCAATTTTTGGATAATGTAAATCCTGCTACTGCAGAAATAGTTGGACAAATACCAAACAGCAATGAAAAAGATATTAATGTAGCAGTGATGGCTGCACAAAAAGCTTTTCCTGAATGGAGTGTAACAAGTGCTGAAAATAAATTTAAAATTTTAAATAGAATTGCTGAGCTTATTGATGAAAATATGGAGGTCTTGGCATTGGCAGAAAGCAATGACAATGGCAAGCCATTGTGGCTAGCAAAACAAGTTGACATACCTAGAGCATCTGCAAATTTTAGATTTTTTGCCACAAGCATTATGCACTTTGCCACAGAGGCACATGCCATGGAAGATAAAGCCATCAATTACACTTTGCGCAAACCAATTGGTGTTGTAGGCTGTATTTCGCCATGGAATTTACCATTGTATTTATTTACTTGGAAGATAGCGCCAGCGTTGGCTGCGGGAAATTGTATAATTGCAAAGCCAAGTGAAGTTACGCCTGTAACTGCTTTCCTTTTGGCAAAAATTTGTAAGGAAGCAGGCTTACCAGATGGTGTGTTAAACATTGTACACGGTGATGGAAAAAGTTGCGGCGAAGCCATTGTAAAACACCCAAGCATAAAAGCCATTTCGTTTACGGGTAGTACAAGAGCCGGTGAACAAATTGCAAGAATAGCTGCGCCAATGTTTAAAAAAATATCGTTAGAGTTAGGTGGAAAAAACCCTACAATTATTTTCGCTGATTGTGATTGGGAGAAAATGCTGACAGAAACCATCCGTTCTTCTTTTGGAAACCAAGGACAAATTTGTTTGTGTGGTAGCAGGGTTTTAATTGAAAGAACTGTTTACGAAATATTTAAACAAACATTTATTGAAAGGGTAAAATATCTAAAAGTTGGCGACCCTCTTTTACCAGATTCAAAGCAAGGTGCAATAGTAAGTAAAGAGCATTTTGAAAAAATTATAAACTGCATTGAGATTGCAAAACAAGAAGGTGGAAAAATATTAATTGGCGGAAATGTAGTTAAAGTAGAAGGTAGATGTGGGCATGGCTATTTTTTTGAACCAACAATTATTGAAGGATTAAATCAACAATGCAAAACAAACCAAGAAGAAATTTTTGGCCCTGTAATTACCATACAGCCTTTTGATACGGAAGAAGAAGCCTTACAACTAGCAAATGCCACACAATATGGGCTAGCCGCCACTTTATGGACACAAGATATAAGCAGAGCAAACAGAATGGCAGCAAAAATAGAAAGTGGAATTGTTTGGGTAAATTGTTGGCTACTAAGAGATTTAAGAACAGGTTTTGGGGGTATGAAAAATAGTGGAGTTGGAAGAGAAGGTGGATGGGAAGTGCTAAAATTTTTTACGGAAATGAAGAATGTATGTATTGAAATGTAGAAAATGTTTGGTGTTGTATTGTTTGTTGTTGATTATACTTTTTAGATTAATATTTATGGCTACAATTAAAAAATTTGAAGATTTAGAAACATGGCAAATTGCTAGAGAATTACATTTAAAGATATTTAATTTAACAGAATCTATCCCTTCTTTAGCAAGAGACTTTGAGTTAAAAGACCAAATAAGAAGAAGTTCGGGTTCTGTGATGGACAATATTGCAGAAGGTTTTGGAAGAAGTAGTAGACTAGAATTTATTCAATTTTTAAGTATTGCAAAAGCATCAGCATCAGAAGTACAATCTCAGTTAATAAGAAGTATTGATAGAAAACATATTAATCAAGAAACCTATGCTTCATTAAATGATATGGCTTTAAAAGTTGGAAACAAAATTGGAGCATTGATTAAATACTTAAATGAAACAGATATACGAGGACAAAAATTTAATAACCGAATAACGAATGCTGAAATAATAAAAGAAGTGAACACCAAACAGAACAACAACAAACAACAAATAACAAACAATGAAACTATCAATACAGAAGGCGCAGCTAAACCACTAGGTGCTTATCCTCATGCTCGTCGTGTAGGAGATTTAATATTTTTATCCGGCATTGGCAGTAGAAGTGCAAAAGACAATTCCATACCAGGATTAGAAGTAGATAGTGATGGAAATATTTGGAAATACGATATTGCTTTAGAAACGCATCAATGTTTTGCAAATGTAAAAGCAGTATTAGAAGCCAGTGGAAGTACTTGGGATAAGATTGTAGATGTAACTGTTTTTTTAACAAACATGAAAAAAGATTTTCCTATCTACAACAAAATTTATGCTGAATATTTTACAGATGTACAAGCATGTAGAACAACGGTGGAAGTAAAAAGTTTGCCAACGCCTATTGCTATTGAGTTAAAGGTGATTGCGACTATATAACATTGTTTGGGGTTTGTTGTTTGGTGTTACATTCTAAGATAAATTAAACTCCAAAAAAGATACAAACCTAACAACAAACAAAATAACAACAAACCCCAAACAACAAACAAATAATTAAAAGATGGCTTTCGAAAATAATTTAACCTTCGCAAAAGAACTTGATAAAAACGACCCTTTAAAAAACTTTAGAGACCAATTTTATATACCCGTAATTAACGGAAAAGAATGTATTTATTTTACTGGAAACTCCCTTGGCTTGCAACCAAAAACCACACAAGATTATGTGATGAATGAATTGGAAGACTGGGCAAACTTCGGTGTAGAAGGGCATTTTCATGCAGCAAATCCTTGGTTGAGTTATCATGAAATTTTTCCAAACCAATTGTCAAAAATTGTGGGTGCATTACCAGAAGAAATTGTGGTGATGAATCAACTTACAGTAAATCTTCATTTATTGATGACAAGTTTTTACCGTCCAACAAAAGAACGATATAAAATTATTTGCGAAGCAAAAGCATTTCCATCTGACCAATATGCAATGGAATCGCAAGTGAAATTGCATGGGCTAAATGCTGATGATGCCATTATTGAAGTACACCCTAGAGAAGGCGAATATGCAATACGAACAGAAGATATTTTAGCAACAATAAAAGAACATGGCAGCACGGTAGTATTAGTTTTATTTGGAGGCGTAAATTATTATAGTGGGCAAGTTTTTGAAATGGAAAAAATTACAAAAGCTACACATGAAGCAGGTGCATACTGCGGTTTTGATTTAGCACATGCCACAGGAAATGTAGAATTAAAAATGCATGATTGGGATGTGGATTTTGCATGTTGGTGTAGTTATAAATATTTGAATAGTGGGCCAGGCGGTGTTGCAGGTGCATACATTAATCAAAAACATATTGCTAATAAATCTTTACAAAGGCTAGCGGGTTGGTGGGGACACAATAAAGAGAATAGGTTTAAAATGGAGAAAGGATTTGATCCTATAGAAACTGCAGAAGGTTGGCAACTAAGCAATGCACCTGTATTGAGCATGGCTGCACACAAAGCATCCCTTGATATTTTTGAAGATGCAGGCATGGAAAATTTATTGCCAAAAGCAAAAATGTTAAGTGATTTTTTATTGTTTATTTTAGATGAAATAAATGTTTCACTCAATAAAAAAATAATAGAGATTATTACTCCCCGAAATGATAAAGGTTGCCAAGTAAGTATTTTAATGTTAGAAAAAGGAAAAGAGGTATTTGAAGCATTAAAACAAAACGGCGTAATTGCAGATTGGAGAGAACCAAATGTAATACGAGTTGCGCCAGTACCTTTGTACAATAGCTTTGAAGATGTGTTTAGGTTTGGGGAAATAATGAAAACGTTTCTTTCTTAACTGTTTGGTGTTTTAAGAATTGTTTGGTGTTTGTTGTTTGGTGTTAGGGCCTAAAATAAATTGAACTCCATAAAATTACAAACCCAACACCAAACAACAAACACCAAACAAAACAAAACAACAACAACAAACCCCAAACAACAAACAGATTTATCATGAAAAAAGAAATTACAATAATTGGTGCAGGTTTGGTTGGTTCATTACTTTCCATTTATTTATCTAAAAGAGGATACAAAGTAAAAATATACGAACGCAGAAGTGATATGCGTAATGCAGAAATGATTGCAGGACGTTCTATAAATTTGGCATTGAGCGATAGAGGCATAAAAGCATTAGAAGAAATTGGCATAATGGAAGATGTGAAAAAAATTGCCATTCCTATGCACAGCCGCTTTATGCATAATGTAGATGGAAGCTATGCCCAGCAAGCGTATGGAAACGAAGGGCAATTTATAAATTCTGTATCAAGAGGCGAATTGAATAAAAAATTAATGACGCTAGCAGAGGAAAATGGTGTAGAAATTTTTTTTAATGAAAAATGTGAAAGCATCAATTGGAAAGACAATAAAATTACTTTCGAAAATGCACAAACTCATGAACCTTCAACCTTAAACTTTCAACTTTTGTTCGGAAGTGATGGCGCTTTTTCAGCAGGAAGATTGCAACATCAATTACAGTCAGATAGATTTGAATATTCACAGCATTATATAGAAGCAGGTTATAAAGAGCTAACGATACCAGCAGGTGAAAATGGCACTTATCAAATAGAAAAAAATGTATTACATATTTGGCCAAGAGGAAATTATATGTTGATAGCATTACCCAATATTGATGGCAGTTTTACTTGCACATTATTTTTCCCATTTGAAGGTGAGCCATCATTTGCTTCGCTTACAACAAAAGAAAAAGTGCGAACATTTTTTCAAGAAAAATTTGCAGATATTGTTCCACTAATACCAACATTGGAAGAAGATTTTTTTAATAATCCAACTGCTTCTTTGGTAACTGTAAAATGTTTTCCATGGGTGAGAGAAGATAAATTTGCATTGATTGGCGATGCAGCACATGCAATAGTGCCATTCTTTGGGCAAGGCATGAACTGTGGCTTTGAAGACTGCGTGGTTTTAAATTCATTGATAGACAAACACAATGAAAATTGGGAATTGATTTTGCAAGAATACCAAGCATTAAGAAAACCAGATGGCGATGCTATTGCAACTTTGGCATTAAACAATTTTAAAGAAATGAGTGATAAAGCAGGTGATGCAACATTTTTATTACAGAAAAAAATAGAAACTAACTTTAGTAAAAAATATCCTACAAAATGGATACCTGCTTATTCTCAAGTAACTTTTAGTCCGCATATAAGATACAGCGATGCTTTAAAAAATAGCATAACGCAAGAAGAAATAATGAAACAAGTAATGAGTATGCCAAATATTGAAGAACTTTGGGAAAGTAATATGGTAGAAGAAAAAATGTTATCATTAATAAAATAGAATTATGTATAAACTAGCACACTTTACTGAAAATGAACAACAGCTTGTTATTGATTTTATAAAAGAAAATTCTTTCGGAATTATAACAGGCTTTGGAAAAACGTATCCTGTAGCTACACAAATACCTTTAGAAGTAGAAGAAAAAGATGGAAAGCTATTTTTAAGTGGACATATTATGAAAAAGACTGACCACCATATTGCATTTGAAGCAGACGAAAATGTGTTAGTCGTTTTTACAGGACCACATTGCTATGTAAGTGCAAGTTGGTATGCCAACCCACAAAGCGCATCTACATGGAACTACATGGCGGTGCATGCAAAAGGAAAAATTAAATTTACTGATGAAGAAGGCACTTACGAAGCCATAAAAGCAGTTACGAATAAATATGAAGGCACAGAAACAATTGCAGCTTTTAATAACATGCCAAAAGAATATACGATGCAGCATATAAAAGCAATTGTAGGTTTTACCATAGAAGTAGAAAGTGTAGAAAATGTTTTTAAGCTAAGCCAAAATAAAACGGAAGAAGAAAAAATAAATATTATTGCAAAGTTGAGGGAGAGAAATAGGAATGATGATATGCAGATTGCAAATGAAATTGAAAAGCGATTAATTTAATTGTTTCATTTCTAATAGATTTTTTATATTTGTGAAGAAATAAAATTGAATGCATTACACCTACAAAATATTATTAACAAAAGAAGAAGAAGGCGGCTACATGGTTACTGTACCTGCATTGGCAGGTTGCATTACACAAGGCGATACCATTGAAGAAGCTTTAGCTATGGGGAAAGAAGCTATCGAATTGTACATTGAAGAATTACAATCAAGAGGTGAGCCGATACCCGACAATAGCAATACTTTGGAATATTCTCTTAATTTAGAAACTGCATGAACCAATCTCCACAGCATTTAATGAAATTGTTAGAAATGCATGGTTTTCTTTTGAAACGTTCTAAAGGTTCACATCATATTTTTTACAACCCTATTTCAAACATTACTGTAGTCGTCCCTGTACATAATAAAGATATTAAGAAAGGCACATTCCTTGCTATTCTTAAACAAGCAGGTATTGATAAAAACGAAGTATAATTATATGCACCGCAACACACTCGTACAACAAATAAAACAAAAAAACTCTTACCTCTGTGTGGGTTTAGATACCGATATAACAAAAATCCCAAAACATCTTCAGCAAAATAAAAATGCCATTGTTGACTTTAATAAAGCAATTATAGATGCCACAAAAGATTATTGTGTAAGCTATAAAATAAATACTGCTTTTTATGAAGCACTTGGTAGCAAAGGTTGGGATGCTATGGAAGAAACCGTAAACTATATTCCAAGTACACATTTAAAAATAGCAGATGCAAAGCGTGGCGATATTGGTAACACATCATCTCAATATGCAAAAGCATTTTTTGAAACATTAAAATTTGATGCCATTACTGTAGCACCTTATATGGGTGAAGATAGTATTCGTCCGTTTTTAGAATATGAAGATAAGTGGACAATTGTACTTGGGCTAACTAGCAATAAAGGAGCTGCAGATTTTGAAATGAAGCAATTGGTTCGTGAAGAAACGAACAAAGGCAATGGACATTTGAGAAGCGAATTTTTGTATGAACACGTTTTAAAAACAATAAGCCAATGGGGCACAAAAGATAATTTAATGTTTGTTGTTGGAGCTACGCAAGCAACCGAACTCGCCAACATTAGAGCCATAATTCCAGATAATTTTTTATTGGTGCCTGGTGTAGGTTTTCAAGGAGGCAGTTTAGCGGAAACCAGTAAATACGGCATAAACAAAGATTGTGGCTTATTGGTAAATGCAAGCCGTGCTATTATTTATGCTGGCAGCGGTGAAAATTTTGCAGAAGAAGCAAAAGCTATTGCACAGCAATATCAAACAGAAATGAAAAGTTATTTAGTGTAATACTGATATTTTTTCAGTTAATTTTTTAGCCCACTTTTCATATTCAAAAGCAGATGGATGAAGTCTGTCTGCAGCAAGAAAATTATCATTGTCTGCATCAAATTTATATTCTTCTGTGATTTCTATGAAAACGCAATTGTGCTTTTCTGCAATAGATTTACAAACGAAATTGTATTCATTTATTTCTTTTGTAATTTCTTCCTTATTTCTTTCTGTAGCAAATGGTGAAGCTCCCCAATCCGGTATAGAAAATACAAAAACATTTTCACTCTTTTTTGTAAGCGATATTGACTTTAAAATTAATTCTTCAAATTCTTTTTCGAAAATAGAAAATGCCACCCCATCATATTGATTATTTACACCAATAAGCAAACTCACAAAATCGTAGTGCTTTAAAAGTTTCGTAACAGAAATCCCTTTTAAAAGATTGGCTGTTGTCCATCCGGTTTTTGCTATTATTTCTGGAGCATTGATGCTAATATTATTTTTACGAAGCATTTGCACAAGTTGATAAGGGAAAGAATCTTTTAACAAAACCTGCTCTCCAATTGTGTAACTATCGCCTAGGGCTAAGAATGTTTTCATAAATATATATTTTCGCTAAGACTGAGTCAGTCTTAGCAAGTCTTTGCTTAGCAAAGAACTTTACTAGACTGACTCAGTCTCGTAAACTAATAGCGCATCGCCAATTTCAATTTCCCCCACAAATCATTATCAAAACTACTCGGTCCTAATACTGGTGTAGGCCCAGCATTATCGCCAAGCCTCACCACTACTACATCAAGGCTTGGTATTACATAAATTTTCTTATCATCTTTTCCCAATACCATTATCATATCGGCAGGCGCATTGGATGCAAGTGGAACGTTGAATACTGTTTGCAAACCAGGCACCATTGCAGATGCTTTACCATTTAACCACCACAAATAACCATAGCTCAAATTATAATTTTGAGATGTATTAGTCATGGCAGTAAAATAAGCATCATCAGTTAATAGCGTCGTACCATTCCATTTGCCTTTGCTTAAAATTAAAGACCCAAATCTAGCTGCATCCCTTGTAGTACAGTACATAATATTATTAAACCACAAACTATTTGCCATGCCAACTTTATCAAACAATTTTTCTTTGCAGTAGGCGTTCCATGTTTTACCACTTGCAGTTGCCATTACATTTTGCATTAAACGATATGGCGCATTATGGTATGCCCACCTAGTGCCAGCATCCGCTTTGTATAAAAGATTTGCTGGTGCTGTAGAGTCAGGAAATGGCACTCCATCATCCAAACCTGTTGTCATGGCAAGTTGATGTTTTAGCGTAATCAAATTTTCTTTTATAAGTGGTAAAGATGTCCAACCGATTCCTAAATATTGCGAAGATTTATTATTAATGTTAATCGTACCTTCTTGTTGCGAAATACCTGCTACAAATCCAACAACACTTTTGCCAGCACTATTCAAAGGATATTTTGTAGCTATTGTCCAATTATTCCAATACTGTTCCTTTACAATTTTTCCATGATGTAAAACAATCATTCCAAAACTATTTTTAGTGCCAGCAAAATCAAATGCTTCTGTAAGTTTAGCGTTATCCCAGCCTATAGATGTGATTGTTTTGGTATCCCAAACATCTCCCGTTAATGCAGGAAAATAATATTCGGCACAAGGTACAGGGTCGGGAGTAACAACAGTATCATTTGCTTTTTTACAACTTACGATAGAAAAAATGGAGGCAAGCAATAATAGATATTTCATACATTATTTTTTTGTTGGACTTTAATACACTCTAAACGTTTAATTCAGCATTTTATTTCCTTCCAATTTATTTATCCATCTCCTACAAACCCACAAAGGAATTAACCCAATAACGCCAAAACTACAGTCTATTAATACATGAAACATGGGTATATGCCTTATGGGTGCGGCTATAAATGCCAATGGAAAGATGGCTATACAAGCAAGCATTGCCCAATCTATAATCCATTTATTTCTTACAGGGTCTCTATATGGGCCAATAAATGCCAGCGCAATTACAATATGGGCAAAAGCCAACCAGTCAAATCCATAAGCAAGCATTGGATATTTTTGGTTGGTTTCTAGCAATGCATTGTATGCATCTTGCAGCCAAGTTTGTGCAAAGTTTGGTACAAGTGACGGATGATTTAGTAGCCAACGAAGCTCCGTTTCTACTGGGAAAGCCGTAACACCACTCAATATTAATGCAATCATAAAAAAGATAATGAGTAAGCGAATTTTGGTTAATAATTTCATATACATTTTTATATATTTCCTACTTCATACCATGGTAAAAGCCCAATCTCATCATTTAAAATCTCCCCTTTATTACCGCCGTACAATAAAATAGCTTTCGCATTTTGCTGGTATTTTTTCCAGTATTTCAATCCTTGAAAATCTTTGTTATCCAGCTTTTTGGTAGATTTTATTTCTACTCCTATTAAATCACTATTCTTTTCAATTAATAAATCTACTTCATTGCCCGCACTATCTCTAAAAAAATACATTCCCCCATTTATTCCTTCATTTGTTCTATTCTTTTTAATCTCTGTAATACACCAGTTTTCAAAAATAGCTCCATATCTAGTATGCTTTATTAAATTTGTTTGGTTATTTATTCCTAGTAAATAACAAAGCAATCCTGTATCATAAAAATATAATTTGGGGCTTTTTACAATGCGCTTATTTAAGTTGTTATGCCATGGTTGTAGCAAATAAATAATATAACTACTTTCCAATACGCCTAACCATGCTTGTATTGTTTTTGCATCTACTCCTACTGCTTTTGCAAGCTCATCTTTATTCAACAATTGCCCTGCATAGTTTGCACACAAATATATAAGCCTAGTAAACGCAGCAAAGTTTGTAATATTTCTAAGCAATCTCACATCTTTTAGTAAATAGGTTTGCATGTATCCGCTCATCCATTTACTGGGGTTCAGTTTCTCCTGCCATAT
Source organism: Ferruginibacter sp. (assembly GCA_031408295.1). Taxonomy (GTDB): domain Bacteria; phylum Bacteroidota; class Bacteroidia; order Chitinophagales; family Chitinophagaceae; genus Ferruginibacter. Next base: position 110,718 of record JANNVW010000058.1, read on the forward strand.
TTCAGGATAGCCCCCCATTATTATATGATGATTTACATTATCCGTAGCAAGTTTAGCTTTTTGCAACTCTGCATAAGAAAGTGGCAATAACTCCAAGTATCCTGCACGCCCCGCCAGCGACTGGCTTATTTGCTCTTGTAATAAAAAATTATTAGAGCCTGTAAGTATAAATTGCCCACGCTTTGTATTGGTATCTAACATGCCTTGCAGTTGTCTAAATACATTTGGCACACGTTGTACTTCATCAAAAATAGCTCCCTTTGCATATTGCTTCATAAAAACTTCTATATTTTCATCCGCTTCTTTTTGCAATAATGGGTTTTCAAAACTTATGTATGGCTTGCCCTTAAATAGCATTTTGCTAATAGTCGTTTTGCCACTTTGCCTTGGCCCAGTTACACACATAGCCCTAAACTGTGTTAGCGTGTATTTAGCATCAGTTAAAATTTGTCTTTCTATCATACAATTCCGTTTTTACAAAAATATGTAAAAATGGAATACAGTTCCCGATTTGCATAAATATGTAATTCGGGAATTTAGGTATGCAAAAAATGAAGCAATTAAATTGTATCTTAAAAGTACAAATTCCCGATTTGCATAAACGTGTAAATCGGGAATTATTAGCTATAAGCTAATAAGGGTGATATTTTCAGTACTTTTAAATTTCCTAAAAATCAGTCTTTTTATTTCAAAACGGATAAATTTTCTTATTTTTTTGTTGCACCAAACTGCTTAATCGTTTACAGAAATCTTTAATAGGTTATAAAAACAACAATAATTATTTAATCAAATTTTTCTTTAATACCTATTTGCTGTATTTTTTTCTCTGCCATCATTAAAAAAAGTACTGCTTTTTATGCTATCAGTGTAAATGCACAATCAATATGTATAAAACGCAATTATTATGTCTATTTTGCTAATATTTCAAAACCAATCACACTATCTTTGCGTTCTTAAAAATAATAATAAAATACAATACAAACACCAAAGTATTAAGGCCTAATCTAAGTACTCAATACTATATACTCAATACTATAAAAATGGCAGCAAAAACAGACAATTTTCAATCTCCAGATTATTTTAATGTAGATGAACTTTTAACCGAAGAACACAAGCTCATACGTGAGAGCGTACGCAATTATGTGAAGAAAGAAATTTCACCTATTGTAGAAGATTATGCTCAGCGTGCAGAGTTTCCTCAGCACATTGTAAAGCAGCTTGGCGACTTAGGTTGCTTTGGCCCTACAGTGCCTGAACAATACGGTGGTGGAGGACTTGATTATATTTCTTATGGTATAATGATGCAAGAACTAGAGCGTGGAGATAGTGGTGTAAGAAGCACAGCAAGTGTGCAAGGCAGTTTGGTTATGTTTCCCATTTATCAATATGGTAACGAAGCACAGCGCAATAAATATTTACCAAAATTGGCAAGTGGAGAATGGTTGGGTTGCTTTGGATTGACAGAGCCAAACCATGGTAGTGACCCTGCGGGGATGCTTACAAACTTTAAAGATAATGGCGATGATACCGTAACATTAAACGGTGCAAAAATGTGGATTAGCAATGCACCTTTTTCTCAAGTGGCTGTGGTATGGGCAAAAGATGATGCAGGAGATATTAGAGGAATAATTGTAGAGCGTGGTATGCCCGGATTTACAACCCCTACCACGCATGGCAAGTGGAGCCTACGTGCGAGCGCTACTGGAGAGTTGGTGTTTGACAATGTAAAAGTGCCTAAAGAAAATATTTTACCAAATGTAAAAGGATTGAAAGGCCCATTGGGTTGTTTAACAAAAGCACGATATGGCATTGCATGGGGTGCTATTGGTGCGGCTATGGATTGCTACTACATTGCTTTAGAGTATAGCAAAGAGCGTGTACAATTTGGAAAACCCATTGCAGGTTTTCAATTGCAACAAAAAAAGTTGGCAGAAATGGTAACAGAAATTACCAAAGCACAATTGCTAAATTGGAGGCTTGGCGTTTTAATGAACGAAGGAAAAGTAACCCCTGCCCAAGTAAGTATGGCAAAGCGCAATGCATGCGAAGTGGCAACAAATATTTGCAGAGATGCACGCCAAATGCTAGGCGGTATGGGCATTACAGGCGAGTATCCTGTAATGCGTCACATGATGAACTTGGAGAGTGTGATTACTTATGAGGGTACGCATGATATACATTTGCTGATAACGGGAATGGATGTGACGGGGATTAATGCGTTTAAGTGACCTCACCTTTCCTCTCCATCCCGTAAAACGGGAGAGAGGAAAAAGCACGAGATTGCAGCGAAGATTGCAGCGAAAAATTATTATACATTCTTCGCTGATGTCTTCCAGTTCCTTCTCTGTTGCCTGTCCCGCTTTTTTTTGCGGGAGATAAGGGTTGGGATGAGGTTTTTATTTTTGGATAAAAAAGCTTTGCTTTTTTGTCCAAACTAAAACACAGCTATGTGCATCTTCATTGGCGTCGCACATTTCATCAGTATCACTTTATTCATCTTTTATTATGCAATAGATATAAGCGGAGATTGAAATTTAAAATAAAAGTCACAAAATAGATATCCAAAAAATCTTATGTATCATTGCGTTAAAATATTAACAACACAATCTTCTACATAATCTTCTCCATTTCCCTCTCCCCTTGGGGAGAGGATAGGTGAGGGGCTAAATATAATCTATGACAATCAAAAATGTAAGTGTAATAGGCGCAGGCCAAATGGGAAACGGCATAGCACATGTATTTGCACAAAGCGGTTTTAAAGTAACCTTAATAGATGTAAATGCAGAGCAACTTGCAAAGGCCATTGCAACCATTGGTAAAAACTTTGATAGACAAATTGCAAAAGCAGCACTTACAGAAGAGGACAAAAAAAATGCACTGGATAATATTACCACCGCTACAGATTTAGCAGCAGGTGTAAAAGATGCACAATTGGTTGTAGAAGCTGCGACGGAGAATATCGATTTAAAGTTGAAAATATTTAAAGCTATAGATGAAGCTGCACCCGCAGGTTGTATTTTGGCAAGCAACACATCTTCTATTTCTATTACAAAAATAGCAGCAGCTACCAAGCGCCCACAAGATGTAATAGGTATGCATTTTATGAACCCTGTACCAGTTATGAAATTGGTAGAAATTATAAATGGCTATGCTACAAAAAAAGATATTACAGCAACAATTGTTGAGCTAAGCAAAACGCTAAGCAAAGTTCCTTGTGTGGTAAATGACTATCCAGGTTTTGTGGCAAACAGAATTTTAATGCCCATGATAAACGAAGCCATCAGCACATTATTTGAAGGCGTGGCAGGTGTTGCAGAAATAGATACGGTAATGAAACTTGGCATGGCTCACCCCATGGGGCCATTGCAATTGGCAGATTTTATTGGGCTAGATACTTGTCTTTCTATTTTAAAAGTATTGCAAGATGGTTTTGGAAATCCTAAATATGCACCATGTCCTCTATTGGTAAATATGGTGATGGCAGGTAAGCTTGGTGTAAAAACTGGAGAAGGATTTTATTTATATACTGCGGGTAGTAAGGATTTAGTAGTTAGTACTGCATTTACAAAATAATTTTTACCTATGAACCAAGTGCTAACCCAAGTTGCTTTAGTGGTTAAAAATTATGATGAAGCCATTGAATTTTATACAAAAAAATTAGGCCTCATATTATTGGAAGATACCATTTTAAGCGACACAAAAAGATGGGTTGTTGTTCAACCAAAAGGTGAAGGTAGCTGCAAACTTTTATTAGCAAAAGCCAATAACCCTGAACAAGAAAAAAGTATTGGAAACCAAACAGGCGGCAGGGTATTTTTATTTTTGCATACAGATAATATTGAAAGGGATTATCAAAATCTACTTCAAAACAATGTTACAATAGTTCGTGAACCTTCAAAAGAAGTTTATGGTACAGTTTTAGTTTTCTCAGATTTGTATGGCAATCTTTGGGATTTAATTGAGCCAATAAAATCTGTGTAAATCTTCTTAAATCCGTGAGCAAATATTACCACACAAACCCTGGCATTACAAAATACACCACACTCCAATATTTATCTTCACGTTGCATGTACAATTTAAATGGACCTTCGTAATATATCATTTCACCATTCTCCATTTCTGCATCGTACTTAAGCATACCCTCTGCATGCCCCATTCCTTCATTGTTTTCGTATAATTGAAATTTTATTTCATCAATATTATAGCCATCATTTTTAAATGCTACAAAAGCATCAAAAAACATATTTACTTTTTTAAAAAAAGCTGGTCTGTCTAATGTCTTTCCATTTTCAGTTGTAAAATGATATGCCAACTCCGAACTATATTCATCAAAGCCTTTTGTAAACCAGTGTTGCAAAAACTCATGTGTATTTTTCTCAATCTCAACTTTATCATTTGGATGAAACTCCTCATAACTAAAATGCCAATTGCCACCAAACAAAGATTCTTTTTCTATTTCTTGTTCAAATAATTCTTCGGTTATAAAGGTATATATTACCTCATCTGGATATGGTCCATCATTAATATCTAACATAATTCCATGCTGCTCCATAATTTCTGTAAGCGCTACAATAGCTTCTGCTATTTCAGTAGCATCCAATTCGGCTAATTTTTTATAAGTGGGACTTCCTATTTTTTCATATAATTTAATAAACTCTGCCTTTTCATAGTTTTCTTCAAAGTTTATCATTTGTTTTAGAAACTGGTTTTCAATTTCGGGAGGGATAGACCCATCACCCTCGCTCATAAAAAAACCTTCGCCATATTGCGCTTTCATTTTTATCTTCAGAAATTCATTTTCTATTTTCATATTTTCTGCTGGGTCATCCGAAAATTTTTCTTCTTCTTCCATAAAATTATTTTATAAATAAAAATAGTAAATTATCTTTTAAATACTATCATAAAATTTTAATACTCAATTTTGCGCTATTTGGCTTACTTTTCAGCATTGTTTATTTTATATTCATTTTTAAGATTAACAATTTATTTCACACTTTTAAATAAAACTTTAGTTTTATTGCAAACGGAATGATATTTGCATTTTGTAAATCACCTAATAACTATTCAAAGTATGTTCAATATTTTATTACAAATAGACAGTACAGCCGCTGCCGCAGTAGCAAGTGCTAAGGCAGAAACCGTTTTTGGTATGCTTAGCAAGGGTGGTCCAATAATGATTCCACTTGGTATTTTATTTGCATTAGCCATTTATGTTTTTATAGAACGACTTTTAGTGATTAAAAAAGCGAACGCTCCTGATGAAAATTTTATGAGTATTATAAGAGACCAAATTACTGGCGGTAATGTATCTGCTGCACGTAGCCTTGCTAAAAATAAAAACAATCCTGTAAGCAGAATGATAGATAAGGGTATACAACGCATAGGTAAACCAATAGATGCTATAGAAAAAAGTATGGAAAGTGTAGCAAAATTGGAATTGTATAAAATGGAGAAAAACTTAAATATACTTTCTGTAATTGCTCGTATAGCACCACTATTTGGTTTTGTAGGTACAATTGTAGGACTAGTTATTTTGTTAAAAGAGTTTGCAACAATAAGCAACCCTTCTATTAGCCAAATAGCTGATGCAATGTACATTAAGCTGATAACTTCCGCAAGCGGTTTAATTATTGGAATGTTAGCATATTTGGGCTACAGTTTTTTAGATACACAAATAAATAGATGTGCTAATAAAATGGAAGCCTCTAGTAGTGAATTTATTGATATTTTGCAAGAACCTACAAGGTAAGAAAGTTCAAAGTTGATGGTTGAAAGTTTTATCAACTCGAAGTTTAAAACTTGTAACCCAATAACCCGTAACTCGCAACTAAATAACCCATAACTCGTAACCCAATAACCCGTAACTCGTAACTAAATAACCCGTAACTAAAAATATGTCTTTACGAAATAATAAATTAAGAGAGGAGCATTCTGAAGTGGACACTGGGCCGCTCAATGATATTTTGTTTATATTATTGATGTTCTTTTTAATGATTTCTACGCTTGCAAATCCTAATGTGATAAAGATGAGCGTACCTAAGGCAAAGAGTGATACCAAGCAAAAGCAAACGGTGGTTGTAAGTGTAGATAAGGATAAAAATATTTATGTAGGAGCTACAAAAATAATACATGATTCTCTAGAGTCTGCTTTAAGAAAATTTATAAATGAAGGTGATAGTGTAAAACCTGCGGTGGTTATAAATGCAGATTCGATAGCACAATGGGGCGAAATAGTAAGGGTAATGAAGGTGGCTAGAAAGCTTGGTGCTACTACGTCTGCTACGGTGTCTGGCAGTGATAAATAATGAGCATTCTATCTTTGCCCTGCATATCTTTTTTTATAGTTACTTCATAATTTTCAGTTTTAAAAATAGATGCAGTGTCTTGAGCCAAATCTTCATGTACTTCTAAAAAAATCCTTCCATTTACATTCAAATTAGTTTTTGCAAAGTGTGCAATTTTTTTATAAAAAATTAGAGGGTCTTGGTTTGGCACAAACAATGCTAGGTGGGGTTCGTATTTAGTAACATTTTCTGCTAATAATTGCTTTTCATTTTCAGGTATATATGGTGGGTTACTTACTATTACATCAAAGCTGGGGAGTGATGCAAATAATACTTCATCTAAAATATTTATCTTTTGAAATGTAACGCTAGTCATATTATTGATAGCATTGCTTCTGGCTATTTCTAATGTAGTTTCACTTATATCTATTGCAAAAACATTTGCTGTGGGTACATTTTTTTTAATGCTTATTGGTATACACCCACTGCCAGTACCAATATCCAATACCTTTTTATCTTTACTATTTTTTAAGCAATGTATTACTTCTAGTACCAATTCTTCTGTTTCTGGCCTTGGTATTAAAACAGCATTGGTTACTTTAAATTTTAAATTGTAAAACCAAGCTTCACCTACTACATATTGTACAGGCTCTTGCTTCAATAATTTTTGCAATGCATTATTAAGCATATTCAAATCGGCAGTATTTATAGTTTCACCCTCTCTTGAAACAATATCGGTTTTTGTGCAAGCAATAAAATATTCAAAAATAATATAGGCAATAGCAACGGCTTCACCAGTAGGATAAATTTGTTCTAAATCTTTTATATATTGTTTAAATACTGCTTTAATCGTCATCTTAGCAAACATACTTTATTTTTTGATGCTTATTTTTGAAAAATGTTAAATCATCTGTCATACATGCAAAGATGCCTCGAGCTTGCGCAAAAGGGTGGAGGCTATGTAGCACCAAACCCATTGGTGGGTGCAGTGCTTGTGTATGATGGAAAAATAATAGGAGAGGGTTACCACGAGTGTTTTGGTGAAGCCCATGCAGAGGTAAATTGTTTAAGCAGTGTGCGTATAGAAAATAAAAATCTGATAGAAAAAAGTACTTTATATGTATCATTAGAACCTTGCGCACATTTTGGTAAAACAGCACCATGTGTAGATTTAATTTTAAAAAATAAAATAAAGCATGTAGTTATCGGCTGTAAAGATAATTTTGAGCTGGTAAATGGAAAAGGAATAGAAAGACTTTTAGCAGCATCAGTTTTGGTAGAATGTGGTATTCTTGAAAAGGAGTGTAAGGCAATTAATAAACGTTTTTTTACTTACCATAAAAAAAAACGACCGTACATAATATTAAAATGGGCTCAAACAAATGACGGCTTTATTGCCGATGAAAATAGTAAACCAACACAAATAACCAATGAGTATACTAACAAGTTGGTGCACCAATGGCGAGCAGAAGCAGCTGCTATTTTAGTAGGAACAAAAACAGTGTTGCAAGACAATCCATTGTTGACAACTAGAAAATGGGTTGGTAAAAATCCAGCAAGAATAATTATTGATAAGGATTTGAGCATACCAAAATCTGCTCATGTTTTAAATGACGATGCTTATACTATTGTAATAAATAATAAAATAGAGGGCTTACAAGGCAATACTTTTTTTTATAAACTAAAAAATGAAAACAAAGTAGTGAAGGAAATATTAAATTGTTTGTTTGAGCAACAACTAAATGCTGTAATTATTGAGGGAGGAACTAAAACACTGCAATATTTTATAGATGAAAATTTATGGGATGAGGCAAGTGTTATTACAAATACCGCATTAAATATTGAGCATGGTATAAGCGCACCATCACTTAAAAATGCAATAAAACTTAATAGCAAAAATATTTTTTCGGATAGGATAGACTTTTACAAACAAAACAACAATGAGTTTTTATAATACAATAGAGCAAGAGGGTGTAGCTGAGTTTAAAGATAGGGGAAGCAAATTCCTAGCTTATGTGTTTCCATTAACAGATGTGAAACAGTTAAAAATAATTTTACTAAAACTTAAAAAAGAGCATCCCAAGGCTGTACATTTTTGCTTTGCTTACAGAATAGGCAATGATGGTAATATTTTTAGAAGCAGCGATGATGGAGAACCAGCTGGAAGTGCTGGAAAACCTATTTTAGGCCAGCTCGATAGTAAAGAAATTTCTGATGCGTTGGTAGTAGTGGTACGTTATTTTGGTGGCTCTCTTTTGGGTGTACCTGGCCTAATTAACGCCTATAAATCTTCAACCGCAATGGTTTTACAAGTAGTTCCTATTGTACAAAAACCAGTTTTAGAGTATTATTCCCTACAGTTCGATTATACCCAACAAAATGATATCTTAATCATTATCAAACAGTTTGGCTGTGCTGTGGTGTCTCAAGAGCACCAACTTTTCTCCGTATTAAAAGTGGGGATACCCATAGAAAGAAAAGATGATGTGATGCACAGGCTTGAAAATTTGCGTAACGTAGAAATAGTAAGAATAGTATAAGTGGGAAAATATTTACAACAATATGTTGACATTTTTAACATTTTCTTTTAACTTTAGTGCCTAATACCAAATTTTAGACATGAGAAAATTTACTTTCTTTTTATTCTTTTTAGCTTTCGGTTATAAAAGCTCTGCTCAACAGTTACATTTTTTAAGCCAATATTTGCAACACAACTCAATGCTCAATCCAGCTGCGGCGGGTATTACAGATAAAAGTACAGTAGGAGTTGCTTATAGAAATCAGTGGTCGTCATTTCCTGGTAACCCCAAAACGTACATGGTTTATGGAGATATTAGCCTCCCCAAATTAAAAGCTGGTTTAGCTGGCTATGTATACAGAGATGAAACTGGACCTACAAACAGAACAGGCGTTCAACTTGCTTATTCTTACCACATCGTTTCTAAAGACGAAAAGCAAAAATTTGGAATAGGGATAGAGTTAAGAGGTCTACAGTATGCAATAGATAAAGGCAAATTACTCGCTGCTTTGGGTAATGATGCAGCATTAGGTGGGGCTTCGTCTAAGTTTGGGCTTGATGCAGGAGCTGGGGTTTATTATACCAATGGTAAATTAAGTGCTGGTGCTGCTGTAAGTCAACTTATACAATCTAAACTACAATTGTCTGATGTTCCAAATTCAAAAGTAAGCGGTAGGCTTTACAGGCATTATAACTTAATGGTAAATTATGAAATAGAATCTGCTGGAGATATAACCTTAATACCAAATGCTCTAGTAAGGATAATACAAAATGCGCCATCCGAATTTGAGTTAGGAATGAAATTAGATTATCAAAATTTATTATGGGCAGCAATAATGTATAAAATTAAGCAATCGTATAGCCTACAGTTAGGTGTTAAATTAGCTAAAAAAATAAATGTTACCTATAGTTATGACGCATACAATACGCCAATAAGTATTTATGATGGCAATTCTGGTGCACACGAAATTGGTTTACGCTTTGATATTAATAACAAAAAGTAATGCCAGAAAAAAAATATAACTCTTTTTGGCAATTTTATCCCTTTTATCTAACGGAGCATACAAGTCGTAAAAATAGGGCGCTACATTTTGTAGGTACGGCCTTATTATTAGTGGTTTTGGTATTAGGGTTAATGTTAAAAAATGTTTAGGTATTTGCTTTTATTCCTGTTTTAGGATATGGGTTTGCTTGGGTAGGGCATTTTTTTGTAGAGAAAAATACACCTGCTACTTTCACATACCCCTTGTATAGTTTATGTGCTGATTTTGTAATGTTCTGGCATATGCTTACTGGGCAAATAGATAAGAAATTACTAGAGGCAAAAAATACAATTAATTAACAACAATTAAAATAAAGGAACGATTTCAACTAATAAAATCTCAACCATGCATATTTATTATTCTCTTACATCTTTCTTGAATAAAGCAATAAAGCAATTTGTTCTTTTAATTGTTTTATTTATGTTTACTTCACAAGCATTTGCACAAGTGCCATTAAATGATGACCCTTGTCTTGATCCCAATTTTCCTGGTACTGGGGCAATAAATTTAATAGCTACAGCTGTATGCAATTATTCAACTTTCAGTAATGTAGATGCTACCAATTCAAATAATCCACCTAATATACCCGCACCAACTTGTGCCAATTTTACGGATGCTGATGTGTGGTTTACCTCGACGGTACCTGTAGGAGCAACTTCTATGGTAATTGACACACGACAAGCTGTTGTACAAGATGGGGGGATGGCTGTTTACACAGTTACAGGAACATGTCCTAATCTTGTTTTTACCCAAATTGCATGCGATGATAATAGCAGTAATAATCTAGGTATGCCAAAAATTACTATAACCCAGCCTGCGGGTACTCTTATGTATATCAGATTTTGGGGTTTTGGAGGAGAAACAGGTACTTTTGGTATTTGTGTTACTGCTAACATACCTCCTGCTAACGACAATTGTGCAAATGCACAAGCACTTACCGTAAATGCAAATTTGTTATGCCCAGTTGTTACAGCTGGTACTACCAATAATGCAACCCAATCTACAAGTACACCAAACCCTCCGTGTGGTTTAGCTAATGCATGGAACGATGATGTTTGGTTTAGTTTTGTGGCTACAGGTGTAGCACACAGAGTTAGCCTATTAAACGTATCTGGTAGTAGTACCAATATGGTTATGAATGTATACACTGGTACATGTGCGGCTTTAACCCAAGTGGCTTGTTTAAATGGAAATGCATTAGATATTGGAGGGCTTACCGCAGGTACAACTTATTATGTGAGGGTTTATACAAATGTAACTTCTACGGCTACGGCTAATTTTAATATTTGCGTGGGTACACCGCCACCACCTCCAGCAAATGATGAATGTTTAAATGCAGTGTCGCTTACTGTAAATCCAAATTACAATTGTGCTGTGGTAACTGCGGGTACTACCGTAAGTGCTACAACTTCAGCTACATTGCCTATACCCACTTGTGGAGCTACAGGCATTAATGATGATGTTTGGTTTAGCTTTGTGGCTACAAGTACTGGTCATAGAGTTAGTTTATTGAATGTTGCTGGTACTGTTACAGATATGGTTATGACTATATATAGTGGTAACTGTACTGCATTAACACAGGTTGTGTGTAGTGATCCAGATATTGCAAATCTTACTGGTCTTACAATTGGTAATACTTATTATGTAAGGGTATATACTTTTACAGCTACTGTCGGCAGCAATGCAAGTTTCAATATATGTGTAGGAACACCGCCGCCACCGCCAGCAAACGATGAGTGTCCTAACGCCACATCACTCCCTGTAAATCCAGATTTTAATTGTGCTTTAATAACAGCGGGTACTACAATAAGTGCTACGCAATCTGCTAATTTACCTGCACCTACATGTAGTACCACAGGTATAAATGATGATGTGTGGTATACTTTTACAACAACAGCTACATCTACTGCTCATAGAATTACATTAACCAGTGTGATTCCAGTAAATACCATGGGGATTGCTACCTATAGTGGTACATGTGCCGCATTAGTACAAAATGGATGTAGTACTACAGGTGTTTTAAACCTAGCAGGATTAACGCCGAGCACTACCTACTATGTTAGGGTTTTTACAACATCTGCCACAGCATTTGTAGAATCTAATTTTAATATATGTGTAGGTACGCCACCACCACCGCCTGCAAATGATGATTGCATAACTGCAATTCCTGCTCCTGTAAATCCTAACTATTTATGTGGCCTAGTAACAGCAGGTACTGTTACAAGTGCTACTGCAACAACAGGTGTGCCAGCACCTAGCTGCAATGCTACTGGTGCAAATGATGACATTTGGTTTTCTTTCGTAGCTACAAACGCTTCACAGCGCATTAGTCTTTTAAATATCGTAGGCACTACTACATTACTAACCTCAGTTATATATAGTGGTGCATGTGCATCCTTAACAGAGCTTAGTTGTAATGCTACCAATTTATACAATGCCACAGGTTTTACACCAGGTAATACATATTATATCAGAATTTTTACTACTACGGCAACTATTGCACAGGAGGTTAATTTTAATTTGTGTATAGGTACGCCGCCACCGCCACCAGCAAATGATAATTGTGCAGGAGTCATTTCTTTAACAGTAAACTCAAATCAACTTTGTGCTGTAACCACAGCTGGTACTACAGCAGGTGCTACACAATCAGCTACAACACCTACACCTACATGTGGTCCCGCTAATAGCTGGGATGATGATGTTTGGTATTCGTTTGTGGCAGTAAGTAATAATCATACGGTAAGTTTACTAAATGTTACTGGTCTTTCTACCAATATGCTTACATCGGTTTATTCGGGAACTTGTGGTGCTCTCATTCAAATTGCATGCGTAACTGCAGACCCCAATGTAATAAATCTAAATACGCTTACACCTGGTAATACTTATTATGTAAGGGTACAAACAGAATTAACTGGCGTAGATGCAAACTTTAGCATTTGCGTGGGTACACCTGGCCCCGGAGCAGTTTGCGGCTCTGGCGTTCCTTTCTGTAGCACTTCGGGTGTTTCCTATCCAAGTGTCACAAATCAACCAAGTTTAGGAACAATTGATTGTTTAACGACTACCCCTAATCCTACTTGGTTTTATTTTCAAGTATCTAACCCTGGTAATTTACAATTTCAAATAAGCCAAACAAATACTGCAGGCGTGGGTATAGATGTTGATTTTGCTGCATGGGGACCATTTACCAGTCAAACTGCTGGTTGCGTTTCCATAGCTGCCAACCCAGTGCCAACCATTGATTGTAGCTATTCTACAGCTGCAATAGAAACGGTTGATATACCTGGTGCCCTTGCTGGACAATGGTATGTTGTATTAATAACCAACTTTAATGGAGGTGCTGGTACAATTTCTTTTAATACCACCCCAGGAAGTACAGGTTCTACCAATTGTAATATAGTTTGTAATACAATTGCTAATAATAATGGTCCAGTGTGTTTGGGAGGTAGTTTTAACCTAACAGCTACTGCACTTTCAGGCGCTACTACGTATGCATGGACAGGGCCTAATGGCTTTACTTCTTCTGCACAAAACCCAACAGGTATTACTGCACCAACTACTCCTGGTAATTATGTTTATAATGTAACTACTACATCTGGTACAGTTTCTTGTGCTGCCACTACCAATTTAATTGTAGTTACAACACCTATAGCACCAATAGTAGTTACGCCAGTTACCTATTGTCAAAATGCTACAGCAATAGCACTCACTGCTACAGTTTTAGCAAACCATACTGCTGTTTGGTATACTGTACCTACGGGTGGTACCGGTATTACTACCGCACCTATACCTTCTACAACAGCCATTGGTTCTACCACATATTATGTAAGCCAAAAAATTGGTTTATGCGAAGGTCCAAGGGTGCCAATTGTTGTAAATATTATTGTATCTACTACGCCAGCAGTAGAGGTAATTAGCCCTGTAGCTTATTGTCAAGGAGTAACAACTGTTTCTCTTGCCGCAAGTGCAATGCCAATGCCTAGTGCTACTTTATTGTGGTATGCTACTGCAACTGGGGGTTCTAGTTCTACCATTGCGCCTATACCTTCTTCAGCAGTTCCTGGTTCTACTACTTATTATGTAAGTCAAATAATTGGATCTTGCGAAGGACCAAGAACGCCAATAGTGGTAAACGTAACAGCATACTCTCCTTCGCCAATAGTTCTTACCCCTGTTAACTATTGCCAAGGTACAACCACTGTTGCATTAAGTGCTACAGGTACTAACTTGCTTTGGTACACTACAGCAACTGGAGGTACAGGAAGTGCTACTGTTCCAATACCAAGTTCAGCTACTACAGGTACTACTGTATACTATGTAACACAAACTAGCAACGGATGCCCAAGTTTAAGAGTGCCTATAACGGTAAATGTATTTGCAAATCCAGCTACACCAATTGTTACAAGCCCCGTAGTATATTGTCAAAATGCAACTCCGATAGCTTTAACAGCTACAGGAACTGGTTTAACTTGGTTTACTGTGCCATCTGGCGGTACTGCCTTACCTGGAGCTCCAACTCCTTCTACCACAGCTGTGGGTAGTACAACATATTATGTGCAAGCAAATAATGGTACCTGTTTTAGTCCACGTGCCTCAATAATAGTTACGGTGAATATTACACCAGTAGCGCCAACGGTAACATCACCAGTTGTTTATTGTCAGTTAGCTACAGCTACTGCGCTAACAGCTACAGGTACAAATTTATTATGGTACACAACTCCTTCGGGCGGTACAGGTAGTGCAACAGCGCCTACACCTATTACAACAGCGGTAGGTACAACCAATTATTACGTAAGTTCTACCATTGGTATTTGCGAAGGACCACGAGCATTAATAGCAGTAACTGTAAATGCTACACCACTTGCTCCCACAGTTACAAGCCCAGTTAATTACTGTCAGAATGTAACAGCTAGCCCACTTACTGCTACGCCAAATATTGGAACATTAGTTTGGTACACATCTGCAACTGGTGGTACGGGAAGTGCAACTGCACCAACACCATCTACCACTACAGCTGGCTCTACTATATATTATGTGAGTTCTATAGTAGGTATTTGCGAAGGACCACGCACAGCATTAACAGTTACCATTACTGCTACACCAGCTTTGCCCATAGTTATAACACCTGTAACGTATTGCACTAATGTAACTCCAGTAGCGCTTACTGCTACAGGTAATAACTTATTGTGGTACACAAACCCTACTGGTGGGGTTGGTAGTACAACTGCACCTACGCCTTCTACAACCACAGCAGGTACAACACCGTATTATGTTAGTCAATCTACCTCGGGTGTAGTATGCGAAGGGCCAAGGGCATTAATAAATGTAGTAGTTAATCCACGACCAGTAGCACCTACAGTTGTATCGCCAATACCGTATTGCCAAAATGTAAATGCACTAGTACTTACGGCATCAGGCACGGCAGGTAATACTTTCTTATGGTACACCGTGCCAACAGCCGGCACAGGTTCGGCTTCAGCTCCCGTACCTTCTACAGGTTCGGTAGGTAGTACAACATACTATGTAAGCCAAACTACTCCGCTAGGTTGTGAGGGTGCAAGAAATGCAATAACAGTAAATGTAACACCTTTGCTTACTATAAATGCAGGAAATGATACTATCATGGCTAGAGGAAATACGATTCAGCTAAGAGGCGTTTCTACAGGTGTACCTGCTGCTACGTATTTATGGACAGCTAATGTATCTCCTTTATCATTAACTTCTGCCACAATTCTTAATCCTTTGGCAAACCCTATACAAACTACTATTTATACACTCAGAGCTACTGACCCAAGTGGACTTTGCCCATCGGTAACAGACCAAGTAAGGGTAGAAGTTGTGCAAAGTTGTATTAATATAAAAAATGCCTTTACACCAAATGGAGATGGCGTAAACGATACATGGTTTGTATACGATCAAAATTTCTGCCTTACAAACCCTGGGGGAGCTAGGGTAACTGTATTTAACAGGTATGGTAGCAAAGTATTCGAATCTCAAGACTATGCTAACAGATGGGATGGTACATATAAGGGCAAACCATTGCCAGATGGCACATACTATGCAGTAATAGAATTTACTTTATTTGATGGTAAAAAGCAGTATAATAAAACGGATGTAACGATATTGAGGTAAATTATTTCTACTAAAGTTTGTAACATAAGTTACAAACTTTAGTTTTTAAGTCTTTCAGGAATTATTTTTTGAAATCATTCCTGATTCTTCTTTTTCAGTATTTTAATTAATTCTGTAAATAATAAAAATGAAAATCTTTAGTTTTTTTTTGATGGCTTTTATCATGATTCAAAAAGTAAATGCTCAAAATGCTCGTAGAGACTTTGATTCTACCAGTATGAGTATAATAGTAAAGGTGTTATCAAAAAGTGAAAAAATAGATGTCCCTTTAAACGTTATAAATGATTTAAAAAGATATGCCGCACAAAATAATCTTCAAGAATCTCATGTTATGAAAAATTTAATTTCCGTTAAACCTCTCTATAACAAAAGTTTAAATTATTCAGAGAAAAAGCTTTTTTTAGAATGGGCTGTACAACTTTATTCAGGTGAAAATATAATGATACCTGTTTCATATTTTACTGAAGCATTAAAGAAACTATAAAACACAATAAATCAATGTTAAAAAAAGGTTTCATAATTGTTTGTATATTTTTAGCAACTTTTAAAACCATTGCTCAGCCTATTAATATACCTAATGTAGCCACAACAGGTAGATTTAATTCTTGTGGGGGTGCTCCAACCGTAACTGTTAGTCTTTTAGGTGGTAGTGCTGGAAGTTTTGTTAATGCTGCCGGTACTTTAGTGTGTACAAATCCTTGTGATTCCTCATTTTTAACTTTCAATATCACTCAGATTAGGTGGAATCAAACACCTGGTATAAATTGGATACACGGAATAGCACTGCCAACAAATAATGGAATTGATCTCAGCTCAGTTACAACCACACTCCCCAACCCCGACTGGTTAAGAATATCTTCAACAGTTACTGGTGCAGCTTGCTCGGGGCAATCTACAGGAGGTGGAGGTTTCTATTTTGATAGAGTAAATAGTCATTCTTGTTGCCCAGGAAACCCAACGTTTGACGGAAATCCTGCAAATAATTATGGTGATGTTGCTCGAAATTGTGCTTCCCCATTTGACATAACATATACTTTTAGGATTTGTAATAATGCCATATTGAATGGAACTATGTTGTTTAGGCTAAGAGGTTATACAGATGGTGCTACAGGCTGTTGGAGTACTCCCGAAGTAAGTGCAAATAATATTGATATTACAATATCTACACAAGCTTGTGGACCTCTATACACACCATTACCTACTGCGACACCTGTTGTTAAAACATGTATTCCTACCCAACTATTCACTTCTACTTTTAATGGAGGTTGCGGTAATGGGGAAACAATTACTTGGTGGACAGCAGCAACTGGAGGTGCACAAATTGGTTCAGGTTCTAATTTCCCTTACACACAAGCTTTTTGTCCTGCTGGTACTACGATTTATGCATCTTGTTGCCCTGGCAATCTAGTTGTTTGTCCAAGTAGAAGGGCTTTTGTAGTACCTGGTTCTTGTCCCGCTATTTTAGCCATAGATAATGTAGCATTTACTAATCCAGTATGCCCTTCTCAATGTGGAAATATAACTGCTACTACAGTTTCTGGCGCATTGGGTGCGGTATCATATACTTTAATGCCCGACAATATAACCAATAGTACAGGAGTATTTCCCTGTGTAACTGGTGCAAATCATACTTTAACAGTAACTGATGCCAGCGGCTGTGTTGCAAGTACAAATATTGTATTTACAATTCCAATTTGTGGATTTCCTAGTGTAACAGATGTTTCTTATTGTCAAAATGCTACTGCTGTTCCCCTAATAGCTGCAACTTCAGGAACTGGTACAAATTTACTTTGGTACACTACACTTACTGGTGGTGTAGGAAGCAGCATAGCTCCCACACCTAGTACAGCTATAATAGGTCCTACCACTTATTATGTTACCCAGTCTAATGCTGGAATAGAGAGTACACCACGTACGCCGTTGGTAGTAACAGTTACAGCGTTACCTGCTGCGCCAGTTGTTACAAGTCCTGTTACTTATTGTCAAAATGCTACTGCAGTTCCTTTAACAGCAAGTGGTACAAATTTATTGTGGTACACTACAGCTACAGGCGGTACTGGTAGTGTTACTGCACCTACACCATCCACGGCGAGCGGTGGAAGTACAATATATTATGTATCACAAACTGTAAATACTTGCGAAAGCCCAAGAGCAGCTATTACAGTAAATGTTACAGCAATTCCTGCTGCTCCTACTGTGGTAACTCCTATATCCTATTGTAGAAATGCTACAGCAATTCCACTTACTGCTATAGGTTCAAATTTATTATGGTACACAACTGCCACTGGAGGTACTGGTTCTACAACAGCTGCTACCCCTAATACTACTGCTGTTGGAAGCACCATTTATTACGTGAGTTTATCTACAGCCGCCATTGGCGGTTGCGAAAGCCCAAGGGCTGCCATTACAGTAAATATAGTGGCATTACCCAATGCTCCAATTGTTACCTCACCAGTTACCTATTGTCAAAATGATGTAGCTACGGCACTTACGGCAATTGGTACTAATTTATTGTGGTATACTGTAGCAACTGGTGGTACAGGAAGTTCAACTGCACCAACTCCAACCACAACCGCTATTGGTTCTACTACTTATTATGTGAGTCAAACTATTGGTATTTGTGAAGGATCTAGAGCAGCAATTGTTGTAAATATTACAGCACCACCTGCTGCACCCGTGGTTACAAGCCCTGTATTCTTTTGCCAAGGAGCTACTGCTGTTAGTATTGCTGGAGCTGCTACTGGCATAAACTTATTGTGGTACACAACTGCTACTGGTGGTACTGGTAGTACAACTTCTCCTACTATTAACACTAGTGCAACAGGTAGTACTATATATTATGTAACCCAAACTGCTGGTACTTGCGAAAGTCCAAGGGCAGCTATAACGGTAACAATAAATCCTACACCACTTGCTCCTACAGTTAGTACACCAGTATCCTATTGTCAAGGTACTACCGCAAGTGCATTATTTGCTTCTGGTTCAAATTTATTGTGGTACACAACAGCAACGGGAGGCACAGGTTCTCTAACAGCACCTACACCTAGTACTGCTTCTGTAGGCAGTACACAATATTATGTATCTCAAACTTTGGGGAATTGTGAAGGTCCTAGAGCTTTAATAACAGTTACAGTAACTGCAACACCGCCTGCCCCAATTATAACTACACCTGTATTGTATTGTCAAAATGATGTAGCTACAGCTTTAACCGCAACTGGTACAAATTTATTGTGGTACACAACTGCTACAGGAGGCACAGGTAGTGCTACAGCACCAACTCCTATTACCACTTCATTAGGGAGTACTAATTATTACGTAAGTTCGAGCATTGGAATTTGTGAAGGTCCAAGAGCTTTAATAACTGTTACTATTACATTGTTACCAACAACACCACTTGTAACTACGCCAGTAAATTATTGTCAAGGAGCAATAGCTTCAGCGCTCACTGCAACAGGTACAAATTTATTGTGGTACACTACTGCTACTGGCGGAACGGGTAGTACAACAGCACCTACTCCTTCTACAGCGTCTGTAGGTAATACGATTTATTATGTAAGTCAAGTGTCTGGAAGTTGCGAAAGTCCACGAGCAGCAATTACAGTAAATATTAATACAACACCAGCACTGCCATTGGTAACTACGCCAGTAAATTATTGTCAAGGGACTCCAACTACTGCACTTACTGCAACTGGTACAAATTTATTGTGGTACACAACTGCCACTGGAGGCACAGGTAGTGCTACTGCTCCAACACCATCTTCTGCAACAGTTGGCAGTGTGATTTATTATGTATCATCTACAATAGGAACTTGTGAAAGTGCCAGATCTGCAATAACGGTAAACGTTAGTATAACTCCGGGTTTACCCACTGTTACAACCCCAGTAACTTATTGCCAAGGAGCAACAGCTACAGCACTTGTGGCAACTGGTACAAATTTATTGTGGTACACTACTGGTACAGGAGGAACAGGTAGCGCAACAACACCAACACCAAGCACTGCAACAGTTGGTACTACTATTTATTATGTAAGCTCTACAATTGGTATATGCGAAGGTTTAAGGGCAGCAATAACTGTAGATATAGTAGCACCTCCTGCAGCACCAATTATAATAACACCAATATTATACTGCCAAGGTTCTCTAGCTGCTGATTTAAGTATTGCTGCAACTGGTACAAATTTACTTTGGTACACTACAGCAACAGGAGGTACGGGAAGTATTTTAGCGCCAACTCCTTCAACTGTTAGTGCTGGTAATACTATATATTATGTAAGCCAAACTATTGGAACATGTGAAAGTCCAAGAGCAGCTATTACGGTAACAGTAAATCTAAAACCACTTGCACCAGTTGTTACTACTCCTGTTGTTTATTGCCAGGGGGCAACATCATCTGCTTTGTTTGCATCTGGTTCAAATTTATTGTGGTACACAACTGCAACTGGCGGAGTAGGTAGTTCTATTACTCCAGTCCCAAGTACAGCATCTATAGGTAGTACCATATATTATGTTACACAAAGCAATGCATTCTGCGAAAGTGTAAGAACATCAATTACAGTAAATGTAAATACAACAGCAGCAGCGCCAACAGTAACCAGTCCTATTGAATATTGTTTAAATGCAACAGCAATAGCACTTACAGCTACTGGTACCAATTTGCTTTGGTACACAACTGCAACGGGTGGTACTGGTGTGTCAACATTAATACCTCAAACAAATGCATTAGGTAATATCACTTATTATGTAAGCTCTACAATCGGCATTTGTGAGGGTGCAAGAACAGCTTTAACTGTTACAGTAAATCCTTTACCTGCTACACCAGTTGTAACAACGCCTGTAGAATATTGTAATAATGCTACCTCTGTAGCATTAACAGCAACTGGATCAAATTTACTTTGGTACTCATTACCTACAGGTGGTATTGGATCTGTAATAGCACCTATTCCATCAACAGTAGCAGTGGGAACTACAATCTACTATGTTAGCCAAACAATAAATAATTGTGAAGGTTCAAGAGCAGCAATTACAGTTACTACAAAACCAAACCCAGCAGTACCAACAATAACTAGCGTTCCACGAACTTGTCTTGTACCAGGCACAAGCACAATAAGTAATCATAGTGTAGTAAATACTTATACTTTTACTCCCGCAGGGCCTATAGCCACTGCAACGGGGCTAATAACAGGTATGACAATAGGTACAAGTTACACGGTAACATCAACATCGGGAACATGTGTATCAGCAGCCTCATTATCGTTCAGCAATGCTGCAACACTAATAACACCAGCAGTACCAACAATAACAAGTGCAGCACCAACTTGTGCATCAAACGGTACAAGCACTATTAGTAATTATAGTGCTGCTAACACATATACTTTTACGCCAACAGGTCCAACAGCA
>JANNVW010000059.1:0-19541 GCA_031408295.1 Ferruginibacter sp.
GTTTTTTTTACCTTGCTGTTGAAATTGCAATTTGTAGACATTGTAAAATGTGTTTAGAACTACAAGTTGCTTTTTCTTTTAAATATATGCCCACATTGCTTTTCAACCTATGTGGATATCAATTAACTTGACGCCAATGCGCTTTTTTCTGCGGGAGGGGATTTAGGGGGCATCTTAATTCAACTGAGGGTCTGTAGGAAAATTTATCATCATTTTATATTTGCCACCAAGTTTTGTAAGGCTTGCATTCCATACTTCACTGGGGTTAGTGTCAAAAATTAAGTGTTTAGTAGCGTCTGCAATTATCCATGTTTTCTCTTCTATTTCTTCTTCTAATTGACCCTTACTCCATCCGCTATAGCCGAGAAAGAATTTTATTTTATCTGAATCAATGGTGCCATTTTTTATAAGTTTTTTTACAAGTTCAAAATCGCCACCCCAGTACACATTATCTGTAATCTTTACTGAATCTGCAAAGTACTGTGGATATTGGTGTATATAATGAACTGTATCTATTTGCACAGGTCCACCATAATAAACAGGCAGAGGCCAATCATCTAATTCTGAAACAATTTGGTGTAGTTTTGTATTCAGTTTTCTATTTAGCATAAAGCCAAATGTACCCTCAGCAATAGCATGCTCACAAATAAGCACAACGCTTCTTTTAAATGGTGGGTCTTTTAAAAAAGGTTCTGCAATTAAAATACTTCCTCTTGTTGGCATATTCATAGTTACAAATTAATGAAAATTTACTGAACCACAAAGTTGCCAAAAGATATACTTCAATTATATTATGCTTAAGTAAACAGATTATGCCAGAGGTGAGGGATAACTGTGATTTATTTATAACAAACTATTATTTTGTAAAAAGTATATTAACCCTACATTTGTAGTTGCCAAATGTGGAATAAAATTTTGGAAAAAATTTAATGAAAAAGACTTTCCCTATTATAACTGTACTTATAACCATTAGCTTGCTTGGGCTTATATTTTTTCAGGTATTATGGCTAAATAGTGTGAAAGTCTACAGAGAGCAAAGGTTGAGAGATAAGGTTATACAAGCAGCAGGTAATTCAGGCATGAGGTTAATGGCAGAAAAAAAAGCATTGTCATACCCAAGGAAAAATGAAATATTACTTTCTCCCGATAGGTTCCAATTTGATTTTAGAAAGCACTCCGTAATGCAGCGGTTTAGCATTGATGAAATAAATAATATTGTAAGAGAGGAGATAGCAAGAGCAGGTTTGAAAGATATTCCGTTTGAATTTGCAGTAACGGATGACAATATTACTGGCGACCAAATAAGTACAGAAAATTTTGTGAAATATTATGCAGACTCTGCTAACACCGTAAACCAAACGGTTATTTTGCAGCCAGAAAGCGGCAGTAGTATGGAAAATTTGTTGCCTCAAGAATTTTTGGTGGTAATTGTACCACATCAAAATACAATAGTACTGCGAGAGCTTACTTGGTTTATCATTGGAGCTATCATATTTACACTCATTATTATTACTGCATTTTTTCTCACACTTCGTACTTTGTTTGTACAAAAAAAATTAGGTGAAATAAAATCTGATTTCATAAACAATATGACCCACGAGTTTAAAACGCCTTTGGCTACCATTTCGTTGGCAGTAGATGCATTGAAAAACGAAAAAGTTATAGGCGATAAAGCCAAAACCGATTATTTTACTGGCGTAATAAAAGAAGAAAATATAAGAATGAATAAGCAGGTAGAAACTATACTGCAAGCAGCATTGCTAGATAAGCAAGAAGTGCAATTAAATCTTAAAAAACTTTCGGCACATGAGCTTATAACAAATGCTATAAATAATATTAGTTTGCCTTTGAACGAAAAGGGAGGGGAATTGATAACACATTTGGATGCAACAAATGATTTTATAATGGCAGATGATGTACATTTTACAAACTTTATAAATAATTTGCTAGATAATGCTTTAAAATATTCTAAAGAAAAACCAATAATCAAATTATCTACCTCTAGTGCCAATAATATTTTTAAAGTAAAAATAGAGGACAACGGCATAGGTATGAGTAAAGAAACACTTTCCAGAATTTTTGAAAAGTTTTACCGTGCCCACACAGGCAACGTACATGATGTAAAAGGTTTTGGGCTTGGCCTTAGCTACGTAAAAACCATGGTAGATGCGCATAAAGGCACTATAAAAGCGGAGAGTATTTTAGGAAAAGGCAGTACTTTTATCATTAGTATTCCAGTTGCTAAATAACTACATTTTTTAGCTATTCACACTCTTTCCACAGCTATTCACATTTTATTAACCAGTATTATGCCTAAAATGGGCATGTAATGCACAACTGTATTGATTTTACAGAGTGTGGAAAAATAGATTTTGCCTAAATGCTGTTCAATAGTGGGAAAAAGTGTTAATTTGTGTAGATTAATTACAAACAACAACTTATTTCTCATCAATGATTAGCTTTTTAGGCGAATATGAATCTACCATCGATTCAAAAGGGCGTTTCCTTTTGCCAGCAGCGTTTAAAAAACAGCTGCCTATAGATGGTGGAACACAATTTGTCATAAATCGTGGATTTGAAAAATGCCTCACCCTTTATCCACAACAAAGCTGGAACCCCATATTTGCAAACATAAGTAACCTAAATGATTTTGATCCTAAAGTGAGGGCTTTTCGCCGATATTTTTTAAATGGAGCTTCTCCTGTAGAATTAGATAGTGCTGGAAGATTATTATTACCTAAAAATTTACTAGCCCACGCTTCTTTAGATAAAGACATAGTGTTGGTATCTGCACTTAACAAAATTGAGATTTGGGATAAAAAATTATACGAACAGTTCTTTGATACTATGACGGATAAAAGTTTTAGTGATTTGGCAAATGAGGTAATGAACAAGGGGGTTGATGGTTGAATGTTGAAGGTTCAAAGTTGAAGGTTGTTGAAAATAGTTGAATGGTTGAATAGTTGATTGAGTAGTTTAAAAGAAATTGAATTTTCTTTTATGATTCAAAAAAAGTTGAAAAAATGAATGAAGTAAAAATTATTAAAGACGTTGAATCAACCAATCAACCAATCAACCAAAATGCCAATCAACCAACAACCAATTACCATACACCTGTATTACTTAAAGAAGCAGTAGAGGCACTAAATATAAAAGAAGACGGCGTGTATGTGGATTGCACATTTGGTGGTGGTGGGCATAGCAAAGAAATATTGAAGCATTTAGGTGCAAATGGAAAGCTGGTTGTGTTTGATCAAGATGAAGATGCAAAAAAGAATATGCCAGATGATGAGCGTGTACTTTTTGTGCCACAAAATTTTAGACACTTGCAAAGATTTTTAAGATTGCACAAGTATACTAAAGTAGATGGGATTTTGGCAGATTTAGGTGTATCAAGTCATCAGTTTGATACAGCAGAGAGAGGCTTTAGTACAAGGTTTGATGCAGCATTAGATATGCGCATGGATAGTAGGCAAACAGCAACAGCGGCAACGGTTTTGAATACATACAACGAATTGCAATTGCATAAAATGTTTGAGAAATATGGAGAAGTGACAAACTCCAAAACGCTTGCAAAAACGATTATTGAACAAAGAATAATAAAACCGTTCACAACCATCAATACTTTTAAACAAAGTATTTCAGCAGTTGTAAAAGGAAATCCAAATAAATACTTAGCGCAGGTTTTTCAAGCGTTACGTATAGAAGTAAATGAAGAGATGAAAGTGCTAGAAGAAATGCTTACCCAAACAGTAAGCGTGCTTAAAGAGGGTGGATGGGTTGCAATTATTACTTTTCATTCTTTAGAAGATAGGATAGTAAAAAACTTTTTTAAGAATGGATCTATTGAAGAAATAGAAGCTGATGATGTGTATGGGATTAAAGCAGAAAATCCATTAATTGTTATAACAAAAAAACCTATAGTACCCTCTGTAAATGAACAAAAAATAAATAGTAGAAGTAGAAGTGCAAAACTGAGAATAGCGCAAAAAAAATAATGGAAGAAGAAAAAGTAAATAATGAAGTTAAAGTAGCAAAAGCAGACTGGAAACAAGTTTTTAACTACAATAGAATAGTTAGAAATATTCCGTTCTTCCTTTTTTTAGCAGTGTTGGCGATAGTGTACATATACAATGGGCATCATGCAGATAAATTAGTAAGAAAAATAGCAGCAACAGAGAAAAATATAAAAGAGCTGCAATATGAATACAAAACAGTAAAGAGCGATTTGATTTTTAGGAGTAAAGCAAGTGAACTTATAAAGGTAGTAGAACCAATGGGGTTGAAAGAGTCTGAAGGAGCTCCAATATTATTGTCGGATACTATAATGCCAATTGTAAAAGATACAACAACGAAATAAACAGAACTGGTTTTAATAAATGGATATAAAAAAGGATATATTATGGAGGGTTTATTTGTGCTTTTTGTGCATGATATTACTTTGCATTTTTGTACTTGGTAGAGCGGTTTATATTCAGCAAGCAGAAGGAAAGTATTGGAAAGGAATGAGTGACAGTTTGCATATAAAATCTCAACCAATTATTGCCGAGCGAGGTACTATTTACAGCGAGGATGGAAATATGCTTAGTACCTCAGTTCCTGTTTTTGATGTATACATAGATTTTGGTGCGGAGGGGTTAAGAGAAAAACAGGGTAAACGTTTTAAGGATAATATTGACTCTCTTAGTTTAAGTTTAGCAAATTTATTTACTGATAAAACTGCATCTGAGTACAAGGCTTTATTGCAACAATCGTATACTGACGAAGATCGTTATTTCATTCTTAAAAAGAAAATGACGTTTGATCAATATTTATTATTGAGAAACTTTCCACTAGTAAGGCAAGGCAGAAATAAAAGCGGATTTATTATAGATGCAAAAGACAAACGCATAAACCCATATGTATTACTTGCCAATAGAACGATTGGGTTGTCTCGTCAAAATTTATCTAAGAATGTAGGGCTGGAGTTAACGTATGATAGTTTGCTAAGAGGTACATCTGGCCAGCGTTTGATGCGATATGCGGCTGGTGCATACATGCCTGTGGAAGGTTCGGAGCTAGACCCTGTGAATGGAAAAGATATTGTAACAACCCTCGATACTTATATACAAGATGTTGCAGAAAATGCACTAATGAAAATGATGGTGGGCAACAATTCACTGCATGGTACAGCTATTGTAATGGAAACTGCTACTGGTAAAATAAAAGCTATTGCCAATTTGGGTAAGCAACCTGATGGTACATACTTGGAGGATTTTAATTATGGTATTGGAAAAACAACCGAGCCTGGTTCTGTTTTCAAATTGGCTACATTAATGAGCTTGTTTGAAGATAAATATGTAGATACAAATACAGTAGTGAATTGTGAAGGAGGTGTAAAATCTTTCCATGGGTTAAGAATTAAAGATTCGCATTTAGGAACGTATGAAATAAAAGTTAAAAAAGCATTTGCTGCGAGTAGTAATGTAGCATTTGCAAAATTGGCAGATCAATACTACCAAAACCAGCCACAAAAATTTTATGACCATTTACATAAAATGAGATTAGATACTTATACTGGTGTTGATATTGTAGCATCATCTGGCTTTCCACTTATTAAAAAAGTAAAAAAATGGGGAGCTACTACTATTCCATATATGGCACATGGTTACGAAGAATTGGTAACGCCACTGCATATGCTTACACTTTATAACGCAGTGGCTAATAATGGTAAAATGATGCGGCCTTACTTGGTAAATGAAATAAAAGATTTTGGTGTAACTATTAAAAATATTGAACCACAAGTGTTAGATGCACAAGTATGCAGCCCAGCTACAATAGCAAAGTTGAAAGAATGTATGCTTGCAGTTGTGGAAGAAATACATGGCACTGGCCATAAGGTATTAATGGATAGCACATATAGTATAGCAGGTAAAACTGGTACTGCTGTTACAGCACTAGATAATAAAGGGTATAACAAATCTGCAAAGGTTTATCAAGCATCTTTTATTGGATATTTTCCTGCGGAAGCTCCAAAATTTACTATGGCAGTTGTTATACAAAATACTAGAGAATCTAAATTGATATATGGTGCAGATGTGTCTGGAGCTGTGTTTAAAGAAATAAGTGATAAACTTTATGCTCGCTACCTCACTAAGCCAAATTTGAATATAATATCCGAAGCAGATTCGATAAGTAACAATGCTATTGGTTTGAAAAATGACATGATATCTATACTTGATTTTATGCATATTCCTTATGCAGACTCTTCCAAATTTGGCTCATGGAAAAATATTGTGCTTGTGCAAAATAATGCTACAATAAATTCCACTAGTACGACCACAAAAAATATTATGCCAAGTGTATTGGGTATGGGATTAAAAGATGCTGTGTATTTATTGGAGAATAAAGGATTGAGTTTGGCTTTTCAAGGCAAAGGAAAAGTAATGGCACAAAGTATAGCAGCTGGAACAAATTTTAGTAAAGGGCAAAAAATAACCTTATTGTTAAATTAAAATGCTGAAAGACCTTTTATACAAAGTAAAATTAATAGCGGTACATGGCAGTACTGATGTAGAAATAAAATCTTTGCATATAGACTCTCGTGGGGTATTGGCAAAAAGCTGTTTTATTGCATTAAAAGGTACGTTGGCAAATGGGAATGATTTTATAGATGCAGCTATTGCAAAAGGTGCTAGCGCAATAGTTACAGAAAATATACCTAGTAAATTAGTAGAAGGAGTTACCTACGTAGAAGTTGCAAATACAAATATTGCTGTAGGACAAATGGCACATAATTTTTATGGTGAGCCATCATTAAAAATAAACTTGGTAGGCGTAACAGGTACAAATGGTAAAACAACCGTGGCTACTATTTTATACAATTTATTTACAAAGTTGGGTTATACATGCGGCTTGGTAAGTACAGTGGAAAATAAAATTGGAAATAAAATTGTAGCCTCTACCCATACTACGCCAGATGCTATAAGCTTAAATGCATTGTTGAAAAAAATGCAAGATGAGCATTGCGATTATGTTTTTATGGAATGTAGTAGTCATGCAATTGATCAGCATAGAATAGAGGGATTGGTTTTTAAAGGCGGCATTTTTACAAATATTACGCATGATCATTTGGATTATCATAAAACATTTGATGAATACATTAGGGTAAAAAAATACTGGTTTGATAATATGCCATCAAATGCTTTTGCAATAAGCAATGCAGATGATAAACGTGGTGCAGTAATGTTGCAAAATACTACTGCAAAAAAATATTATTATAGCCTTAGAACTGTTGCAGATTTTAAAGGAAAAATATTGGACAATAGTATTACGGGATTGCATATGTTGGTGAATGATGTGGAAGTGCATTTTAAATTGATTGGAGAGTTTAATGCCTATAATTTGTTGGCGGTATATGCTGCATCCATTTGTCTTGGTATGAATAAGCAAGATGTATTGCTCGCTTTGAGTAATATAAATGGTGCTGAGGGAAGATTTGATTATGAGGTGAGTGCTAACGAAAAAATAATTGGAATAATTGATTATGCGCATACGCCCGATGCATTGTTGAATGTGCTTGCAACAATAAAAAAATTGCGCCAAGGACACGAAAAAATAATTACTGTAATTGGTTGTGGAGGCAATAGAGATAAAACCAAAAGACCATTAATGGCAGAGGTAGCGTGTGAGCATAGTGATAAAGTAATTCTTACATCTGATAATCCACGAAATGAAAAGCCAGAAGATATTTTAAAAGATATGGAGGCTGGAATAAATGTAGTCGCAAGAAGAAAGTACATAACAATTGCAGATAGGAGAGAGGCAATAAAAACAGCAGTAAGCTTAAGCAGTAAAGAAGATATTGTTTTAGTAGCAGGAAAAGGGCATGAAAAATATCAAGAAATAGATGGGGTGAAATACGATTTTGATGATAAGGTAGTGTTGAGGGAAATGTTTGAATTGCTAGGAAAGTAAAGTTGAAAGTTGTTGAAAATTGTTTGAAGGGTTGAAGGGTTGAAGGTTGAAGGTTGAAGGTTGAAGGTTGAAGGTTGAAGGTTGAAGGTTGAAACAAATTGTAATTAATAAAGTTAAGCAACCTATTAAAAAAAATAATATTGAGTTGAAAACATTATTAATTATTCATTAAAAATTATTCATTAAAAATGCTTTATCATTTATTTGATTGGATTACGCAGCACTGGACAAAGGCAACTTTTCCTGGTAGTGGACTTTTTCAGTTCATAAGTTTCCGTGTGATTATGGCACTTATACTTTCGTTAATAATAACGACTGTGTATGGTAAAAAACTTATTGTGTTTTTGCAAAATAAGCAAATGGGCGAAACCGTACGTGACCTTGGCCTTGCAGGAGAACAACAAAAAAAAGGCACGCCATCCATGGGAGGTATCATCATTATTTTGGCTATTCTTATTCCTACTTTGTTATTAGCAAATTTAGATAAAGTATATATCCGCCTAATGATACTATGCACAGTATGGCTTGGCGCTATTGGTTTTGTAGATGATTATTTAAAAATAAAAAGCAAACGTGATGCAAAAGCAAAAGGAATTGATTATAAAAAAAGTGATAGCGATGGACTTGCTGCAAAATTTAAATTGTTTGGTCAAATAAGTTTGGGGATTATTGTTGGGGCTACACTTTATTTTAGCCCAAGTGTTACTGTGAAAAGAGAAATAACATCTTCTAATGTGGAAGAAGTTTTAAAAAGGGGAGAAAAACAATTGAAAGTAGATACAGTGCTTATTGATGGAAAGACACACATTTTTGCGAATGTAAAATCGCAAGTAACCACTATACCATTTACAAAAAACCATGAGTTTAATTATGCACAGTTATTACCAAAGAGTTTAGAAGATTATGCATATATCGTTTATATACTTATTGTAATTTTTATTGTAACAGCGGTGTCAAACGCAGCAAATATTACGGATGGATTAGACGGATTGGCAACAGGTATAAGCGCCATTATAGGCATATGCTTGGGCATATTTGCATACGTAAGTGGCAATATAAAATTTGCGGAGTACCTCAATATAATGTACATACCAAATCTTGGAGAGCTCTCTATTTTTATTGCAGCTTTTGTAGGAGCGTGTATTGGTTTTCTCTGGTACAACTCTTACCCAGCGCAGGTTTTTATGGGAGATACTGGTAGCCTTGCATTGGGTGGAATTATTGCAGCACTAGCCATTATTGTAAGAAAAGAATTATTGATACCAATATTTTGTCTGGCATTTTTTGTGGAGCTGTGTAGCGTAATGATACAGGTAAGTTATTTTAAATACACAAAGAAAAAGTATGGAGAGGGGCGGCGGGTTTTCTTAATGAGCCCACTCCATCACCATTATCAAAAACTGGGGTATCATGAAAGTAAAATAGCTGTACGCTTTTGGATACTTACCATTCTTTGTGTGGCAATAGCAATTATAACATTGAAGTTGAGATAAATTTTAATAAAGTGAATAAGCGTATTGTAATACTTGGTGCAGGAGAAAGTGGGATAGGTACAGCTATACTTGCTAAACAACAAGGGCTAGATGTTTTTGTAACAGACGGCGGTAAAATAAAAGAGAATTATAAAGCAGATCTTTTAAATAATGATATCGATTTTGAAGAAGGCTTTCATACAGAAGAAAAAGTTTTTAATGCAGATATTATAATGAAGAGCCCTGGAATACCTGAGAAAAATGATTTGGTGAAAAAGATAAGGGTAAAGGGGATAGAAATAATTAGTGAGATAGAATTTGCATATAGGTATAAAGGAGGTAGTAAAATAATCGCTATTACTGGGAGTAATGGAAAAACAACTACCACATCTTTGATATACCATATTTGCAAATTGGCTGGCGAAGATTGTGCAATGGTAGGTAATATTGGATTTTCGTTTGCTAGGCAAGTGGCAGAAGCTCCAAAGAAGCTTTACATAATAGAGGTAAGCTCTTTTCAGCTCGATGATATAAAAACGTTTAAACCAGATGTAGCAATTATTATAAATATTACCGAAGACCATCTTGATAGATATGAATACGATGTAAATAATTATATAAAAAGCAAATTTCGAATAATTGAAAATCAAACAGAAGAAGATGTATTCATTTACAATTTAGATGATGAAACAACAATAAATAATTTAGAAAAATTTCCAAATAGATCAATTAAAGCACCAATAACCATGAGCAGAGAATTACCGGAAGGAGCATATCTAACAAATGCACAAATGCATGTAAAATGGAAAGGCGAAGAAATGCAAATGAGTGTAGATGATTTTGCACTAAAAGGAAAGCATAATCAATACAACAGTATGGCAGCAAGTATGTCGGGTACGGCAATAGGTATTCGTAAAGAAAAAATAAGAGAGGCTTTACAAACCTTTGAAAGCTTGGAACACCGCATGGAGCCTGTGAGTACAATAAGAGGAGTAGAATTTATAAACGATAGCAAAGCAACAAATATTAATAGTACCTGGTATGCATTGGAAAGTATGAATAAACCTGTAATTCTAATTTTAGGTGGTGTAGATAAGGGTAATGATTATGGTATTTTGAAAGAGTTGGTAGTGGAGAAAGTAAAAGCAATTGTGTGTATGGGTACAGAGAATATGAAGATACATGAAGCATTTGGAGATGTTGTATCCTTAATTGTGAATACAGAAAATGCTGCTGATGCAGTACAGTCTGCATTTCATTTTGCTGAAAAAGGAGATGTGGTTTTGCTAAGCCCCGCATGTGCAAGTTTTGATTTATTTAAGAATTACGAGGATAGAGGAATGCAGTTTAAGAAGGCGGTGAAGGATTTGTAGGAAAGAAAATAAATGTTCAATATTCAATGCTCAATTTTCAATGTTCAACAGTGAACTCAGTATGTAAACGGGGGCTCTAATACATTTTGATAAAAGCTGAAAAAAGATTTGAAGATGAATGGAGCGTCGCCAATGCAGTTAAATCAGGGCTTTTCAGCTTGTAAACAAAAAAAGAAAAAATAAAATGTCAGCCTGAGCTTGTCGAAGGCACAAAAAATAAATGCTAGAAGCAAATAACATACGAGAATTTTTTAAGCCAGATATTGCAAATATGGGCGGCAACCTTGTAAACAAAACAAAGGGAGATCGTGTAATATGGGCAATGGTGATTATACTTACTGTAGCAAGTTTGTTGCTTGTATATAGTAGTACAGGCTCGCTAGCATATCGTATGAGTAAGAGTACGGAAAGTTATTTGTTTAAACAGTTTGCTTTTATAATGCTTGGGTTGATGGTGATATATTTTGCACATAGAATTAATTATACATTGTATTCAAGAGTAGCATTGATTTTATTTTTAATTTCTGTACCACTTTTATTGTATACTTTATTGTTTGGTGTACAATTAAATGCTGGTAGCCGTTGGATAAAACTACCAGTTATAAATATGACTTTTCAAACATCTGATTTGGCAAAGCTTGCATTGTTTATGTATATGAGTAGGCAGCTT
Source organism: Ferruginibacter sp. (assembly GCA_031408295.1). Lineage (GTDB taxonomy): Bacteria > Bacteroidota > Bacteroidia > Chitinophagales > Chitinophagaceae > Ferruginibacter. Next base: position 11,472 of record JANNVW010000059.1, read on the forward strand.
AGTAGAAAGCAAGCAGTAATAAAAGATTTTAGAAAAGGGTTTTTGCCTATCGTTGTTCCTGTGGGCATCGTATGTATATTAATAGCTCCAGCAAATTTGTCAACAGCAATATTGGTAGCAGGTACAAGCTTTGTATTAATGTTTATTGGGCGTGTAAGTACTAAGCATATTTTGCTTACCATGGGTGTGGCAATGATTCCAGTATTGTTTTTAATTTCTATAGCTGTGTCTACTTATGATAAAGATAAAGGCGCTACTAAAAAACTACCAACAATTTTAGCTACTGGTAGAATACCCACTTGGATAGGTAGAATACAAACTTTTGTATATAGCAAGAAGGAAGATAACAATGAAAAATTGTTTCAAATAAACCAAGCAAAAATAGCCATTGCAAAAGGGGGATGGCTTGGGCAAGGACCTGGCAATAGTACACAAAGAAATTTTTTGCCACATAGTTATAGCGATTTTATTTACGCAATAATAATTGAAGAGTATGGCATTTTTGGTGCAGCGGTAATATGTTTTATTTACTTATTATTTTTATTTAGGTGCATTAGAATTTATAGAAAATGCCCTTATGCATTTGGAGCTTTTCTTGCACTGGCACTTAGTTTTACATTGGTAATACAAGCCATTGCAAACATGGGAGTAAATGTAAATTTATTTCCAAATACAGGTGTTACACTGCCACTAGTGAGTATGGGTGGAAGCAGTTTTTTGTTTACTTGTTTGAGTATAGGAATTATTTTAAGTGTTGCTCGAAATGTGGAACAACAAGAAGGTAAGGCTGCTTTACAAGCATTAAAAGACAATAGACAAGAAAAAGAAATAGTAGCAGTATAATGAGTGATGTAAAAAATATATCGGAAAAAAATTTGCGCATCATCATTGCTGGTGGTGGTACAGGCGGGCATATTTTTCCAGCAATTGCCATAGCAAATGCTATTAAAAAAATGAAACCTAATACGCAGTTTTTATTTGTAGGTGCTAATGGAAAAATGGAAATGGAAAAAGTGCCTCAGGCGGGGTACGAAATAAAAGGATTGGATATAGCAGGGTTTAACAGAAGTTCTTTGATAAAAAATATTGGTTTGCCTTTTAAGATTTTAAAAAGCTTTTTACAAGTGTCTAAAATTATTAAACAATTTAAACCTGATGCTGTTATTGGGGTGGGTGGATATTCTAGTTTTCCTGTATTGCGTTTTGCACAAAGTAAAAAAATACCAACGTTTATACATGAGAGCAATTCGTTTGCAGGCAAGAGTAATATTTTGTTGGGTAAGAAAGCAACAAAAATATTTACTGCATCAGATAATATGAGCGCTTTTTTTTCAGAAGCAAAAACTATTTTAACGGGTAATCCTGTAAGGCAATCAATAAGCCAAAGTCAAGTTTCGAAAAGTGGAAGTTTGAAATTTTTAGGCTTGCAAGAAAATAAAAAAACAGTGTTGGTAGTTGGCGGTAGCCTTGGTGCAAAATCTATTAATGAAGCTATTAATAAAAACATAAGCGTATTTAGGCAAAATGATTTGCAGTTGATTTGGCAAACAGGGAAACCATATTTTGAAACGGCTACAGCTACAGTGAAAGGGCACGATGAAATTTTTTTAAAGGATTTTATTTCCCAAATGGAATATGCTTATGGCGCAGCAGATGTAGTAATAAGCAGGAGTGGAGCTATGGCGGTGGCAGAACTTTGTTTGGTAAAAAAGCCAGTAGTATTTGTGCCTTACCCGCATGCGGCAGAAGACCATCAAACAGCTAATGCAAAAGCCTTGGTAGAAAAGAATGCAGCAATTATGGTAAAAGATGCTGATGCGGAGAATGATTTGGTAAACACATTGTTAAAATTAATAGCAGATGAAAATTTGCAAAAAGAATTAAAAAATAATATTTCACTTTTGGCTATGCAAAATGCGGATGAAATAATAGCATCACAAATTTTGCAAGCAATTAACAGAGCATGATAAACATTCATAAAATATCGTCGGTATATTTCCTAGGTATTGGTGGCATAGGCATGAGTGCGCTTGCCCGATATTTTAATGAGAAGGGGGTGCATGTAAGTGGCTATGATAAAACAGAAACAGTGCTTACAAAAAAATTGATGGCAGAGGGAATTGATATTCATTTTACAGATGATGTTGCATTGATAGATAAATCGGCCGATGTAGTTGTTTATACACCTGCAGTTCCAAATTTGCACAGCGAACTGAATTTTTATAAAGACAATAATTATACACTGCTAAAACGTAGTGATGTATTGGGTTTGCTTACGGAAAAAAGTTTTAATGTATGTGTAGCAGGTACACATGGTAAAACAACAACGAGTACAATGGTTGCGCATATTCTAAAAGATAGTGGTTTTGGGTGTAATGCATTTTTAGGTGGTATAGCAGCAAACTATGATACTAATTTTTGGCCTGCTCCGACAAATTCGGAGGGAAGCACCAACAATATATCGGTAGCAGAAGCGGATGAGTATGATAGAAGTTTTTTGAAATTAAGTCCAGATGTGGCCATTATAACGGCTATGGATGCAGACCATTTGGATATTTATGGTACAGAGGAAAATATGCAAGATGCGTTTGTAGAGTTTACAAACAAAATAAAAGAAAACGGTTGTTTGATTGTGAAGCATGGCTTGAAACGTATGGATGATTTTAAGGTAAAAGATATATGCACCTATTCTTTTAGCGATAAAAATGCAAACATTCATATTGATAACTTAGAAATTATAAATGGAGCATATCAATTTGATGTGGTAAATAATTTTTGGACAGTAAAGGATGTAGTGTTAAATATGGGCGGCTTGCACAATATTGAAAACGTAATAGCAGCAATAGGTGTAGCCAAGTATTTGAAAATAGAAGACAACAAAATAGTAGCCGCTGTAGCAAATTTTAAGGGAGTAAAAAGAAGGTTCGAGTATATCATACCTCCCTCTCCACGGAGTGGAGAGGGTAGGGGTGAGGTGGGTGAGGGAGTTGTGATGATTGATGATTATGCACATCATCCTGAAGAATTGAGAGCATTAATAGAGGGAGCAAAAAATTTATTCCCTTCTAAAAAATGTACGGTTATTTTTCAGCCACATTTGTTTAGTAGAACAAAAGATTTGGCAGATGGTTTTGCAGAAGTGTTGAGCATGGCAGATGAAACAATTTTATTACCCATTTATCCTGCAAGAGAATTGCCTATGGAAGGGGTAACAAGTGAATTGATTTTAAATAAAATGACGAATAGCCATAAAAGTATAAAAGAAAAAAGTGAAATACTTTCTTGGTTGGAGAATAATAAACAAGAATTATTGATAACGGCAGGAGCAGGAGATATAGATACGCTAGTAGAACCAATAAAAAATATTTTTAAAAATTAATGCCTAATAAAAAGTACAATATTAAAAAAATAATATTCAGCATCATATGGGTGCTGGTAGGTATTGGTTGCATTACGCTACTTGTATCTGCTGTGCGCAATAAAGAAATGAAAAAATGTAAAGCCATAGAAATAGAAATTTCTGGCGTAGACAATAATTTTTTTATTGATAAAAATGATGTTTACAATATCATAAAGAAATTTGGTGGCGACAGTACAGAAAATAAATCATTAGCTGCTATAAATGTAAAATTGATAGAGCGTGAATTAGAAAAAGATATATGGATAAAAAATGCAGAATTGTTCTTTGATAATAATAATGTGTTAAGAGTATTGGTGGAAGAGAGAGAACCAATAGCAAGAATATTTGCAAACACAGGCAATAGTTTTTACATAGATAGTAGTTGCAAAGTATTGCCTATTAGCGATAAATTTTCTGCTAGGCTTCCCATTTTTACTGGCTTTACTGCCAATGTAAAAGTGTTTACAAAACTAGATAGCAGCTTATTAAAAGGAATAAAAAACATTAGTGTAAAAATAATTGCAGATACTTTTTTAATGGCAATGATAGACCAAGTAGATATTACAGCCAATCAATCTTTTGAAATGGTGCCTAAGATTGGAAAGCAAATTATCTATTTTGGAGATGCCATGGATATAGATGCAAAGTTTTCTAAACTAAAATTATTTTATAAAAATATCATTGCACAATCTGGCTGGAATAGGTATAGTACAATAAATTTAAAGTATGCTGGTCAAGTAGTAGCAACACTAAGAGGCAAAGCAGATATCGTTTCAGATTCTTTAAAAACATTAGAACTTATACAGTTTGTAGCAGATGAGGCAGCCAGAAAATCTGCAGATTCGGCACAAAGTTTTTTACCAGACGCTGCTAGAAATAATAATGATAGTTCTTTGGTTGAACAATCTACAGAAAGAGAAGATGAAGGAATAGAACCAGCAAATGCAACAACGATAATGGCAATAAAACCACAAGCGATTGTAGTAACGCCAGCCATTACAAAACCTGTAGCAACAGTAAAACCTGCTACAGTAAAACCACAGAACATTCCTATAAAACCTCCTATAAAGAAACCCGCTACAACGAAGCCTGTAACAGCCAATGCTGGTACAGCCGTTGTAGTAAAACCGAAACCAGTTGTAAAAAAACCAGCAATAACGATGCCTGCAAAACCAGTAATAAAAAAACCTGTGCTGCAGCAAAAACCAAAACCAGTAGTAAAGAAACCAGAAAATGATTATTAAAGAGGTTACGAGTAGCGGGTTTTAAGGTTACGGGTTTTATAACCATTGAACAAAGAATAAAATTAGAAAGTTAAAACATTAAAAAAAATATAGTAACGAGATTTTAGTATAAAGGCCAACAACCCGTAACCCGCAACTAAATAACTCGCAACTTAAAATAACACACAAATAAACTACACACACATGAATCAAGAACAACCGGTAATCGTAGGATTAGACATTGGTACCACAAAAATTGCAGCCATAGCTGGTCGCAAAAATGAACATGGTAAGCTAGAAATATTGGGCTTTGGAAGAGCCAATAGCAATGGTGTACAACATGGTATGGTACTCAACATTGACCAAACAATAAAAGCCATACAAACAGCTTTAGAAAATTGCTATGCTTCCAATCCTAACCTTTCTATAAACGAAGTGTACGTAGGTATAGCTGGGCATCATATAAAAAGTTTACAAACCCGTGGAGATATTGTGCGCCAGCACAACGAAGAAGAAATTAGGCAAGAAGAAATTGATAGATTAATAGCAGATCAGTACCGCACTTACATACCTGCTGGCGATCAAATTATTGATGTAATTCCACAAGAATTTACGGTGGATAATTTTCAAAATATTCCAAATCCAATTGGGTACAGTGGCGTAAAAGTTGGTGCAAATTTTCATATCATTACTGGCGATAAAAATGCTATTAGAAATATAAACCGTAGTGTAGAAAAATCGGGACTTAAAACACAAGACTTGGTTTTACAGCCACTAGCATCGGCAGCTGCGGTAATGTGTGATCAAGATTTAGAGGCAGGTGTAGCCATTGTAGATATTGGAGGTGGTACTACTGACTTAGCTGTTTTTTACGAAGGTATTTTAAAGCATACAGCCGTTATTCCTTTTGGAGGAGAAAACATTACCAACGATATTAAAACAGGCTTAGGTGTTTTAAAAACACAGGCTGAGCAAATGAAAATTCAATTTGGTAGTGCACTTGCAGATGAAACAAAAACCAATGCATTCATTACCATTCCGGGGTTGCGTGGTATGGCACCAAAAGAAATTTCTGTAAAAAACCTTGCAAGCATTATACAAGCACGCATGAGTGAGATAATGGATTTTGTAACCTACCATTTAAAGCAAGTAGGGTTAGATAATAGAATGTTAAACGGTGGTATAATCCTTACTGGTGGTGGTTCGCAGCTTAAACATTTGTTACAACTTACAGAATATATAACTGGGCTTAATGCACGCATTGGTTTTCCTAACGAGCATCTTTCTGGTGGGCATATTGATGAGTTATCTAAACCAATGTATAGTACTTGTATCGGACTTATTTTAAAAGGGTATAACGATTTCGAAAATAAGAACAAGCAGTTCGATAAGAACTTTATAAAAGTAGCAGGCACAGGAATAATGCAAGAAGAACCAGTAGTAGATGAGGTAGATACTGTAGAAGATTCAGCAACTGCTGCAGAGCCAGAAATGGTAAAACGCAAAAAAACAATCAAAGGGTTTATGGATAGTTTTAAAACCAATTTAATAGAAATGTTTAAAGAAGAAGGGGATGAAGAGTTGTAAGAAGTTGAAGGTTCAAAGTTGAAGGTTGAAAGTTTTTTCAAATCAATCTCTCTGCGAAAACTCAATGAACTCTTTTCTCTGCGGTAAAAAAAACAATAAATTAAAAAGAATACAAAAATAATAATTGAGCCTAAAAGTTTTTGAAACTCGTTAACCCCTAACCCGTTAACCCGTAACCATAAAACTCGAAACTCGCAACCAAATTACTTACATTAAAACAGAACAACATGATACAATTTGATTTGCCGAAAGACCAATCCTCTATCATAAAAGTGATAGGCGTAGGCGGCGGCGGAAGCAATGCAGTAAACCATATGTTTGCACAAAATATAGAAGGCGTAGACTTTATTATTTGCAATACAGACTCGCAAGCCATTGCACAAAGTAAAGTGCCCAATAAGATTCAGCTAGGGCCACACCTTACGCAAGGCTTAGGTGCTGGTGCAAACCCAACTATTGGTAGGCAAGCTACAGAGGAGAGCTTGGAAGAAATAAAAAGAATACTGCAAGTAAATACCAAAATGGCATTTATTACAGCAGGTATGGGCGGTGGCACAGGTACTGGTGGCGCACCCATCATTGCCAATATTTGTAAAGAGCTTGGCATACTTACGGTGGGTATTGTTACCACACCATTTGCCTACGAAGGGAAGAAAAGAATTGCGCAGGCTGAAGAAGGTGTGATGTTGTTAAAAAATCATGTTGACACTTTACTGGTGATCAGCAATGATAAACTGCGCCACCAGTTTGGTAATTTAAAAATGAAAGAAGCATTTGCAAAAGCAGATAATGTGCTGGCAACAGCTGCAAAATGTATCACCGATGTAATTAACAGTACCGGCCAGATCAATGTGGATTTTGCGGATGTATGCACGGTAATGATAAATGGGGGTGTTGCCATTTTAGGAAGCGCTGCAGAAGAAGGGGAGAACAGGGCACAGATGGCGATTGAAAATGCCATCAATTCTCCGCTGCTTAATGATAATGATATACGTGGAGCAAAATGGATATTGATCAATATCAATTCATCTGAAGGCGAGCATGAGTTTACCATGGATGAAGTGGAGATCATTCAGAATTATTTATTGAGCCAGGCTGGTGATGGTACCGATGTTATTTTAGGTTTGGGTTATGATAACAGTTTAGGTGGAAAGATCGGCATCACCTTAATTGCAACCGGCTTTGATCATAAGGATCCATTTGAGAAAAAGACCGAAACAAAAGCGGAGCAGAAGGATGAAAAAATAATGATGACACTGGAGATGCCTGTAAAGGAAGCATCTCCGGTTGCCAAACAAATGCAGCAACCCGTTTTGCAATTTGATGACAGTTCGACTCCCGCAATAAGCGGGACAGGTTCGCTCACTGCTGAAGAAGCAGCTATTGCAGAAATTACCGAGCCAATGGCAATGCAAGTGGTTGAGGATGAATTTATGCCAACATTGAAAGAAGCAACAGAAGAAATTCCTGTAGTGGAATTACCAAGTAAAACTACTGGGGATAAGTTGGACGAGGCCCCTGTGTTTTTTGAAATATCTTCGGCATCAGATCAGATTCCAATTATAGAATTTGATATCCCACAAAGTCCCCCTCCCGTTGAGAAACCAGCAAAAGTTCAAAAAGAAATTACCGTAATTAATAAAGATGCTAGCACCCCTCCTTCGTCTGGAGGGTATTTGGCTAAACCTGCACAGATTTATGTGGAGGAGCAGCCTAAACCAGAATCCAATTCGACTGATGAGCTACTGCCTTTGCAGGGAAATCAACAGGAAGACGAACCTGTTATTGAAATGCAGCTGGTAGTTAAATCCCATCAAGCGGCGGAGGAAGAGCAACATGTACAAAAAACTCAGCCCATCA
>JANNVW010000060.1:0-11221 GCA_031408295.1 Ferruginibacter sp.
GGCACTTCAGCTCGTAAACAAAAAAAATAAAACATAAAAAATATTATGAGTTACCCGTATCAAATAAATTCTTTAGAACAATACCATGCAGATTATAAAAATGCTGCTGAAAACCCTGATGCCTTTTGGGGCAATGTAGCCAATAATTTTTATTGGATAAAAAAGTGGGATAAGGTTTTGGATTGGAATTTTACCGAACCAAAAATAGCATGGTTTGCCGGTGCAAAATTACACATTACGGAAAATTGTATTGATAGACATTTGCCAACAATGGCAGATAAACCTGCTATAATTTGGGAGCCCAACAACCCCGATGAACGCCCTAGAACCGTTACTTACGCTAGGTTACACAAGCGTGTATGCCAAGTGGCACAAATGCTAAAAAACAATGGTGTAAAAAAAGGCGACCGTGTGTGCATATACATGGGCATGGTGCCCGAGCTTGCGTATGCAGTGCTTGGCTGTGCAAGAATAGGCGCTATACACTCTGTAATATTTGGTGGCTTTAGTGCACAAAGTATTGCTGATAGATTGGAAGATGCCAATGCAGAATTTATTATTACTTGTGATGGCTCGTATAGAGGAGACAAAATTATTCCGTTGAAAGATGTAATAGACAATGCACTTGTAGGAAATAAAACGGTAAAAAAAGTGATTGTTTATACAAGAACAAGGACAGCCGTAAGTATGATAAAAGGCAGAGATGTGTGGTGGGAAGATGAAATGGAACATGCAGAAGGGCAAGTAGAAAAAAATGGGATTGTTAGTTTTCCTGCCGAAGAAATGGATGCCGAAGACCCGCTATTTATTTTATATACGAGCGGCAGTACTGGTAAACCAAAGGGCGTGGTGCATACCTGCGCAGGCTACATGGTATGGACGACTTATACTTTTGTAAACATGCTTAATTACAAACAAGGCGATATACATTTTTGCACAGCAGATATTGGTTGGATAACAGGGCACAGTTATATTGTGTACGGCCCATTGGCTGCAGGCGGCACTAGCCTTATGTTTGAGGGCATTCCTACTTTTCCTAATGCGGGCAGGTTTTGGGACATTATTGACAAGCATCAAGTAAATATTTTATACACGGCACCTACTGCGCTTAGGAGTTTAATGAGTTTTGGTGATGCACATTTGTTAGGAAAAAATTTATCATCATTAAAAACACTCGGCACCGTAGGCGAACCTATAAATGAAGAAGCATGGCACTGGTACGATGATAATATTGGAAAAAATAAATGCCCTATTATAGATACTTGGTGGCAAACAGAAACTGGTGGTTGTCTTATTTCAAACCTTGCAGGTATAACGCCTGCAAAGGCAGGATGGGCAACGCTTCCCATGCCTGGTGTGCAACCAATTATTGTAGATGAAAAAGGGGAAGAAGTTACCGAAGCAGATGAAAATGGAATGCTGAAAGGTAACCTTTGTATTAAAGCACCTTGGCCTGGCATACTTCGCACAACGTATGGCGACCATGAAAGATGCCGAGTAAATTATTTTGCAACATATCCAAATTTATATTTTACTGGCGATGGTGCATTGAAAGATGCAGAAGGTAATTATAGAATAACGGGACGGGTTGACGATGTGCTAAATATTAGCGGTCACCGCATAGGAACTGCTGAAGTAGAGAATGCCATTAACATGCACACAGGGGTTGTAGAGAGCGCTGTCGTTGGTTATCCGCACGATATAAAAGGACAAGGTATTTATGCATTTGTAATTTATAATGGGCACCATGGTGATGAAAACCAACGCCGTCAAGATATAAGTTTAACCGTAGCAAAAATAATTGGCGCCATAGCCAAGCCCGACAAAATACAATTTGTAAGCGGCTTACCAAAAACCCGTAGCGGAAAAATTATGCGTCGCATTCTTAGAAAAATTGCCGAAGGCGAAACAGAAAATTTGGGCGATATTACAACATTGTTGGATCCTGATGTGGTGGCGGAGATAAGGGATGGGAGGGTGTAGGAAAAGAAACTATTCAACTATTAATTAAAGCCATTATACAATATTTGTATAATGGCTTTGATGTTTTACTCTCCCACCACATCCACTCTCTTCTTTCTAAACTTCTTTGGGTCACTACCATCCATTTGTACAATAGCAGGATAAAATTTTCCTACTACATCTACCAACGATGTTTGGCTTTGCATTACTTCGTGTATGTCTTTGTATGCAAAAGGTGCTTCGTCTAATCCGCCGCCAATAAGCTTTACGTCAAAGTCTTTCAACTCTTTTCGCATAGCCTCATGGGTAATATTTGCCAAGGCTTTGCTTCGGCTCATTTTACGCCCTGCGCCATGGCTGGCAGAATTTATGGCTGCTTCATTTCCTTTTCCCTTTACAATAAAACCTGGCGCCGTCATGCTGCCTGGTATAATGCCCAATACATTTTTACCTGCTGGTGTTGCACCTTTACGATGTACAATTACTTCCTTGCCTTCATACATTTCTTTCCATGCAAAATTGTGGTGGTTCTCCACCATAGCCAATGGCTTTTCGCCAATGGCCGTTGCAATTTTTTTATGTATCGTATGATGACATGCACTTGCATAATCGCCTGCAAGGTTCATGGCCAACCAATATTCATTACCTGCTTCGGTATCTAAGTCTAGCCAAGCCAAATGTTTTGCTTCTTTAGGCAAAGGTGTAGTTTGCATTGCTATTTGTGTGTAATGGTTTGCAATGTTTGCACCCAACCCACGGCTACCGCTATGTGTGAGCAAACCTACATACTCACCCACAGGTACGCCCATCGGATTGTTTGCGTCGGTAATTTCTATTTTACCAAACTCTACAAAATGATTTCCGCTACCGCTAGAACCCAATTGCCTAACTGCTTTTTGTTGCAAAATTTTTAGCATGTTTATTTCGCTAAATTCTTTTCTATCCAATACTTCATGCTCGGTTTTTTCTGCAAACTCTCGGCCTGCACCAAACAAAGTATTTGCTACCAACTCTCGTTGAAAATAGGCTTCACGTTTTTTTAATTCGCTTGGCTCTATAGCAAAAATACTTAAGCACATACGGCAACCAATATCCACACCTACAGCGTAAGGTATAATGGCATTGTTTGTTGCAAGCACGCCACCAATAGGCAATCCATAACCTTGGTGCGCATCTGGCATCAACGCTCCTGCAACCGCTACTGGCAATTTTGCTGCTATTTCCATTTGCTTTAATGCACCTTCTTCAATGTGCTTTGCACCAAATACATTGTAGTCTATCCCTTTTTCATTCAAAGGAACTTCCGCTGTTTCTTCATACACTTCTTCGATAAGCTTTTCTGCAATTTTACCAAGCACTTCATCTGCCAAATAATTTTCTGGTGCAGCCAATACTTCGGCTAATATTTGCAAAGCTTCTTCTTCGGTGCTGTGTTTAAAATGCACACTCATGGTATGCATGGCTACACTTACTACTGACCCTTCTTCGTAACCAATAGCTCTTATTTGTTTTCCTGTTAATTTTAATTTACTCATTTTTATTTTAATTTTTTTTGATGTTTTTTTATTTTTTATGCATCATCTTTTCATCATACGCTTGTACGATATTTCTATTTTCATTTTTAACCAATGCCATTACTGTCGAATTTAAAGTTTGTCAGGCTGAGCTTGTCGAAGCCGGTGCTATTTGAGTGCAAGCTTCTTTCATTTATTCACCCGACTTCGACAAGCTCAGTCTGACATTTTAATTATCAAACGGAAATAAATCGAAGTGTTTATTATTTCGAAAACTGTATAATTGATTATTTATCAAATTTCGTTTTCTCTCCAACTATGGCTGCAAAATCTACACTGCTTTGCATCTGGAGTCCTTGCAATTTTATTACACTTTGGACAAAGATTTAATTTCAATTCATCTTTATGCTCGTTCAAAATTCTTGTTGAAACAGTAACTTTAAAATTCTCATATCCATTTGCAAGCAACTTCAATACATTTTCATATGTTGATAAATAAACTTCTTGATTTTGAAACTTTTTCAATCCAATTCTATCCCAATACTCAAGCCTTTCATTCGCTTGGTAATGCATCGTCGCCGACCTTTCATCTTTAGTCATATAGCTGCCGCAGTAGTCCAATATGTACAAGAATAATTCTGGATATGCTTCTTCATTTTTCATAATAATCATTTCTCATTTTATTTAATAACTTGTCATCATTTATTTTAAACTATCTGGCGAAGGAAAACCCTAAGCCCTGCTACCCGTTTCGCAAGCGTACAATAACTCAATATCTTTTTCTTGGGATAATTGGGTTAATATGTTTTGTATGTGTTTCATTTTTTAATTTTTTCCATTACAGAATGTTTTGTAATTTACATTAATATTCAAAATAATTATTATGATCACTTCAGACGTACGCCAACAAATTCATAAACTAGTTGATGAAGCTAATGAGCATCAACTAGACGCTGTATTGGAAGTATTAACTCCTTCTAATAGCCGCTATACACAAGAAGAAATAAACAGTTTTTACAACCGAGTAAAACTTTTTGAAGAAAGCGGAAGTAAGGGTTCTTCTGTGTCGGAAGCTCACGTAAATATTCGTAGTAAATACAATCAAAAGCATGGTGCATAAAATTGTAATTACTTCTTACGCAGAGCTTGATACGTTTGATGCCTATGAATGGTATGAGCAAGAACGACTTGGCTTAGGTGAAGAGTTTCTTTTTGAACTTGAAAATACTTATGAAAAAATTGCTAACTACCCCACCTACAATACTTACATTGATGATAAAAAAGAACTAAGAGATTTACATACTTATCGTTTTCCCTTTGTTGTTATTTACAGAATTAAAAATGATGCCGTTGAAATAATTAGTGTTCATCATACTAAGAAACATCCTGATAAGAAGTATGGGAATAAACAATAGCGAAAAATTATATTTTTAATTTTTTATTAATTTTTGGTAATAAATAAATGCTTTTCAAAACATGATTAATTATGTCTAAAGCATACTCTAATTGTTCAATTGAAAAACCTTTAATCTCATGAGCAGAAAAATTGCCGATTTGCCTAAGTTTATCTAGAATAGGCACAGCATTTGTTGATAATAATCCTGCAGGCTGTAAATTTTTAATCTTTTCTTGCAAATTTCTTCCTGATATCTTTTGCTCAATACAAATACCTTCAACTAACATTCTTAATCCCACCCCTGCTAGGATACTTAATTCCTCCCGAAATGCTCCTTCAACTTCAGAGTATAAATTTTGTAATACTTTTGAAAGTGCTTTTTGTTCGTCATCATCAAGTAAAGTAACATCAGTTTCGTCCTCTTCATTAGGAAAATTTTCATCAAAGTGACCATATTCTTCATTTTCATTCGCATAAGCACCTCCAATATGCCGAATTAAGAAAGATACTTCTTCACACCCTCCACACTGAATTGTCATATAAACTTTATTAGTTTCATACATTGATGAATTTTCTGGAAAATCCTCATCAAGTTCAGTAAATCTTTTACTAAAAAGAATGGTTTGACTTGTTGTTTTTTTACAACTGTTACAATGCGTATATACTTTCTTTGATTTTTTGTCCATAATTATTATTTTAACTCAAGTATTTCCTTATCTTGATATTTGTATATAAAAATTTTATCAAACTTACTTTCAAATTCATTTTGTAATAAATAATGAAAAGTGTGAGTGTCTGATTTAAAGCCAAAATTTGCAGCTATCAATAACCAATGTTCTTTTACTTCAATTGAATAATTTTTAATCATTAACTCTTTATCAAGTATAACTTTATCAATCCAAACTTTATCTACAGAATCAACTTTAAAAGCACCAAAAGATTGCCAATTTTCAAAATCTCGTTTATTTGAAACACTTATTGTATCTATAAATGAAGTTGAAAACCTATCACGCTTTGTAGAAACGTCAAATTCCAAATCTTTATTCGGTAAATAAATATCTTCTATTTTTTTAAATAAATCATTTGCATGTTTTTCAAATTCTTTACCTTTACTCTTTAGGGGAACATTACTAAAACAAATCAATACATATAATTCTGCGTCATATTTCTCTTTAAAAATTTTATGCGCTTTATCTACAAGTTTCTCTCGAAAAATTTCTTTCTCTCTTAATTTAGGATGAATTAGTTCTGTAATCTCAACTGAAATATCCTTTTTTAATTCTTTCACAATAAAATCTGGTGTTTCACTTTCAACTATTTTCTTTACTCTTAACCCTAAACTTGAATTTGAAATAAAATCTGTTAATAAGATAAGTTCTCTTTCTTTTTTTGGTAAAATTCTTCTAATCATTAATCAAAATATTTATACAATTTAGTATTTTTCGTTTTCACGTAAATAAAAGTTGAAAATAGGTATGCCCTCCAAGTGAGTGACACAACGGTGATGCCATGAAAAACTAAAGCCCGTAACCAAATTTATAAAAAACAACAACTAACTTGCTTCAAAATTAGTTGTTGTCATCTTACTTCATCGGTACAAAAATTTGTTTCAACTGCTCTACCAATGCGCCATTGCCACTTACGCTGATGTTGCTTATTTTATCAGCAATTTTTTCAACGTATTCCATCTCTTTCAATTTCCACAACATGGCATTGTCTTCCATCAATTTTGCAGTGTTCGACAAACTTCTTGTGCTAGCAGTTTCTTCTCTACGCATAATGATGTTTGCCTGCGCATTTTTTTCTGCTACCAATACTTTGTTCATAATTTCTTTTACATCGCCAGGCAATATAATATCTCTTATACCAAAGCTGGTAACTTCTACACCCAAGGCTGCGGCTTTTTCATTTACATGTTGCAAAATAAATGGCGCTATGGCATCTTTTTTCTCCAACATTTCATCAAAACCATAACCTGCAATGTACTCACGCAATGCCAACTGAAATACAATATACAATTGTTTATCGTACTCTTTGTTTTCCAAAATGGCTTTTTCAATATCCACTACTTTGTATTGTGCCCATGCATTTATACGCAATGCTGCTTTGTCTTTTGTCAATATCTCTTGACCATTAATTTCAATTTGTTGGGTACGTGTATCCACTTTACCCACTAAGATATTAATATTGTTTTTCCACCAATAGTACACGCCGCTTGGCAATGTTTGCGCATATTTACCGTCGATAAACAATACTGCTTTTTCGTAGTTTTCTACTGTGTATGCACTTACATAAGGCGCTACCAATTTGTTCAACAAAGCAGTACGGTTTATGTTTTCTGTAATTTCTATTTTACCAATATCTGCTTTCACAAATTCGTAATTAATCACATTTTTCCAATACGTATATCTACCTGCTGTCAATACCTGTGTCATTAATCCATTTTCGTATTGCAATACAATTTCGTTATCGCTTACTTCTATTACTTGCAATGCATTTGCCAATGCAGCATCTTGCAATAAAATATTTAATTCTATTGGTGCGACAAAAGGTTTATTTATGTCGTACACTTTTACATCTTCTGTCCACATCCAATAATTACCTGCAGTAATCATACGTTGGTAAACGCCTTTCTTAAATACCAAACCTATTTGATATTCGTTAATGGTTACTTTTTTCATGTTGTTTATTTTAAAATTTTTAATAATTGTTTTAAAAAGTTGAAATTGTTTATCATCCTGTAATCACGGAAATGATTTGCTTTTAAATGTTGTGTTGTCGTTTTTCTATAAGCCGTTTATCAAAATAATATTTGATAAATTTTATACAGCGAAAGGAAAACACGCTAGTTAAATTTCTCCCACTTACAAAGTGTTTACTGAATTTGCTTTGCGGTATAGGTTTTACATCCAATACCAAAAGCCGATAAATAATTTCTCCTTTAATTCTAGTCAGCATTTTTTAAGAAGTGCTGTACTTCTTCTTTTCAAGAAGCATCCTAAGTGCTTTGCCTAACCATTTGGCTACACGAGCTTAACGTGATGGGATTCGAACCCACATAGAAGACTACTGCTCTACCAACTGAGCTATCCACCTTTCGGCGAAGAGGAGTCGAACCTCTGACCCATAGTGTTAGGGCATTGCATATTTAAGTATCAGCATACAGATAGTTACTACGTCTGCACTACGGTGCTTTGTACACACACATATAGTTACTGCTCATAAACAAATACCCTTCTTGTCGTTAAACAAGCTTTTGTTTCATATTGCTATGAATAATATTTTAATTCATCATCACCTCATCTCTCCTAAACCCCAACACTTCTACTTTTTTCATTTCATATTCTTTTGCATTAGGGTTGGTTATTTCTGCTATCGTCATTGGCTTATCAATGGTATTTTTAAAACCTAAATGATTCGATAATCGCTGTGCCTTTTCTGCATTTAATTTTCCAAACTCATGCTTTGCAATTAATCTTCCTTTGCGCATCAGTGCATTATCTACCATCGTAAGTGAACTGTTAAATGTGCATATCAATTGTACATTTAAAAAATCTGCTAGCAAGCCATCGGAAATATTTAATAAGTTAGATACAGAAGCACTGCCACTCAGTTTTCTATCCATAATTACATTTTCCGCAACTTCAATAATGAGTACACTGTTTGGGTTGCTCACTAGTAATTGAATAAAATCAGGACTCGTAATATCTCCTGCTACACTTGGCGAAACAAACAACACCCGCTTTTTTATTTTACCAATTAAATAACGCAAGTAGGTTGTTTTACCTGTACCTGGAAGTCCATGTAATAAAACAATGCCTTTGTCTTTGTTATTGCTTAAGCGTTTTGTTATCACTGCATCTATCTCTTTAAATTCATCTTCATAAAAAAGTCCGATATCCAACTTTGTTCTTTTTACTTCTATTTGTTTTAATTCCAATCCGCTTTTGGAGCTGCTTATTAAATTTATTTCTAACGGTTTTCTGCGTTGCTTTTCTTTAAATTGTTTCATCAGCAATGTGCATTCATTAATAAACTCATCTTGCATACCGTCGTTATAAATTTCGCAGAAATTGGTATCAAACTCCATGATACAGCCGTTTTGCATAATCAGAAATGTTTCATCGAATACATATTTTCTTTTTTGTTTATCATAATAACGATAGCCATGAGTCGATTTTATCAAATGCCCAAATGTGGCTTTAATGGCATCAAATGCTTTTTCTCCATCAATACCATTTATATAATGCGCACTCGGTATTTTTCCAAAGCAATATAGATAAAGCGACTTTCCACATAAAAAACCATTATCGAAAATACTATTGGCATTAATCGTTTTTTGATTTGTATAATTTTCCATTTTTTATTTTTTTGACAAGGACTCCCCTACTCCCTTTAAAGTGAGTTGTACGAAGTCATTAATTATTAAGATTTTTGAAACGATTGAAGTGTCCCTTTTGCAATTAAGCAATAACAAGTATGCTAATAAAGTCCATTATCATTTATTTTTTCTTCCTCTAACATTTGATTCCAATTTTTTTTATCAAATCTATATTTTGGCTTTTCATCATTATCCCAACTTCGCCAACGGCTTACTCTATGACCAAGTAATCGGCTAAGTGTGTCTCTGTAATTTGTCCTATCCAAATAATCACTTATTTCGCTGCGTCTTCTTTCCAATTCTTCATCAACTGCTTTTACGTGAGTAATAATGTTAGGCTTTATTTTAAAAACAAAACGCCATTGCTCTTTAAATACAAATACTTTTACTAATCCTTTACCCCAACGAGCCTTTACATACTTTTCTTCAAATAGAGCTTTTTCTTTATCTGAAAAATTACATTTACTAAATTCTCTTGGTTCATGTTGTTTCACTTTCTGCTCTATCAATTCCCAATTGCCTTTTTTACGCAAATACTTTTTCTTTGTCTTAAAATCTTTTCTTTTACAAATTTCAACACAATTTAATTTATCTAAAATACTTTGGTAGAATGGTGCATCATTGCATCTAGCTACATCTTCTCTTAAAACAAAATAACGTTTCCATCCACGAACAATGGGAGTATCTAATTCTACCATACCCATATCCCGTTGTACTTGCCATATTTTTCTTTCTTCTCTGTGTAAGCTTAGTAATTTATTTTCACTAGCCTTTTTTACTGCTCGCTTTTTTTGCCTTGCAGTTTTTAATTTGTAGCAGTTTATGTCGCTACCATATTTCTCAATAATTTTCTTGTCCATAAAAACTTTTTTAGTTTCGATTGTGCAATTCCGCCACATGCGGGTGTGTACCTAAGTTGTGCTATGGATGTATAATTTTTTTTCATTTTTAAAATTTTTGATAAAGCTTGGTCAGAACATTCGAAATGAATGCTAGAAAACTTTCGTTATTTAATATGTATTTTATTTGAATATTAAGCATTGAATATTGAGCATTGAACAATTATATTTTAAAAAATGCTCAACACACAATGTTCAACTTTCAATGCTCAAGTTTTGGGCTTCTACTGCACCACCTTATTCGCACAGCTGCTACTGGCAAAGGCTTCCGGCTTAGCTTTAAATGCAAAACCCATTCCTTGTATGTAACCCATGGCTTCTTTTAAAGCATCGTTACTTTTAAAATTTGGGTTGGTATTTATATCTGCATGCACTTCCATATCTACATTATACATGGTAAATATTCTGCAAAGTGCATACGCTACTTCTATACTTTTTCCTACTTCCAATAGCATACGTTCTTTAATGTACATTTTTTGTTTTGTGCTTTCGTTGCGTATGTACATAAAGCCGCCTTTGCCTTTTCTTATAAAAACAATCACGGTTGCAAAATCTGTATCCTTACCTTTTACTTGACTGTCGGTACCAATACAAACTTTGAGCTCATTACCATCTTCTTTCTCTCTAAGTACAGTACGCCTAACTTCATCTTCAATTGAACCTTCTATCAATTGACCATTTAATTTTCTCCATTGATGTTGGTGTTGTTTCATTGATTAAGTTTTTAGTTGCTATTCGTTGAGTAATATAACTCATTTATTTTTTGTTATCGTTTGTTCATTATTTTTTAACATGCTTTTCCACAGTTTTATTTCGTTTGTGGACAAAATGCTTTCTCATAATGCCGCTTCAACAGAGCAATCTGCCGCTAAGCTATTTGTCCATGAGATGTGTCAAAGATTCGAACTTTGTTCTCCCGATTTGCAGTCGCATTGGCGTCAAGTTAATTGATATCCACATAGGTTGAAAAGCAATGTGGGCATATATTTAAAAGAAAAAGCAACTTGTAGTTCTAAACACATTTTACAATGTCTACAAATTGCAATTTCAACAGCAAGGTAAAAAAAAC
>JANNVW010000061.1:0-1710 GCA_031408295.1 Ferruginibacter sp.
TATGGTTATTCCAGGTTTCAATGAAGAGCTTGTATGCATCCTCTGATTTCGTAATTCTGGGACACTCTGAAGACCTTACCATTGGCGTATAACTAATTTCGATTTCTGCAATAATATTATTTGCAGCATTGGTTACTTCTTCCATACCGATTTTTTTAAGGTGAACAATTTATACAAAGTGTATATGCAGGTACGCAGTACCGTAAGGGAGGGGAATTTGCTATAGAGGCAAATGTTCAGTACACAAGCACTGTAGCAATTTTACGATTTTGTAAAACAATCACACACATCCTTATTTCAGTTTATTAATTTATCATGACTAAACGAAATTGGTCTGGGTGCATCCCAAATTGTCGCATTTAAAAATAGTTTAAATTTGAGCAACCAAAACTTATGGTCATGACAAAAGAAGAATATCTTTCGATCGCAGCCTCCAAGTATGAGGAATTGCAAGCCTTGAAAAAAATTGACAATTTTTATGATTACGAAAAGGGGTTTGAAAAAATTTTCATTGACCTTGCCCGAATGGTTTTGGAAGAAAATTTGGGTAAGCCCTCCGCCGATAGGCGTAAAAAAAAACACTCACAAAGTTTGGATACATCGAAATAAACAATCATCATGAGTTTAGCAATGGGATGAACGGTTTTCAAATCAGTCCTTTACTGCAGGAACTTATGGTATATTTCGGGCAGTTGGAGTGTTACGAAAAATGCCCTGAAATTATAGAAAAGTCAGTTGGGGTAGCAGTCGGCCATTCTCAAGTACACCGGGTAGCAGATACCTACGGAAAAGAACTGGAGAAAACGATTGCAAAGACAAGAACGCTTGCTCCCTTAAAACCCGATGAAGTATTATATGCGCAGACGGATGGCTCTATGTTATTTACCAGAGATGGAGGTTGGAAAGAAGTAAAAGTGGGTAGGATATTTAAAAGTTCAGATTGCATTGCCCCTAACGAAGAGCAAAGCTGGATAAGGCATTCACAGTATTTAGCCTATTTACAAAGCAGTAAAACATTTACTCCAAAGATGGAGCAAATAATAGAATCGTATGGCAGTATAAAACAACGGCTGGTGTTTATAAATGATGGTGCCACATGGATAAGGCAGTGGATAGAAGATGCTTATCCTGAAGCCATTTCTATCTTAGATTTTTGGCATGCGTTAGAATATTTATACTTATTTGCCAATAGTTTTTTTGTGGATAAAGCGAAAGCAAAGAAATGGGCAGAAAAACAGAAGGAAAGATTGCTTGCCAGTAAAGTAAAACAAGTAATTGGGGATATTAAAAAATTAGCCCCGGACCATGAACAGGCTAAACAAGTCATTGCCTACTATGAGGTTAATACCAGCAGAATGGATTATAAATATTACAAAACAATAGGTGCAGGCATTATCGGCTCTGGGGCAATCGAATCTGCACACAGAACAGTAGTACAAAAAAGAATGAAACTATCTGGCCAAAGATGGAGTGTAGAAGGAGCACAAAATATGCTAAACCTTAGGGTTACATATATGAACGAAAGATGGGAGAATGTTATTAGCCTGACTAAAAATAACTTTAAAAAACAAAAATTGAAGCCTACAGGATAGGTGCGACAATTTGGGATGCACCCTTAACAGATAGTACAGTGTGGTGTTAGAAAACGGCAGGTTTTTATCTGTGTAAAAATAGGCACGACTGTTTGAACTGGAGCCATTTCCTTTGATG
>JANNVW010000062.1:0-3529 GCA_031408295.1 Ferruginibacter sp.
AAATGATTTCAATTATGATGGCAATATGGATATAGCATTAACAGGAAATGATTATGGAATGGCACCAATATTGGGTAGAAACGATGCGTTTAATGGTTTAATATTGGCAGGTAATGGCAAAGGAGATTTTAAGCCATTATCCATATTAGAGAGTGGCTTATTTATACCTTATGATGGAAAAGCATTGGTACAATTTGTAAGCAACAATACATTGAATATAGCTGCTTCGCAAAACCAAGGGCAGTTAAAAATATTTGCGCAAAAACAACAAGCAGATAGTATTATAAAAATATTACCCAATGAATTGTATGCTACCATTACATTGCACAGCGGGCAAAAAAGAAAAGAAGAATTTTACTATGGCAGTTCTTTCTATTCTCAATCGAGTAGATTTATTGTTGTAAATAAAACAATATCATCTATTGAAATAATGAATGATAAAAAAGAAAAAAGAATATTTACTTTTAAAGGATTAGGTAGATAGTTCTTAAACAATTAATATCATAATCAAAAAAAGAAAAGTAATAGTTATTTTAGGGTGAGCCTGAGGCACTCATAAAATAAATTTTAAGCTCTTTTCAAAGGACAAAGTTCGATTCTATTGGAGTGTTCCCGCAATAAGCGGGATTGAAGCCGGTGTGCTTCTTCAAACCCGCCTTCGACAAGCTCAGGCTGACAATATTAAAATCGAAATATTTTTTAAAATTATCAATCTTAATAAGACTTTGTAAATTTTCAAACTATTTCTATACTTTTAAATAAAACTTAATGCGATTTATATTTATAACGACATTAGCCACAATACTGTTTTCTTGTACACAAAAAAAACAAAATACTACAGCTATTGACAATACTAACTTACAGCATATTTGTGTGAAACAATTAACAGATATAATTGTGCATGATATTTATGCGCCGCCTGTTGCCAGTAGAATTTATGCATACAGCAATTTAGCATTTTATGAAGCCATTCGTTTTACTGATAGCAGTGCCAATTCTATTTCTGGACAGCTAAAAGGGTTTGATAAAATGGTGAACCCTGATAAAAACAAACAATACAATTTTTATGTAGCCGCCATAAAATCATTTTTTAAAACAAGCACGGCGCTTGTTTTTTCTAAGGATAGTATGCAACAAGCAGAGTTGCAAATGTTGAAACCTTATAAAAATAATTTAAGTGATGACATATATGAAAACTCAATAGCACTAGGCGATACAATAGCAACTGTAATTTTAAAAAGAACGGGCACAGACAACTACAAACAAACCCGTGGAATGGCCAAGTACAGCGTGTTTAAAGAAGAAGGTAAGTGGGAACAAACACCACCAGATTATGCAGATGCAGCAGAACCGCATTGGGATAAAATAAAACCCATGCTCTTAGATTCTGCAGCACAATTTGATGTGCCTGCACCACCAAAATACAGTGTTGAAAAAAATAGTATCTATTACAAGGAGCTAATGGAATTATACAATATAAGTAAAACCCTCACTCCGCTTCAAGATACCATTGCTCGCTATTGGGATGATAACCCTTTTGTAACACAGCACGAAGGGCATTTAATGTATGCCAATAAAAAAACCACACCAGGTGGGCATTGGCAAGGCATAACAAGTATTTTATGCCAGCAACAAAAAACAAACACGGTTACTACTGCTCGTGTATATGCGCTTATGAGTTGCAGCATACTCGATGCCTTTATTGCATGTTGGCACCAAAAATATAAAACAAAAATGGTGCGCCCTATTACGGTTATACAAAATAAAATAGATGCAGATTGGAACGCTCTTTTACAAACGCCGTCGTTTCCAGAATATACAAGTGGGCATAGCAGTATTTCTGCAGCGGCAGCCACAATACTTACAAAAGTTTTAGGAGATAATATTGGGTTTCACGACACTACAGAAAAAGAATACCTTGGCTTGGAAAGAAGTTTTACATCTATTATGCAAGCTGCACAAGAAGTAAGTATCAGCAGGCTTTATGGGGGAATACATTATAGAAGTGCTTTGGAAAACGGATTTAAGCAGGGAGAAACAATCGGACTATTTTACTTGAATAGGATAAAATAAAAACACCAACATAAAGTTGGTGCTTTTATTTTTACTAAAGGGATTTAATATTATTGAATCATTACTTTATTAACACTAACATTTTTTCCTTCTGTAATTTTTACAATAACCATTTGCGAAGCAGTTTTTAATGCAGCTATATTTATTTTTTCAAAATACCCATTGTTTACAATTTTATTCATCAATACCCTGCCATTCAAATCCATGATTGTTACTACTGCATTTTTTACATTTTTACCAAAGCTAATATTCACAAAATCTTTTGTAGGGTTAGGGAAAATACCAAAAGAAGGCAATATAAATACTTCTTCTTGCTCTACTATTACCTCATCTGTAGCCGAACGGCCACTTGTACCTGTTTGAAACTCAAAGCAACCAATATCTACTCTGCCTTCTCTCCTTCTTGTTTGATATGCATAATCGGTAGTGCCAGAGTTTGTAGTGCTGTACGTAACATCTCCTTTATTTCTTGCAGAAGCAGTGCTTTGCAGATAAAAATCAAAACCAGCAGCGTTTACAAAACCAGGTATCAAACTGATAGAGTTTACATCTTGCCCCGTTTGTGTCGCAAAAGTTGCTCTGTTATAAGAACCAGTAGTTGTATTTCCATTAAAACTGATTCCAGTGAGGTCAATCGTAAAATCAGTATTTACATCTCTATAAAAAAGATTGTAGTTACTTACAAAATTAGCAACTGTAAAACCAGACAATGCTACCATTATTTTTTTACCGTTTGTAGCATATAAAATATTATTCTTAAACGTTACACCATTGCTATTTTGCAATTGCACTTCACCCCCAAAAATACTTGCAGCTTGTGCTACTGTTTCTGTACCCACAGAATCTACACCGTTTACAATAGTGCCAGTTCTATTTTTATAAAAAGTATTATTAAATATTTTTGTATTTACAATAGCATTACCTGCAATATTGGTTCCTATATATGCTCCTGTAATTACATTATTATATACTAAATTATTCTTTATTATATGTCCACCAAGTGCAGATGCACCTGCACCAATTGGCTGCTCACCCCCTACAGATATACCAACACCGCAGTTATACACTTCATTTTTTTCTACAACACAATTTATAGCCCCATCTAAATAAATACCAGAACTATTTGCAATTCTACTCATACAATCATATACTTCGTTACCTATTATTGTTCCATTGCGAGCTTGGTTTACTGCACTTGGAGCACCAGTATTTGTATAATTACCCGCCACATCAATTCCAATATTTGCAATATCAAAAACAAAATTTCCTTGTATGGTAAAACCATTTACATTACCTGTTACGGTAACAGATTCGCCCCAGCCTGTAGCACAATTTTCTACATTATTGTTTAGTAAAATAATATTGGTTAATGCGGTAGCACTATTACCCTCTACTTTTATTGCATTGCATGCTATACTAGAGTTTGCAGGCTTTGCATTTAGGTTATTACTTATCC
>JANNVW010000063.1:0-2630 GCA_031408295.1 Ferruginibacter sp.
TTTTTTTGTTTACGAGCTGAAGTGCCTTGATTGAACTTCATTGGCGACGCTCCATTCAACAGTAAATCATTTTTCATCTTTTATTGTGCAATAGATTAAAAAGTATTTTATATTTTTTAATCTATTGCATAATCTTCATCGTTTCTTCCCCCTTCGGGGGAGATAGAGGGGCCCATTTTTTCTTCAAAATTTTCCAACTCTTTATTTATCTCTTCTAATAATTGTTGCTCACTTGGTAAATATAAATTGTATTGACTAGCAATAATATTTTTCTCATTTTCGGGTAATGTAAATTTTACTACGCCATCATTTTTCATAGCACACAATAAAATACCAATGGTTGCATTTTCTGTTTCTAATTTTTCTACTCGGTCGTAGTAATTTACATACATCTGCAATTGCCCAATATCTTGGTGCGTAAGTTTATCTATTTTTATTTCTATAATCACAAAGCATTTTAATAAGCGATTGTAAAAAACTAAATCTACAGAAAAATCATCGCCGTCTATATGTATTCTTTTTTGCCTTGCTACAAAAGAAAAACCATTGCCAAGCTCTAATAAAAAATCTTGCAGGTGAGTAATAATGGCTTGTTCTAAATCTTTTTCGTAATAAGAAGATTCTCTTTTTAGCCCTAAAAATTCTAAATTCATTGGGTCTTTAATAATCTCTTTAGCTTCGGAAGGGAGTTTTTCATTTTTAGCGACTGCTAATACAGATTCTTTATCGTTACTGAGTAAAAGTCGTTCATATAGGCTACTGTAAATTTGGCGTTCTAGTTGCCTAGATGTCCAATTATTTTTAACTGTTTCCGCAACATAAAACTCAATTTTATCTTGATTATCAATGCTTAATAAAGATTTGTATTGAGTCCAACTCAATTGTGTCCGCAGTGCGGACACAATTGGAAATGTTCGGTAAAACTGCCTGTACCAATTTAGTTGGCGGGAAGAATACCCACTTCCATATTCAGGCTGCAATTGCTCAGAAAGGTATTTTATGAGATAAGTGCCATATTCGGCTCTATCTTTCCCTTGTTGTTCTTCTTCAAATATTCGCTTACCAATATTCCAATACATAATAGTTCGCTCATTATCTACTGCTCTTATTGCCTTGTCTTTTGCAGCAGCGATAATATTTTTTATATCAGGTATTATTGATTGATTAACGAGCATTATAAAATTATTTTTTAATAAGCAAAAGTTAAAACGACTTGATTTTTAGTTAAATACAATTGTGTCCGCACTGCGGACACAATTGCGAACGCACTGCATTCGCAATTACGAATACACCGTATTCGCAATTCAAAACTATCACTCCAAAAATAAAACCCAATCCTCCAACACTAAATTACCAAATTCAAAACAATTCCCCCCAAACAAACGATTGATAAAATATTTCTTCTTCATTTCAACAAAAAATAAAATACGTTTCTCCATTTTTTGATTTGCTAAAATTAAGAACTAAACAATTGTAATAAATATAAATGTTGCTAATTTAGTATAGTTTTGCTAATTGTGTATAGCTGATGCATTAATTTTAAAAAATGAAACAGATTGCATGTCCTAAATGTCAAAGCGAAGTATTGATTAAAAGTGGCGTTGTTAAAGGAAGACAGCGGTATAGATGCAAAAACTGCAACTATTCATTTACCGTTTTAAAAGAAGGCAAACAAATAGACCCATATTATGTAATTAAGGCATTACAGCTCTACATAGAAGGTGTTACGTATAGAGAAATAGAGCGCATACTTGGCATAAGCCATGTAACGGTTATGAATTGGGTAAAAAAGTATGGTATTAAAATGCCCGAAAACAACGACTACCATCCTACCTACAAAGTGCTTACCCATGCGGAATTGCTCGATTTTTTAGGCGATAAAAATTCATTAAAAAGTGCAGGTTGCATCATCACAGAATTAGGCGATAAATTTATGGTAATAAAGTGGGAGCGATTTAGAAAAAACAGTTTATAAAAAATATACCATTAGCAGTGATATAGTTTGCATTGTCATTTTGAGAAAATAATTTTGAAAATTGGTTTATGTTTTTAACCCAAATATAAACCACATGATAAAAAAAACGATTGCCATTGTTGTTTTGCTTGCACTTAATTCAACAACAATTTTTGCTCAAGAAAAAAAACCTGCTGCTCCTGCACCTGCTATTGGTACTACGCTGTATGGCTTTGTAAGAAATGATATGTTTTACGACAGCCGTCAAAATGTATTTGTAAGAGAAGGTCAGTTAAATCTTTATCCTAAAGATGTAGATATGCAAAGTGATGGGTCGGACTATAATAAAAAATCGCAATTAAATATTTTAGGAATACTCACAAGGCTAGGTGTTAGAGCTACAGGGCCCGACGCATTTAAAGCAAAAACATCAGCAGTTATTGAAGGAGATTTTTTTGGGCAGGCAGATGTAAACATAGGTTTGTTTAGATTAAGACATGGTTATGTAAAATTAGATTGGGAAAAATCTGCGCTAACACTTGGCCAAACTTGGTATCCAATGTTTATTCCAGAATGTTTTCCGGGTGTAGTAGGTTTTAATACAGGCATTCCAATTGCTCCATTTGGATGGGCAGGGCAAGCAAAATTTATGTACAAATTCGATAAAAAAACGTCT
>JANNVW010000064.1:0-4472 GCA_031408295.1 Ferruginibacter sp.
TGGTTTGTATGAAGAAGCGCTTTCGGTGGCACGCCAACAAGTAGAAGGCGGCGCACAAATTATTGACATTAATATGGATGATGCCATGCTGGAAGGCGTGGAAGCCATGCGTACGTTTTTAAACCTTGTGCAAGCAGAGCCGGATATTGCAAAAATTCCGATAATGATTGACTCTTCTAAATTTGACATTATAGAAGCGGGACTAAAATGTGTGCAAGGAAAATGTATTGTGAATTCTATTTCGATGAAGGAAGGAGAAGCGAAATTTATAGAGCAGGCTTTTATTTGTAAGAGTTATGGTGCGGCTATCATTGTAATGGCTTTTGATGAGAAAGGACAAGCAGATACCAAAGAACGCAAAGTAGAAATTTGCCACAGGGCGTATAAAATTTTGACCGAACAAGTAGGCTATGCGCCACAAGAAATCATTTTTGACCCAAATATTTTTGCAGTAGCTACGGGTATTGAAGAGCACAATAATTATGCAGTTGATTTTATAGAAGGCACAAGGGAAATAAAAAGATTGATGCCATTGGTGAAAGTGAGTGGTGGTGTGAGTAATGTATCGTTTTCGTTTAGAGGAAACGACCATGTACGTGAGGCAATACACAGTGTGTTTTTGTATCATGCTATACAAGCGGGTATGGATATGGGTATTGTAAACGCAGGGCAGTTGGTTATTTACGATGATATAGAACCTACACTAAAACAATTGTGCGAAGATGTATTGCTCAATAAAAACAATGACAACAACGAAGCGACCGAGGCTTTAATAAATTTTGCAGAAACCGTAAAAGCCAAAGGAAAAGAAATTGTAAAAGATGAAAAGTGGAGAGATGAAGCTGTAGAAAAAAGATTGGCGCATTCGCTTGTAAATGGCATTACAGATTATATTGATGCAGATACTGAAGAAGCGAGGTTGAAATATCCTCGTCCGCTTGAAGTGATAGAAGGGCCGCTGATGGATGGTATGAATATAGTGGGTGATTTATTTGGTGCAGGAAAAATGTTTTTGCCACAGGTGGTAAAAAGTGCCAGGGTAATGAAGAAAGCTGTGGCGGTTCTTACACCATTTATAGAGCAAGAAAAAGAAGATAGAAAAAATGCGCATCTAGCAGCAGGTACAGTGAATGAAGAAACGGCTGGTGCTGCAAAAATATTATTGGCCACCGTAAAAGGCGATGTACATGATATTGGAAAAAATATTGTAGGAGTGGTGTTGGGTTGTAATGGGTATGATATTATTGATTTGGGTGTGATGGTATCAGCAGATAAAATATTGAGCGAAGCAAAAAAACACAATGTAGATATTATTGGTTTGAGCGGATTAATAACGCCATCACTTGACGAAATGGTGCACATTGGAAAAGAAATGACGAGATTGAAAATGGATATCCCATTATTGATTGGTGGTGCTACTACGAGTCGTATGCATACGGCAGTGAAGATTGCACCTGAGTATGAGCATGGCGTAGTGCATGTGTTAGATGCGAGCCGTAGCGTAACCGTAGCGGGTAGCTTGCTTAATAAAGAAACTAAAATAGATTTTTTAGGCAATATAAAAACAGAATACGAAACGCTTAAAACAGATTTTGCAAACAAACGTACTGCTAAGCAATATCAAAAATATGCTGATGCAAAAAACAATGGCGCAAAAATAGATTGGGAAAATTATACACCTGTGCAGCCAACGTTTACAGGTACAAAAATTTTCAACACCTATGATTTAGCGGAAATAGCGGAGTACATAGATTGGCAACCATTTTTTATTGCATGGGAGTTGCATGGTAAGTTTCCACAAATATTAACAGACGAAGTAGTAGGCAAACAAGCTACTGAATTATACAACGATGCCAAAGTTTTATTGAAACAAATTATAGAGGAGAAATGGTTGAATGCAAAGGGTGTGATTGGTTTTTGGGAAGCGGAGAGAACGGATGCGGACACAGTTTTGATAAATGAAAATATTGAGTTGCAATTTTTGAGACAGCAAATAAAGAAAGCTGAGGGGCAGCCGAATCTTTCATTATCTGACTTTGTAAAGCCGAAAGAAGTGGGTAAGGACTTTATGGGTGCGTTCTCTGTAACTATTGAGGGAATTGAAAAACACATCAAAAAATTTGATGATGCACAAGATGATTATAACAAAATAATTTTACAAGCATTAGCAGACCGTTTTGCAGAAGCATTTGCAGAAGTATTGCACAAAAAAACAAGAACAGAATATTGGGGTTATGAAAAAGACGAGCAGCTTACAAACGAGCAACTAATAAAGGAAGAATATAGCGGAATACGCCCTGCACCTGGCTACCCTGCTTGCCCAGACCATACCGAAAAATATAAATTATTTGAACTGCTTGGCGGCGAAGATGCTACAGGTATCCATTTAACAGAGTCGTTGGCCATGTACCCTGCATCTTCTGTTTGTGGTTGGTATATTGCGCACCCACAAAGTAAATATTTTGGTGTGGGTAAAATAGAGAAAGACCAATTTGATGATTATATGGCACGTAAAAAAATGAGTAAAGACGAAATGGAAAGATGGTTGAGGCCGATATTGGAATAATGGTAATATTATCAATAAGATAAAAATATTATCAATAAGATAATTTTGAGTATTTTTATACTTAATAATTTGTTTTATGGAAGATAATCATTTAAAATCTTTTGAAGTTAGCGGATTTAAAAAATTCGATAATTTAAAGCTAGAAGATTTAGGACAGTTTAATTTAATTATTGGGGATAATAATGTGGGGAAGACAAGTTTGTTGGAGGCGTTATTAGCGAATATTGATTATAATAAATTTATAGAGGCTTTAGGTTCAATAAATTTTAGTATTAGAAAATTTACTAATTTAAGCGAACCATTTATAAATTTATATTTTTCTAATAATCAGAATGCTTCTCTCAAGCAATTTCATTTCCATTTAGGGTATAATACCGAACCACTAGAATTTTTTGGTTTGAAAGCTAATAATGATTCTACTTTTTTAATTGACGGAAACGGTAAAGGTCTTATAGGTAGTATAGTTTTATCAATTAGAAACAATGAGTATGAAGGTAAAGCTTACAATATAAATGTTCCATATATACCTATGGGCGCTTTCTATCAGCATGAATTAACCACTCAGTATTCAAATAATATTCAACTTTTTGTAGATAAAAAAGAAAGGCTTTTAAACGCTTTATCATATTTAATCCCTCAAATAAAAAATATTGAAGTTAATGCTGGTCTTGCTAATGTGCCTGTTTTACTGTTAGCTGAAAATAAAAAAAATACACTTTCACCACTTGCAACTTACGGTGATGGAGCACAAAAATTATTTAGAATAGCTATGTCGTTATTCACAAATAATCATTATTCAAGATTAATGATAGATGAAATAGATGCTGGTATTCATCATAGCCATTTAAAATACTTCATTAAGTCATTGTTAGAAGTAGCGAATGAAGAAAAAAAACAAATCTTTGCCACCACCCACTCCAAAGAATGTATAGAAAATTTTACTAAAGCACTTGAAGAAACAGGTATGCAAGATGAAGGTAGAATAATTCGCCTAGCAGAAACTAAAAATGGCATAAAGGCTTTTACTATGCGGTTTGCAGAGTTTGAAAATTCGATAATGGCTGAAAGCGAAATTAGATAATCTATGCAAAAGTTTAGAATATTTACGGAGAGTAAAGCTGATATTAAATTTCTTAAAGATTATATTGAGGAAGTTTTTAAAATTAAACTAGAAGATGAGAATTTTGATAGTTTAGGAAGTTGGGCTGGCTATAAAGCTGGAGGAAATTTGAACGCTTCCATTAAACAAAATACTGAAGATGGTAAAACAAACATCTTAATTCTAGATGCTGATGTAAATATTGAATCAAGAAGAAAAGAAGTTGTTGAAGATTTTCAAAAGTATAATACTCCAATAAAATTATTTTTATTTCCAAATGATGCTCATAACGGAGCTTTGGAAAACATTCTTTGTGAAATAGCTACTAAAAAAGATATTCTCGCTTGCTTTGATAAATATGAGGAATGTATAAAAGGGCATGAAGTACCTGTAATTAAATCGAAAGTATTTGCATATTTAGATGCTTTGCTTCCATCAAAAAATAAGAAAAATGATAAGTATGATTTGATTCAAGAAAAGAATCGAAATTATCGAAATGCCGAACACTGGGATTTAAAACATGAATATCTCAATACATTAAAAGAATTTCTCACACCTTTTTTTGAAAAATAAAATAATACCATGCGCATCATCTCCTACAACCTAAACGGCATACGTGCAGCTATAAAAAAAGGTTTTATAGATTGGCTAAAAACCAACCCTGCAGACGTTATTTGCATTCAAGAAACAAAAGCAGCGTTTACAGATATTGATGTGAAAGAGTTGGAAGACTTAGGGTTTCACCACCACTGGTTTAGCGCACAAAAAAAAGGATACAGCAGCGTAGCTATTTTTACAAAAATAAAA
>JANNVW010000065.1:0-9792 GCA_031408295.1 Ferruginibacter sp.
ATGTGCTTACAAGAAATTTTATTATATTGCATTAAATAAGTGACAGCGAAAAAAGTTCTTTGATGTTTTTTTGAAAATAAGGTGCAGGGAAATTTTTGGAAAATCGCAATTTTTCTTTGAGTTGAGTAATCATTTAGGGAACGTGTTGGTGACCGTGAGTGATAAGAAACTCGCTGTACCAATATTTTGTGACCCTACTATAGATAGAAACTGTGTGCCCAACACTATTGTTGGTGCGTACTACAAAGCGGATGTAATTACCGCAGTTGACTATTATCCCTTCGGTATGACAATGCCCGGAAGGAAATTTACACTGGGTGAGTATAGGTATGGGTTTAATGGGAAGGAGAAATTGAATGAAATATCGGGAGAAGGGAATAGTTACGATTATGGTGCAAGAGTGAATGATACAAGATTAGGAAGATGGTTTGCCGTGGATGCAAAGGATAAACCTTGGATTAGTCCGTATAATTTTGTTAGCAATTCTCCAACTAATAGAATTGACCCCGATGGCAAAGATGATATACATTTTTATTTTATTACAACCACTACAGTAAAGACTTACGGAATTGGTGTGAATGCAAGAACTGTTTCTTTGAGACAAACAATTGCAGTAGTTGAAATTGAAAAAACAAATGGCCCGGATAAATTTTATCACCATCGCTCAAGTATAGTAATTGACCCTGCTTTTGGCGGTAATAGTTATAGTGATAAAAAAACTGAGTTTTTTCCATTTGATTTAGACAGTAGGTCAGGGCTAACTACAACGACAATGCCATTTTCTCTAGGTCTCTATGAAAGAGATGATAGAGATGTGCATACTTTATCCAAATACTATGACCAGTTTTCTGCATTTAAAGAATATTTAGATAAGAGACTAAAAGACCCAAGGGTAAAATGGTCTGAAAATGGAAAAAATTATAAAAATATTTTTTTTCCTAATAGAGCAAACTTTAAATTTTGGGGTACTGTGTCTAGCTATTCAGAAACAATTGCTAATTGTCTGATGGTTGTGAGAATGGGTGTTGGATTATTTCTAAAAGGGGGAAGTGTTACATCTTTTTGTGTGGCAAGTTCTGAAGGTGGAGCAGTTTCACAAATGCAATTGGTAAGGATTATAAAAAAAGGGGAAAAATTAGATGATATAATTAACGAAGGAAAGGCATTGACATGGACAACAGGGAATGAACATGCTCTAGTAAAGCTAGCAAATGGGGAAAGAGCATTAGTTAGTGGTGGACCAGGTGGAATTTCATTTCAAGAAGGACAAATTCAAAAGCTTTTTGGTCATACACACCCTACTTCTGCTCCACCTAGCTCTGCAGATTTTGAAGCAACTAAACTTTTGGGTCAAACAAAACAATACGTTTTACATGGAGGGGAAACTACAGTAGTTAAGCCAATAAAATAATTTAGAGTATGAGTATTTTAATCTTTGATAAATCAGTTTGTTCAATTTGTAATTTAGTTATAAAAAATACCGAAGAGCATTATTCATTTCCGTCTTTTGTAATAAATGTAAAAGAACCCATTTTTTACTTTAATGATAAGTCGTTTCATACATCATGTCTATCAAAAAAAGAAGACAGTAATATAGCAATTAATTTTGCCAATACTTTTTTAAACAAAATAAAACCTTCAAATAGGATTTGTATTATCAAAGGAAATTTAATAAAAAATTACGATGACCATATATTTATTGATTTATTAACAACAAACAAAACTGAGACTCTCTTTGAATATAATTTTGCTCACATTGATAGAAGGAATATTCCTAGTTGGAGCAAAAAAGAGTTATTTGTAAATGAAATTAATAACTATATAGAATCGCCAAATAAATGGCAGGAAATTTCCAATCAAAATAATTATTTAAAAAAGTTATTAAAAAACCTCTAGTGCAGGTACGACCCCTAACCCCTAGCGCAGGTACGACCTACCGCAGAAGTGATGCAAGGGTTTTGTGTGTAGGCTTTCTGTGAGGCAAGTTGTAAAAGAGTAATAAATAAAAAATAGTAAGAGCCGTTGCATTTTAAAAAAGTGTAGTGGTTATTTTTATGAAGCCATCAGTTGCAATTGTTTCTTTACAATAAAGGCATCAATTAATTTTTTCACTACGGTTTTATCATCATCGGTAAATTGTTCAACGGCTTTAAATTGTTGTAGTAGTTCAGCATCTTTAATAGATGCTTTAACCTTCCCCTACTGGCGCATGTTAAAAACTAGCGCAGAAATGCAGCAGAGCTAGGTGCGGCGGGGTTTCTGTGCGGTAAGTTGTAATTGAGCTTTGTGCTATGCACAGATACGCAACCGCACAAAAAAGCTCCTATTCCCGGGGTAGGAGCTTCAGGAAATGTTTCTGGAACTAATACAACGCCTGCTTGGCATCCTAGTGACTTTTTTAATTTTAATCAATGATTTATGAGAATTTTTTTTATTTTTTTTATTTTTTCTTTATTTGGTTTTTTAATCATTAGACAATTTTATTTTCAAGGAAAAACATTTGATTCAGAATTTAATGGAAGAGTTACCTCAATTACTAAAGGTAAAAAAGGGTTTTATGCTATAGATTTATTAGACGAAATTTCCAGCTTTCAAATTCGATTCAAAAAAAACAAACGTGTGGCTGTGGATTTGGAAATTGGGGATTCAATTTTTAAATACGAAAATTCAGAAAAACTCTATATAAAAAAGTATAACTCAAATGGAATAAATGAGTATAAGGATGTTTCTTTTGAGTACAGTGGTCGTTAACCTACTGGCCCCCTACTGGCGCAGGTTAAAAACTAGCAAAAACTAGCACCGTTTGGCGCAGAGATGCGAACCTTGCTACGCCCTAGCGCAGAAATGCAGCAGGGCAAAGTGCGGTGGCATCGTTTGGCGCAGAGATGCGAACCTTGCGCAGATATGCAGCAGAGCTAAGTGCGGTGGGGTATCTGTGCAGTTGTACAAGCACTGCCATAATAGAAATTAAAACCTTGCCTATCAAAAATAATACAATAGTAAAAGGTTATTAAAAAAATGTAAATTTACTCATGAGCAAAAAGTATAAATTTATAGACAACAGCAAATTATATTTTGTAAGTTTTGCGGTATCTAACTGGATAGATTTATTTGTAAGAGAAGTTTATAGAAATGTTTTAATAGACAGCATAAAACATTGCAAAGCTACAAAAGATTTAGAAGTGTATGGTTGGTGTTTAATGACGAGCCATGTACATTTAATTATAGGTTCAAGCGGTAATGCGTTGAGCAATATTATGAGAGATTTAAAAAGGCATACATCAGAAGAACTGCACAAAGCCATTGCAAATAATAAAACAGAAAGTAGAAAAGAGTGGATGCTATGGATGATGGAAAGAGCCGCAAAGAAAACAAGCAACGAAGCCAAGTTTCAATTGTGGCAACCCGAAAACCACCCTATAGAATTGGCTACTCCAAAAATAGCTTGGCAAAAATTAGACTACACTCATTACAACCCAGTAGAAGCAGGCTTTGTGCGGCGCACAACAGATTGGAAGTATAGCAGTGCTATTGACTATGTCGGAGGGAAAGGCTTGTTAGATATAATGCTTTTAGATCCGATAATAATTTGATGTAGAAGTATATGTGGTTATTATAGACTCTAATACTTTGCCCCACAGAAAGCTCTACTCACATAACCCTCGCCTCATTTCTGCGGTAGTAACCGCATCTCTGCGCCAGTAGGTGCACCAACAGCGGCAAACGTATTAGCAACATAAATCAAAAGTTTTATTTAGGTTTTTTATAATAGAAGAAATATTTTCTTCAATGGATACAGTTATATTATTATTCAAAATATGATTAAATGAATTTGTTTCTTTCTCAAATTGGGTTGGCATAAAAGTTAAAATGCCATTTTCTTCTAAACTAACATTGCATAATTTAGATCCCTTCTTATCGAAGTTGTTTTTTAGTCCAACAGAATTAAGTAAACTTCTATACTGTTTGAAAAATAAATTCCAATCTTCAGGATGCTTTACATTTTCTTTATAATCATTTAAAACACTATTCATACATTTGAATATTTCTTCGTCGTTACTATCTAAAAATAATAATCTGAATATACAACTGGATGCTATATATATCCCTGTCTTTGTTTTTGCCTCTGAATGAAATACGAAAGAATCTTTAGTTTTATAAACAACGGCTTTTTTCAAAATGATTTATTTTATAGCAGTAAAAATTAATTTTACACCACCAGAAGTAGTCCCTTGAAGCTCACTAAAAAGATTTAGCTGCGCTTGGGTACCTACTCCTGGCTGATAAAACACTTCTAATGTTTTTAAAGTTTGTGGATTTACTGGCACGTTTACACCTGAAAAGTTCTTCCCGTTGAATTCAGCCAACTTATTAGCATACCCATTTATGAGACTCCTAAGTTTTGATGGTTCTTGATAACTTGCAGCTGTTAAATCTACACTCTTAATGCTAGTAACTGTGTTATTTACCCACTTATCAATTACAGGGAAATTTTTAGGTAAGTTACCTCCTGCTAGTCTCTCAATTTCCAAACCTCTTTTTACAGAAACTAATGACCAAACAGATTTTGCAGACGTTAATGCCGATAACCCCGTAAACACCCCATCCATCAACATTAATACCTGTCCTGTAGTTTGTAAAGTGCTCTGTAAGCGAATACCCAATTTGTTATAATGAATACCTCCGTAAGAATTAGGATCATGCTTTTCCAAATAAGTAACTAAGTCATCGGATGAAATTCGTGAAAGAGAAATTACATCAAGATCTCCACTTTGCCACCATACTCCTGATTTGGTAATATTAGAACTTCCTCCAAGAACTCCCCCTTTGTCTCCTAGTCTAGCATTTGGGAAAAACTCTGTTGTTTTTGTAGTTGATGAAGATTGCCCATGAGCACTATTTTTTTGGGTGGTTACATCAACATAAAAAATATCAGCACCAGGAGCTGGAATAATTTTGACTTGTGCACTTGTATAAGCAGCACCCCCAAATTTCATTCCACCTAGACCTGAATAAGGTTCATGTATAATGACAGTTGTAACAAATCTAATTGTATCTAGACCTCCCCTATCAATAGAAGCAGTAGGATTATTTCCTGCAAAATGATACGGAGTTAAAAATGAATATTTAGATTGTAACGGGTCAACACTTAACCATCTACCTATTCTTGAATCATAAATTCTTGCTCCAAAATCTAAATCTCCAATTGTTATTTCATCCTCCATCTCCTTCCCATTAAACCCATACCTATACTCACCCAGTGTAAATTTCCTTCCGGGCATTGTCATACCGAAGGGATAATAGTCATTCCTACCAAACCAAACACTATATTGTGTCTCAAAGAACTAATATTTCGTAAATTAGTATTTTATTACCAAAAACGCCCATTTTTTCTCAAAAAAACTGCCCTAAAATATGACTGCAAAAGAGCACCTACTTTTACCGCTATTTGAAAAATTTATAAAAGACAGTTACAAGGGGCGCAGGCTTAAAGCCGATGGCACTAGGGTAAAAGTGCAAACCATACAAAACTACGAGTATGTTATACATTACTTAAAAGAGTACGAAGCCAAATTTGAGATAGCGCTACGCATAAAAGTATTTGCAAGTGCCAACAAACGTATTTTTTTAGCAGAGCGTAAATATTGGAAAAAATTTTACCACGAGTTTACAAATTACCTCTACAGCAAAAAAAATTGTTTTGATAATTATGTAGGCACTGTTATAAAAGTAATACGCATATTTTTTAACTACCTCAATAAAGAGCTGGGCATAAGCACCGGCGATTTTTACAAAAGCTTTCATGTATGCAAAGAAGAAGTACCCATTATTACATTGCTACCAGAGCAGTTGCAGTTTCTTATAAACGATGCGGCGTTTAACGAAAAGCTAACCCCTTCGTTATTAAAAACAAAAAATATTTTTGTATTTGGCTGCACAGTTGCGCTAAGGGTATCTGATTTGTTTGCCATAAAATTTACAGATATAGAGCAGCGGGCAGATGCTTTTTACTTGCCTGTAAAAACCATTAAAACAGGTACAGTTGTCCGCATAAAACTCCCCGAGTATGCCATGGCTATTGTAAAACACTTTAAAGAAACTGCCAGGGGTAGAAAAACTATTTTTCCACCAATACCTCGTACAAGATTTAACGACCACCTAAAATTAATAGCCGAAGCAGCCGAGTGGACTGGCGAAGTGGGCAAGCTACGAACCAAGCGTGGCGTGGCGGTGGAGGCCGTGTTTACCCGCAGCAATAAAAAATACCGATTCTGCGATTTGGTATCGAGCCATATTATGCGGCGCACTGCTATTACAACCATGCTTATGCTAGGCATGAAGGAGCATGTGGTAAAACAAATAAGCGGTCATAGCAACGATAGTAAATCTTTTTACCGATATGTAAACCTTGTGCAATCGTATATGGATAATGAAATGGATGCGGTGTTTAATAAGCTGGCGGAGGTGGGGTGAAGTAGTTGAAGGTTCAAGGTTGAAAGTTCAAAGCCATAGAGTAATTGTAGGAGAATGCCGACAAGTTTTTAAGTAACAACTATATTGAAAAAGCCTACAAAATTTAACAAATGATATATAAATTGCTTATATTTGTATAATTAATATGAACAAAAATATTTAGTAAAATATATAATTATGTCAATAGCTTTGGTTAATAACTACAAACAATTGGTGGAAAACATACCCCAGATTATAGATGTGAGTGGTTATAAAAATGAGTATATAGCTAAGAAACTAAAAATAAAGCCTCAATATTTATCTGTAAAAAAACTTCGTAAATCTTGGAGTGTGAACGATGTTGAAAATTTACTACATATTATTATGAATGAAGATGTAGAAAATTATTTAAATGATTTCTATGAAAATATCTTAATTGAAAAAAATTTAACTGGTAAAGCCATAAGTGCTGATGAATTTGAAAAAAGAATGAAATGGTAGTTAAATTAGAAATTCTTTTTATTGAACAGTTAGAAAAATGCAGCATTGAGTTTCAAAATGAATTTCGTAAAATATACCAACAATTAAAAATTGTAGATAAGCCACTTGAAGTAAAAGGGGTGTATAAGAACAAACTCAATAAAAACAATTACAAACTGTTTATTGATAAGAGTAGAATCTCGTTGAATTATGAACAGGATACTTTAATATTTACCTGCTTTTATTATAATCAATTCTTTAGTGTTAACGATTGAATCTATATTTTAAAAGTGTTCTAACTGAAATCGGAAATGCCAATCTGTGATATTGAAAATCATTCTGATTCGAAAGACCTCTAACATAGTTCACCTATCCTTCTCCTTCGGAGAGGGAATTAAAGGGAGGGGTAAATAAAAAAGTCGAATTATGTTAGATGTCTAATATCAATTTTATCAGTATTTTTATAAAAATTAAATATTTGTGAATCCATTTCTACAAAGGCATTATCATCGTTCATTATTAGTAAAATTCTTCTTTGCTACAATTCTTTTGTGTAGCTGTATTTTTGCAAATGCACAATTTACCGCCAGCAGCACCCAAACTTTTAATGCAGCCGCTTCTTTCATAGAAAACATAGACCAATACGGCACTACCTACAAGGGGCAAGAAAACATGAGTAACATATTATATGGTTTTGAAGGACACAGTATGCCTATACTATTTACCAAAAAAGGATTTATTGTTTTACAAAGAAAAGTAGAAAGTATATCGAAAGAGGAAGAAGAAAAATTAGAAAAGCAAGGCATACCCGAAGAAGAAATAGAACATAAAAAAACAGTAACCGACCGAGCCATTACCATGGAGTGGATAGGCGCAAATGAAAATGTGCAAATTATACAAGAAGAAAAAACCTACGACTACCACACGTATGGATTGATAGAAGAAAAAGCATATGGCTATAAAAAAATAACTTACAAAAACCTGTACAACGGAATAGACCTTGTGTATAGTTTTACAAACAACAGTAAAATAGGTTTTGAGTATAGTTTTGAAATAGCCGCAGGTGCAGACATCAACCAAATAAAGATGCAATATGGTGGGGATGTGAAAACGATAGAGAAAGACAAGCAAGGCAACTTACTTATCCAATCAGATATAGAGGGCATAAAAGAAAGTACCCCCATATCGTACTACCCAAATCAACCAATCAGCCAATCAACTAATCAACCAATAGCCAGTTACCAAATTACCAACAACGAAGTAACCTTTACACTCCCCAATGGCTACGATAATACCAAGCCCATAATAATAGACCCCTTTATAAGCAGCACTAGCACATTAGATGGCGTAAATGCAGGCAAAGCAAAAGATATAGATTTTGATTATGCAGGCAATGTGTATGTAACGGGGGGAGGAGGAGTGAGCGATTTTTCTAGTACTAATCGCTTAGCAAAATACAATGCGGCTGGTGTTTTGCAATGGACATTTAATGGAGTATTAACTACGCCTATTTGGACTTTTGGAGGTTTTTTTGGCGGCTGGGTAGTGGAGAAACCTAATGGAAATATTTACCTTGGTCAGGGTTATCAAATTGATGGATTTAGAGTGCTACGGTTAAATGCTAATGGATTGTTTGACAACTATATTACTAATGCTAATGGAAGCTTTCAAGAAAATTGGAAAATGATTTGGAATTGTAACAATGGAAATCCAGAAATACTGATTGCTGGCGGAGGAACCAACTCAAATATTAATCTTGGGAGAATTTCACCTCCATCTAATCTGCTTAATTCTATAAACTTGACTGGTCTTACAACTGCTGGGCAGGATATTGCGGATGTTTTAATTGATCCAGTAAACAATAATATGTTTACTATTTATGCATCAGCAGCAAATAATACAAGTTCATTTCTTTTTAACAAAATTTACAACAATGTTTCTCCTTATTCAGCCTCTTCAATTGTGTGGAACATTCCCTCAGGCTTTTTAACAATGGATGAGTTAAAAAATAGACCATATTTGGCTCCTAGTTCTCAAGGATTAACCGATAACTCCGCCAACATCTTTGCGATCAACCCCACTTATTTATTTTACTGGGATGGTAAAAACCTAAAAGCCTTTAACAAAGCTACAGGAGCAACAGTAGGCACACCACTAATAACTACCAATACCGCAAAAATGACGGGAGGTATATACGCAGATGCATGCAACAATGTGTATGTAGGCAATGTAAATGGCACAATAAAAGTATATAATTTTGATGGCACTACTTTTAATGATGCCCCCACAGATATAACCATAGCAGGCTATGCCACAAAATCGGTATATGACCTAGCCTACAACGAAGCAGATAAATTGTTGTATGCAAGTGGAGATGGATTTGTAGCATCTTTCGATTTGTCAGGTATATGTGCTACTAGCAATACTAATTTTATTGTAAACATTGTACCCAACTGCCTAACAGCAAGCGCTACAGCTAACCTAGTACCTACCCCTCCTTCTGGCTCCGTAGTTACGTACACTTTATTTATAGGTACTACACAAATAGCCACCAATACCACAGGTATTTTTACAAGTTTACTACCCCAAACAAATTATAAAATTATAGCCACCATAAATGCAGCATGTAGCGGAGCACAAATTATTGGTAATTTTATAATACCAGCATCAACAACCCCAATAGTAACCACCCCCATCGTTTATTGCCAAGGCGCAACAGCCACAGCACTCACCGCCACAGGTACAAATTTGCTATGGTACACAACAAATACAGGAGGCACAGGCAATACCACAGCACCCATACCAAGCACAGCAACAATAGGCACTACAGCATATTATGTGAGCCAAACAACGGCAGGT
>JANNVW010000066.1:0-1555 GCA_031408295.1 Ferruginibacter sp.
ATGCCAACTCTGCGTTCATGCTTTTGCTTACACGCTTACGTGCATCTTCATCTAAAATTGTTTTACGAAGACGAATGCTTTTTGGGGTTACCTCAATACACTCATCGCCTTGTATGTACTCCATACATTCTTCTAAACTCACCTGTTTTCCGCACTTTTCTAAAATTTTTCAATTTTGCTTCATAAGTATTTGGTAATCAATTTTTATTTTTTTTGTTTTGGGTGACCCAAGCATTTTTTACCTTAGCCTTATGTTTATCAGAAAAAAAAAAAATAACAGTGGTAGTGTAAGTGTTCAGGTATTACAAAAGCAAAGAGGAAAAAATGTATTGCTACATAGTGTAGGTAGTAGTTTTGATGATACAGAAATTTCTACCCTTCTTCTACAAGCTAAAGTTTGGATAAATAATCAATCTGGAGCGGAGTTAGATTTTGACAATACTGAGCAACTGTTTTCCAATTTTATGGATAATATTTTATCTATAAAACCAGTAGGCACTAATATAATTTTAGGGAGAATTTTTGATGAGATTGGTTTTAATGCCATTGAAGATGATTTATTTAAAAAAATGGTATTAGGTAGAATAAACTATCCTGTAAGTAAATTAAAATTAGTTGAATACTTGGCTCGCTATGAACAATACTATATAGATGAAGACACGGTTTATCGATACTTAGATAAGATTGCTACAAAATACAAAAGACAGATACAGCGACTAAGCTATGACCATACTGTAAGTGTTTTAGGGCATAGCCCTAAAATTGTTTTCTATGACGTAACAACTTTATATTTTGAAATAGAACAAGAAGATGAATTACGAAAAACTGGATTTAGCAAAGATGGTAAACACCAGCATCCGCAAATAGTATTAGGGTTATTGGTAAGTAAAGGAGGCTATCCGTTGGGCTATGAGATATTCCAAGGCAATAAATATGAAGGATATACTATGCTTCCTATACTTAATTATTTTAAAAGAGCCTATAAGTTAGAAAAAATAATTGTAATAGCAGACTCTGGGTTAATGAGCAAAAAGAACCTTGATAATTTAAAAGCAAATAAATACACTTATATAATTGGAGCAAGAATAAAAAACGAAAATGATAAACTAAAACAGGAAATACTTTCTTTACAATTAAAAAATAATGAGTACAAAGAAATAATTAAAGGGCAAGACAGATTAATCATTGGTTATTCAGATACAAGAGCAAGAAAAGATGCACACAACAGGCAAAGAGGAATTACTAAGTTAGAAAAAGAAATAAAATCAGGTAAGCTTACTAAAGATAATATTACCAATAAAGGCTATAAAAAATTCTTAGATGTAACCATAGAAGGCAACGCTTCTATAAAAATAAATAAGCAAAAAATAGAAGAAGATAAAAAATGGGACGGGCTAAAAGGATACGCCACCAATACTACCTTAACCATAGCCGAAGTAGTAGATAACTACAAAGAATTATGGATAATAGAAAAGGCTTTTAGAATAAATAAAAATGATATTAAAATACGACCAATATACCACAGGCTACCTAAAAGAATAGAAGCTCATATTTG